>CAYGWN010000046.1:0-36099 GCA_964353765.1 uncultured Methanoregula sp. | reverse complement strand
CACCGAACTGCTTTCCCCTTATTTTTTCGAGGTTAACACCGAATTCGGTTAAAAATGAATCGTTTGCGTAGATAAGGCGAGCTTCCCGATTGAATATGGCGATGGCGTTGGTAGCTGAGGCTATCGCCGTATCCTTGAGCTGCAGCTCTTCCCTGGTCTTCTTCATTTCCGTAATATCGAAAATTGAGACCATATAACAAATGGAGGTGCATGATGAATCCCGTACATGACTTATATTGAGAATAGCTATGAACGGAGTCCCATTTTTCCTCCTGCCGACCACCTCACCGGCCCAGCTATCTTTCGTCTGCACATCGTTCCAGATTTCCTCAAATGATGAGGGGGAACCTTTTATATCATTTACAAATTCACGGATTGACTTTCCCAGAACCTGGTTTATGTCATCAATTCCAAATATCTCTAAAAAGGACTTGTTGACATACGTGATATTTCCCGAAAGGTCAATTATCTGGATACCATTCAGGGACGAAGCAAGGGCTAAATCCTTCACCATGAGTTCATGTTCTGCCTCTTTCTTCTCGGTGATGTCCCTGCCTACACCCTGGTAGACGTTGAGATTTCCCATCTCATCGAAAATCCCGCGGTTTGTCCACTGGTGCCAGCGGTACTGCCCTTCAGCAATTATAACACGATGCTCGGTGGTTACGACGGGGTTTTCGGGAGTGATGGATTTGATACGGGCACGTATCTGGTCCCTCTCTTCTTCGGGCAGGTAATCAAGAATATTTTTCCCGATGAAATCTTCGGGTGTTCCACCCAGGTGCACGGCTATTGCTTTATTTGCATACAACATCCGGAGGTCCTTGTCATACCGGTTCACCATCTCCGTCTGATCTTCAACAATTCCCCGGTACTTGGACTCACTGAACCTGAGGCGCTCCTCCACCTCTTTTTTTTCGGTAATATCTTCAAAGATGAGGGTGGTACCCTTGGTTCCGTCATCAAAGACAGTCGGGACCACTTTTACCTGGAGGTGATTTGTCTTATTATCCCGTACCAGAGATAGTTCCCTGGATATTTCACCAGACTCAATTGCATTGCGTGCCAGCTCATCGATCCGGAAATTATCTATGGTGTTCACAGGAGTTACAGAGACAGGATTGCCAATGAGATCATCTTTTTTTACCGAAAAATAAGAGAAGAAGTTGTCATTTGCCTCCACCACCCTCAGATCTCCGTCAAGGACCAGGATGAGCTCATTTGCAAACTTGAGCATCGACGAAATCGGCACACGGTTGGAGAGGTAGTAAACCTTGGCATTTCCAACCATCCTCATCTCGACCTGCCCGGTGATGAGAAGGATTTCGAGATATTTGGCCACTGAATTTCGGTTTATCTTCAGGTTGTGGGATATATCAGAAATAGTGAGGCCCTTGGGCCGTGCTTTGAGCAATTTCTTGATACGGGTAATTTTTTCCTGATCCAGGATCATTGCATTCGATTATGATCCGCCTGCTCAATTAAATATTTGCTCGGCACTGACGGTGCGATTATAATCAATGAGTGCCGGAGTATGTAAAAACATAATCTTTTACCGCATGGAGTGTTTATACCTCACCTGTACAAGAGCCCGGGTGAGAGAGCCCATGCTCCCCTCTGGACATCACTATGGCCCCGTTGATCCATAACCGTTCATTTTCATTTTACCTCCTTCTCTTCATTATCATCCTTATCTCCCTCATTACGGCCGGTATTACCATTGGCGACCTCATCATGGTAAATAATGACTTTCAGGAGAATGCTGCCCTGTTGCGGAACCAGACCGAAGGAAACATCAATATCTCTGTCAAGGCAATCGATAACGGTCTCAAACTCTTTGATAATACCCTTAACCGCAGAATGGAGGCAGCTTTTGTTCTCTTTGCTGATGAGTACAATATGACCGGAGGGGATCCTTCAAAAATGGACCTCGGGAAGCTCAAACGTGACCTCGGGGGGGAGATGGACCTCTATATCATCAATGATTCGGGGGTCGTGGAGTATACGACGTATCTACCGGATCAGGGACTTGATTTCAGTGTCACCATCCCCTATTTCTATGAGTACCTGATGCAGATCAAGGATACTGACGGTTTTTATCCTGACCGTGTCGTCCAGGAAAAGGCTACAGGACAGCTCAAGAAATTTGCCTATATGCCGACGCCGGACCACAAATATATTCTTGAACTCGGCCTTACCTCGGAGGCGTTCCGATCGGAGCGGGATTCGCTCCGGTATACTGATATGATCCAGAAGGTCAGAGGGCAGAACCCCTACATACGGGATTTCAGGATCTTTACCACTGCCAAGCGGCTTGTCGGGAACAAAAGTTATGTTCCGGACCCGGTATTGAGTAATTTGCTCGATGAGATCCTCATAACACGGAGCAGTCGCGAATTCCGGGATCTTCCCAATGGTATTACCAAAAAATACCTGTACATTGACCTCCGTGATGAGAATTATGGCTCAGATATGAGTCTTATCGTGGAGATTGTATACGACGATATCCTCATTGCCCGGTCCCAGCAGCAGCTCATTGTGTTTCATCTCCTCATTGCAGCTGGCGCCCTCCTGCTCGGAATTATCGGAGCTGTCGCCATATCCCGCCACGTAACCCGTCCTATCGCACAGATTTCCGATGATGTCAATATCATATCCAGCGGCGACCTTGACCACAAGATCTCCCCCGCAGTCGGAACAGAATTTGGAGATCTTACGGCGAGCATTGACTCCATGGTGAAAAACCTGAAAGGGATGATAGCCCGGCTGCAGGGCAGTGAGAGGCAGCTCAAGGAATCGGAAGAGCGATACAGGGGCGTTGTCGAAGCCCAGTCCGAATTTATTACCCGGTTCCTCCCTGATGGAACGGTCACTTTTGTAAATGAGGCCTACTGCCGCTATTTCCAGCTCAATTGCAGGAATATTATCGGAAAACAATTCAGGGCAACAATCCCGGATGACGATGTGAAGATTGTCGAGAATCATTTTAAACAGATCTCCCCTGGAAAGCCAGAATCCCTTATCGAACACCGTGTTATTCTGCCGGACGGAGAGATACGATGGCACCAGTGGCGGGACCGGGGCATCTTTTCCGCGGATGGCACGCTGATTGAAATTCAATCCGTTGGTCGCGACATTTCTGAGCGAAAACAGGTAGAGGAGGAAAACCGGAAACTCAACGAAGAACTGGAGGAACGGGTACAGAGCCGAACTGCAGATCTTGAGGCTGCCAACCGTGAACTTGACTCCTTCAGCTACTCAGTATCCCATGACCTCCGGGCACCTCTCCGGGCAATCGATGGGTTCACGACCATTCTTACCCGTGAGCATGCCTCCTCACTTCCTGCCGATACCCTGCTGTATCTTCAGAAAATACGGGAGAACACCCGGAAGATGGGGATGCTCATCGATGACCTGCTCAATTTCTCACGGATGAGCAGGCAACCCCTCAACCGGTTTCTCATTGATCCCCATTCCGTTGCAGAAGATGCCTGTGAGGAATTACGGGCGGAGACCGCGGGACGAACGGTGCACCTGGAGATCAGGGATATGCCGGTCTGTTGTGCAGATCCGGTTCTCCTTCACCAGGTATATTCCAACCTCATTTCGAACGCCCTCAAATTTACCCGCAGAAGAGAGATTGCGGAAATTGAGATCGGTTCCTCTGAGAGAGACGGCAGAACTGTGTATTATGTGAAAGACAACGGAAGCGGATTTGATATGAAGTATGCCCCAAAAGTGTTCGGAGTTTTCCAACGGGTGCATGATGACCCCTCCCTGGAAGGAACCGGTGTGGGGCTTGCCATCGTAGAACGGATTATTCACCGGCACAGAGGTGAAATCTGGGTGGAGTCGGAGCCGGATAAGGGCACAACCTTTTTCTTCACCCTCGGCTAGATACATGCATGAACTCTGGGGGAAGCAGCGCAGAGATTCTCCTCGTTGAAGACAACCCGAACGATGTGGAACTTATTCTTCACGTCTTTCAGTGGTGCAACCTCGGCGACAGAATCCATGTGGCCTGGAACGGAGAGGAGGCGCTTGATTACCTCTTTGGTAAGGGCCCCTATGAGAAGAAACCTGCGGGAAGGCCAAAGGTTATCCTCCTTGACCTGAAGCTGCCCAAGGTTGATGGTCTTGAGGTCCTCCGGAAAATCAAAGGAGAGGGTAAAACCCGTTCGATACCGGTCGTCGTCTTCACCTCCTCCCGCGAGGAACGTGATATCGTGGAGAGTTACAACCTGGGGGTGAACAGCTATATTGTAAAGCCCGTTCAGTTCGACCAGTTTGCCAATGTTATTCGTGACCTGGGGCTCTACTGGCAGGTTATCAATCAACCGCCCGTCGATAATAACCGGGAAGGTCAGAATCCAAGGTAAATGGTCCCAACGATATCGACAACATATACCTCGGAACCCCGAATGCCATTTAAATACCACGGTGAGCAACAGCGAAGAATTTGAAATAGATTTTTCAGACTCAGCCACCGTAGAGGTATTCCTCCCTGAGGAGGCCATGGACGGCGACGTCTTCAAAATTTCCGGTTTTCTTTATCTGTTGCCGGAGCACCCCCTCATGTCGCATGCCACCCGTATCCATCACGCGCCCGGTGGCTTTGTTGCGGGTGAGGGAGAAGGCAGAGATCCGGTGGAGACCCATCACCCGGAACCCGTAATCCAGCACCGGACAGACCGCCTCCGTAGCATATCCCTGGTTCCAGAATGGGTCTGCCAATCCAGTAGCCGATTTTCGCACGGGAATGCTCCCGGGTGAAGCACATGAGGCCAATTGCCCCGATTATCTCACCACGTGTCCAGGTGGTGATCATAAAAACCTGGTCTGATCTTCTGTCCCTCTTTCTATCGGTTTCGTTGATCCGGTCCCGGGCCATTCTCTCACTGGCGGTTATGGTATCTCCAGGGTATTTGCAGTAATTTCCGGATTTCCGGCAAGTCTGGCCATTTCCGGAGCAGCCTCCTGTCGTGGCAGTCGCAGGAGGAGCCTCAGGGGGAGTCAGGTCAGGAAGGTCCCCGGTCATGCATACTCCTCCTGGGGTATCTCATGACCTTCTGCTCATGGTTCTTTTAATGGCCGCGCCAGCTTCAGAATAGGCAGGATCCTGGTCCGAGTTATGGTTTCTCAGATGTTCCCGAAGATTTCCTTCTTGTAGTTTTTAAAACCCCAACCTTTAATTGCTTCTCCTCCGAAAACCTCCCATATGATCCAAGTCGCCATCAACGGATACGGGACGATCGGAAAGCGGGTTGCCGATGCAGTTGCCGCCCAGCCGGACATGAAAGTTACCGGGGTCTCAAAGACAAAACCAAGCCATGAGGCATTTATTGCTGTATCCCGGGGGTATCCCCTCTATATTGCCGATATTTCCCGGAAGGGTGCCTTTGATAAAGCCGGGCTGCCAGTGGCCGGGAGCATCGAGGATATGCTGAAGGGTGCTGATATCGTCGTTGATGCGACCCCTGGCGGGGTAGGAGAGAAGAACAAGCCGATGTACGAGAAACTCGGGATAAAGGCCATCTGGCAGGGGGGAGAAGAACACGGGGTGGCCGGGTTCTCATTCAACTCGGACTGCAACTACAGGGATGCCATCGGGAAGCAGTTCGCCCGGGTGGTCTCCTGCAATACGACAGGACTCTGCAGGATTATCAATGCCATGGACAAAGCTTATGGCGTTGAGAAAGTCCGGGCCGTGATGGTCCGGAGGGGAGGTGACCCGGCTGACATCAAGCGGGGTCCCATTGATGCCATTGTCCTGAACCCGGTACATATCCCGAGTCACCATGGTCCTGATGTCCAGAGTGTTCTCCCGAAGATCAATATTGTAACGCTGGCTATGATTGTGCCGGTGACAATGATGCATATGCACGTCGTCCAGATGGACCTGAAGAGAGAAGCTGCACGGGAGAAGGTCATCGAGATCATCGAGAAGCACCCGCGGATGGGCCTGGTCCGGAAAGCAACCGGGATCACGAGCACCGCAGAGCTGAAGGAATATGCCATGGATATGGGTCGCCCCCGTTCTGACCTGTGGGAGAACGGCATCTTCGAGGATTCGGTTTCCTGTCTTGGGAAAGAGCTGTACCTGTTCCAGGCCATCCATCAGGAAGCGGATGTTGTGGTTGAAAATATCGATTGCATCAGGGCGATGATCGGAACAGAAAAAGACCCGGCAAGATCTGTTGCCATGACGAACAAAGCGCTGAAGTTCGTGGCATTCGGCTGAATTTCCAGGACTGGAGTTGAAACTACTCCCAATCCTCCTTCATTCTCAAAAATCCAAGACTGCCTTATGAAAAAAATCCGGTATTATTAAGGATATCGCCATCCTTCTGTGCAGAAGTGGCTGGCAACAGATTGCTGGGGGAAAAGTGGTGGGGGTAAATTTTAATAGTAGACATTGAACGTCTTTGAGTATGATGTAACAACCGGGGTAGATGAACACGCACACCAGACGTATTCTGTCACTTTGTAAGATTTGTATTTTGTTGTTTTTGTGGGTTTGGGGGGATTATGGAAAATGTGCACCGGATTCTTGTGTTCATCGTATGTTCCGTCGCCAAACGACCAGTTCCATTGAATGATATTTCCTTTTGATCCATCAGTAAATACTACCGGCTTCCCGTCTTTTACCGTTGTCGGACTGTACGTGAAATATGCACGCGAAGGGCAGGAGCATTTATCGCAAATCTTATTATTCCCAAATTTCAGCCCGTCTATGGTCAAAGAGGTCCCATTAATTTCAATGATAAAACTACCCCCGGCTGGTGCGGTCTGATTCCACCCGGCTTTCTGTGTTTCACGGAGGAGATAGACTCCCCAGTCCAGCCCCGAAAAAGAAAACTTGCCATTCCCATCGGTACTCGTTGAATTGAGCAGGACTCCGCTGCTCTGGTTATAGAGAGTGATAGTCCAGCCGGAGAGGTTTCCGTCATTTACATCCTGGACACCATTCTTATTCAGGTCTTCAAATTTGATACCCGAGATCATTCCCCGCTGTTTCTGATTGGAAAAGTTCCTGTTTTCGATGACCAGGCTGGAATAATTGATGGTGACCTGATAGCTTCCGGACGGTGGATCAACAGGTATCCAGCCGGTCTGGAGAGTCTCGTTCAGGATATAATCACCCCAGGCAAGATTCTGGAATATGAACCAGCCCGTTTCATTGGTGAGAGTAGAGGCCACCAGACCGGTCGTGTTGAACAGATTGATCTCCCATGACGCAAGACCCTGTCCGTTTCCACTGTCGCGCTTATATCCGGAAATGCTGCCGGCGGGATCGTTGGAAAAGATGAGATCGGTGACATTGAAGGTTTCCTGGGTCAGGGAAACCTGGTAATATCCTTCTGCTGGAGAGACGATGAGCCAGCCGTCCTTGATCAATTCGTGAACGGTGAAATTCCCAAGCGGGACAAAATCAAAGAAAAATCTGCCGTTCACATCGGTAGTTGTAGTCCTGTAGATGGTACCATTTTCATATTTGAGCGTGATTTCCCAACCTTCGAGTGGCTCATTGTCTTCAGCGCGAACTTTTAATCCGGAAATATTCCCCGAAACCCTCTGGTTCCCGAAATCAACCCGTTGATCACAGCACCGAACCGGAACCTCCATGATATTCAGCTGAGGGGTTGAAGAAGGAGTTGAGACATCAATAAGCACGCCCAGCACATCGCCGCAGGCAGGCCGGTAACCGTGACCGTTTGCATTCACTTCATTCCGAAACGCAAGAGCAGCATTCACTTGATCGTTCGTCAGAGGACAACCCCCAACACTCTGCGTGGTAATTGCCAGATTGTTGGTAAAATTCCAAATTGTCCGTTCCACTACACACATCGGGAGACCCTGTCTGTGATTGAGCAGGTAGTTGATCTTATCCCACTCAACATACTGCACGTGGGGATATCGACTATAGAGGGGTGAAAGATCTCCATTGCTGGAGATGAATATTCTGACACCATGGTCCCCATTGCCAATCTGGTGATCCAAATCCACGCACCATCCCGCATAGGTGGGCGGGCTGTTTACGATATCATAGCCAGACGGGATATTTTTCGCGGTAATAAGCCAGTAAAACCCCCCCTGGTTGTGCTGGATATTTACCGTCCCCGAAGGCGGTAAATTCGGAAAATCTCCACAGGTAAATGAGACCGTTTCACTCAGGGGGGTGGTATTCACCCAGCCGGGATGAATAGCCTCTTCCACACGGTAACTACGTGTTGGGTCAATTCCGCTGAACTCATAGTACCCGCTATCATTTGTCATGGTCTCCATAACCGGTGCCCCCTCAGAAGGGGTGAGGAAGATCTTCCAGCCAGAGATACCATAATCATTGCCGGTATAGCTAGCATCGCCGTTCAGGTCATGGAATTTTATACCTGAAATAGTTCTGACCGGGATCTGCAGGAGTGATAAACGGTTCATGGGCTCTGCTGCGGCCCCGCACCCATCTTTACATTCACTTGATTCGTCGAGTGTTGCGGATGCAGGTAGCAAGATTATCATCAGGAGGAGAGAACAAAGGATCAATTTGCGGGAAAACATAGATAAATTCCTTTATCAAGGGTATTAATCCTTTTGATGAATCTTAATCTGCGAAAATAATATATATGGGCAGTTGGAGGCATCAGATCCCTTTTCGTTTCTTGTACAATGATCAAGTTTACACAGAAGTTGCCCTGTTGATGCTGGTATTCCTTTTCCCACCTCGTAATCCTTAACACCCCCCAGAACTCATGTATACCAGATGGATCCTTATCAGCTGGTGACGAGGAACACGGTTGAGGTTATTACGGACGATGAACTGCAGGCGCTTCTCGCCAGGGATACCAGGCGAGTCTATGCGGGATATGAGCCGAGCGGCGAAATCCACCTCGGGCACCTCGTCACGGTCAATAAACTGATTGACCTGAAGGAAGCCGGGTTTGAGGTCGTGGTGCTTCTCGCTGATCTCCATGCGTTCCTCAACCGGAAAGGGACCATGGAGCAGGTCGGGGAGCTTGCCGGATACAATAAACGATGCTTCGAGGGCCTCGGGCTACGGAACGTCGAATATGTGCTCGGTTCCGATCTTCAGCTTTCAGCCGAATACCAGCTTAAGGTCCTCCAGCTCTCCCAGCAGATCACCCTGAACCGGGCACGGCGGAGCATGGATGAGGTGGGGAGGAATATGGAGGCTCCGACCGTGTCGCAGATGATCTATCCCATCATGCAGATGGTGGATATCGCCATGCTCAGGGTAGATGCCGCGGTAGGCGGGATTGATCAGCGGAAGATCCATATGCTGGCCCGGGAACATCTGGCAATTGTTGGATATCCAGCACCGGTCTGTATCCATACCCCCATCCTCAACGGCCTTGATGGAAAGAAGATGTCTTCTTCCAGTGGAAATTATATATCGGTAGCCGATTCTGTTGAAGAGATTGTGAAGAAGTGCCAGAAGGCTTTCTGCCCGCCGGAATGTGAAGAGAACCCGGTCCTCCAGATCCTTCAGTATCACGTGTTCCCCCGGATGGGGACGGTAACGGTAAAGCGCCCGGCAAAATTCGGCGGTGACCGGGAATTTGCAAGCTACCCTGAGATCGAAACGGCTTACCGGAATGGAGAGATTCACCCTCTCGATTTGAAGAGAACGGTTGGTACCGCGATGGCAGAGATCCTTTCCTGTGTACGGGACTATATTACGTGAGGAGCGAAGGCGTGAGCATCGACCGGATTGAGAGCGGGTTTGACCGGAAGATCGAATACCTCGGTATCCGCATCAAGGATGTAAACCAGCTCAAGGTCAGGCAGGATGTATTCGATGAGGTGACGTTCCTTGCCTTATACAGGATGGTTCACAAAGGGTGGATAACTGCCATTGGCGGATCAATCAGTACAGGGAAAGAGGCCAATGTATTCTTCGGTGAGCGGGATGATTGTAAGCTGGCAATCAAGATTTACCGTATCCGTACCGCAAACTTCAACGCTATGAGCGATTACATTATCGGCGATCGAAGATTCTCGAATATAAAAAGGACAAAAAAGGATATCGTCTTTACCTGGACGAGAAAAGAGTATGCAAATCTCAAACGGGCGCATGAAGCCGGAATTCCTGTCCCTGAACCGTTCGGATGGGACAGGAACATCCTGGTCATGGAATTCCTGGGAGATGATGAAGTGCCCTACCCGCAGATCAGGAGTGTACACCTGGAAGATCCGGATGCTGAATACAATAAAATTGTCACCTTCATGAAGGTCATGTATCAGGATGCGGAGCTTGTCCATGCCGATCTCTCCGAGTTTAATATCCTTTATGGCGGCCGGCCCTTTGTAATCGATATGGGACAGGCTGTTACCATCGACCACCCGCGGGCCTGGGCATTCCTCGCAAGGGATATTGGGAATGTGAACAGATACTTTGGTAGACTCTGCAATGTCCGGGATAGCGGGGAAATATTTGCGGAGATAACAGGAAGGCCGATACCAGAAGGAGGGGTTGCCTCGTAGCAGCCGCAGATATATACCCATGATACAGGAAGTGAAAATTACCGGGGCCAGGGTGGGAGTCCTCATTGGCAAAGGTGGTGCAACGAAAAAAATCCTCGAGGACCGCACGAGTACCAGGATCTCCGTCGATAGCAAGGAGGGAATCGTGAGGGTGGAAGGGGATAATGCCCCGTACCTCCTCAGGGGAGTCGAGGTTATTCAGGCAATTAATCGGGGATTTTCTCCGGAACGGGCCTTTATGCTCCTTGATGACGAAGACCTCCTCCTCGACATGATCGATCTCTCCGGTATGACCGACAATCCCCGGCAACTTGAACGCATCAGGGGACGAATTATCGGGAAGGATGGACGCTCCCGGGAGCAGATTGAGCATATGACTGACTGTGAAATTTCAGTCTTTGGAAAAACCGTAGCCCTCATTGGCCTCCCTGATCAGATTAAAATCGCCCGGAATGCCATTGATATGCTGCTCCAGGGCCTCCCGCATGACGTTGTCTACGGGTTTCTGGAGCGAAAGCGCCGCGAGGCCAAAGGAAACGTTATTGATTACTACTATTGACCGGAATGGAATCCGGGGCCAGTTCATCACCGATCCAGTTGGTTTTGCTCTGGAAATGGTTTATTTCCATTGGAACATCAAACGCGCGCTCCGCATTCAGATTATAAAAAGGGGCGATTCACGAGGGATATAGACTGGAATAAAAGGGGTTTGCATGAAGATTGTCGATCTCCCGCTTCCCGACACTCTGATCAGCCGCTACCTCTCATCAGGACTGGTAGATCTGTACCCCCCCCAGGCCGAATGTGTTGAGAAGGGATTATTTGACGGTAAAAACCTTCTGGTTGCTATTCCTACTGCGAGTGGAAAGACCCTTGTTGCCGAGATGGCCATGCACTCCCATATTCAACGGGGGGGGAAATGCCTCTATATTGTTCCTCTCAAGGCTCTGGCCAGTGAAAAGTTCGATGATTTCGCGGGAAAAGGAGTGCGGGTCGGAATATCTACCGGTGATTATGACCGGCGCGACGAGTACCTTGGCCGAAACGACATCATTGTTGCAACAAGTGAAAAAGCAGATTCCCTTCTGAGGAATGCGACCCCCTGGTTGTATGATATCAGTCTCCTTGTTGTCGATGAAGTCCACCTTATCGATTCCCCCGACCGGGGGCCGACACTCGAGATGGTCATGACCAAGATGCAGAGTATAAATCCTTCCATGCAGGTGATTGCCCTCTCTGCCACGATTGGAAATCCCGGTACCCTTGGCCGCTGGCTTGATGCGGAGCTGGTTACCAGCGACTGGCGGCCGGTGGAGCTCCGCCAGGGAGTCTATTACGATGGTAGCATTCATTTTCATTCCCAGACCAGAACGGTGAAGTCCATCTCCAAATATGAAGATCTCAACCTGCTCATGGATACGATAGATGAAGGAGGTCAGTGCCTCGTCTTTGTCTCATCCCGGAAGAATGCAGAAGCATTTGCCAAACGGGCAGCAAAAGCTCTGCATCTGGAGAGCCCTGAACTTTCTTTATACCGGAAGCAGCTTGAGCGGATTGCCGGCACTGATCAGGAGAAGGCGCTCGCCCACTGTGTCGGTTCAGGAGCTGCGTTCCACCATGCCGGCCTCAGAAAAGAGGCCCGGAATATTGTCGAGGAGGGGTTCCGGAAGGGAGCTGTCCGGTGTATTTCATCAACTCCCACCCTGGCGGCGGGCCTGAATCTTCCTGCGCGGCGGGTGATCATCCGGGACTACCGGCGATACAGTACCGGTGAGGGGATGATCCCGATTCCGGCCAGGGAATACCATCAGATGGCCGGACGTGCCGGTCGTCCCCACCTTGATCCCTACGGAGAAGCTGTACTTATCGGGCATTCTTCCGGAGATGCAGAGGAACTCTTCTCCTATTATATCGATGCTGCACCTGAAGACGTCAATTCCCAGTGCTCAAACGAACAGGCACTCACCACCCATATCCTCTCACTCATCGCGTCCGGTTTTGCCGGTTCCCGACCGGCCCTTGGGGAATTTATGCGGAATACATATTATTTTCACCAGAGAAAGACCGACAGGATACTCATGTCGGTTATCGATCGTGCGCTCACCTTTCTCGATAACGCAGAAATGATCGTGATACAGGACGATCTTCTCTCCCCAACAGACTACGGATCACTCGTCTCGCAACTGTACATTGATCCGCTGAGCGCAGATCTCATTGTTGAGCAGCTTACCGGAACGGAAGAATATGCTGATATCGGGCTTTTACAGGTGCTCTGCACAACCCCGGACATGTTCACCCTCTATGTGGCAAACCGGGACCGTCATTACCTCGAGCGGTTCGTCCTTGAACATGAACACGAACTCTGGATGGATCTCCCTTGTGGTGATGACGAAGGATTCTTCAGGGGCCTCAAGACTGCAATGGTTCTTTCAGACTGGTGTCAGGAGGTCCCGGACGCTACCATCTGCGAACGCTATGGTATAGGATCAGGGGATATATACGCTATGGTTGAGAGCATGAACTGGCTGTTACATGCAACTGGCCGTCTGGCGAGGATGTTCAAACCGCGGTTTGCCCCAGCCGTCCTCGAATTTGAGCTCTGTATGAAGCATGGCATCAGGCGGGAACTCATCCCCCTGATCCGGATCCGGAACATCGGACGGGTGAGGGCCCGGCGGCTCTTTAATAACGGTTTTATGTCTCCTGCGATGATTTTGGCTGCCGGTGAAGAGCGGATTGTTCCTATTCTTGGCCACAGTATTGCCTCCCAGGTCATAAGAGACCTGAGAGGAGCAGAGAACCATGAAATCCCGCCAAAGGAGCCCGGTTCTCAGGCTAACCTCTTCCAGTTCGGGGAGCATCATGAGGAATAATCCCGGAGATCCCGATGCAGGAAAACGAATGTACAGTACTCCAGTTCAGGGCTGATATTGGAGAGCCTGAAGAATTCCTTCGGACTGTTCGGATGATTGCATTACGGCACGGGGTCTCAGTTATCCTCTTTAATGCATCGATGATGGCCGGTATCGCTCATGTCCGGTCCTCACTCTTCCATGCATTCCGGGCATTGCAAGAGGAGAGAACCATATCCAACAGCCTTGAGATGGAGGCTCTCCTGTATGCCTGCGGTTCACGGCAGTGTCAGCACGCCGTCCGATTTGGGATTCATGCCGGCAGGAATGATGCCTATCTCTGCATCTGTCCTGGCAGGGATGCTGCGGTGGTGGAGCTGCTGAAATTGGGAGAGGTCTGTGATGAAGACTGGGAGGTCCTGGAACCTGAAAAGATCGAGCGGCTGAGAGAGATATTCGGAATCACCCGGGAAGAGGTGGAGGTGGTAGGGATATCAAGACTTGCAGAACTTGTTCTGGAACGGGTCGCGCTTCTTGAAGTGTATCGTTAGTATTGTCGCTTTTTCCTGAAGTTTTCCGTTCGTTCTGACGAAGTGAACGGTAATCCCGAAGACCTGGTATACCGATCCTGTCCGTTTCAATCTTCAATTTTGGAAAGGACGAGGGGAGGACCGTGATGACCTCCTTTCCGGTTCGCTATTCTGGATATACAGGATATTTTTTATGGATTATTTACTGGCGTGGGTGAGGATGTGCCCAATCTCGGGAATGATCAGCCCGCTTGTCGCCAGTTTTACAGCGCCGGTTGAGCCAGGGATGCAGAATATTGCCTTCCCCCCGCAAATACCGGCAAGTGCGCGGGACAGCATTGCTGAACTCCCAATCTCCTGGTAGCTTATCATCCGGAAAAGTTCGCCAAATCCTTCAATACGCTTGTCCATGAGGGGAAGCACTGCTTCTATGGTGCAGTCATCATGAGTCAGCCCGGTACCGCCATTGAGGACAATACAGTTGGCTCCTTTCAGTGCCGTGATGACCTCATGGCGGATGGCTTCAAGGGTATCGGGAACAATGGCATAATGAGAGATCTCGATCCCGGCTTCTTTCAGAAGTCGTATGATAGTCTCCCCGCTCGTATCGGTATCGGGTGTACGTGTGCTTGATACCGTTATGACTGCCCCGACAATCTTGAAGGATTGAATATGGTCCGGATTCATTGATACAATCTGGAGAGCGGCAGGGTTAAAAAATTCATGGTTCATTTCCTGAGTCGGGAGTATCTCTCTCCTCCTGTATTGCCTGAGGATAAAACGGTCAAGGGTTTCATTTCTTTTAACACCTTGTGATTATGGGAACCCCCCCCTTTATTTCCAATGGAGATAAGATGAGGGGTGCCCTAATAAGCAGGTATTCGTAATTGATAAAATGTATTTTACCGCATTCCCTTTAGGGTGCTCTCTTCTGAATGCAGCTGTAACCGCCCCAAAAAGGTTTTTTCATGATGGAATGACAGCCTGGATATTTCTTACCTTTCTGAGATAGAATTCCAATTTTTTAAATATGAGAATGAGAAAAGTTACCAAATGCTGTCATTTTAATTTTTAAGATAGAGAAGTTCTGTATCATTAAAACTAGTTCCAGTAGAAATACTGGGGTAGGGGGGGATCGTATAGCATCTCAATCTCGTAGGGAAAACCGGGTTTTTCATATCTAGACTAAACATCAGTAAATCTCTTTTTTTATCAAAATAAAGCCTTGATAATTGTTTTCCAATGGAAATGGAGGGGTTTATATGATCTTAAAATAAGCAGATTTTTATCAGTCAGTATCTAAGGATCACACCCTGGGGGGTTCGTGTGTCAGAAGGGCAGGAATCAATTGGATTATTCAAGAAATATCTTACGGGTAACAATATTTTCAAAAACCGGGAAGTCCTCCGTCATTCCTACCGGCCACAAATACTTCCCCACCGGCACCCCCAAATCGACCAGGTGGCCTCTATTCTTGCCCCCGCCCTGAAGAATGAAACCCCTTCCAATATTGTTATCTATGGAAAAACCGGCACGGGCAAGACAGCTGTTGTACGGTATGTCGGCAGCGAACTGGAGAATGCCAGCAGTCAGATGGGGACCTCCTGCCGGGTGGTACACCTAAACTGCGAAATTATCGATACCCAGTACCGGGTGCTTGCCCAGATATCGAAAAGTCTCTCTGGGGAAGATGAAATTGCCAGTGATAAGACCCGCACCATTATTCCCATGACCGGGTGGCCCACCGACCAAGTATACCAGGAACTGAAGAACCAGCTTGAAACCACGGGCGGGGTGCTGGTCATTGTGCTTGATGAAATTGACAAGCTCGTCAAGAAAAGCGGGGATGAAACACTCTACAACCTTACCAGGATCAATACCGATCTCAAGAAATCAAAAGTAAGCACGATCGGCATCTCTAATGATTTGAGTTTCAAGGATTTTCTTGATCCCCGGGTCCTCTCCTCTCTCTCCGAGGAGGAACTGGTCTTCCCTCCCTATAATGCCCCACAGCTTTGTGACATCCTCCAGCAGCGTGCTGAGATCGCGTTTCTTGAGGGGGTGCTTGAAGAAGGCGTCATTCCTCTCTGTGCAGCTCTGGCCGCCCAGGAACATGGTGATGCCCGAAGAGCGCTCGATTTACTCCGGGTCTCCGGTGAGATTGCAGATCGCGAGGAATCGGAAAAGGTCGGTGAGAAACATGTGAAACAGGCGCAGGCCAAGATCGAGACTGACAGTATGGTGGAATGCATAGCAACCCTTCCAACCCAGAGCAAAATTGTGCTGTACTCCATGCTCCTTCTCGATCATATGGGCCAGAATATTTTTACAAGCGGAGAGGTCAGCCGCATTTACCAGGAAATTGCACCGGTTATGGATCTGGATATCCTGACCCACCGGCGGATTACCGATCTCATTTCAGAACTCAACATGCTCGGGGTAATTAACACCCGTGTCGTGAGCCGTGGTCGCTATGGAAGGACAAAAGAGATGTGGTTTGACTCAAATACATATAGGATATGGGATGTCATCCTGAGCGATCCCCGCTTGAGCAATCACGGGCTCAATAAGATGGATGTTGCCTGGGTGAAGGCCCTGTTCAGGTGAAACCGAATATGGACGAAAAAGACCTCCTCCTCCTGCGCCTTCTGGAGGAAAACAGCCGGCTCTCACCAGACGAACTGGGGATAATGGCTGAGCTGTCCCCCGACGATGTTGCAAGCCGGGTCACAGCACTTGAAGAGGGGAAGATAATCAAGAGCTACACCACGGTTATCGATTGGGAACGGGCAGCCAACGGGGGGGTCGCAGCAATCATCGAACTCAAGGTGAACCCGGAACGTGATTTTGGCTATGATCATATTGCGGGGAGGCTTGCAAATTTCCGCGAAGTCAGGTCACTTCGCCTGATTACGGGGGTGTATGACCTCCAGCTTCTGGTGACCGGAAACACGATGCAGGAAGTTGCCCGGTTCGTCTCTGAATCCATTGCCCCGATGGACCGGATACGGGAGACTGCAACCCACATCATCATGAAGACCTACAAGGAAAACGGTCAGAATTTCTTTGAGAAAGAGTCGGGGGAACGGATCCCGTACTCATTATGAGGGGTGCCCATGAGGGATTTTGTCTCCGATCGTGCGCGGAAGATTCCGCCGTCCGGAATCAGAAAGTTCTTTGATCTTGCCCTCTCCATGGAAGGTGTCATATCCCTCGGTGTGGGTGAACCGGACTTTGCCACCCCGTGGAACCTCTGCGAGGCAAGCATCTATTCCATCGAACAGGGCGGGACATCATACACCTCCAACCGGGGAATCCAAAAGCTCCGTGAAGCGCTATCTGTCTGGTTATCTGACCACTACCAGCTAACGTACCATCCGGATACCGAGATGGTTATCACTGCCGGAGTGTCGGAAGGACTGGATATTGCTATCCGTGCAGTAACTGACCCTGGAGACGAGGTCATTGTAGCTGAACCCTCCTACGTCTCATATGCGCCGTGTGTTACCCTGGCCGGAGGGATCCCTGTTCCGGTCCAATGCAGGGAGGAGGATCATTTCCGGCTGAATCCTGACCATCTGATGGAGGTGCTGACCGGAAAGACCAAGGCCATCATGATAAATTTCCCCAACAACCCCACCGGGGCAGTCATGGGGCGGGAGCACCTTCGTGCCCTTGCTGATATCATTATCGACCATGATCTGCTGCTCATCAGTGACGAGGTATATTCGGAACTGACATATTCCGGCAAGCATGTGTCAAGTGCCGCTCTGGACGGCATGTGGGAGCGGACGATTACTCTCAATGGCTTCTCCAAGGCCTATGCGATGACCGGATGGAGAATCGGGTATCTTTGTGCCCCCCAGGAGCTCTGTGATGCGGCACTGAAAATCCACCAGTATGTCATGCTCTGCGCTCCGGTCATGGGTCAGGTAGCCGCATTCGAAGGGATCCGGCGGGGTGAGGATGAGAAGGATCGTATGGTCCAGGAATACCGAGTCCGGCGGAATCTATTTGTTGAAGGCCTGAACCGGATCGGTCTCCGCTGCCACCTCCCGGAAGGTGCATTCTATGCCTTTCCATCGGTCCAAACGACCGGCCTTTCAGACGTTGAGTTTGCTGAACAGCTCCTCAAGGAAGAACATGTGGCCGTAGTACCGGGGAGTGTGCTTGGGCAGGGTGGTGAGAACCACTGCCGGTGTGCCTATGCCGTCTCCCGGAAAGACCTGGCAGAAGCGCTCCGCCGGATGGAGCACTTCATTGCGGACCACGGCAGAGAGTGAGGAGCACCCGGCTGCCATGTCCATCACGCACCCTCCTTTCAGATTGAAGTAATAGTTTTATGCCGGACGTATACCTATACTAGATGGTTGGACAATGAGCTGTACCGTTATCGTCGGCGGATTTTTCGGTGACGAGGGGAAAGGAAAAATTGTTGCCCATGTGGCATTTCATGATCAACCTACCCTGATCTCCCGCGGAGGGGTCGGTCCGAATGCGGGACATACAGTCAAGATGGGGGATCAGGAATACGGTGTGCGTATGGTCCCGTCCGGATTTATGTATCCCGGGGCCCGCCTCTGCATCGGGACCGGGGTTCTCGTCGACCCCAGGGTTTTTCTGCAGGAGGTAGGGCTCCTCAATGTCCGGGACCGGATATTTGTCGATTATCGTTGTGCGGTCATTGAGGAAGATCATATCAGACGGGATAAATCAAGCGAGTACCTGGCCAAGAAGATCGGAAGCACGGGGAGTGGCTGCGGCCCGGCCAATGCCGACCGGGTATTACGTGTGGCAAAGCAGGCCAGGGACTTCCCGGAACTTGAACCATTCCTCATGGATGTCCCCTACGAGCTGAACATGGCACTCGACCGGGGAGAGACGGTCCTCCTGGAGGGGACGCAGGGATTTGGTATCTCCCTCTACTACGGAACATATCCCTTTGTGACCAGTAAGGATACCTCTGCATCGCAGATCGCGTCAGACAATGGCGTGGGACCCACGCGGATTGATGACGTGATTGTTGTTTTCAAGGCCTATCCAACCCGGGTGGGAGAAGGACCCTTTTCGACCGAGATGGCAAGGGATGTTTCCGACAGTCTCGGCATCCAGGAATTTGGCACGGTTACCCACCGGCAGCGGCGAATCGGTGGTTGGGACGGAGAAATGGCACGGTATTCGGCAATGATCAATGGATGCACACAAGCAGCAATCACGGGTATTGATAAAATCGATCATGACTGTTTTGGAGTTACGGAATACAAGAAACTCTCCAAAAAGGCCAAAGATTTTCTGGCACGAGCCGAAGAGGATATTGGCGCTCCGGTCACTCTTATCTCGACCGGACCCGATGTCTCCCAGATCATCGATTTGAGAGGCGAGACATGAAGCGATCGATACTCCCCCTCCTCTGCTGTCCGGTCTGTAAAGGGGAGCTCACGGTCCATGTCGATGAAGGGGACGTGAGGGAGATTATGGACGGCGCCCTCCATTGTCAGTCCTGCTGTGTAAACTACCCGATCGAGGATGGAATCCCGGATCTCCTCCCCCGGGGCCCGTCAAAATAATCCCACCCTATTTCCGCGATCGCGGGGGCAGTACCCGGCAAGAGGAATTTTACAATCTATCACCGCGGACTGAAAGGGTGCGGTAAAAAAAATAGGTCGGATATATCTATGAAGGCAGTTGACGCAGATACGGGAGCGGGGATTTCATGACCGCGATAAATGCCGTAATTCTTCCCCTTGCACTTATCATCGACCGTATCACAGGAGACCCCCGGAGCCGGTTCCACCCCGTCGCCCTGATCGGGCAGTTTATTGGCTGGTGGGGGAGACCTGCAATCTGGACCGGGAATCTGCAGCGTGCAGCCGGGGTTGTGATGTGGTTTGGCACGGTAATCCTGTTCGCTCTCCCGTTCTTTCTTGCCGGACACTATCTGCCCTGGATTCTCCTTCTTTTTCTTGGCCCCTTTCTCCTGAAATCCTGCCTTGCCTGGCGTTCACTTGAGGAGCATACCCGCTCAGTCAGTGAGGGGATCACCAGGAGCATTGAAGAGGGAAAGAGAGAAGCGGCCAAAATGGTGAGCAGACCGACACAGGATCTGAACGAAGAACAGGTCCTCTCGGCAGCATATGAATCCCTGGCTGAGAATGTTGTAGACAGTATCATATCCCCTGTTTTTTATTTTGCCATCTTTGGTCTGGCGGGTGCGGCCGTTTTCCGTGCTGCAAACACCCTGGATGCAATGCTCGGATATCATGATGAGCGGGAGCGTATCGGTTGGTTCTCGGCGAGAATGGATGATCTCCTCAATTTTATTCCCGCAAGGGTTACCGGGGTGCTGCTCCTTCTCTATTTTGCGGTGAAAGGAAGATTTTTCCCGGCATATGAAGCATTGAAACGGGATCGGAGAAAACGTCCCGGTTTGAACGGCGGAATTCCCATGGCCGTCATTGCCGGGGGGATCGGGATCAGGTTTGAGAAGCCGGGCGTCTACGTGATGGGAACCGGAGAACGATCACTCCGGGAAGGCGGGCCGGAGGTCATTGCAGCGGTGCGGGCGGTTACCCTTCTCTTCGCGATTACAGTCATGATGGTACTCATTTTATTGGGATCCGGTTCAATATATAGAGGCATATGAAGCTCGAGGAGCTGAGATTTGGCACCGAGCTCCTGAAGCGCGGTTTTGCATCCATGCAGAAGGGGGGGGTGATCATGGATGTGGTCAGCGCGGATCAGGCGGCTATCGCTGAAGAAGCAGGTGCAGTGGCGGTAATGGCACTTGAGCGGGTCCCCGCAGATATCAGGAAGGCCGGAGGAGTGGCAAGAATGGCAGATCCTGCGGTTATCGTGGAGATCATGGATACTGTCTCCATCCCGGTCATGGCCAAAGTACGGATAGGGCATTTCGTGGAAGCCCAGGTCCTCGAGTCGCTTGGGGTGGATATGATCGATGAGAGCGAAGTCCTCACCCCGGCCGATGAGGAATTCCACATCGACAAACAGCATTTTACCGTGCCTTTCGTTTGTGGAGCCCGTGATCTCGGCGAGGCCCTTAGGCGGGTGCAGGAAGGGGCGGCCATGATCCGGACCAAGGGTGAGGCCGGTACCGGTAACGTGGTCGAAGCCGTCAGGCATATGAGAAACATCCTTGGTGAGATCCGTGCACTCCAGGGGCGTACCCCCCAGGAAATTACTGACCGGGCCCGGGATCTTGAGGCACCGGCTGACCTTCTCATCGAGACGGTGAAACGGGGGCGACTCCCGGTGGTAAACTTTTCTGCGGGAGGTATTGCAACCCCCTGCGATGCTGCACTGATGATGCAGATGGGGGCAGACGGGGTTTTTGTGGGGTCCGGGATCTTTCTCTCAGCCAATCCAAAGAAGATGGCACGGGCCATTGTTGAGGCGGTCAATCACTTTGATGATCCCGGCGTGATTGCAGAGGTGAGCAAAGGCCTCGGGGAACCCATGAAGGGTATCGATATCCATACCCTGCGCGAGGACGAGGTGCTCCAGTACCGTGGGCGTTAAGCTTGGCGTTCTTGCGCTCCAGGGGAACGTAAGCGAGCACCTCGATGCGTTCAGGGATGCCTTCCGGAAGTCCGGGCATGAAAACGGATATGACGTTCTCCCGGTAAGGCGGGCTGGCGACCTGTCCGGACTCGATGCCCTGGCTCTTCCCGGAGGAGAATCGACTACCATCTCCCGGCTTATCGACAAGAACGGGTTATACAAACCGCTGGTGCAGTTTGAAGGAGGGATCTTTGCCACCTGCGCAGGTATGGTTCTCATGGCCAGGGAAGCTGATGATCCCCGCATCCATCCTCTCGGGCTCATGGATTTCTCCGTACAGCGGAATGCCTTTGGCCGCCAGCGTGAATCATTTGAGGCCGATATCGGAATATCCGGTCTTGATCAGCCGTTCCATGCTGTGTTTATCAGGGCACCGGTTGCCATCCGGGTTGGAGTCCCCACCCATATTCTCGGCACTCTTGCTGAGGGAGTTGTTGCTGTCGAACAGGGAAAACACATGGCTCTCTCGTTTCATCCTGAACTTGGAAAAGACCCGCGGCTCCATATCCGGTTCCTCAGGAATTGCGGGCTCATATGAGAGATAGTTATAGTTCTCTGAAGCATCGTGCCAACAAGTGACCGGGATACCTGGCAGACAGGTTGCAGATATCCTGAAGGTCCGTGTATCAATTGCAGTTTCTCTGTCTGAATGTTCACCCTATCATTCAGGACTGCCCTGGCAGCACCCCGGCGGAAACAGGACCGGGGTGGCAACTCCGAAAAATTAAATGAAGATGGGTGCAAAAACCGCAGCCACAATAGCCATCAGCTTAATCAGGATATTGAGTGACGGTCCTGCAGTGTCTTTGAAGGGATCACCGACAGTGTCACCCGTCACGGCTGCCTTATGGGCAGGCGATCCCTTCCCCCCAAGGTGTCCGTGTTCAATGTACTTCTTCGTATTATCCCATGCTCCGCCGGCATTGGCCATCATGATGGCTACAATAAATCCGGTTGCAATGGAACCGACCAGGAGGCCGGCGAGGGCTTCCGGCCCAAGGACGAATCCCACAAAAAGGGGAGCGATTATTGCGAGGAGTCCCGGTGCAATCATCTGTTTGATGGCTGCATTGGTGGAAATGGTTATACAAGCATTATAATCAGGGTCGGCCGTTCCCTCCATCAGGCCGGGGATCTCCCTGAACTGTCTCCGGACCTCCTCGACAATAAATCCTGCTGCTTTTCCTACCGCAGACAGGGCAAAAGAACAGAACAGGAATGGCAGTACGGCACCGATCAGTATCCCTGCAAAAACCATACCGGAGGGATCAAGCATGTCAACCATCTTTAAGCCGACTGCCTGGGTATAGGCAGCAAACAGGCCGAGGGCGGTTAACGCGGCACCGCCAATAGCAAAGCCCTTCCCCATTGCAGCGGTAGTGTTTCCCACAGCGTCAAGGGTATCTGTGATCTCCCTGACACTCTTGTCCTGGTGTGACATTTCAGCGATGCCGCCGGCATTGTCTGCCACCGGTCCGTAGGCATCGACAGACAGCGTTATTCCCAGGGTGGCCAGCATGCCGAGTCCGGCCAGGGATATACCGTAGAGGCCTGCCTGCTGGGCTGCAATAAGGATGGCAATTACGACAATAACGACCGGAAAGATGGTACTCTCAAAGCCGACCGCAAGTCCGGCGATGATATTAGTTGCAGCACCAGTCTCCGTAGATTTAACGATCCGCTGGGTGGGGGGCTTATCATAGGATGTATAATATTCGGTTACCAGCCCAATCAGGAATCCTGCGACAAGTCCGGCGATTGTTGCCCAGAACACCCCGATGTACTGGCTGCCAAGCATCGTATCGACCAGCCACCAGGTCGCAATCACGGTGAGGATTAGGCTGGCAAAGGTCCCGATGTTGAATGCTCTATGGATTGCACTGCTCTCGTTCTTGGAGCTACGTACAAAAAACGTCCCGACAATTGATGCAAGAATACCCAGCGCAGCGACCATCATCGGAAGCAGCACGAGATTGAGTGTTTCCACACCTTTGAACTGGACTACGGAGATGGCAGCAACACCGACTGCCATGGGTGCGATGATCGATCCTACGTAGGATTCATACAGGTCTGCCCCCATCCCTGCAATGTCGCCGACGTTGTCCCCGACATTGTCTGCGATAACCGCCGGATTTCTCGGGTCATCTTCGGGAATACCTGCTTCAACCTTTCCCACCAGATCTGCTCCGACATCTGCGGCCTTGGTAAAAATGCCGCCTCCGACACGGGCGAAAAGTGCAATCGAGCTTGCACCCATGGAGAAACCGAGGAGCACATCAACGACAGTCGCAAGGGTCAGCGTCGTGAACATGTTGAAGCCTATAAACAGAAGTGACAGGCCGAGAAGACCAAAGCTAACAACGGTCAGACCCATTACCGTCCCGCTTGCATAGGAGACCCGGAATGCATTGGCCATCCCCTTCTTTGCGGCATGTGTCGTACGGACATTGGCATAGGTCGCCGCCTTCATTCCCACATATCCAGCCCCTGCAGAGAGCGTGGCGCCCACCACATAACATAATGCCGTCAGTGGGTTGATGACGAGAGCAAGAATGACAGTTACGACAACCATGATGACCGCAACGACCGTGTACTGCCGCTTCAGGTAGACCATGGCACCGAGGCGAATTGCCTTGGCTATTTTCTGCATCAGCTCATCGCCTTCATCTTCTTTTTTCATGGTGAAATAGGCGTAAACTGCAAAGAGCAGCCCGATAAGGGCGCAGATTGGAACCAGGATGAACAAATCCATACCTACTGTCCTCCAGAGAACGGGAGAGTCCCCCTCATGAGAGATTTTTTTTAATCCGATCTATGTTGATCCGAGTCCTTAAAAAACAGGCTGATTCAATTGAAGTCGATAACCTGCGGCTTCAGGGTCTGGAGGTCAAGCACGACAGCCCGTGCCGGCGTGGGGTGGATATTCATCTGTTTCTGGAAGGTGGTCTGCCCCTGCCAGGCACCGGAGTTCACACAGAGTGTCCCCCGGTATTCTGAAAGTCCCATGATGTGCACGTGACCGGTATGGAGGACTTCGGGAACCGGATCGATCAGCAGCTGGTCTTCCCGGATGGCAGCTATGGGAGTCCGCCTTCCGTAGGTTGGTGCAAGGTGACGACGCTGGAGCATCCCTACCATCATGGAAGCCACGTTCTCATAACTCGCTCCGGGGATCAGGTTGATCATGTCGTCAATCGACCGTCCATGGTACATCTGTACCATCACCCCCTGGAGACTGATGAGGGCAGGGTTTTCAACCGGAATACAATTTCCAGGCAGTCCTCCTACAAACTCCGGGGGGATAGCAGGCTGGGGCTCCGCAGCCCGGACAACATCATGGTTCCCCGGTCCGATTACAATGGTAATCCGGGAGGGGAGATCCCGCATCATCGAAGTGAACATATCATACTGTTCATAGATATTGGGGATGGTGAGCTCCTGCTCCTGGTTCGGGTAAACCCCGATACCGTCCACAAGGTCACCGGCAATCAGGAGGTAGGATACATCGGAATCATCGAGCCAGTCAGAAAACCGGTTCCATTCATCCCCGAGAAAGGTATTGCTCCCGACATGGATATCAGAGATGAGGACGGCAGTGCCGGGGGTTTCGCTCCGGAATGGGGCATGGCTGATAGGGATATCAGGCCTGATAAGCGATTCGGCAAAAAAAAGCCGTCCGTCACTGGAAAGCTGTCCGCGGACGCCTACGAGCTCATCAGGAATCAGGCTCTCCCCCTCAGCAAAAACCGGCCGATCCTTATGGAAGAGAACTGCCAGGGATCCCGTGAGATCTTCCAGTTCCACAAGACGATGCCCGTTGGTCGTGGTCTTGGTGTCCAGAACCAGCCCCATGACCGAAGAAGTCTCCTGGCGGAACCGGGAATTTTTAAGTAACCCTTCAATAGGGACGGGCTGCGAACGGGATCGGATCATGCCCCCGAGGCGGTTGTACCGGTCCCGGAAGTAGTGAAGATAATCCTGGATGCATCCGGAATTCCCGGATGAACCGGACCCCCCTTTCACAATTTCACAGCGGGATTCGGTGAGAAACCGGCTCCCGTCCCGGCCAGGGATTACCCCGGGGATATTCTTTACTGAAACAACAACGGTATCTCCCGGAAGGTTCTCAAGTATCCGGTCAATGAGCCCGGGATCATCCCGCTCCGAAAGATATCTCACGACGTCAGGATGTACCTGCATCTTGGTATCAAGGAACCTCTGGATGATCATCCGGGTATCAAGCATGGATATTTACTACTATTGGCGCCCCCGCTCTTTGGTTTTTGCATCCTGCACCGGTCCCGGCTTGTGGAGGGACCTGATCGCTATCCCTTATTAGGTTAAACAAAGATAGAAATTAACAGGATTATGGCAGATCCAAAAAAGAAAGGGGAAGAAGATCCAAAAAAGAAAGGGGAAGAAACAGGCCTTATTGAGCGGTTCCGCACCAGTGGAAAGCCGGGAGTGGTGTTCGTCCGTGAACTCCTCTGGGTTGCAGCTGTCGTAGCCGGGATCGCCCTCTTCCTCTTTCTGGTATCTGGTACCTGGCCGGCTGTGGTCACGATCGAATCAGAGAGCATGGTACCCCATATGAATGTCGGAGACCTGGTTTTCGTGGTCAAAGCCAACCGGTACGGAGATCTGCAGACCTGGGAGAGCGGCAGGGAGACCGGATACAAGAAATTCGGGGATTTCGGTGATGTCGTGATCTTTGCACCGAACGGGGCGGAAGGCTCCCTGATCCCGGGCATCGGCGGCGGGGTGCATCCGATCATCCACCGGGCCATGGTTGCCATCCCTGAAGGTGCACCCATTCCAGTGTTTTACTACCCGCACTCAAAGACTTCATCGCCCGAGGTATTTCTCCCGGCAACAATAATTAATAATAAAATAGTCCTGGAAAATGGTACAATTATCGATATAGCACCACTTACATGGGGTTACAATTTGACGGTGAATTCAACAGGAATTGCGCCGCATCCCGGTCTGATTACCAAGGGCGATAACAATATCCATAGCGATCAGGGATCACCGCTCTCCCGGAGCGAGCTCGGCATTATCCAGCCGGTCCGGGATGAATGGGTAGTAGGAAAAGCCCTGTTTGCGATTCCTCTTCTCGGCTACATACCTCTGAACATCATCCCGGTGGCCATAATTCTGATCGTCCTGATGGTGCTGTATGAATATTACCAGAAGCAGAAGAGCCGTACCGGAATGAAAGAACGGGGGAAAAAACCTGCGAAAAAGAATTAGTTTGGGGAATCATTGATTCCCGGCCTTTCCGCAGGGTGAAGGCGAAAATTCTTCCTCCCTCTTCACGGATCCGTGCTTCTCCAGTATATCCGGGACAGGACCTCCTTCCGGGATATTCCGGCAGCTGACCCTGTTATGGGGGACAGGAGTAGAAGGTACCCCGTTCCTCCCGCCTCTCCTCTACTGGGGTTGTTACCTGAATCTCCCGTAATATTTTCAGGATTTCACGGCGGGAAAGACCGGTTGCGGCAGAGAGGTCCTCAAGGGTACACGGTCTCCGCATCAGAAGTTCACGGAGCCCGGCAATGGCTGCTGCCCATTCCGCTGTCATGGACGACCCGGCAGACAGCTCATACCTGACCGGCTCGATCGGTTCGACTCCTGTCAGTCCGAGCACCCTCCTTATCCGTTCCAGTTCGCCTGCTGAAGCCGGCCGGACCCACTCCTCGCATCCGGGACGATCAAGGGTATTTAACTGGACACGATCCGGACAGATCCTCTGGATTGCGTCGCGGAGGCCTTCAAGTTCCCGGATATCGGTATTGATCCCGGGTATGATAAATATCTCAAGCCATATCTCACCAGTGTAATCCCGTCGGAACAGCTCGAGGCCGGCCACGATCTGACCAATAGAAATTCCGGGTGCAGGCCGGTGAATCTTCCGAAACGTACTGTCAAACACCGATGATAGCGTCGGAAGGACAATATCAGCCGGGAGGAGGTCTTCCCGTACATCAGGGCGCCAGAGGAGACCCCCGTTGGTAAGGACCGCTACCCGGTAATCGGGAAAGGTCTGCTTGATAAACAGAATTACTTCACCGATGGAAGAAGAGAGGGTTGGTTCACCAGATCCTGAAAAGGTGATAAAATCAAGGGGGGGAGAACGAGAGAGATAATCGCCAACCTCTTCGAGCACTTCCCGAAGGGGAAAAAATTCACACCTCTCTGTTGCCTCCCTGGTGGTATGCCCGCATTCACAGTAGACGCAGTCGTAACTGCAGGTCTTGAAAGGAACAAGGTCGATACCGAGGGACCGACCGAGCCTTCGGGAATGGACCGGTCCGAAGAGGCGGGAATACTGCATGGTATATTCCAGATACCCCGGATGCCGGAAAAAACCTTGTATGCCGGCTACGACAGACAGTCCAGGGCTTCCTTCCCCGTCATCCCGATGAAAATCCCGGACTGGACAGCTGCCGGGTTTGCATCCTTGATCTCTCCGGCCAGCAGGTCATCAAGGGTTCCAATGGATGTTCCCCGGACGGGCCGTACCCGTGCGGCCGGGTAGCCGAAGTTCTGGAGCGCTTCAACATCGAAGGCACCACAACCGACCATACCGTTTGCTGCGATGACCCAGACGAGACTGACCGGACCAAGGGGAACCACGTACCCCCTGCCATCAGAGTTCTGGAGACGGATCTTTTCCTGCTGCATTGATTTTCATTTCCTCCCTTTGACTCATATACCATTAAAGCGCATGGTCACATGCTTTATTAGTCTGCATAGCAATTTTTCCTAGGTACGACCTTGTTAAAGGGTAGCACGGTTGCCGAAAAGGAGCGAAAGGACGGGGACCTGCAGACACTGCTTGACGACACGTGTGCCGGGTATCGTCTGAGCGATGAAGAAGCGCTCCTGCTTTTTTCTGTCTGTGACGGGAAGGTCTGGGAGATAGCCCGGGCTGCTGACGAACGCAGGGAGATGGTTGTCGGGAATCGCGTAACCTATGTCCTGAACCAGAATATCAACGTCACCAACTACTGTATCAATTCATGCGGATTCTGCGGTTTTTCACGCAAACCGGGCGATGAAGAAGGTTATTATTATAACCTTGATCAGGTCCGGCAGAAAGCTTCTCTCGCAAAGAAAAGGAACGTGACCGAGATCTGCACCGTAAGCGGCCTCCATCCGGACTTCGATGCCACGTCATACCGGGATATTATTGCTGCCATCAGAGCCGAAGCACCAGGGGTTCATATCCATGCCAGCAACCCTATGGAGGTGGCATATGCCGCACGCCGGAGTGGTATCTCTACCCGTGAGGTACTGGAGATGCTGAAAGAGGCCGGCCTCGGCTCGCTGTGCGGCACAGCAGCCGAGATCCTGGTAGATGATGTCCGGCGGGTGATCTGTCCGGGCAAGATCTCCACGGCAGAATGGATCAGGATCATCAAAGAAGCCCACCATCTCGGGATCCGGACGACTGCAACTATCATGTATGGCCATTGCGAGACGGTGCAGGACAGAGTACAGCATCTTGCCATCCTCCGCGAAATACAGGATGAGACCGGAGGATTCACCGAATTTGTTCCCCTCTCTTTCATTCACATGAATACCCCGCTTTACCGGCGCGGAATTGCACGGGCAGGAGCAACCGGGAGGGAGGATCTGCTGATGATCGCCGTTTCCCGCCTGTTCCTCGATACCATTGATCATGTCCAGGTCTCATGGGTAAAGACCGGTACCAAAATGGCCCAGATCGGGTTGCTGGCCGGGGCAGATGATCTTGGTGGCACGATGTTTGAGGAGAGCATTTCCAAGGGTGCCGGTGCGCAGAATACGGATTATCTTGACCCGGGAGAGATGGAACGGATCGTTGCTGATATCGGCCGCCCGCTCCTGCAGAGGGATACGCTCTATAATCTTATCTGACGGGATGAGGCAGCAGTCGGCCGGTCAGGAACGACCTGCCAGGGAGGTCGATGGCAGGTGTATTACCATGGGGATAACGAGCGGTAACAAAAACAGCAAAAAAAATATCATTCAATCGTGGGGTTTCAGCAGCTTGACGATTTTATCCCCGACTTCCTGCGCTTTTTTCAGGGCCCGGGCATCCTTCATGATATCTCCTTCAAGATATCCTTTTCCCCGTACCCATCCCAGGTACGAAAATTCGTGACTGTTGAGAAAACCCTCCAGAGTCTCGATCGTCCGTGCACCTCCCTTGTTTGCACATACGGCTACGGCAACCGCTTTTCTACCGGCCAGTTTTCGCTGGTGATAGAGAGAATAACTCCGGTCAATGAAATTCTTGAGATGCCCGCAGACATCGAAATAGTAGGTCGGGGATCCGATTACCAGAACTTCTGCGTCAAGTAATTTGTGCATGATATCTCCCCAATCGTCATTCTGAACCACACACCAGTCCTTCTCCTTACACTTTTCGCATCCCAGGCAGGGGTTGATCTTTTTTCCCGCAAGTGAGATAAACTCGGTCCCGAGGCCCGCCATCTCGCACCGCTCAAGAATCGCCTTTACCAGGATGGCAGTATTTCCATCCTTGCGCATACTCCCCGAGATGCCTAACACCGTCATATTCTTACACTCCACGTAGGAGTTATTGATAGTTTTGATGCTAACAGATAGCTCCAGGGATAAAAATGCTGAAATTAAACTTTTTTCCGGATTTGAATCAAAATAAAAAAGATGAGAGCGACACCTGCAGTCGCTTGCCCCAAAACCATTCACCGGTTTTCCTCCAAGAACTGATGCGATGATGCATTCAGTCTGCCGGTTCCTGGATTCAGCACAGGCGACTGCAGACAGGGAAACATCCGGATGGAGGAGGAGGTAATCGATATGCCACCGGGGCGAAATATTCTTCCGGGATGCCACCTGCATATGGCGTTTTACCCGTAAAAGGCCCCCCGGTCCCTGGGCGGACCCGACATACACATACCAGCCGCGGGGAAATGAGACTTCACCGAGCGAACCGACTGAGGCACGACATCCCCGATTATGGAGGATCAGGCAGTAGGTCCCTTTATACATATGACATCCGGAGAAGCTGCCGGGCGGCCTCAATATGGCGGTGGCCATACTGCTCAACCGGTGAACCATGCCCCGGGTAAAGTCCTTCGATGGCAAGGGATGCAAGGCGTTCGATAGAGCGGACGAGAGAAATCCGGTCGCCACCCGGAAAATCAAACCGGCCGAAACCCCCATCCGTAAACACCGTATCACCAGAAATCAGTGCCCGTTCATCACGGTGGTAGAGACAGATGCTGCCCGGAGTATGCCCTGGGGTATGGAAGACCGTGAGCGGGCCGAGATGGTCCCCATCGGCCAGAAGGTGATCGGGGGGAATACCCGGTGACCGCGAGCCGAAGTGAAGGGAGAGGCTGAGATGGTCCTCGGTCAGTCCCGGGGCATCGAGAGAATGAATGCAGACCCCGGCATTACAGATGTGGGCGATTTCCTTCACATACGCGGTATGGTCAAAATGGGAATGGGTGAGCACGATCGTGTCTATCTCATCCCGGTAGGGTTCAACTGCTGACGGGAGAACTCCGGCATCCACGAGAACGTTTCCGATCAGATAAGCGTTCCCAAAATAATCCCTGCCCGGAATCCATGTGACTGGCATGCATACTAATAAGAAACACATCCCAAATCTGTCTTATGCGTACCCTGATTCAGGAATGTGTTGCCGGTGTTGCGTCCCCTCTCATCGAGACAGCAGCACGCCAGGAAGGGCAGAATCACCACGATTTCGCCCGTGCGGTGGCCCGCGGCCACATCGTTATTCCGGCCAATCCTGCGCGCCCTCACCGGAGCTGTGCCATTGGTGAAGGGTGCAGGGTAAAGGTCAACGTTAATGTGGGGACTTCTGGAGAACGCTGTGATATCGGGCTTGAAATGGAGAAGGCACAGGCGGCGCTGGCCAACGGTGCCGATACCCTGATGGACCTCTCAACAGGAGGGGATTTACCGGAGATACGAAAAAATCTCCTTTCCCTCGATGCACCACTGGGAACCGTCCCCGTCTATGAGGCAGTGCGCCGGGCAGGGAATGCTGCTGACCTCACCGCGGACCTCCTCTTCTCGGTAATTCGCGAACACTGTAAAGGAGGGGTGGACTTCCTTACCCTCCATTGCGGGGTGAACAGGGAAGCACTTGAAGCACTACGGTCAGATCCGAGGATCCTGCCCGTTGTCTCACGCGGGGGGGCATTCCACGTTGCCATGATGGCCTCAACCGGGGAGGAGAACCCGCTGTTTGCGGAGTTTGACTATCTCCTTGAAATTCTTGCCGAGTATGAGGTTGTCATCAGCCTTGGTGACGGGATGAGACCGGGATGTCTCCAGGATGCTGATCGGCATGCAAAGACGGTTGAGTACCTGGCCCTTGGGAAGCTTGCAGCCCGTGCTTTGAGTGGCGGTATCCAGCGGATGATTGAGGGGCCCGGACATATTCCGTTTGACCAGATCAGCTACAATGTCAGGATGATCAAGGAGCTTACCAATGATGCACCCCTGTATCTGCTCGGGCCGCTGGTTACCGATATAGCTCCGGGATATGATCACGTAGTTGCCACAATCGGCGGTGTTGAGGCCTGCCGCCACGGTGCGGATTTTCTCTGTATGGTCTCCCCGAGCGAACATCTTGCCCTCCCCCTGGTCAACGACATTGTTGAGGGAACCCGCGTGACGAAGGTAGCTGCTCATATCGGAGATCTGGTCCGGAAGAAAGAGGGCTATAAAATGGCCCGGGAGCGACAGATGGCTGAGGCACGGCGGAGACTTGACTGGGGCGAACAGTTCAGGCTGGCATTGTTTCCTGATGTGGCCCGGGCCATCCATTCTCGGGACGGTGAGCTGGACACCTGCTCGATGTGCGGGGACCTCTGTGCTGTGAAGATGATGCGTGAGATCTTTTCACAGGAGAAGGAATAGGAAGCAAGGCAGGAGAACCCTCTCCCGACTGATATCAGGAACTGATCCTCTGGATCTGTGGCACCTGGAGCAGATGGTTCAGGCAGAAAAATTATCGGCCAGGACGAAGGATCCGGATTGCAAGCAACGCTGCATTCTCTCCATTATCTATCCCGACACAGGCTACCGGAACACCTTTTGGCATCTGGACGATGGAAAGGAGAGCATCGACTCCCATCAGGCTCCCGCTCACTGGGACCCCGATGACCGGCCGGGTAGTCTTTGAGGCGATTACTCCGGGAAGGGCAGCCGAGAGACCGGCAATGGCAATAAAGACCTTGCAATCACTTTTCCGGATATACTCGTCAAGAATATCCGGTTCCCGGTGAGCGGATATGACCCGGGATTCATAGCTGATCCCATGTTCTTTCAGGACTGCCGCGGCCTTCTCTACAATAGCCGCATCTGAGGCCGATCCGGCAAGAATGGCTACTTCGACCATTGGATACGCCATCCACACTTATATTCCGTGGTTATAAAAATACTATGGGCTGATACTATGGAAAAAGAACCACTCCTGATGCTTCCCGGCCCGGTTCCGATGCCGGAACGGGTCCGCATGGCAATGGTGAGGCAGGCCATCAATCACCGGGGAACCGAGTTCGGTGCTATGTATGCCGACTGTGTGCGGGTGCTGAAAGAGACCTTTGGCACAACTAATGATCTCTTTGTCATCAGCGGATCGGGAACCGCCTCAATGGAGGCCGCAGTGGCCAACTTCGGGCGAGGGCGGGAAATCGCCTGCCTTGTGAACGGCAAATTCGGTGAACGCATGTTTAAAATCGCCCAGCGCTATGGAACAGCCCACGAGGTTCCATCGGAGTGGGGGACCCCGCTGGATCTGGCAGCGCTTGAAGCGAGGTTAGCTGAGGGGGCCGAGATGGTTACCCTCGTCCATAACGAGACCTCAGCAGGGATCAGGAATCCGGCCGAAAAGGTAGGGAAACTGGCAAGAAAATATGATGCCCTCTTCGTTATGGACGGGATAACCTCCATCGCTGGTGACGAAGTTAAAGCGGATGAATGGGGAGCGGATGTCGTGGTGGTCGGTTCACAGAAGTGTCTTGCTGCCCCCGCCGGCCTCTCTGCGGTTTCCGTAAGCGAACGGGCATGGGAGCGGGTGTCTGCAGAACGCCCGTACTACCTTGACCTGGCCGCTTACCGGAAAAGTGCATCGGCAAAAATCATGGAGACACCGTATACCCCCGCTGTCCCTCTCTTCCTTGCCCTGCGGGAGGCATGTCTGATCATCGAAGAAGAAGGGCTTGGTCCCCGCATTACCCGGCACCGGAAAAATGCTGAAGCAGTCAGGGCGGCAGTCAAGGCCTGGGGACTTTCGCTCCTGCCAAGGATTGATGCCGACCATGCCTATTCCAATACCGTGACCGCGGTCCTGCTTCCCGATGGTGTCAAAGACAGCGAGTTCAGGGGCCAGATCAAGAAAATGGGTATCGAGATTGCAGGAGGGCAGGATCACCTCAAGGGACGGATATTCAGAATCGGGACCATGGGGGCGACAGGAGCACCTGAAATCCTCGCCACCCTCGCTGCAGCACAACATGCGCTCAGGACCAGCGGGTACCTGCCGGGAGGGGACGGCATCATGGCTGCCTGCGAGGTGCTGGGATGAGAGTTGGGGTCGCGGACACCACATTCTCCCGGGTTGACATGGGAGCCATTGCCGTGGATGAGCTCCGGAAGCATGCCAGTATCGCGATCGAACGGGTTACCGTTCCCGGAATCAAGGATCTCCCGGTCGCCTGCAAGAAACTCATCGAAGAGCGGAAATGTTCTATCGTGATGGCACTTGGCATGCCGGGGAGCCAGGAAAAGGATCGGATGTGTGCCCATGAGGCCTCCCTGGGCCTGATCACCTGTCAGCTCATGACCAATACCCACATCATTGAGGTGTTCGTTCATGAAGATGAGGCAGGAGATGACAGGGAGCTCGCCTGGCTTGCCGAGCAGCGGACCAGGGAGCATGTAAAGAATGTCATAAAGATGGGCATCTCGCCAAAGGATCTCGTGCGGGAAGCGGGGACCGGGCAGCGCCAGGGATTTCCGGATGCCGGACCTGCACGCAGGTAAGCCCCGGGCATCGGTTTATGAATGAGCAGGTATGAGATTAACAGGCAGGGAATGGTCATGAGTATTAAACTCGGGTTTGTGGTTTCGGAATTCAACCGTGATATCACCTATATGATGGAAGTTGAGGGAAGGGAGCATGCCGAATTCCTCGGTGCTGTGGTGGCTGAATGCATGTATGTCCCCGGAGCATATGACATGCCACTGGCGGTCAAGACAATGCTCAAGAAAGGATCGGTCGATGCCGTTGTTACCATTGGCTGTGTGATCGAAGGCTCAACCCAGCACGACGAGATTGTCGTCCAGCATGCTGCCCGGAAGATTATCGACCTCTCCCTTGAATACGAAAAACCGGTTACGCTTGGCATTTCCGGTCCGGGAATGACCCGGCTTGAGGCGAGTGAGCGAATCGATTATGCCAAGCGTGCAGTTGAATCCGCGGTAAAAATGGTCCAGCGATTGGGATGAGGGGGCTCTCCGAAAAGGTTACCGGGATCGCACCCTCAGCAACCCTGGCAATTGCGGACAAGGCCAGGCAGATGCAGCAGCAGGGACTGGATGTCATCAGTCTCTCCATCGGCGAGCCAGACTTCGACACCCCCCTCCATATCAGGGAAGCCTGTATCCGGGCGATCCAGAGGGGAGAAACCCACTATGCACCGAGCAACGGGATTCCGGAGCTCCTTGCTGCCATTGCCGAAAAGACAAGGGTTGAGAACAAGGTTCCGTGCACCCCCAGCCAGGTTCTGGTCACCTGTGGTGCAAAGGATGCAATTTACGATGCGGTAGCAGCGGTCATTAACCCCGGAGAGGAGGTTATTATCCTGGATCCCTCGTGGGTCTCTTATGAACCCTGCGTTGTTCTTTCCGGGGGAAAACCCGTCCACCACCCTCTCGATGAAAAGACCTTTCAGGTCACCGACTCCCTGCTCAATAGGATTACGGCGAAAACCAAGATGGTAATCGTAAACTCCCCATCGAACCCGTCGGGCGCTGTGCTCGGGCACTCCGCACTCCGGCTCATCTCGGACCTGTGCGAGGACTTTGACCTCTTTGCCCTCTCTGACGAGATTTACGAAAAGCTGGTTTACGGGAAGGAACACATCGCCCTTGCCTCTGTCGGGGACATGGTACACCGGACCATTACGGTCAACGGATTTTCCAAGGCGTATGCCATGACGGGATGGAGACTCGGATGGGCGGTGGCCCCGCAGCCTGTCATCAACCAGATGTCCAAGGTGCAGCAGCATTCCATCAGTCACCCTGCCACCTTTGCCATGTATGGGGGTGTTGCGGCCCTGACGGGGGACCAGGCCTGTGTGGAGATGATGCGAAAGGAATTCCACCGGAGGAGGGATTATCTGGTACAGGAACTCCTGCTCATGGGTCTGCAGGTCGCCCCTGCAGATGGTGCTTTCTATGCATACGTGAAGACAGGTGGCGATGATATTGAGACTGCCGGAAAATGGCTCGATTCAGCCCGTGTTGCGGTGACACCGGGTTCGGCCTTCCATACTCCCGGATGGCAGCGGCTCTCCTATGCAGCCTCTCTTGAACGGCTCCAGGAGGCTGTGCGGCGTATCCAG
>CAYGWN010000045.1:0-1636 GCA_964353765.1 uncultured Methanoregula sp. | reverse complement strand
CCCTACTTCTCCCCGCCAATCCATCCCATCTGCACGTACCACTCGTACTCGTGGGACCACTGGTCCTTGTTCCATAGCACCAGCTGCCGGAAGTAATCCCGGCGCTGCCGGAGATACTCTTCCTGTTCGGGATAGCGGTGTTCTCCCCGGATGGACTGGACCAGCTTCTTTCCGAGCGCTGCCGAATCCCTAACAGCCCCGGGAAGGGCTCCCGGGTCCCTGCCTACGGCCACTCCCACCCCGCCGACCGTGATGGCCCCGAGTGCCGAAAGGGCATGGTTCATGTACTCCACCACCCTGTCCTGGTTGCTCCCCCCGGCAGTGCAGACCGAGCAGCCGAACTTGCCGAGGAACATCTGGCAGTGGATGGCATCGGCCATCCGGTCAAACACCGCTTTCAGCGGGGCAGGGACCGAATCGATGTAGTTCGGGGCCCCCAGCACAATCCCGTCGGCATCCATCAGGGTAGCGAAGAGATCGGGGTAATCATCAGGCAGCGTGCAGTCACCGGTGGCATAACAGGTCCCGCAAGCGGTGCAGTATTCAATATGCAGTGCATAGACATCGACCAGCTCCGTCTCCGCCCCTTCCTCCCGGGCTCCCTGCAGCACCCCGTTGACCAGCTGCAGGGTCCGGCTCTCCTTTCCGCGGGGACTGGCAATGATTCCGACGACCTTCATGGAAATCCGCTCCTCCTCCTGGTACGGGGGAATCGGGATGGGAGGCGCATAAAGCTGCCGGTCTGTCAATGACCGGCGGAGCTTCCTCCAAATCCAGAGGCTCATTCAGGAGTATGAGGGAAGACTAGGCAGGAGGCACCGGTAACCAGTCACCATACTTTATACGTGAGCAGCAATAAGGCTGAAATGTTACGAGTGGAGTGCTGGAATGTCAGAAAAAATGAGGGAGTATTTCCCTAAACAACCGACCTTGTCAGGGGTTCTGTCATGAATCCTGAAGAGCAGCTGATTGTTGCCATCATCGATGATACCATTACCACCGATACCCCGCACGGGAGGGCCCTCAACCGGATCATCAGGGGGCTCTCCGGTTTTGGCATCGAAGTATTCACGATCCAGTCAATCGAGGGAGCCCGGTCTGCCTATGCCAACCTCCCCGAAGCAAACTGTATCCTGATCAACTGGAACATCGGTGATGATCCGGGCCATGGGGGAGCAAAACAACTTATCGGGGAGATCCGGGACCGGAACGAAGATATCCCGATCTTCCTGATGGCCGAGCCCACCGGGGAGACCCTCGGCGATGTCCCGGTCGGGACCCTGCGGGAGATCGATGAGTTCGTCTATATCATGGACGACACCCCGGAGTTTATTGCCGGGAGGATCACTGCAGCGGCCAGCCGTTACAAGGAACGGCTTCTCCCGCCCTTCTTTGGGGAGCTGGTCCGGTTCTCAAAAGACTACGAGTACTCCTGGCATACCCCCGGTCATGCCGGCGGCACTGCCTTCCGCAAGTCACCTGCGGGAAGGCTCTTTTATAAATTCTTCGGCGAACAGCTCTTCCGTTCCGACCTCTCCATCTCGGTAGGGGAACTGGGGTCACTCCTCGACCATTCCGGTCCCCTGGGGGAGGCCGAGCGCTACGCGGCAAAGGTCTTCGGGGCAGACATGACCTA
>CAYGWN010000044.1:0-2759 GCA_964353765.1 uncultured Methanoregula sp. | reverse complement strand
TCGTCCCCCGGTAACTGGCCCGGCACCGGGCCTCCTCCTCATCCACCACCATGTAACAGACCGGATCGGTAGCCATTGCATAATCCTCCCTTTTTATTCCCCGGATTTTTCCGGTCGTAGTAATAAACTTTATGGCAGAATCGGTCGTACGATCCCGGCTCCCCCCCCGTTCGGATTCATCACCAGGACATCATGTTCTTGAATTCCGGACACCAACCCTTCCACCGTGGACGAGATCATCGGAACTGAACGGGTGAAAGAAGGCATCATGCTCCGGGTGAAGACAAAAACCGGTGAGAAAGAGGTCCTGTTCGAATTCAGGGATCTTATCGCAATGAAGGTGAATGCTCTTCACCTGCTGCAGTCCCCCCACAAGTATCTCTGCGATCCCCCGGCAATGATCATTACCCGGAAGCCGAGGGGGAGCCGGAAGCCGCCGGAAAAAGAGTAACAGCACCGGGTTATGAAGCCCGGAGACCCGGCCCGGAAAACAGCTCCGGGTATTCAGACATGTTCGATGCCGGTATGCCCGGATATCTCGGAGCTGGTGGTACAGAGATCGGTAATCCGGAGCTCATGCACATCGTCATTGCCGGTGAGCCGGGCAAAGTCTTTCAGCTCATCCGTGCAGACCCGGAGGAAGAGCTCAAGCTTCCTCGCCGAGACATCAATCTCCAGCCGTTTCCGGAACTCCGGGTGCTGGGTGGTCACCCCGACCGGGCATTTTCCGGTGGCGCAGAGCCGGTACTGCTGGCAGCCACAGGCCATCAGGGCTGCAGTACCGATGGCAACGGCGTCAGCCCCCATGGCCAGTGCCTTGGCGAAATCAGATGATATCCGGAGCCCGCCGGTAATGACCAGCGAGACCCCGTCTGCACCCCTTGAGTCGAGGAACTTTCGTGCCCGCCAGAGGGCAAAGATCGTGGGAACCGAGGTTGCATCCTTGATGAACTTCGGTGCCGACCCGGTTGCCCCGGGCCTGCCGTCAATGGTGATGAAGTCAGGTCCTGCGTACAGGATGGCATCCAGGTCATCCTCGATATTGCCGGCAGCGATCTTGACCCCGATCGGTCTTCCCCCGGATTTCTCCCTGAGCCAGGCGACCTTCGCCTTCAGGTCCTCACGGTTCCTGATGTCCGGGTAATTTGCCGGGCTGACGATATCGGTCCCCTCCGGGTAACCCCGGATAGCCGCAATCTCGGCTGTCACCTTCTCTGCCGGGAGATGGGCACCGAGTCCCGGGGACGTGGACTGGCCGATCTTGATCTCGATGGCGTCGGCCTTCTGCAGGTTCTCATCGGTGACACTGTACCGGTTCGGAACATATTCAAAGATATACCGGTAGGCCAGCTCCCGCTCTCCCGGGAGAATGCCTCCTTCTCCTGATCCTATGGCCGTCTGCACACCAGCGCTCCCCACGGCAAGTGCGGTCCTGACCTCGCGGGAGAGTGCCCCGAACGACATATGGGTCACGAAGACCGGCGTCTGAATCACCAGCGGGACCTTTGCCTTCTGACCGATTACCGTCCGGGTGTTGACCGGGACGTCCCTGTTCAGGGGGATCCTGGCAATCTGGGCCCCCTTGATGAGGATCTCGTCCCACGACACCACCGGTTTGGTGGTCCGCATGGGTTCCGTGAGCGATTCTCCGGTCCGGGAGATGAGGTGGATCTCGTGCATGTGCACTTCGACCTGGTCGGACTCCCGCCTCCAGGGACCAAGATACGCATCAAGGTCCTTTTTTTCCTCGTGGGAGACAGGAGTGATAATCTCCTGTCCGCAGACCGGGCACTTCTTTGCCTCATACATCAGGTGATGGGGTTTCTCCTCTTGAACCAGGATGAGATGGGACTTATCGGAATCACAGATGGGGCACCGCCAGTCATCCGGGAAGTCCTCAACCCTCGTCCCGGGTTTGATGCCGAGGAGGGAATTGCCATGGAGGGGATTATATTCAAAAGCATGACAGACATCACAACGGTATTTTACCATACGATCGCCGCCGTTGATGATGAGATTTTCTCGTTTGAGATGATAAATTGGTTTGAAATTGCCGGCCTGACAGGCTGTCGGGCTTCCGAAGCATCAGGGAGGGGACCGGACACCAAAGAATCCCTGTACAATCCCGTCCTGTCCTCTTCGTGTTCTTTCAGCCGGGTGCGCAGCTCCCGGGAGCGTCTCTCACATGATGTGAGCCCCTGTACCTGATGAAAAAATGCTGGTTCCGATGCCATGCTGCCCTGTTTGATTTCGTCCTGGATAACAAGGACAGCAAAAGATGAAAAGTGATGAATGGTATCTTCTACTTCTTCATCATCAGCCGGTGTGCCTTTGGATCGACGGCATAGTTTTTCGGATCCTGGAGCAGGTCAAGGGCATTGATCTTCAGGTCAATCAGCTCTGAATAATTGAAGGACTCGAATTTCTCATTGCCGCCCTCCTTAAAGTAGACCGCAACGCCGTTCTCCATCTTCCTGGTTCTGGTAATGTCATACATATGCATGGATTTAGGAACGAACAGGGTTATGAATATTTCCTCGCAGATTTCCGGTTGGATACCTCTGAGATCCAGCCGGGGGCGGGCATTCACGAATATTTATCTGGGTATAGTGGCATTTCAACCACCAATTTTTTTCAACCAATAGTGGGCCACATATTTTCAAGACGCTCCAGGGGGTTGCGCCTTCGGCTTACCCCCGCCGCTGTGGCGTCCCCCACAATGCGATAGCCCAGTATCAGGCATCAGATTCTTTTTTTGT
>CAYGWN010000043.1:0-69004 GCA_964353765.1 uncultured Methanoregula sp. | reverse complement strand
ATCCAAAAATGTATCCGGTTCTTGGCATACTCTTCAAATCAGGAGTACGCCAATTTATCAAATAAAAATCTTTTTTAACTATCAATTCATACGAATATTACCAATCTTATGAAAAGGTGAACCCATGCACATTCCTGATGCTTTCATTCCCCTTCCCCAGGCAGCTCTCTACTGGGTCATTGCCCTCATCTTCATTGCCCTCTCACTCCGATGGGCACGAAAGGACCTTACCGAAGACAGGATACCGCTCGTTGCCGTACTGGCGGCAGGAATTTTTGCCCTCCAGGCCATCAACATCCCCATCCCGTGGGGGACGAGCGGGCACATGATGGGGGCGGCCCTGGCCGCCATCGTGCTGGGATCACCGTTCGCAGCGGTGTTTATCCTCACCCTGGTCCTCATCGTGCAGGGGGTCCTGTTTGGTGACGGCGGCCTCACGGTAATGGGGGCAAACATCATCAACATGGGCGTCATCGGTGGATTCGTGGGATACTATGGTTACCGGGCATTGTATCCGGTATTCAAGAGCCCGTATCCCCCGGCATTCATTGCCGGCTGGCTGTCCCTCTTCATTGCAGCTCTGGCCACTGCGCTGGAGATGGCAGTTGCAGGGACGTTCCCGCTCGAACTCGGGCTCCTGTCCATGGGCCTGTACCACGCCGTTATCGGGATCATTGAGGGGGGTATTACCGCGGCAGCCATCTACCTCATCCACACTGCCCGGCCGGACATCATGGTTGAACCAGCGGGGGTGTCTGCCTGATGAATACGAGGACATTCCTCTTTGCCGGAATTGCCATTGCCCTGATCATTGCGGCCATGGCACCGTTCATTGCCTCCAGCAACCCCGATGGGCTCGAGAGTGCGTTCTTTGGGATCTTTGGTGCAAAAGAGATCAAGGGTTCAGCGCTGGATGAGGACCATGCCGGAATTGCTGAAGAGGAGGTTCTCGGCATCACCGGGAACGATTTCTCGTTTGCCTCGCCGTTTATGGATTATGCCATCGAAGGGCTGGAAAAATTCGGGGAAGCAGCCGCTGTCATCCTTGGTACCCTCCTCGTGGTAATCATCGCATGGGGACTGGGAAAGGTGGTCTCCCGGACTCATTGAAAAAAAGAGACTATTTATCCCTTTTTCCCCAAGTATTCCTGCAATGCACCTTGTCGAGACCCGCGATCTCACCTACATCTACCCTGGCAATGTGAAAGGCCTCGATTCTGTTAATTTTATTGCCGAACGGAATGCCCGTATTGCGGTCATCGGGGCAAACGGGGCGGGAAAAAGCACGCTCTTCAAGCACTTCAACGGCATCCTCCGCCCCACCAGCGGGACCGTCCTCATCCATGGCGAGCCGGTCAGCAACCAGAACATCAGGGAAGTGAGAAAATTAGTCGGGCTGGTGTTCCAGAACGCTGATGACCAGATATTTTCTCCCACAGTCGAGCAGGATGTGGCGTTCGGACCGATGAATCTCGGTCTCGATGAGGAGACGGTCAGTCATCGGGTCGAAGAAGCCCTGACCATGGTCGGGATCGAGCACCTCAGGGCACGGGTACCCCACCACCTTTCCGGAGGGGAGAAGAAGCGGGTGGCGATTGCCGGGGTGATCGCCATGGAACCCCAGGTGCTGGTCCTCGATGAACCAACCGCAGGCCTTGATCCCCAGGGGGTCAGGGACCTGATCGGGGTCATCAATACCCTTGCGGAACGGTATGGTATCACGGTCATCTTCTCCACGCACGAGGTCTCCTTGGTCCCCGAGGTTGCCGATTACCTCTACGTGATGCACCGGGGGCAGATCGTTGCAGCCGGAACGATCGCCGAGGTCTTTGCCGACCAGGACCTCCTCGCATCGGTCCGCCTCGATGTCCCGGTCATCCCCAAGCTGATCCATGCCCTGCAGGAGGAGGGGATGGATATCAGCATGGCCTATACCCTTGAGGATGCGAAGACCGAGTTCATGAAATCATTCCGGGGAAGGGTATGATCGATGATCTCTTCCTCATTGAGAAGCATGCCTACCGGAAGAGCCCGGTCCACCTGCTCGATGCACGGGCAAAGATCGTCATAGCCTTTGCGGCCATCATTGCCATCGTTGCCGTGCCGTATTCCCCGGTCATTTACACAGTCGGGGCTGTCTTTTTCCTTTTTGTTGCCGGTCTCTGGGCACTATCAGGTCTTTCTCCTGTTATCTACGTGAAGAGACTGATCGTGATCCTGCCATTCGGATTGTTCCTGATCTTCTTCCAGATCTTTTATAAGAACCGGTACTACGAGACCTTCACTACCATCGCTACCCTCCCCTTTGGTATCGAGGTCTATGCCGAATCGGTGGAATTTGCCTCCATCCTCCTGGTCAAGTTTCTGGTCTCGGTCTCGTTCATCATCCTTCTCTCCTCGACTACCAAGACCCAGGACCTGCTCGAGGGGGCCGGACGCCTCGGCCTTCCGGCAGAGTTCACGCTGGTGCTGGGGATGATGCTCCGGTACCTCTATGTCTTTGGTTACATGATCCGGAAGATGCGCCAGTCGCTGGAGACCCGCTGCTTCGATCCCTTTGACCGGGCCCTCCCCTATCGCTACCGCCTGGAGAAGGTTGCCTATGCTATCGGGACCCTCTTTATCCGGTCCTACGAACAGGGCGAACGGACCTATCTTGCCATGCTCTGCCGGGGATATGGCCGGGACAGCCATCTCTACATCTCGAAAAAATCCCTGAGACCAGGGGACTGGGCTTTTCTCTCCACGGGGCTGCTGCTGGTCATCATCACCCCGGTCCTCGCATGGACCGGGTATATCCGGATCGGGTGAGCAGAGTTTTTTTGTTCCCGGCTCGTCAATACCTCCTCATGGAGAGCAAGTTCGGAAAAGGGTTTATCACCAGTATCATGCTGATCTGCAAACATTTTGCCCTGCCGCCCGACCAGGCCTTTTACGGGGCAGCTGATCACCTCGACGGGTTCGAGGTCCCGTCACAGTTCAGGAGTACCGAGATCGATGAGCTCGCAACCCAGCTCCGGAAGCGGATTGTCTGGCACCAGCCGGGGACGCTGGATAAGGAGGAAGCTGCGGAAGTCATCCGGGTGCTGAACAGACTCATCATTGCCATCGACAAGGCCCTGGGTATCAAAGACCCTGATCTGGGAGAATTCCGCTGATATTACAGGCCTTGAATCAGCATTAAGTGGTAATACGACCAATACTGAGTGTGACGGACCTGAGAGTATACCATACACCTTTTTTTAGCGGAGGGTAGCGATGGCCGAAACGTATGATGCTTCCCACATCACGGTTCTTGAAGGGTTGCAGCCGGTCAGGGAACGGCCGGCCATGTATATCGGGAGTACCGATACACGGGGGCTCCACCACCTGGTCCACGAAGTAGTCGATAATTCCATCGATGAGGCGCTTGCCGGGTTCTGTACCCGAATCGTCGTTGCCATTAACAACGACGGGTCGGTCTCGGTCATCGACAACGGTCGCGGGATTCCTGTCGACAGGATGGAGAGGAACGGGAAAAGCGCCCTTGAAGTGGTGCTGACCGTCCTCCATGCCGGGGGGAAGTTTGACAAGCAGACCTACCAGGTTTCCGGGGGCCTCCATGGTGTCGGCGTTTCCGTGGTAAACGCCCTCTCCGGGTGGCTCGATGCCCGGGTCTACCGGGAGGGGAATATCTACGAGATGCGGTTTGCACGGGGAGCAGTGTCCAGCCCCCTCGCAGCACGCGAGGAGACCCTCCGCGAGATGAAAGACCGGTTCCGGGAGTGGTACGGATCAGATCCGGACCATACCGGGGGTGACCGGGGGGAGTTCCTCACCCTCTTCGGAAAACAGCTCTCCGGCACCAGGATCAGTTTCCTGCCTGACGGGACGATCTTTGAGACCCTCAGGTTTGATTATGATGTGCTCGCCCACCGGATGCGGGAGCTCGCCTTCCTCAATGCAGGTCTCACTATTACCATCACCGATGAACGGACCGGCGACCAGGCCGTCTACTGCTACGCCGGCGGGTTATCAGAATTTGTCAGCTACCTCAACGATGGCGCGGAGTGTTTACACCCGGCACCCATCTTTATCACCAGGAGGGACACCGAGAACAATATCGAGCTCGAGGTGGCGATGCAGTACACCACGGGATACGATGAGAAGATCTTCTCCTACGTCAACTCGGTCAATACCCGGGAAGGGGGGACCCACCTCGAAGGGTTCAGGAGTGCCATCACCCGTGGCATCAACACGGTTGCCAGGCGGAACGGGCTGATAAAGGAAAATTCGCCGGTCTCCCTCCGGGGTGAGGATGTGAGGGAAGGTCTCACCTCGGTCATCTCGGTCAAGATGGCGAACCCCCAGTTCGAGGGGCAGACCAAGATGCGGCTGGGGAACAGCAACGTGAAGGGTATCACCGACTCGCTGGTGTATGCTGCCCTCACCGAGTATTTCGATGAAAACCCGAGAGTGCTCCAGATAATCGTAGAGAAGGCGCTTTCAGCGGCAAAAGCCCGCGAGGCCGCCCGGAACGCCCGGGAGCTCGCCCGCCGGAAGAGCACCCTCGAAAGTTCCGGGCTGCCGGGCAAACTTGCGGACTGCTCGGAGCGTGATCCCGCAAAGAGCGAGATCTATATCGTGGAGGGGGATTCCGCCGGTGGCAGCGCCAAACAGGGAAGGGACAGAAAATTCCAGGCAATACTTCCCCTGAAAGGGAAGATCCTCAACGTAGAAAAAGCGGGTGAACACCAGATCCTCAAGAACGCCGAGATCCAGACCCTCATCTCTGCAATCGGAACGGGTATCGGGGAGAATTTCGACGTGGAGCGGGCGCGGTACCACAACATCGTCATCATGACCGATGCCGATGTGGATGGTGCCCATATCAGGACCCTCCTGTTGACCTTCTTCTACCGCTACATGCTAAAACTCATCGAGGCCGGGTATGTGTACATTGCGCAGCCCCCCCTGTACCGCGTCTCCAGGGGAAAAGAGGAACAATACCTGTACCGGGACGATGAGATGCAGAAGGTATCCGCTGCAATGGGTGGGAAAGGCGTCACCATCCAGCGGTATAAGGGCCTCGGTGAAATGAACGCCCAGCAGCTCTGGGACACCACCATGAACCCGGAGAACCGGATCTTCAAACAGGTAACCATCGAGGACGCCATGGAAGCAAATGAGATCTTCAAGATCCTGATGGGAAAGGACGTGGAACAGAGGAAGGATTTCATCAAGCGCCATGCACGGGAGGTTACGAACCTTGACATCTGAGTCTCCGCTCCGTTCCAGGGTTACCCACCGCACCGAACCGGTCAGCATCGAGCAGGAGATGAAGACCTCCTACATCAACTACGCGATGAGCGTCATAATCGGCCGGGCAATCCCTGATGTCCGGGACGGACTCAAGCCTGTTCACCGTCGTTCGCTCTTTGCGATGTGGGAGATGGGGAACACCAGTGACAAGCCCACCAAGAAGAGTGCGAGGGTGGTCGGGGAGGTAATGGGGAAATTCCACCCTCACGGTGACGCTGCTATCTACGATACCATCGTCAAGATGGCGCAGCCGTTCTCATACCGGCACACACTCGTCGAGGGACAGGGCAACTTCGGGTCGGTCGATGGCGACTCCGCTGCAGCAAGCAGGTATACCGAGGTCCGGCTCTCCCGGTACGCTGAAGCACTCCTCCAGGATCTCGATAAGGAGACGGTTACCCTCACCCCGAACTACGACGAATCATTGACCGAACCGGTAGTTCTTCCGGCAAAGATCCCCAACCTGCTGGTAAACGGAACTGACGGGATTGCGGTCGGCATGGCAACCAAGATGCCCCCGCATAATCTCCGTGAAGTCTGTGCAGCGGTTACCATGTTCCTTGACAACCCGGACGTTCCGGTGGAAGATCTCGTCCGCATCATGCCCGGTCCTGATTTTCCAACCGGCGGGGTGCTCATGGGCGTTGAAGGGGTCAGGAACATCTACACCACCGGGCAGGGACGCGTCATCGTCCGCGGGGTTGCCACCATCGAGGAGTCTGAAAGCGGAAGCCGGGGCGACCGGATCATCGTCACCGAGCTCCCGTACCAGGTCAACAAAGCCCAGTGGATCGCTGCCATCGCCACCATGGTCAAGGAGAAGAAGATTGACGGGATCACCGATATCCGCGATGAGTCCGACAAGGAAGGCATCCGCGTCATCTTTGAGCTCCGCAAGGGCACCATGGCTCCGGTCATCCTCAACAACCTCTACCGGCATTCGGCACTCGAGTCAAGCTTCTGGGCATCCAACCTGGCCATCGTCGATGGCCAGCCCAGAATCCTCAACCTGCACGGGCTTTTGGGATACTTTGTCCAGCACCGCATCGAGGTCATCAGCCGCCGCTCGGAGTATGATCTGAAGAAGGCGCAGGAAAAGGTCCATATCCTCGACGGGCTGCTGATTGCCCTCTCAAGGATTGATGAGGTTATTGCTGCAATCCGGGCGTCTGATACCGTTGATACTGCCCGGGCGGCCCTCGTGGAAAAATTCAGCCTCGATGAAACCCAGGCTAACGCTATCCTCCAGATGCAGCTCCGCCGCCTCGCAGCGCTCGAGCAGCAGAAGATCTCCGATGAAAAGAGCGATCTCGGGGCAGAGATCCGGCGCCTGGAAACGATCCTTTCAGGTGAGGCCACCATCAGGGATGAGATCCGCCGGGAAATTTCAGATATCGCCACCAGGTTTGGCGATAAACGAAGGACCGCCATTGCGCTTGACACCGGGGATCTCTCAACCGAAGACCTGATCGAGGATAAAACCGTTCTCGTCTCGATCACCACCGCAAATTACATCAAGAGGACCGACATCGACAGTTACCGGAAACAGCGTCGTGGCGGTCACGGGGTAACCGGGATGACCACCAAGGAGGATGATGTGGTGGAATCGGTCTTTGCGGCCGGCATGAAGGATTACCTCCTCTGCTTTACCGATAACGGGCGGGTCTACTGGCTCAAGGTCTACCAGATCCCCGAGAGTTCCCGCGTAGCGAGGGGTAAACCGATCGTGAACCTCCTCGACCTGAGGAACGAGGTGGTCACAACCGTCATCCCCATCCGGGAATTTGCGAAGGACCAGTTCCTGCTGTTTGCGACCCGGCTCGGGCAGATCATCAAGATCCCCCTCGACCAGTTCTCGTTCCCCCGTTCGGTGGGGACGAATGCCATCCGGCTCCGGGAGAACGACCAGCTCGTCGATGTGATCCTCACCGACGGGACGAAGGATATGATCCTGACCACCCGGTTCGGCCGGAGCCTCCGGTTCCATGAGGGCTCGGTCCGGACGGTCGGGAGGAATGCCCAGGGGGTCAGGGGAATGAAACTTCAGGGAGAGGATGCCATTGTAGCGCTCACCCTGCTGGAAAAGGATTACCTGCTGACCGTATCTGACGCCGGCTTTGGCAAGCGGACCGAATTTGACGAGTTCCGCGGGCATGGCAGGGGGACTCTGGGGGTCAGGAACATGCAGCTCGAACGGGATGCCATGGTCATAGCATCCTGTGCCATATCGGAGACTGATGAGATCCTCGTCATGACCGGTTCCGGGGTGGTCATCCGCACACCGGTCAGCGAGATACGGATTATCGGGCGCGGAACAAAAGGAGTCCGGATCATGCGCCTCAATAAAAAAGACCGGGTAGTCGGAATTGCCGTGGTCCCTGTCGAGGTTGAACCCGACCAGGTGCCGGACCAGGAACCGGAAAATTCCGGAAATACCGGCTGAACTATCCCCCGCCATTCTCTTCGGTCTCCCCTTTTCATTGCTCTGTTTTCATATCCCCGTCATCTCTATGAAGCCGGTCGGAACCAGGTCCTGTATGCAGGGGAGAAGAATGCAAGGACATATGCACAGGATACCGGAATACCATTCACGCATATGTACCGCAACCAACTGCAGGTAAAAACCGGAAAAGAGGGAGACATCATTGACCTGACCCCCGAGATCAGAACATTTGTCCGGGAGAGCGGGATTTCTGAGGGGATGGTGAATGTCTTTGTGACAGGGTCAACTGCCGCTGTTACCACCATAGAATATGAACCGGGAGTGCTTTCAGACCTGAACCGGGCACTGGCAACCATCGCTCCCGACAACCAGCCCTATGCCCATGACAGCCGGTGGGGTGACGGGAACGGGAGGTCCCATGTCAAGGCATCGGTCATCGGCCCGTCCCTTTCCCTCCCGGTGAGCGGGGGAACGCCGCTGCTCGGTACATGGCAGCAGGTTGTCCTCCTCGAGCTTGATGTCCGGAGGGGGAGGAGCCGGACGGTCATCCTCAGCATAACAGGCTGAAAACAGGGAGAGAATAATGCAAAGCGGGTGGAAAGGAGAGATCCTAAGTATCAATCGAGGGGGATGGTCTCCAGCTGTGAAACGAGTTCCCAGATCCTCGTTCTGGCATGGACGGGCATGTTCGGGTCGTTGCTGATCTCGTCAATTTTTGATATGGCTTCGGCAGCCCGGAGACCAGTACCCTTGTTCTGGTTCATGAGCAGCTGTCTGGTCTCATCAGCAACCCGGCGGATGTTCCGCGGTATGGTGCTGTCATCCATGATGTGCTGCAGCATCTGGATGCAGTTATCAATCGTCTTCTCGGGATTTCGCATACTATCCCCTCTTCTCTTTATTACTACGACTATTCCCATTTATATAGTTTGATAAAACATATCAGCTCGGGATGTGCCGATGAAGAGAGAAGATGAGATCATGGCAGAATACCTGCTGAAAGGCGGAAAAATGCTCTCGAAGTCCTGCCCTTCGTGCGGATGTCCGCTCTTTGAATACAAGGGGGAGACCTTCTGCGTGGTGTGCAGGGAGGAATCCGTGCCTGGGAAGGGCGAACAGCTGCCGCCGTTAACCCGGGACGCCCCCGGAAAGGAACCCTCATACCCCGGAGGAACCACCGATCTGGCCTGCTCGCTTGAAGAGACCCTGATCGCCCTCTCCCTTCGTATCAGGCAGGAGTCCGATCCGGAACAGGTGATGGTGCTGATGAATTCGCTGAAACGGGGGATTGAAGCACTCAGGCTGCTCCGTTAGTCATAGGTTTTCCGGGCAAGTTCGTAAATCCGGTGCGCCTTCTTCTTCCCGATTCCGCGGACCCGGGACAGGTCCTCCTCAGTGGCAGTGATGATACCCTGGATCGATCCGAACGCTTCCAGGAGCAGCCGTGCGTTTTTCAGGCCTATCTCGGGAAACGATGCCACAATCATCTCCTGCTCTTCCCGCGAGGAACGGTAGGCCTTGTGGAGGGGAAGACGGGGAGGACGCTCACCCCGCCCTTCCTCACGCTTCGCAAGGACATGGATCATCTGGGCCGTATCCTCTTCATTGCGGGTAAAAAAGACAGAGACCCCCAGGTCAACGGCGATGGCAGCCAGCATTCCGCGGAGTGCGTTCGGATGGATATCCCGCTGGGCAAAGAGATCGTCCCCCTCGATGATGAGGACCGGTCGCAGGGCATGGCCGGCCAGTTCCCGGAGCTGGCCGAGGAGATCGCGTTCCACGAGGGTGTCAACGAAGTCGCGGGCCCGCTTCCGTTCAATAATGATCCGGTCGCCGATTCCATAGTCGCCAAAGGGGAGCCTCCTGAGCGTGATCCGGGCCCCGAGGGCACTCAGCTGCTCGACAACCTTTGAAGAGGTTTCGCGGTCATCAACGATGACTGCCGGGCCGTCTCCGAGGAATTCATCTATTTTCTTCTGCGGAACCGTATCCTCTCCGCCCTGTTCAGCGGAAGGGATTGTCCTGTCCATGCGGGAGCCAAGCCTTCTTATGCCGCTGACCATGGCCTTCTCCCGCGACTGGCTGACATACCGGAAGGTCTCATCGGATGTGCCTTTGGTAACCAGGACCACGATCGTCCCGGCCCCGCTCCTGCCGGTCCGCCCCTTCCGCTGGATACTCCGTATCTCTGAGGGAACAGCCTCGTAGAATATTACCATATCAGTCGAGGGGACATCAAGCCCTTCCTCCCCGACAGATGTCGCTACAAGCACCCTGAACCGGCCGGCCCGGAACCGGTCAAGGGCCTCAATCTGCTGCTTCTGGGACAGGCCCCTTTCGGTATCCCTCGCGGCCTGGCCGATGAAGCGTTCAGCGGGTATTCCCCGGGAGCCTAAGAAATCGACAATCTGCTGGACCATGTCCCGGAAGGTGGCAAAGATAATGATCCTGCTTTCGGGAAACTTGCTGAGCTGGGTCCCGGAAATCCCGGCCATGATCTCCATCTTGGGATGGAGTTCCTCGTCCCAGGACATGCACCGTTCAAGGAGGCGTATGAATACCGGGTCCCGTGCCAGGCGGACGGCCGCTTTTGACCCTCCCGTTGATGATCCTTCGGAAAAGAGCCGGTGGACGTAGGCTGCAAGCACCCTGCTCCCCTGGGACTCGGCAAGGGATATGGCGTGGCGAAGCTTCATGACCTCGGCATAGATCGATGCTGCCGCATAGCCGGAGGCATCCTTTCCGTGGATCCGGTCCTGGATCTGGGCATTGACCAGGCTGAGGGATTTCATCGAGAGCTGCTGCCGTTTTGGCACGGTGTACCCCAGCTCCTGCAGGTTCCGGAGCCTTTTTTCCAGCAGCTCGTTCAGGTCATCAACCGCACGCTGGAGGGGAACCGGGAGCGTGACCTCGATGACCTCAATCTCCCGTTCGTGCACGTACGGCATGACGTCGGTGTCATGTTCGGTCCGGCTCTCGATGATCTCGATACCGAGGTTGCTGCATATTTCCCGGACCTTTTCATCCCGCCCGCCCGGTGATGCGGTCATGGCCAGGATGAGGGGCAGGCGGGCGGTTTCGCGGTACCTCCCGGCAATGAAGACATAAGCGTAGTTCCCGACGGCCCGGTGACATTCATCGATGATCAGCAGGGTGACATCTTCGAGGGTATAGGCACCGGAGAGGAGATCATTCTTGATCACCTGGGGTGTGGCAAAAATGACGTTTGCCCCCTGGAACTCATTTCTTCGTTCCTCAGGTGGGCTTTCACCGGTGAACATGGCAAACCCGGAGCCGTTCTCACCGGCAGGAAGGTAGTTTTTGAAAAAACGGTAGTGCTGCTCAACGAGGGGCTTTGTGGGAGCAAGCATCAGGATCCGCCCGTCCTGGTTATAGAGCCGGGACGCTGCGACGAGGAGGGCAATCGCGGTCTTGCCAAGGCCGGTCGGGAGGACCACCATGGTATGACCATCGAGGGCATGCATGGCGATGGACAGCTGGTATGCCCGTGATTCGAGGCTCTCCGGACGGATCAGGGGGTGGGTGATCCAGACCATGGTTAAAGCTCAGAGAAGGATTTCTCTCCCTCTATTAGGGATCTGATACATCCGGCAAGTCCATCCACGGGGACCCGGACCTGGCGCATGCTGTCCCGGTCACGGAGGGTGACGGTATGGTCTTCTTTCGTATCATAGTCAACGGTTACTGCAAATGGTGTGCCGACCTCATCCTGTCTCCGGTATCGCCGTCCTATCGCCCCTGAATCGTCATATTCGGCAACGATGTTGCCCTTCCGCATCTCTTCTGCAATCTCCCTGGCGATCTCGGGCAGCCCGTCCCTGTTCATGAGGGGAAACACCGCGACCTTGAGTGGCGCAACGGACGGGGGGAGCCTGAGAACCCGCCGTTCCTCATCCTCCACCATCTCTTCATGGTAGGTATGCTCGAGGACCGCATAGATCATCCGGTCGATGCCGTAAGAGGGTTCAATGACATGGGGGGTGATATCCATACCCGGAATCTCCACCACCTCCTCCCTGATTTCATAGAGGTCAGGGGAGATCTGCACCGTCTCTCCATCAATGGTGAGGGTTACTCCTTCAGGGCCTGGAGCAGCGACGCAGAGTGCCTCTGCTACCTCCTTTGCCTTCCCGCGGAACCTCGGGCCAAGCGTACCCATGTCGGGGACAACCCGGACCCGCCGCTCCTTCAGGGGAGTCTCGAAGGGGATGAAGACCGAGAACCGCTCACCGCTCTGGCGTTCATGGGCCCGGAGATCGTAATCGGTCCGGTCAGCGATGCCGACGGTCTCGACCCACCCGAACCGCTCCGAGAAGATCTCTGCATCCCAGCAGTCCTCGGCGTAGTGAGCCCGCTCATCGGGAAGGTGCTGCCGGAACCGGAGTTTTTCAGGATTGACCCCGATGGATACCAGGAGTTCATGGGTGAGGGCAAGGTAATAGGCAACATATTCGTTGGCTACAATTCCTTCCCTGACCGCCTGACCCATGCCGTGCAGCACCGGGGGGAGGTTATCCCTCTGCTGGCTGATTCCAAGGAGCGGCACCAGATACCTGTCATACCGTGAAAACTGCGGGTGGTCTTTGGCCTCCGGATGAACAAATATTTCTGCCTCTGCCTGGGTGAACTCCCTCAGCCGGATCATTCCCTGCCGGGGTGATATCTCGTTTCTGAAGGATTTCCCGATCTGGACCGTCCCGAACGGAAGTTTGTCGCGGTAGAACCTGAGCAGGCGCTGGAAATCGGTAAACATCCCCTGGGCGGTTTCAGGGCGGAGGTAGCCTCTCCGCTGTGATCCCGGGCCGATAGAGGTCTGGAACATCAGGTTGAAGTTGAATACTTCCACCGGACCTAATACCTCTTCGCATGCCGGGCAGGGAAGCGTGCAGATTACCCTGGCCAGTTCTTCGTTCTTCAGGGTCGAAGCCCCGGAGACGTGATGGGCTTCTGCCACATGATCAGCCCGGAGGTATTCCCGGCAATGGGGGCACTGGCACATCGTGTCAGAAAAACCCTTTACATGTCCTGAAGCAATGAAAATGTCCTCCTGGCCGATGGTCGGGCATTCAATCTCGTAGTACCCTTCCCCGACGACATAGAACCTCCGCCATGCGTTCTCGACATTCCGTTTCATCATCGATCCGAGCGGCCCATAGTCAATAAAACCGGCCACTGAACCATAACATTCCGATGTCGGCCATATGAAACCCCGCCGTTTTGCCAGATCCATTATCTTATCATAGATATCACTCATGGCGATCACGGTTTTCTGTTTATATTGTTCCCCGCAAACAAAAAGGTGGTGGGACTGAAGGGGGAGAGGCGGACGGGCTCCCATTTCCCCAGCATCCCGGCTGCCCGGTATCCGGAAACCTTACTGTAAGGAGTCCGGATTTAAAATCCTTTTTATTATTTTTCCCGGAAAAGGGCGGTTCAGAGAGATAGTCTTAAATACGATGCCCTGTATGTATTTCGGTAATTCAAACATGCAGGACGACAACAGAAAGTCACAATTATTCCAGCTCTTCAACCATATTTCGGGCAAAACAAAGATTGTTGAGCCGATGAAGAAAATTCACGGGACCCTGCGTGACCGCGAAGCAGTAGAGCGTGAGATCGCCCTGGTGATGCGGGAAATTCTGGAACAGGGGTTGTTTAAGACCAAGTTAAAGCCGATACAGCTGGCTAAGCTGGTCTCGGCCTACTATGCAGGGAAGAATGATACCGAGATTGCCCGTGAACTCGGGGATGAAAAACTCTCCAAAACCGTCGCCAGGGCACGGGTGAGGCTCAAACTTTTCAGGGATCTCGATTTCAGGATGCCCTTTGACCGGGAGAAGATGGAGGAACTGCTGGAGTCCGGACTGACCATGAAGGAGATCAGCGATGAACTGGGGATCAGCCCTTCGACCCTCCGTGAATACCGCCACGTGATCGAGCAGCGGGATGACGAGAGCATCGACCCCTACCTTGAGCGTATCAAGGATGTCATGGAAGACCGCGATCTCTCCGAACAGATGACCAGGAGTGCCACCAAGGACGGGCTTGAGGACTCGATCGATATCACCGAGGCGGAACTCATCGACGTTGCCTGAACAGGGATACCGGCTCTCCCCTACCTTTTTCTCCATGGCAGGAATATGCTACCCTATCATGGAGCTCACATTTCTCGGGCATGCCTGTGTATTCCTGAAGGGGAAACGGTCGGTCCTCATCGATCCGTTTATTCCGGAAGGGGAACTCCCGGCAGACCCGGATATTGTTGCGGTCACCCACGGGCATGCCGATCACCTCGGCGAAACGGTGCGGTTGAACAGGCCGACGGTAGCAATCAACGAGGTTGCAAAATACCTTCAGGCAAAGGGTGTTCCGGCCGAGGGAATGAATCACGGGGGAGCCATCACAATCGACGATGTCATCTTCCGGATGACCCCTGCCATCCATTCGTCCTGGATCGAGGAGGCAGGTCCTGGATATTCCGGCGGAGGATCAGCAGGCTTCGTGATTGTCATGGACGGCAGGAGTGTATATCATGCCGGGGACACCGCGTTGTTCTCCGACATGCGGCTGATAGGGGAACTCTACCATCCCGATGTCGCCCTTCTCCCCATTGGCGGGCGCTTCACCATGGCCCCGGAGGAGGCGATGATTGCCGCCCAGTATATCGGCGCCCCGCTGGTCATCCCCATCCACTATAACACCTGGCCGGTCATCCGGCAGGATCCCCTGCCGTTCAAGAACGTCATTGAACGAACAACGGATATCACGGTAGCCGTCCTCTCTCCCGGTGAGACCCTTTCTCTCTAAAAAAAAGGTCTTACCCGGAGCAGACCCTACCCTCCCCTGGAGACTGCGATACCCGTGACGGGGAGGAAGGTGCCAGCCTTTTTCAGGCCCCCTTTCACAGACCCCTACTTATTCTCGTGATTCTTGGTTCGTGGGTCCTGAAGACCCGGGCAAGGCCGGTGGGGCAGGTTGTAGTGACCCATTCAGGACAGGCGGCATTGTGATTGATATGGCCTTTCTTTGGGAAAAAAGATAGATTCAGGGATTATTCCCTTGGTTTTCCTTTCTGGGAAACGGGAATGAGATGGAGCCTGACGATCCCATGGCAGGAATTGCAGATATAGTATTCATCGGTCCAGCAGGAGGGGCACGCCCACCTCCCACACAAGGTGCATTGCCGTAATTCACCGAGGGGGAAGGAACTGTTGCAGAGGTCGCACTGGAACCGGGAAAAGGTTGCAGGGTCTTTTTCGGGAGGGGCACCCTGCTGCCGCATGGTCGGGATATCTGCCTTTACCCTGGCGAAGAGATCGCTCTGACCCCGGGATCCTGACGAACTACTTTGGGATGATTTTCTTTTCCAGAGCATCCAGTCGATCCTCCAGCTTTCCCAGGTTCTCGCCCATCTGTCCCCTGAAATCCTTCAGGGCGGCAACCCGGGCCTCGTCCTTGGCAAGGGTCTTGTCCTCGTGTTCGAGGAACGACTGGAGCCGTGACCGGTTGATGAGTGACCACTCATCGATCATCAGCTCAAACCGGCGATCGAGATACTCATCAACCCTGCTCTCCATCGGCTTCGTGAGCGATACCTCCCCTTTCGCCCCCTTCCAGTAATAGTAGATCACGAACAAGAGGACCGCGACGATGATGACGATGAGGATTGCCTCGAGGGGGGTCATCTCTTCACCTCTCTCAATCTCATGAGCCGCTGCTCCATGGCCTCAAGCTTTGCCTCAGCCTCGGCCTCAAAGGTGTCAATCTCCTTGGTGGCATCCTCGATAGCCTGCATCCTGGTCTCGAAATCGCCGAGATCGTTCCTGGTTGCAAGATCCCAGTCCTGGATGAGATATTTCATCCTCCGGTCGAGATACGTGTTCATGTAGCTGTCCATCCCGACCATCAGGATCCCTCCAGTGCTTTGAGCGCGGCATCGAGGTCTGCCGCCCGCTTCTCGATCTTTGCCCGGCCTTTCTCCAGGTTCCTGATCTCGATCCCTATGCTGTGCAGCCGCTGCTCGAACTCATCGAGGTGGTGCTGGGTGATAAGGCCCCACTCATCGATGATGACCGACATGTTGGCATCGAAATACCGGTCCAGGCTCTTGTCCATGGTGGGTAGTTTTGCCTCGATTGTTCCCGGTATTGCCACCAGGGACTCCTTGAATTTGGTCATCCGGGACGTCTGTGTTGGTTCTGCCGTTTCCTCCATAGGCATCACTTCAGTTTCTTCTCCTCATCCTTGATCCGGCTGATCAGCTGGTCCAGCTTGGTGAGCTTGACATGGCTTTCCAGCCGCTGGATCCTCTTGTCGACCACGCTGTGCTTGGCAAAGATATCGGTCTCAAGGCCGACATTATCCTCCTCGAGCTTCCGGATCTCGTCCATCTTCTCCGGCGCGACGCGGAAGAACGGTGTTCCCCGCTGGGCCATCTCGGCCTTCATCAGGTTGAGCTTCTCCTTCTCGAGATCGATCTCTGCAAGGCGCCTGGTGTTTGCCATCAGCCGTATCTCCTTGATGATGTAGTAGACAATCACCAGGATGATGACCAGGATGATGATCCAGAAGACCGATTCAAACCATTGCCAGTAAGGAGAAGTTGAGGCCACTACAACTGTTGTTTCATTTGCCACAGGGCATTCTCCAGAGGTTACAGTCCCTTGTCGCCCTTCTTGGGAGTGACTTTCCCGGCGACGTCTTTTGCACCTTTCTCAACGGTTTTACCGGCTTTCGTTGCCCCATCCTTGACCGTCTTCCCGGCCTTGACGCTGCTCTCCTTCACCGTCGCCCCTGCCTTACCTGCGCCTTTGGTGAGCTTCTCAGTCCAGGTGACCTTCCGTATCACGGCTATGGTATCGCCCTCGGCTACGCCAAGGGCAGCGATGTCTTCGGGACTCAGCATGATAACTGACTTATCCACCATGGAATCCCCGTATCCCGTTACCGTAACCGTCTTTGTCTTCTCATCCCAGACGGTTGGATATTTCGCAAGGAGTAATGACTCTCCTTCCTTGGCCGCGAGCATCGGTAAGACTGATTCATGGATCCGTGCCCGGCCCTTGCTCGGAAACTTCCGAACTTTAACCTTAAGTGTGACTGATCCTTCCATAGCAGTCATAGGTGACATCTGATCCTCTTAATGCTTCCGTATGACGGTGGGATGAAGGGCTGGACAGGGAATCCCTGATGGGACCGGGAGAAAAGAATCGGGTCCGCCCTGCCCTGAAATCCCATCATTCTCCTGAACCATGACCGGGCAGTAGCGGAACTACCCGATCTCCGGATTGTCCTTGTACAATGATTATGCATAGACGGCATGCAGCAGGACAGCAAGACCTGCAAGGAGGACGATTACGGTCGTGGTATGGATCATTGCAGCAGCATACAGGGCTTTTCTGGCCATGAGCAGCTCTTTTGTGCGGAATGCCAGTGCAACCGTGATATCTTCTTTCCTGATTTTCATCGTATATACCTCCTGGGATACCATCCACCCGGGATGACACCCCTGCCTACCTCCTCAAAAGGAGAGACAGATATATTGACACCATGTGACCGGTTCCGGAACAGAACCTGGAAGTTCATCCGTTTGTCATTTCAGGCCCATGCCGACCTGAAAGGATTTAAAGAGGATTATGAAAGGAGGGTTCCGGAAGCGAGCCAGCGTGAGATTCCTGGTTCAGGTTCGTGCTTTATCCTATCTTTGCTATGTGGATTCTCCGCCATTTCGCTGCTCGGGGAAAGTACCCAGAAATTGCGATGTCCTTTTCTTTCGTAGCCAGTCTGATGATCAGACGGAAATGCCCGAATGGGGGTGATCCTTTCTTGACTGCCGGAATATTTCCAAAATACAATCATCAAACACTCCCCTCTCAGCGAGGATGAGAGCAATATCCCGGGAAACGACCGTAGGATCTTCCAATATCCCGGAATACTTCTTTGCCAGGGTGTCGAACAGACCCTGGTTTGCCCAGTTTCGTGCTATCAGACGGATATCCGTCTGCGTCAAACCATCAGTCGTCATGTACGATCCTGTGTGCAGGAGCAGGGTAAAAAAATGATCATAGGGGAAGGTAATATTTCTGAGTGAAACCTCCTTCCCCCCTGTGGGCTGGGGTGTTTCCCCCTTCAGGAGTTCCTGCCCGGACCGGTCCGCTTCCTCCGCACAGAAAGGAGGGCGATACCAATTCCTGCCCCCCCAATGAGGGGAAGGATGGAAAGAGTCGCTTCCACAGAGGGAGTGGCCGATGGGCCCGGCAACCCGGAGCGTGAAAATTTCTGGACGCGGTTGGCTGCATATTCCGTTACGTAAATGTTCCCGTCCGAATCGGCCGCTATACCGGTCGGCCCGGCGAACAGGCCGTTCCCGCTCCCAGCAGACCCCCATGCCGTGATGAACCTGCCGGAACTATCGAATTTCTGGATCCGGTTGTTACCCCAGTCGGTGACATAGACGTTTCCTCCCGTATCTGCCGCGATCCCGATCGGGAAGTGAAACTCACCGCTGCTGCTTCCTTCGGACCCCCATGCCGTGATGAACCTGCCGGTATCATCGAATTTCTGGATACGGTTATTCTGGGTGTCTGCAACGTACACGGTCCCGTCAGGACCCGTGGCAATACCTTCCGCGTAGGAGAACTCCCCCTCGCCCTGGCCCTCTGAGCCCCAGGCCAGGATGAACGTGCCGTTCCGGTCAAACTTCTGGATCCGGAAATTGGCATAATCAGTCACATACACATTCCCATCCCCCTCAACGGCTATTGCGGTCGGCAGGTTGAACTGCCCTTCTTCTCTCCCGTAGGTGCCCCAGAGGTATTGAAACGCCCCTCCCTCATCAAATACCTGGACACGGTGATTGTAATTATCCACAACGTACACCATGCCGCCGGGAATGACGGCGACATCCGTGGGCCGGTCAAATTTGCCTCCGGTATCCCACCCTTCCGATCCCCACGCAAGGATGAAGTTCCCGGAACGGTCAAACTTCTGGACCCGGGAATTGCTCTCGTCTGCGACGTAGATATTTCCGGCAGCATCAGCCTCAATCCCGTACGTTCCGTTAAACTGGCCATTCCCGCTCCCGGCAGACCCCCACGCTGTCACAAACGTGTACTCTTCAGGGCCTGCTGCCGATCCGATCCCCATGACAGTAAGTGCCACGAGGCTGAGTGAAATCAACAGTATAGTTCTTCTGTTCATCGTTATCCTCCCGCTTCTTTGCCATCAAAATCAGGAATATTCCTTGTGTTCTGCACAGCCATGAAGATGGTACTGCACAGCTTCCAGGAAAAATTTGCATTGCTTCCCTTAAATAAATAAGAGTGATCTCCTCAATGCCCGGAACCCTGTCGATGAGTACGTTCCTGACACCTGATACATAGGCCCCGGTCTTACCCAACCTGGCGGACCCTTCCAATGCTGCCGTCTTCAAGCCGGACCTTGATGCCGTGGGGGTGAAAGGATGAGCCGGTGAGGATCTCCTTCACCTTCCCTTCGGTCAGATTCCCGGTCCCCTGGTCCTTCTTGAGCTCGATCTTTACCACGGCACCAGGACAGATGCCGCTCCGCTGCCGCCCGTCCTTCCGGACAGGTTCAGGTGGTTTCCTGTAGGGTGGTGAGGTTCTCCGCATGCCTGGTTCTCCTGTGAATGGTGCCGGGTATCGCACGGTATTTCCGGCACCCTGGTTCTCTACCTGTTGGACGGCCCGGGATTAAATACATCGGATCGGAGCGGGGAGCAAGGCATGCCCCCTGGACTTCCTGTATGGTCTGTATATTTCCCTCGCACCAGCTGGACATGCTCACCTGTACTCATGCGATGCAACCGCATCATCCCCCGGGACTGTTGCTGCAGGATCCCGGGAAAGATTCATCACATAAAAAATGAATTCTGCTGCATGTCATTACAGAAATGCTGCCCTGTAAAGTTCGGTACGGTGGTCAATGACCGGGGGATGGTTGTCGAAATCCCCTGCAGCGGGAAAGACTGTGCATGGTTTTTCGATGATAATTGTTCGATCAGAATTATTGCACAGGAATTGAGCAGCAACCAGAATAAAAAATATCACAAGAGAATGTCTGCCGATTGATATCACCTATCAGCGACATCGTATCGATGCCGTGCCTGAAATCCCCTTCAGGCATCGTATCTTTCATGAATACCTCTCAACCCTGAACGATCAGAAAGGATTAGAAAAGACCTTTAATGACCGTGTTTTTAATTTAATCCGGTAGGTAAGCCCGCGATGGGGCACGTTCTGTTCAAATGTCCGCTGAATCAGAAATGGCGAATGGGCCATTGATTCAGCCCGTTCGAGAAATTTTGCCACGGTATATCCATCGGCATCGATACCACAGGTCTTAATGATCTCATTGACACGGCCAAAGAGAACACTGCCAGTCATGAGATAGGAAAAGAGCGAATCGGCTATTTCCCATTGTTTATGTCGTACTTCACTCTTTTGCATGGGATACTCTTGGTTGTCATAGTAGTCATAGCTATGTGTCGGGCCGGATTCTTCCATATTGCCAAAAAAAACAACACTACCTCAGACGGACATCACCCCGTGCAATTCAGCATTTTTCACCGTTGACCGGGGATCTTAGTATTCTCCGTTCTGCACGGTTCTACGAGCAGGGAATTATGTAGGGCTGGGTTGCAGCCCGAACATATGATACATAAGACGAGCAATCCGTGCAACTCCCCCCCGTATCTCTGACCTTTCTGACCCCTTTCGGTCTCCTATCAGGAAATAACCACTCTCGGTACTCCACAGCTATATCCCTCATGAGGACCAGTACTAGAATCGAACACCCGGAAAGACCCGCCCAGGAAAACCGCCTTTTGATGGAATGAGAGAAAATAATCCCATCGATGTGTACCCGGGCGAGAGATCACACGATAGATTGGATGAACCTCCAATTCTTCGGAATTCATCTCAAAGACTGATACCATGATAAAACCAGCAAGATTAACGGTAATTGGGACACGATCCGGGAATGAAATCCGTTTCACCTGCCCCTATTGTGAAAAAGAGAATTCGATTATGTATGAGATGCCAAAGGAATTTTACAGATCGTCACGGGACAAAACCTGCGTGCTGTGCAGGAAACCGTGCACGGTTTTAACACCAGGCTGAATCGGGGGATATCCCCCTGCGATATGTACTCCCTTTTTTTTATCACCCTGTAAGGCCCCCCAACCGGGGAATTGAACGCATTCGGAACGGCATGCAGGATACGGGCGATGAGCCCCGGTTCGCGAAGTATGCCGGGGTGAATTCAACGAGGTTTCGCGGCACCTGAGCCTGCCCGGACTGAAGTCTCCTGGACAACTCCTCGATAATCACGGTGAAACGCGATGGGCAGACCGTGGTCTTCCGCGACCCTCATCGGGACGAGGGGACCATCTTCTATCCGCTCTACGAAGCGAATGTCAGGGTTCGGGAGGATGGTGGGGCCGGTTCGGTAGGGATTACCGGGCAGGAATAACCGATCACTGGACCTCTTGACCAGGCCCGAAGTCGGTGTGTCAAATCACGAATGAACAGGTACGGAAGCAAAGGTTCCGTCAAAAACCTAAAAAAATGATTCGTTCAGATGTGGTGATTTCTTCGCAACCAGTCCGTCTGCGTCCCGACATACCGGTAGATGATATCGCACTTGGCGTCCTGGAAACTCCAGGGAGTCACAATTAACATATCGCCTTCCCGTATCCAGGTCCGCCGTTTCATGGTTCCCTTGATCCTGCCCAGCCGGGTGACTCCGTCAGAACACTGGACACGGATGTGGTTTGCCCCGAGCATTAACTGGGCCTGGGCAAATTGTTCTTTCTTCCATTTTTTGGGCAGCCGTACGCGAAGAACGGGTGTTCCATCGGGATTTACTGCATTCGGGTTCGTTCCACCATTATTCTTCTTAATGTTGTTTGCCATTCAACCAACTACGTCGGTATAGCAATGACGGCTGACATGAAGAAGATATGGATGAACAGACTGGTCTCCTCGTTTCTCTGTCTGGTGGTCGGATACAATACACATCCAACGACTAGAAGTCCGTCATGATCCTGAGTTGGTAGAAAAGATAAATGTCCATATAAATTTTTACCGGCAATTATGGCCTATCTTATCCCATTCTGATTTGGGTGGGTCAAACCACCAAGAGAACACTACATTATTTGGACCAGAACATTTCATGTGTGATTGTTTACAGGCAGTGGAGAGAGGGAGATACCTTTGAACCCGCGTACACTCTGGCATATCTTGAGGATAGAGGGGCTCATTCCTTTCACCGGGTCTGCCATCCTGATCGGCTTTGTGGTTACGCTTTGGGAAGTCGGCTTCGCGGCAGCAGATTGGATTTTATTCGGCATTGCTGTTTTGGCTGCGGTCCTGGTCCACATCGATGCACACATCTGGAACGACATTATGGATCTCGAGATCGATCGGAGAGAAAAAAGCCGGGAGACAGGGCGGGACCGGCCCCTGGTCTTCGGGTGGGCAACGGTGAATAACTACCGCACGATGTCGGCAATCATTACGATCCTGGTAGTTATCCTTGCAGCCTACCTCACCGTTTACAGGGTATTCATCCCCCTGCTTTTCCTCCTCGGCTTCTTATTCGATTACGGGTACAATCATCCCCGGATAGCGCTTGGCCATCAGCCGTTTACTGAATGGTACATCTTCCCCTGGCTCGTTGTGGGGGTTACCGTGACCATCGTCTACGCGGCAGCCAACATTTTCTCTCTGCTGGCATTCATCCTGTCCCTGCTGCAGGGTATGACCGTGACCTGTTTTGGTGTCTCCATGATGCGCCGGGATGTCAATTCCGATCGGCAGGGCGGGAAATACACATCCTCAGTGCAGTTCCCCGAAGTGCCACATTCGACCATCTATGGAACAGCCACCATGCTCGTGTCAGTCATCATGATATATCCCCTGGCCCTGATCCTCGGTATCGGGCTTGCGTATATGATTGTCCTCATAACTGCCATTATCGCGATGATCAATATTGTTCTCGGTGCACGGATCGATCAGCTCTGTACCAGGGCTATGTTTTCGATCTTCCCTGATTTCGAGGCGAAGGCAAACAAACTGATGCTTCAGCAGGTCGGTGCATCACTGGTGCATGTGGTGGCGATTACCTTGATCCTGGTGGCTTTTCGTGGGAGAATGGTATGAAAATAGCGATTGCCGGAGCGGGGATTTCCGGGGCATACCTGGCGAAACTCCTTGGTCAGGAGGAAATTTATCCGGATGTGTATGATGCTGGTACCCAGGATACCGTTTGTGGTTATCGCTCCTGCGGGTGGGGTGCGCCGATAGGAATTGAACAGTACCTCGCCGATGTCGATCTCGACCTGAACGAGTACCTCATCGAACCTATGTCCTCCATGAATTTTGATGGCCTCAAGGCTAAAACGCCCCTCTGCACCATCAACAAACCCAGGCTTCTCCGCGATTTACATGCAGGAATCAGGCTGAAAAGGCAGAAAATAGGGCAAGAAGAGGCAGATACCTATGATATACTGGTGGATGCAACCGGGATCAGCCGGGCGCTCCTGCCACCCTGCAGGTCTGACCTGACGCTACCGACCCTGCAGCACCGTGTAGCCGTCGAATCACACGGAGATGAGCGCCTCGAGCCAGGAGTCTATGGGGACCGGATACCCGGCCTCGGGTATCTGTGGATCTTTCCGGTGGGGAACGACCAGTATCACATTGGCATCGGCGGAATCGGCCTGGTTCATCACGAAATCCTCCTGGACCAGTTCTATCGTGAATCGTCGGACCGGTTCTCATTCAGACCGCTCTGCCGCTGCACAGGAGTTGTCCGGGTGGCATCCCCCCATTATTCGACTCCTTTGTACCTGGCCAATACCCGGAAAGAGAAAACACAGGTGGTCATGGGAGTTGGTGAATCCATCGGGACTGTTTCACCGTTCACCGGTGAAGGGATCATATACTCCCTGGAATGTGCAAGAATTCTCGCAGACTCCTGGCCGAATCAGGAAGAATACGCTCAGAAGGTGCTTGCCCGATTTGGGTGGATGAAAAAGGAGCGTGAAACGCTCGATTATCTCCTTGGACCGGGCAGAAACGGAGGACCAAGACTTCGTGACCGATGGCGGTTCTACGAGAATGCCCGCCGCTCGGGTATAAAACTCCCTCTGCTGGAGGCATTCAAACGGATGGGGAGTCTTTCCCGGTGGGTCGATGCCCCCTGACCGGGGCTTTATTTTTGAAAAATAAGCACAATATATAGTACATTAAAAGTCCGTCATCACCCTGACCTGACAAAAAAGATGCAGGTCAGTGCAATTAATCCGTGATTGGCATGGTGAAGATGGATGGAATTGTATATGAAAAAGAATTTTTAAGCGATTTATCGAAAAGAAGTCCCATCCGTGATTATGGACGTTAATGTTAAAATCACTGGCGGTTTTTTTTATGCTCGCACAGAAATACTATTGAAAAAGTGTATGGCACTTTTTATTGCCAAATGACCGGGTGGTAGAGAATAAATTACTCCTTACCCCATCCCAATAAGCGCCCCGTACACGATAATAATGTAATAGATTCCAACAACAATGAACACCGCTGCGACTGCCCATTTTATCCACTTCTCCATCTTCTGCACCGTGGACATCATCCCCGATACCCGGTTCACCCCCTGCACAAGAACAAGAGAGATAATGATGACTGGAAGTGCAGTGGCAATGGCAAAGACCGCGGTGACGAAGATCGCATCCCCGGTCTTCAATGCAATAGGGATAAGCATACCGAAGAAAAGGACCGCAGAGAAGGGGCAGAGGGCAAGAGCAAATACAAACCCCAGCAGGAACCCCCCAATATATCCTCGTTCAGCAAGGTACATCTCAAGTTTCTGCAGCCAGCCGTGCCTCCCCGGCAGAGGTATATCAACAATCTCCAGCATCAGGATCCCCATGATGACCAGGAACGGCCCGATGAGCTTCTCCCCGTATTCCTGGAGGAAAAACGAGATGGCCTGGATATTCAGCCCTGCATAGACAATCAGGGCAATAAGGCCGATATACGCAGCCATCCTCCCCAGGGCATAGAGCGTCCCCACAAGGAGGGTATGCCTGCTGTCACCAATCTTCTTTGAGATAAAGGCGATCGCGGTGATATTGGTGGCAAGCGGACAGGGGGAGAAGGTCATCAGGAGTCCGATAAAGAACGCTGCGACCAGGGGGATTCCACTGGTCCCCAGCGCCTCCATGCCGCCCATGAAATCAATCAGGAGAAGTCACCAGCCAGTCGATTCTCGATGACTCCCTTCAGGTAGACCATGTAGTCGTCCTTGTTCCCGATTTTATACCAGACATTGACATTTTCTTCTTTATAGAATCCAGTTTTATTGTATACTCCAATCCAAAGTGACGATCCGGTCGGTCCATATTGTTCCACCAGTGCCTTGTTCTCAGGCAGATCCACGTTCACATGGCCGAACACGACTCGCCCGGAGGCTAGTTCAGGAGCGAAATAGGTATTCACCGTCTCTTCTGCATATGCCCCGAGTGTGATGCAGGAATAACATTGTCGTGTAGCATGGAAGTGGTAGATCTCAACCTTTTCCACGGATCCTGATGGATTGTTCCCAGGATTCGCACTAGTTTCAACCGGAGTGGTGCATCCTGCCGCCAGGGCCGCCAGCCCAAGGAGCAGCAGGAGGACCATTATGAGAGAAAATCTTTTATTATTCATTAGTCCTCACGATTTTCTTCACGCTCTTCCATCATCTCTGATATTCTTCATGATCACCCGGGAAAGTCCCTCGATCTCATCATACCGGGGCTCTTCCATCCCCCGCTTGGTTATCCCTTCTCTTGTGGCGACGATGTATGCATCAGGGATCTTCCCGATGAGGTCCATTCTTTTCTTCACACAGCATTCCTCGCACCCGTCCACCGCGACAAGGCACTCGCCATCCTCCAGTTCCCTCTCCAACGAGCGCTTAAGGGCAGTGAGCTTGAGGTGCCGGGTAACCAGGACCGGGTGCCTGCACCGGACCGAATTCCCTGCCACCGTGGTGAGTTGCCCGGTATGGGAGATCCCGGAACATGTCAGGAGGAGGACAGGCCGGTCCTCGTCATTCATGCAGATATCCTCCCTTCAGGATTGAGAGATGCGTACAAGTTGTTCATCCTTTCAGTTTCTGGAAGAGTGCCGGCAGGCGTTTCCGGTACATCTCTTTTATCGCCATTTCATCTTCACTGAGAGGGCGAACAGGGACGAGGTCCATGACCTGTTCAGGGGTGAGATGGGACCACATCATGGTCTGGACGGTCCCTTCCGCCATCTTCCTGACAGCATCAGCTGCCCGTTCCGGGGAGAGCCCAAACGACATAGCGATCTTCTCCAGTTCATAGAGCTGGAACCAGAGGTAGGTCGGCCCCATGGCAGAGATCACCGCGTAAGCCTCCAGGTCCTGCTCATCGGTATCAAAATACCGCCCGAGCGATTCCAGAAGTGTCCCTACCATCGCCCGGTCCCTGGTTGTGATAGACGGCGAGAAGACTACCGGAGTATATCCGCTCAGTACCATGGACGGTGCATTCGGGATCATCCGGACAAGCCGGTCAAATCCACCGAGCATCCCTGAGATCTGTGTGATGCTCAGCTTAGGCATGAGCGAAATGACGATGGCATCGGGCCTGAGAGCCGGCGCAACGGCTCCGAGAACTTTCCCGGCATCGGGCGGGTGGACCGCGATGAGGACCAGGTCCTGACCTGCTGCAAGGGTATTGTTGTCCAGCACTACCTTCACACCCGGAAATTCCTTCGCGATCTGGTCAAGAGCCCCCTTGTTTGGGTCGCTGACAATGACGTTCTCCGGGAGCACCCCGGCTTCCCTCCAACCATGGAGGAGGATACGGACCACCCGCCCTCCTCCGATACATCCGATTGATTCCTTCATGACATTCTCACTCACATTTCGTATTCGTCCCGCAATCACACCCGCAAGTGAAGGGTGCTTCACACGAGGCTACAATCCCGATAATCACCCGCTTCAGCAGATCGGCGGGTATTGCTTCGTAGCGTTCATCCCCCACATCAATCGCCCGGCATTCCGCCTCATCCTGCCCCGTAAGGCAGGCACAGGAGCAGCAGGGGGTCTGGACCACTTCGGCATTTGATAGATACTCCTCGAGAGGAATGCCGTTGATAACGACCTGGTTCGACTCTTCAATCTGTGAGTCGGGAAGCACCGTCTCCCGGAACCGTGCAGTCACATTTTTCTGTCTGAAGTAGGGCTGGAGTTCCTCAAGAACATCCAGTATCGCCCTACCGGTTAGGTTGCAACGGTCGCAGGTGATTCCGCCCAGTTCCAAATGGCGCCATTCTATCATTATTTGTGTTTTTCCGCTCATCAAATCACTCCTCGTCTCCCATTGAATATCCTTGGACATACCTTTTGATGACTTTATGGATGTAAACCTGCTCGAGTTTCATCATTCAACCCAGTACGAAATTGAACAGGTATCCCGTGAATGTGAATGCTACGAACAGGATCCCTGCAAATATAAGAATGAGTTTCAGCTTGATCACTTTCCTAAGGATGACCATCTCCGGGAGGGAGAGGCCAATCACTGCCATCATGAATGCCAAGGCGGTTCCTATCGCCATCCCTTTCTGTGTGAGAACATCGATAATCGGGATCATCCCCGCTGCATTCGAATAGAGGGGAATCCCAATCAAGACCGCGATTGGTACCGCCAAGGGATTACCCGGCCCGGCAAAATTTACCAGAAAATCAGCCGGTGCATACCCATGAATCACTGCACCGATTGCGATACCGATAAGAATGTAGGGGAGGACTTTCAGCGTGATGCTTTTCGATTCAGATATCCCGAACTCCACCCGCTCTCGCCAGGTCATCGGGGCGGCAGTCTGGTCACGTAGTTTCACCTTATAGACGAATTCCTCGACCTCATGCTCCAGGTGCAACCTGCCGATCAAGATTCCTGCAAATATCGCGATGATAAGACCGGATACGATATAGAGGACAGCAATCTGCCATCCGAAGAGAGCGAAGAGCATCGTTACTGCAATCTCATTGATCAATGGTGATGCGATCAGGAATGAGAATGTAATCCCGAGTGGGATCCCTGATTCAACAAATCCAATAAAGAGAGGAACCGCCGAGCAAGAACAGAAAGGTGTTGGGATACCGAGGAGTGCAGCGAGTACATTTCCCAGCCCCTCGTGCTTACCCCCGAGCCACTTCTTTACCTTTGGCGGTGTGATGAAGGTCCTGACTATCGCAACGAAGAAGACGATCACGGCAAGCAGAAGTGTAACCTTGATCGAATCATAGATGAAGAAGTTCACCGCCGATGCGATCGAGCTCCCAGGTGCGAGCCCGAGGAGGGTATAGGTAACCCAGTCGGCAAACATCTGGATGACATCGGGAATCATTAGACCGGCACCACTGTTCCGTAGGAATTCATCCCGAGCTCGCCTTCAGGATCCGCTTGATCTCTTCAACGGGAGCGACCCTCCCTGCCACCTTTATTTCATCGTTCACAAGCATCGCGGGAAGGGTCATGATGCCTTTCCCGGCAATTTCGGCGATGTCTTCAACCTTGATGATGTCGGCTTGTATCCCGAGTTCCTGCACTGCTTTTTCGACATTTAGCAATAATTTCTTGCAGTTCGCACACCCGATTCCGAGCACTTCAATTTTCATCATGATGCCACTCCCACCGGAACTTCTTTTTTGTGAACAAACCATCCTTGAGTCCTCAGGCAGATCCGCACCAATAGAAGCATCGTTGGAACTTCGATCAGGACTCCTACCACAGTTGCCAGCGCCGCTCCTGACATGAGTCCAAAGAGAATGGTGGCGGTGGCGATCGCCACCTCAAAATGGTTTGACGCCCCAATCATCGCCGATGGTGCTGCATCCTCATAGGTAAGGTGAATTCTCTTCGCAAGAACGTATCCGATAGTAAAGATGAGCATGGTCTGGATGAAGAGCGGGATTGCGATCCAGAGGATGGTGAGGGGCTGGGCGAGGATAACCTCTCCCTTGAAGGTGAAGAGAAGGACCAGCGTGCTCAAGAGAGCAATGATGGTCACGGGAGTGAGGTAGTGGACAAACTTCTGGTTGAACCATTCCTCACCTTTTGCCCTGATGATCAATTTTCTCGAGATATACCCCGCCACAAGCGGGAGGGCGACATAAATAGCGATCGAGAGTGCGAGAGCCTGCCAGGGGACAGGGAGCTGGCCTACACCGAGTAGAAATCCTCCCAGCGGGCCGTAGAGGAAGAGCATGGAGAGCGAGTTGATAGCTACCATGACCAGAGTATGCCCATCGTTTCCTTTTGCCAGGTACCCCCAGACAAGCACCATGGCGGTGCAGGGAGCAATCCCGAGCAGGATACATCCGGCAAGGTAGCTCCGCCACAGGGGAATTTCCAGCATCTTCACTCCTTCCACCATCACCACGGTCCCATCACCAAAGGTCGCTCCGACCGGGAGGTCCAGCCCAAAGGGCATCTTCACCAGGTCTACCGCCTCGGGCCCGATGAACCCGATAAAGACCGTACCGAGGAAAAAGACGGCAATCGCGTACATGGTGAATGGCTTGATGGCCCAGTTGACGAAGAGGGTAAGGGCGACTGGCTTTATGTTCTGTCCTGCCTTCATGACCTCAGCAAAATCGATTTTTACCATGATAGGATACATCATGAAAAACAAGGCGATTGCGATGGGAATCGAGATCACCGGCGCCTCACCGACATAGATTGAGAGCCCGTCAAGATAGTGTGCCAGTTCGGGGGCATAGCTCCCGAGCAGGATCCCGATCCCGATGCAGATGAATACCCAGATTGTCAGGTACTTTTCAAAGAAGCCTAGCCCCTTTGGCTCCTTGGTGATACAGGCATCACCGGGCATTGGATACTACCTCCGGTCTTCCCCTTCCTTCCCAGGCTGCAGAGATTACTGTTTCCACCTCTTCTTCGGTGAAGTCCCTGGTATACACCTTATCGATCCCAAGTCCGGTGATCACGATATGCTGGGCAGGGGGCACTCCCTGGGCAACAGCGATCTTCGCCCCGCATGCGGCCGGGCAGCCATCGATGATCAAGACCTCGTCTGCTTCGGCAATGCGTTTCTTCAGCCCGGCATCCCCAGATCCAAGCAGAGCAATGCAGGTCGCCACGCCATACCCTTCGTCTGCAAGCCGGAGTGCCGCAGTATTGGATATCAGTCCCACATTTGCCGTCCCTGCACAGGGAAAGATGATCCGTTTCTTCCCACCAGCTAGTGCAGAGGTGTCTCCGCAGGCACACTCTGGTCTGGTTTCCATACATTATCCCTTCAGGATATTCTTGAGTTCGTTCACATCCGCAACCCTGCCGGAGTCTTTCATATCCCCGTTGACGGTCAAGGCCGGGGTGAGCATAATCCCACGGTCCAAGATCTCCCTGATATCATCGACCTTTTTGATCTTCGCATCGATGCCGAGTTCTTTTACGGCAATCTCAACGTTCTTCAGCAGTCGTTTACACTTCATGCACCCGTTCCCAAGGACTTCAATCGTTACCGTATCACATCCTCATTCCCGTAAATTCCGGTATTCCCGTATCAGGGCAGCCTGGTTTCATTTCAGCCGAGGCTGGGATATAATTGTAGATCTTCACCCTTTTCAGAAGTTCATCGCCAATCTCTTTTTCGCCTGAAATCTTCATCCTCTTTACTTCCGTAAGGATGGGGTCGAGCATGGCGATACCGATTACTATGCCATCGACATCGACCTGCCTGATTTGCCGCAGGGCTTCTGCCACGCAGCAGGGCTTTCCATCCACATATCACAACCCGTGTTCAATATTTCAACTATATTTGAAACATTGTGGAGGATAAATCTTGTGCTGAGATGCACGGTATGAATAATGTGTCAGGGAATAATGATTCAATGAGAATAGTTTAATTGGGTCTAATATTTTATATTAATTTGAAATGGCCGTAAAGGTTTTGCGTTGCCGGATAGCGCGGAAGGATGTCGATTACCTCTCGATTCCTGAGGAGATTGCCGACTCGCTCTGTTCATGCGGCGGAGTAGAGGGGCTCATCGAACAGCTCCCGCCCGATGAGGTCTTTGAACGCATGCGGGAATGGTACCAGGCCTGCGCTGACCCGGTCCGGTTGAAGATCCTTTCTCTCCTCACGGTCCAACCGCTCTGCGTCTGCGTAATCAAGACGGTGGTCAAGATGGCCGATTCCAGGTTGTCCTATCACTTGAATATCCTGAAGAAAGCCGGGATGATTAAGGGGGAGCAGCAGGGACAATATATCATTTACCGTATCTCCCCATCCGCGCAATTGTTCATGGAAGCGGAGCTGAAACGATATGAATCTGGATGGACCTGAGAATTCTCATCGAAGTGACGAGACCATGACAATGATCAAAATAATCCAGCGGAATGCAAACGGCCGTTGCATCAAATTCCCAGAACGAAGGGGAGGTGAGTGATGGATCTCCTGGACTCGGTAGAATGCTCGAAGCAAGGCCCCATCAAAAAAGATCTCCTGAAGGCTGCAGGTTCGAATATTGTCCTCGTATGCCTTGAAACCGGACAGGAGATACCACCCCATCCGGAGCCCTATGCAGTCGTGTTCGTGGTCCTCCAGGGAGAGGGTGTCATCACTTCCGGAAGCATCAGGCATCCCGTAAAACCCCTGCACCTTGTATCGGTAGGAAAGGATGAGAACCGGGGAATCCGGTGCGATCAGCGGATGGTCCTTCTTGGGATCCGCGATGATGTGTGAGGTGCGAGACAGATGCCCGATGCGATTGCCGTGACTCACTTGACAAAAACGTTCGGTCCAAACGTTGCGGTGGATCATGTCTCGTTCTCGGTGCAGGAAGGAGAGATCTTCGGTTTTCTCGGTCCGAATGGTGCGGGTAAGACCACCACCACCCGGATGCTGACCGGGGTCATCCCCCCCGATGCCGGTAAGGCGACTATCCTTGGCCATGACATCCGGTCTGAACCGGTGCTGGCAAAGCAGGGTTTCGGGGTGGTACCGGAGACCTCGAATGCCTATACCGATCTTACCGCATGGCAGAACCTGATGCTGATGGGAGAATTATATGGTCTTCCCCGTGCCCGGGCATCGGAGCGTGCTTCCAATCTTCTCGGGACGCTCGGGCTCATCGAAAGGAAGGATCAGAAGGTCCAGGCATATTCGAAAGGTATGAAGCAGCGGCTTATCCTCGCGATGGCACTCCTCCATGAACCCCGGCTCCTCTTCCTCGATGAACCCACGAGTGGACTCGATGTGCAAAGTTCCCAGATGATCCTTTCCCTGCTCCGCGACCTGAACCAGGCCGGGGCTACTATTTTCCTCACCACCCATAACATGGAGGAAGCGAACCGGCTCTGCCACCGGGTGGGAATCATCCGGGCCGGGAAGCTTGTCGCAGTCGATGCCCCGGAGAAACTGAAGGCGGCGATCGAAAAAGTACACCGTATCGAGGTGAGTTTTGACCGCGAGATACCTGGGGACGCCCTTACCACATTCCCGGGTGTGACTAGTGCAAGCCGGACCGGTGATAAGTGGCAGATCACGGCAGAAAACAGGGATGCCGCGCTCCGGTCCCTGGTCGTGTTCAGCCAGCAGCACGGCGCAACAATCGTCACCCTCAATACCCTCGTAGTATCGCTGGACGATGCATTCCTCCGACTGACACAGGAGGCATCGCCATGAACCCGGCAGGGTTCTCCGAACAGATGCGGAGGGCATGGGCGATTGCCAAGAAGGATATCCGGATCTATTACTTCAAGGGCCCGGTGCTCATCTTCGGGATCTTCATGCCAGTCTTCCTGTTCCTTGCCTTCCTCATGGGGAGCCGGCAGCTCCCCCTCTCATTCCTGGTATCGGGATTGGTCGGGATGGCACTCTTCTTCACGGCAACTGCGGTATCCCCTGCCATCTTTCCCTGGGAGGGGCAGGCAAAGACCCTCGAGCGGCTTGCATCGTGCCCGATCATGGTTGAGGCAATCGTCTTCGGCGACATGATTGCATCGACCCTCTTCGGCATCGGGATAACCCTCATCACTGTGATCATCGGACTGGCACTCGGGGTCCCGCTCTTACATGTCATCACGTTGCTCGCCAGTATTCTGGTTGCCGCGTGCTGCTTCTCCGCGATCGGGATGCTTCTTGCCGTGCCACCCACCAACGTTCCATCGAACATCATGATGCTCTCGTCGCTGATCAAGTTCCCGCTCGTCTTCATTTCAGGAATCTTCATCCCCCTGCAGCAGATGCCTCCCTGGGGACTGGCGCTCGCGATCTGCTCCCCGCTTACCTATTTCACAGACGTTGTGCGATACTCTTTCACCGGCGCGAATTATTTTCCGGTCCTGGTTGATGTTGTAGTGCTGGGCGTTTTTACGGTAGTGTTCACTGCAGGAACAATGTTCCTTCATAAGCGGACGATGCCGAAGAGAATGTAGCCTGCATCACGGGAGCAAGGGTGAGCTGGATTATCTAGACTGAAAGGTCCTGGTGTAATTTGAGAATAACTTCAAATTGAATTCTAAATAAAAAATAGGCACAAATAGGGTACATTAAAAGTCCGTCATCACTCGGAACTGGTCGATCTCCTCCCGGTTCAGCTGTTCAAGGAAGAGGTCTGCAGCGGTGGGGATATTCTTGCTTGCCGTGATTGCCCGGCCGACCACGATGATATCGGCACCTGCCTTCACCGCATCTTTCACCACGTCAACCCGTATCCCGCCGGCCGTCGCCACCAGGAGCTTTCCTCCCGCAGCCTTCTTCAGGGCCGGGATGTCTCCCCAGGCGTGGGCGGTATCCTCGGCATCAATGGCCCGGTGGAGCTCGACAACATCGGGTTTGACCTTGATGCTCTTGATGACCTTGACAGGATCCGGGACATTCAGCATGTCAACGACAGAGTATATCCCGGTCTTTTTTGCCTCGGCGATTGCCTTCTCGAGGGTTGATACCGGGGCAAGCCCGGAAATAACCACAGCATCGGCAGATGCATCGGCAGCCATCCGTGCTTCAAGGTTTCCGGTGTCGAGCACTTTTAAGTCTGCGATGATGAATGCGTTCGGCCGGATCTTGCGCATCTCCGAAATAATCTGCAACCCGAATTTCTTGATCAGGGGTGTCCCGGCCTCGATGATGAGGTGGTCATTCTCAGGGAGCTCAGAGAGGACCCTGGTGACCTTCTGCATCTCCACCAGGTCAAGGGCTACCTGCAGGTAGGGGGGATCCCAGAGCCGCTGGACCTTGAAGCCCATGATGGCATGGACGGACCGGTCTTTTTCGAACATGAGGGTCGCCTTGTCCGGAAATCCTTCCATGGCCCTCCGTATCGCCAGCTTCGTTGCGCCATAATTGAACCGGTAGATCCGGTTGTAATCTTTCGCCCCGGGACCAAGGTACGCACTGGCCAGGACGACCAGGGACTCGATGCTGGCATTCCCGAACACTCCCTCTTCAACGCAGTCGGCCACTGCCTTGGCCACCGCAGCCTGCACGGGCCCGAACATCTCCCGGATCTGGTCATCTTTTTTCAGGGTTACCTTCGGGATGACCAGGGTTGCGGGTTTGGTCAGCAGGTTCGGCCGCACGACGGCAAGGAGGGGAGTGTGTCCCGCTGAAAGCTGGGAAAGGGAATTGGCAAAGGCTGCCCCGACCGGTCCCTCTTTCTCACCGATAATCAGGTCGATATGGGCAAGTTCAGGCCCGTCCCCGACCAGTGCTTCACCTATCAGATACATCAGAATACCCCGTTTCCTGCCTAGTAGGTTTGGGATGGTGATTTAAAAAGCCCGCTGATAGGGGGAAACAACCTGTGAAGATATTCCCGGGAAAAAGCATGGGGCGAGTGAGAACAGCATGAGACGAGAAGGAGCTGATGAGACGAGGGGGATGCATGTGAAACGAGAGAAATGTGGGGCCGGTGAGATTTGAACTCACGATCGACGGGTCTCTCCGACATGCGTCAGTGCTCCAACGGATCATCATCAGGATTCAGGAGACCCATTGTTCATCATTCACACGACGCGAAAGACCGCTGGAGCCCGTCGCCATTCCGGACTAGGCCACGACCCCGTACCTAAAAAAATCGCATTCCGCCGATTTAATGCTTGTGCATGGAATCGCTGCACCGCCGGACGAGATCGGCCGCCGCAGCTGATGCCCCGCGGATTGTCTCGGCCTCCCACGGGATGAACCGGTCCTTCATGAGGATATCCCCCTGGCAGATAACGGTCCTGACTGCTGCCCCGCTGCAGGAATAGACAATATTGGAGTCGAGGTTGTGCATCGGGGTATTGCAGACGGCATTCCGGTCGAGAAGGACGATATCACCCGGCTGACCAGGGGCCAGGGTGCCATTCCCCGTGCCGAGAGCCCGGGCACCGGCCTCAGTCGCCATCATCAGGGCTTCGCCTGCCGGAAGGAGAGTCGGGGAATTCCATGCAAATTTCTGCAGCAGGGCGGCTGTTTTCATCTCTTCGAAAAGGTCAAGGTTGTTGTTGGATGCGCTCCCGTCTGTCCCGAGGGTTACTGACACCCCTGATTCTTTCAGCCAGTGGTAGGGCATGGCCCGGTTCACTGCCAGTTTCATATTGCTCGCAGGGTTATGGGAGACAACAACACCCCGTCTGCCGAGGAGCATGCATTCCTCCCGGTCGAGCCAGCAGCAGTGGGCGGCAATCGTGTTCCGGGTAAGGACCCCGCAGGCATCGAGGATCTGTACCGGTCTCTTCCCCCACTGCCTGATCGCATCGGCACATTCCTTCTCGGTCTCGCTCAGGTGGATATGGACCGGAATCCCTTCCCGTGCACTGTAGTCGGCAAGCCACCTGAGGCTTTCCTCCGAAACGGTATAGACCGCATGGGGCCCCAGTGCCGGCCGGATCTTCGGGTTGTCCAGGGACCTGATCCCGGTGACCAGATCAATCGTCGCCTTCATCTCCCGTTCCCGCCGTTCGGCATCGAAAAGGTCGATGAACCCGTAGGAAAGGACAGCCCTGAGCCCGGACTCGGCGACAGCGCGGGCTGCCTCATCCATGAAGAAGTACATGTCGGAGAAGGCGATAGTCCCGCTCCTGATCATTTCAAGGCAGGCCAGCCGGGTCCCCCAGTAGACATCCTCGCCGGTAAGATTTGCTTCGAGGGGCCAGATCTTTTGTGACAGCCAGTCCCCAAGGGGCATGTCATCCGCATATCCCCGCAGCAGGGTCATCGCGGCGTGGGTATGGGTATTGACCAGGCCCGGGATGGCGATACAGTCCTTCCCCGGGAGAATGAGATCTGCCTCGTTCCTGTACCTCCGCGAAATGCCCTCTCCGACTGCCCCGATGATACCCCTGTTGTCGATAAAGAGATCCACTATTCCCTTGCGGGTCAGGACATCATCGATAAGAATGGACCCCCGTTTTCCGGGATACACGCCTTCCGGGTCCCCCTTCATGCCAGCCTCCTGATGATCCGCCTGATGATATCAGCGGTCCGCTCTTTGTGCTCCATGGCAGAAGCGAGGATATTCTCGTAGATGAGGGCTTCATCTGACAGTCCGTTCGCATAGTTGTCAATGGTGCAGAGGGCAGCGACCTCCATCCCGAGTTCGATGGCGAGCGTCGCTTCGGATGCAATCGTCATGCCCACGATGTCTGCAGTCATGGCCAGAGCCCTGACCTCGGCCCGGGTCTCGATTCGCGGCCCCCTGGTCTGGACATAGACCCCCCCTGTCCGTGCCTCAGGGATAATCCTGACAAGCTCGTGCCTCAGATCCCGGGAAAACCCTGCCTGGACATGCTGTATCCGGAAATCGTGGATGGAAGGGATGGTTGTCGTACTTATGTAATCGTCCGGGATCACCAGGGAGCCGGGGGGGATCTCCTGTCTGAGGGACCCTGCCGACCCGATGGTGATGATCCGGGATACCCCGATCCCGGCAAGTGCGGCAAGGTGAGAACGGTAGTTGATACGGTGGGGCATCCGGTTCCGGTGATGACGGAGGAGGAACGCAAAATCCCCGCAGAACACTTCTGAATTTCCATACGGTGTATGAATAACCTTTTTTTCAAGTTCCGGCAGGTCAGCATAGAGGAGGCTTGTCCCGCCTATGATCCCGATCATGTCCGCACCTTCCTTTCCTATATAGGTGAGATCCGGGCATGATGGTATCATTTTCGATCAGGAGATCCAGCATGATGGTCCGCAAGCTGTTTGTGCCCGTATCCCCAGATATCTGGAACATGGGCAGGTTTGCTACCGTGGATGATGAGACCATCAGGAAGGGGGATTGCACTGATATCTATTTTGTGAGGACCGAGGAGGTACTGAAGGCATCGGGGAAGAATCCCCGGGCAGCCCTTGAGGTCACCACCGGGGAACTTCCCAGGGCATGGGGGATATTCTGCGGTCTCGATGATGTTCTCTCCCTTCTCGAAGGACATCCCGTCCACCTCGATGCCCTGCCTGAAGGAGCCGTCTTTTACCCTGGTGAGCCGGTTCTCAGAATTGAGGGGGCGTATACAGATTTTGCCCGGTACGAAACCGCAATTCTCGGATTTCTCTGCCATGCTTCGGGGATCGCAACAGCAGCCGCGCATATAAAACACCAGGCAAGCGGAAAAATGGTCTACTCATTTGGTTCGCGACGACAGCACCCTGCCATTGCCCGGATGGTGGAGCGGGCTGCATGGATTGGAGGGGTTGACGGGGTGAGCAATACCAGTGCTCCGGAGGGGGTGCCGCAGGTGGGAACGATGCCCCACTCTTTTGTGATGTGCTATAGCTCGGTCGATGAGGCTTTCTCCGCGTTCGACCGGTATTCTCCTCCCGATGTCCCCAGGATCTATCTCTGTGATACCTGGTGTGATGAGAAGAGGGAATCCCTGGCCGGTGCGCGCTCCGGTGCCGCGGGAGTCCGGCTTGACACCCCCCGTTCCCGGCGGGGCAACATGAGGGCAATTCTCGAGGAAGTGCGCTGGGAGCTGGATTCGGCGGGATATTCAGAGGTCATGATTGTTCTTTCCGGAGGAGTGAGACCGGAAGATATCGTCCTCTACCGGGACATCGTTGACACTTTCGGCGTGGGGGGAGCAATTGCCAATGCCCCGGTGATTGATTTTGCCATGGATATCGTCTCAATCGATGGCCGGCGGTGCGCAAAGCGGGGCAAGAAGAGCGGAAAAAAGCAGGTATGGGAGATGACGGATATGACCCATACCGTCCTTCCTGAGGGAGATCCCGGGCCGTCAGGGGGTATCCCCCTCCTTGCACCATATATCCGTGACGGGGTGGTGATGAGCCGTCCTTCCCTTGCAGATGCACGAGAGCGGGCAGGTTCATCCATCCGGCGGTTGGAATCATCAGAGGAGGGTAATCATCCAGCGTGAAGAGAGACTCCAGAACTAATCTTTTATCCCTTGGAGACACACGTACTAGGAGCGGGCCGATAGATCAGAGGAAGATCGCTTCCTTGGCATGGAAGAGGCCGCGGGTTCAATTCCCGCTCGGTCCATGTTCTCTTCTCCTTCCGAAACAATAAATCGGAGGGTTTTTGGCATCTCCAAGATTAACTGGCATGATCACCCGTGGGACTGAAAGAGTGGCTGATTCCGCAGGACAAGATTTTTTTCGACCTCTTTGACCGCCTGTCGGCGGTTGTGGTGCTGGCATCATACCGTCTCGTTGATCTCGTTGATGACTTCTCTGATGTCAAGTCCAAGGTTGACGCGCTCGAGCGCCTTGAACATGAGGGTGATAAGATCACTCATGAGATCTACGATAACCTGAACCGGACCTTCATCACCCCGCTCGATCCCGAAGAGATCTCCAAGCTGGCTTCTGCCCTCGACGATATCCTGGACTATATTGAGGGAACTGCCCAGCGGATGTATAACTATGGGATCACCGAGACTGATACCTTCATGGTTGAACTGGCCAAGCTCATCCAGCTCTCGGTCGTAGAGCTGGAGGCGGCGGTCAAGGGGATACGGACCATGAAGAACCCCCACCAGATCGAGCACCACTGCATTGAGGTGAACCGGCTCGAGAACCTTGCCGATGACATCCTGGCCCATGCCATCAGTGACCTGTTCAAGACCCAGGATTCTATTGCGATCATCAAGAGGAAGGACGTCTATGAATATCTCGAGATTGCCACCGATAAATGCGAGGATGCCGCAAATGTCCTCTCTGATATCGCCATCAGGCATTCGTGAGGTATATGGAGCCGCTGCTGATCGCCGGGATCGTCCTTGCCCTTCTCTTCAATTTCGTAAACGGCCTCAATGATGCGGCAAACTCGATAGCAACAGTGGTGGCGACCCGGGTTCTTACCCCTGTAAGGGCTGTCCTCCTCGCCGCCTTCTTCAACATGGTCGGGCCCCTGATCTTTACCACGGTAGTTGCTAAGACCATTGGGGCAGGAATTGTAAGCCCCGAGTTCATGACGACAGAGGTGATTCTGTTCGGGTTGTTATCCGCTGTGCTCTGGGTCTACTTCTCCACCCATTTCGGCATCCCGATATCGGCCAGCCATGCACTGGTCGGCGGACTGATCGGATCTGCCGTTGCATTTGCCGGTATTGGAGCCGTTCTCTGGCCTGAGATCGAAACAGTAATCCTTCTCATATTCTATGCTCTGCTCGGTGCAGTAATCGGAAGCCTGATCCTTGGTTTGCTCGCGTATCTAATGGCAGAAGAGCATCTCCTCTCGTTTATCGGGCTTGGTGCGATCTGCGGGATGACCCTGACGATTCCTTTCATCACCATCGCCAGGATCCTTCCCATCAGCGGGATCCTCGCTGTCCTGATATACATCATAGTCTCCCCAATCCTCGGGCTGATTACAGCGTTCCTGATCGGGGGTGCGGTCATCCGTTTGTTCCGGCATAGGAACAGCAAGACCATGAACTATCTGTTCAGCAAACTTCAGATCGGCTCTGCCGCGTTCTACAGTTTCGGTCACGGGAGTAACGATGCCCAGAACGCCATGGGGGTCATTACCGCCACCCTCGTTGCCGGTGGCCTTCTCACCGAGTTTGTGGTGCCGTTCTGGGTCATTATCGTTTCTGGCTTAGCCATGGCACTGGGAACCTTCCTTGGGGGGTGGCGGGTGGTGGAGACCATGGGCACCAAAATCACCAAGCTCCGTCCCTACCAGGGATTCTGCGCTGAAACAGGAGGGGGTTTGGTCCTTGCCTTTGTCACGGCATTCGGTGTACCGGTCTCCACCACCCATGCTATCAGCGGGTCGATCATGGGTGTCGGGGCTTCCCGGGGATACTCGTTTGTCCAGTGGGGAGTTGTCCGTCGTATTGTCGCTGCCTGGATCCTTACCATCCCCCTGACAGCAGTATTTGCTTATGGAGCGTTCCTTGTCTTTTCGACCCTGCTTACCGGTTGAACCCGCGAACCCCTGCACTACCGGGATTCTTTCAGAAAGGTCTCATGGTAGTAGCGGCAAAAATCCCTGACCGGGCATGCCGGGCACCGGGGATTTCGTGCCTGGCAGACTGCCCGCCCGTGGGCGATGAGCAGGTCAGTGAGAACTCCCCAGCGTTCCTGCGGGAAGACCTGCATCAGGTCGCGTTCAATCCCTTCAGCTGCCCCGGCATCCGAGAACCCGATTCTTCCGGCCAGGCGGAAGACATGGGTATCCACGGCAACCCCTTCGTTCCTGGCGAAGGCATGGTAGAGGACGATATTTGCAGTTTTCCTGCCGACTCCCGGCAGGGTGATGAGTTCCTCGAGGGTATCAGGAACCTCGCCTGAATAGTCATCGACAAGAGCCTTTGATGCAGCGGTGATATGACGGGCCTTCATATGATAGAAACCGGTGCTGTGGATAATCCTCTCAACATCGGCAATATCGGCCATCGCGAGGGATTCCGGGTCAGGAAACAGGGAAAAAAGGTCATCTCTGACGGCATCCACCGATTTATCAGTTGTTTGCGCTGAGAGGATCGTGGTGATCAGAACCTGGAACGGCGTTGACCGGTACCGCTTCCGGGCCCATGCATCGCTGTAGTGTGCTGCGAGGGTCTCAAAAATCCGGGAAGCGGTGAGGGTATCCATAGGGACGATCAGGGGTTCAGGAGAATGTGGATGGGGTAGGGCAGATTCGAACTGCCGTCAAAGCGTCCCAAACGCTCTAGGATGGACCAGGCTACCCTACTACCCCGCACAAATGAGATTAACTGTTGGTCCTGACCAGAAAAATAGTTACCGTCTGCCGTCATGAACTGCGAATAGGAACGGGAAGATCTCCGGTTACGCTGACCAGGCTTCCGGAATAGCGCCCCTTCAGGAGGGCCTCCTCAAGATTCCGGGGGTCCTGTCCGTCGATAACCAGGAGCGGGATACCACTTCGCTGGAACACCCTGACTGCGATACTGTCAATCACCATGTTGGATCCCGCAGAGAGCGATCCGGATCCTACGATCTCCATCAGTTCATCGGGGGTGAGCCTCTCAATCCGTTGTGCAGAGGGATCGGTCTTCGGATCGGCAGTATAGATACCATCGACTGAGGTCAGGTTCACCATCAGGTCTGCACGTGCCCGTTCGGCAAGGACAGCGGCAACGGCATCTGTTGTCTGGGCCGGGGTGATCCCGCCCATCACCACGATCTTTCCCGAAACGGCAAAACTGCAGGCCTCGGTCTGGGTCCGGGCCACCTCCGGATACGCTGCAGAACCAAGCGCTCCGGCAAGGATCGTTGCATTCACCCGCGTGATCTGGATCCCGATCTCATCGGCAAGACCTTCATCCAGACCGAGAGCCCGGGCAGCGGCGATATATTTCCGGGCTTCGCCTCCGCCTCCGACCACCACGTAGAGTCTCGCCATCCGGGAAATCCGCCTGAGGATTTCAGCATAGGGGGATACCCGGTTTTCCTCAAGGGTGGGAAAGAGGACCGACCCGCCAAGGGAGATGACGATTGTCTTCATCCACCCAAACATTTCTTTATGCGCTACATATACCTGTTGAAGATGATTCAGTGTCCGGTCTGCGGGAGCAGGGAAGTCTACAGGATAGTCGGCGGTTATATCGGAGAGATATACCGGTGTAAAAAGTGCGGGTATTCCGGGGCATTCGTTGTCGAAACGGATGAAGATTCCGGAGATGACCGGGATCAGGAGAAATGAAGGCGAATGCCCGGGCCACCGGCACGTTTAAGTGTGATATCCGATATCCATCCTGTTGATGGAGCAGTGGCACGAAGCACGCCAGTACAGCAGGGATGAGGAAGGATCGGTACTCTGTTCACTCTGCAGTCACCGGTGTAAAATAAAGGAGGGAAAGCACGGGATCTGTGGTGTCCGGGTGATGAAAGGGGGGATCCTGTATGCCACCACCTATGGGAAGGTATGGAGAGGAGCGGAAATTGATCATATTGAAAAAAAGCCGCTCTTTCACTTTCTTCCTAGCTCTAAATCTTATTCAATTGGGAGTATAGGATGCAATTTCCACTGCGAGCATTGCCAGAACTGGCATATGTCTCAGATTCGGGAATTAATCCCTATGCTTGTTGATATTAGTCCTGAAGAGGGTGTTAATGAAGCTAAAGAAAATGGGTGTGCCAGTATCTCCTGGACCTATAATGAACCTACGATCTGGCATGAATACCCACTTGATATGGGAACCCTTGCAAAGAAGGAAGGACTTGGGACCGTCTATGTGACAAACGGGTACATCACGGAGGAAGCGCTTGGGGAGATTAGCACCGTCCTTGATGCATTCAGAGTAGACATCAAGGCCTTTTCAGATGAGTTCTATAGGAAGGTCTGCGGGGCAAAACTGCAGCCGGTACTCGATGCTACGACACTTGCACGGGAACTGGGGCTGCATATTGAGATCGTGAACCTGATTATACCGGGAATGAACGATTCACCCGGAGAGACCGGGGCGCTCATCCGGTGGATACTCGAACACGTAGGGCCGGATACACCGGTCCATTTCACTCGATACCATCCCATGTATCATATGAAGGAGCCGGGACCGACACCGGTTGCACTGCTTGAGCGAATATACCAGCAGGCTAGGGAGCTTGGGCTTCATTATCCTTACCTTGGGAATGTCAGCGGGCACCGGTATGAGAGTACTTACTGCCCGGTATGTGGTGCCCTTCTCATCGAGCGGCAGGGATTTTCCAGCATCATCAGAAACCTCTCCGGGCACTCCTGCACCTCATGCGGGGCAGCGATAGCCTACGTTGACCATGTCTGACACTTCCAGGGAAAAACCGGCATTCATCGTTGACCGAATGCTCGGGACGCTCTGCCGGTATCTCCGGTTCATGGGATATGATGCCCTGTCGGCAAACTCTCTGCGGGAAGGAAACAACCGGGAGGACACGCTCCTCCTGAAATCTGCGGAACGGACCGGGCGGGTCCTCCTCACCAGGGATCGTGACCTTGCCAGGCGGGGCGGAGAGCACGTACTCCTGATCCATGGTGATGAAGTCCTGGCACAGGTACGTGAACTGGTTGACCGGGGTCTGATCGATCCAGAACTGCGGCTGAACCGCTGCTCTCTCTGTAATGAACTGCTCCGGCCGGCCACCGAGCAGGAAATTACCACTGCCGCATATGCACCGCGAAACCGGAGCGGGTACCGCTTCTCCTGGTGCCGCAGGTGCAGGAAGCTCTACTGGCTCGGCTCTCACGGGCAGAGCCTTGAAAAAAGGATAAAAGATGGTCTCTAGCCGGTTCTAGGAACTCTTTGCTGCAGAGGCTTTCTCACTCATCTGGGCACGCCGTTTCAGCCAGACCAGTTCTTTGTCTTCCCAGCTGAAACTCTGCATGGGGAGGACTTCAATCTCGCGGGATACGGAGGAAAGATCCGTCTTCTGGGGAACAACAAGGATCTTTTTCGGGCTGGCAATACCGGGGATGGGATCTGTTCTGCTCATGGCTACGAGGGTATCGACCGTTGCCGGTGTAGCAATACGGTTGAAGGAGACCAGCACATGGGCACCCTCTGTCTTTCCGAGGATACGTCTCCAGACTACAAATCCCTGTTCCTTTCCGGTCTTTGCCGCGGGCCTGATCTGCCATCCGTCAACGCTGGGATAAAGTTTCCTGAGCTCTTTTCGTACAAATTCATGCATGATGTCGTCATTTGATCCCATGGTCAATCACGGCAGAAGATAGATTGACGCTGAATGCTAAAACTGTTTGGTCTTCATCATGATTATCGGTATGAGGAACCGGGATGGGGGTCAGGGGCACCCGGGGGGTGCGCCCTTCAGGTTCAGTTCCCGCCATATTTTAATCCGGCTGTCTCCCACTACTATGTTATCAGGAAGCATGATGACAGGAGAGGAGGAGAATCCTCCTGGAAAGGAAGGTATGGCAGAATACTGTTCATTCCTCGACCACCCGGCCCTCTTCATCAACAGGGAACTGAGCTGGATTGAATTCAACCGGCGGGTTCTTGAGGAAGCCATGGATACCTCGCACCCCCTGCTTGAACGGGTGAAATTCCTCGCTATTTTCTCCAATAATCTCGATGAGTTCTTCATGATCAGGGTCTCAGGACTGAGAAGGCAGGCGGCACAGGGAGTGAGGGAAGCCCCGCCGGACGGTATGAGCCCGGCCCGGCAGCTTGCAGAGATCCACTGGGCGCTTGAACCGCTCCTTGCGTTACAGGCTGATATCTGGTACCGGGACCTTCTCCCCGCTCTTCACAACGCCGGGATAAAAATCCATTCCTATACCGGGTTGACCGATGACCAGAAGGGGCGCCTCAGGGAATTTTTTAAATCCGAGATTTTTCCGGTACTCACCCCTCTCACCTTTGACCCGGCACACCCGTTTCCGTTCATATCCAACCTCTCGCTCAACCTGGCAGTGACGGTCAGGGATACCCGTTCCGGCAAAGAGCACTTTACCCGGCTCAAGATCCCGACCAGCCTTTTCCCGCGTCTGATCAATATACCGGGTGAAGGGGAGAACAGTCATGACTCCGTGTCACTGGTATTCCTTGAAGAGGTTGTCTCCGCAAACCTCGACCTGCTCTTCCCCGGACACCTGGTCACGGAGGTATTCCCATTCCGGATTACCCGTGACGCAGATTTCGAGATTGAGGAGGACGATGCCGGAGACCTGCTCACCAGCATTGAAGAGAGTGTAGGGATGCGCAGGACCGGATCTCCGGTCAGAGTCGAGGTTGCTCCCGGAATGCCGGAGAATACCTGTGCAATGATCGGAAAGAAACTTTCCCTTCCTGCAGAGACCTTCTACCGGGTGTCCCCGCCGCTCGGGATGGCTGACCTCCTGATTCTTTCTTCGATCGACCGCCCCGATCTCCGGGATCTCCCGTTCATGCCCTCAATCCCGCCGAATCTTGAGAATGGTGACCAGATATTTGCCCATATCAGGCAGAAGGATGCACTCCTCTTCCATCCCTACGAGAGTTTCACCCCGGTCATCACCTTCCTCCGCCAGGCAGCGCACGATCCCGACGTCCTTGCCATCAAGATCACCCTCTACCGGGTAGGCAGGGACTCCCCCATCGTTGAAGCACTGCTCCAGGCACGGGAGAATGGAAAAGCAGTCGCCGCGGTTATCGAGCTCAAAGCCCGCTTCGATGAAGAGAACAATATCACCTGGGCACGGGCTCTTGAACGTGCCGGCGTTCACGTGGTATACGGGCTTCCCGGCCTCAAGGTGCATGCAAAGGTCTGCATGGTGGTCCGGCGGGAGAAAGAGGGGATCCGGAGTTACATGCACATGGGCACCGGCAACTACAATGCCGGGACTAGCAGGATCTATACCGATTTTGGATTCTTCACGACAGATCCGGAGATTGGGGCTGATGCGGCAGACCTCTTCAATTCACTGACCGGGTGCGCGAGGATCTCCTCATTCCGGAAACTGCTGGTGGCGCCGGTCACCATCAGAACCGGGATCCTCTCCCGCATCGGGCGGGAGACAGAGCGGCACCGCCGTTACGGGGATGGCTGCATCATCTTCAAGCTGAATGCTCTTGTCGACAGGGAGTGTATCACTGCCCTGTACCGTGCCTCCCAGGCCGGGGTTCAGGTCATCCTCCAGGTACGGGGGATATGCTGCCTCCGTCCGGGAAAAGAAGGGGTGAGCGACCACATCAGGGTCAGCTCCATTGTGGGGCGGTTCCTTGAGCATACCCGGCTGTACTACTTCCGGAACGGTGGAGAAGACGAAATACTCCTCGGCAGTGCCGACCTGATGCCGCGAAATCTTGACCGGAGAGTAGAAGTGCTCTTTCCGGTTGAGGATCCCTCCCTCAAAGAAGGTCTCCTCACGGTAATCCTGCCGGCACACCTCCGGGACAATACAAAAAGCAGGATCCTCCGACAGGATGGGACGTACGACCGGGCGCCCCGCGAGCCCGGTATGCCTGTTGGGAACGCCCAGGAATGGTGCATCAGTCACCGGGGAACGTGGCAGCATGGTGACCGGCCCTCCTGAGGTCTCCGGAACAGTCTCCGGGACGAAAAGTCAGGGTGATGCAGTCCCTTCCTGCAGCTATGGTTTTCGCACCATCAGGAAAGCTCACCAGGCCCTCGTGAAGGTGGCAGCAGAAGCTGCGATACGGGAAGATCCTGAGCATGTGCACCGGATGCGGGTAGCCTCGCGGAGGCTCCGTGCATCGATGCCTCTCTTCAAGAGCTGTTTTCCGGGAAAAAAATACCGGAAATGGTAGTGGGAGATCAGGGGCCTCACGGCAGCACTGGGAACTGCCCGTGACCTCGATGTCCAGATCGCGTTTCTCGAAGAGTACCATAGAAAATATCTGTCCCTGGATACAGCAGCTGAGCCGGCAGGGGAGGGGAGCAGAGGCATCCCGGGGCTGCTCCGGTGGTTGAAATGAAAGAGGAAACGCCTTCAGCCAAAGGTGGAAGAAGTCATCAGTTCCCTTGCGAAACGTGGTATTTACGATGAATTCTGCCGGTTCATTCCCGGTGCATCGACCCCAGAGACAAAGAGGGAGAAACCCGGGGCTCTCCACCGGAAGGCGCACCTGACAATCTCCTCGCGCATCGGCCGCCTTCTCACCCTTGAATCCTCTGTCCATATCCCCGATGCAGTTACCAGGCACCACCAGATGCGGATTGCCGCAAAGAAATTACGCTATACCCTTGAAGTGTTCAACCGCCTCTTTTCAGGTGAATTCAAAAAACCACTGCGCAGACTGCAGGCACTCCAGGACGTTCTCGGGCAGATTCACGATTGTGATGTCTGGATTGCTGACCTGCAGCCGCTCCCCGGAGCTGACTACCTGAAACCGGTGGAATTGGAGGGGGATACGGTGGCGGTCCGGAACCACCAGGAGATGCCGGACCTGCTCAATGACCGGAAATGCGAGCGGGATCGCCTGTATTATGGCTTTGTGGAGATGTGGGAACAACTTCGGCAGGAGCAGTTCTTTGAAAACCTGCAGGTTGTTGTTTCCGGCCCCCCTCTCCGACGGACTGATCCTGGGGTTCACTGAACAGTTCCGCCGAACCAGTCCCGGGAGATTGGATGGTGTTTCTCCCTGTCTCCGGGCAGCAGGAAAGGACACGGGGAAAGGAAGGGTACCCTCCAGGCATCGTGCAGCGTGAACCCGGGAACGGACAGGATCCGGATTCCTGCATGCCGGAAGCACGGTATTTACGGCTTATTTCCTCTGGCAAAAGGATATCTCTGCCAAAGACCAAACAACTCCCATATCAGGCCGTATCGCAGGAACAGAAGGATGATCATACTGGGTATTGATCCGGGACTGGCAACGGTCGGTTACGGTATCATTGAGGTGCAGCAGGGACGGCCCCAAGCCATCGGCTATGACTGCATCAGAACCTCGGGGAAGAATATGGAAACACCTGAGCGGCTGGAAGTCATCTATAACGGTATTGCAGCACTTATCCGGGAGTACCGGCCTTCCTGGGTAGCCGTCGAGAAGCTGTTTTTTTCCCGGAACGTGACCTCAGCCCTGACGGTCTCCGAAGTGAGGGGGGTCATCCTCCTTGCTGCCCGACAGGCGGGCGTTCAGGTTGCCGAGTATACCCCGAACCAGGTCAAGCAGGCGATCACCGGTTCGGGGAGAGCTGACAAAAAACAGATGCAGGAGATGATCCAGCGGCTGCTTGATCTCCCCGGAATCCCCACACCGGATGATGTCGCCGATGGCCTGTCTGTCGCGCTCTGCCACATCCATGTCCTGAGGTGACCATGATATCGCTGCTGACCGGGCAGGTGGTTTATTGCGGGGAGAGTTCTGTTCTCATCGATGTGCAGGGAGTCGGGTTTGATGTGAGGATGACAAAGCCCGGGCTGCAGGAGATAGGAAGGATTGAAAAGACCGTCCGAGTGCATACCTACCTCGCCGTGCGTGACGAAGAACTGGTTCTGTACGGTTTTCTCCGCCAGAGCGAACTCGAGATGTTCCGCATGCTCATCAGCGTGACCAGGGTTGGCCCGGTTCTCGCCCTCTCCATTCTCTCCCAGATCAGTATCCCCGAATTTGCTGCGGCAATCCTCGATGAGGACGAACAGATCCTCACCAGGATTTCAGGGATTGGACAGAAAAATGCAAAGCGGCTTATCCTTGAGCTGAAGGATAAGATGAAGAAGAAGGCCGGTGTCTTCGGAGAAGAGGTGCCGGCCGGGGCTGACCCGGTCAGGGCGGACGCGGTGCATGCCCTCATTGCGCTCGGGTTCCGGCAGCGGGAATCTGCCGCAGCGGTTGAACGTGTCATGTCGGGCATGAAATCACCGGATCCCTCCCGGGTTATCAAGGCAGCACTCGCCGAGCTGCGGGAGCGGTAGCCGATGGAAGAGGGGGTGGTATGTGCCGCGCTCAGAGACGGGGAGATCGATGAGCCGGGAATCCGTCCGGAATCCCTCTCAGATTTTATCGGGCAGGAACGGGTGAAAGAGGCACTTTCCATCGCCATCAGTGCTGCCCGGATGAGGGGATCCCCTCTTGACCATGTCCTCTTCTCTGGTCCGCCTGGCCTTGGAAAGACAACGCTTGCCCATATCATCTCCCGGGAGATGGGCACCGGGATCCAGTGCACGAGCGGACCGGTCCTCGAGAAGGCCGGTGATCTGGCCGCTGTCCTGACCCTCCTTGCGGAGGGGGATATCCTGTTCATCGATGAAATTCACCGCCTCCCAACAATCGTGGAAGAGATCCTGTACCCGGCAATGGAGGATTTCAGGATCGATCTGATGATTGGAGAGGGGCCGAGCGCACGATCGATCAAGATCGATCTTGCACCGTTCACCCTTGTCGGCGCGACAACCCGTACCGGGCTCCTCTCGTCCCCGTTTCGTGACCGTTTCGGGATGATCTTCAGGCTCAACCCCTATACCGTGGAAGAGCTTGCACGGATTGTCAGGCGCAGTTCAGGCGTCATGGGTATCCCGATCACCAGTGACGGATGCTCAGAAATCGCCGGGAGAAGCCGGGGAACACCGAGGATCGCCAACCGGCTTCTCAAAAGGGTCGGGGATTACGCCCTGGTGAAAGCTGACGGCTGCATCGACCGGGAGCTTGCAGACCAGGCCCTCTCCCTGCTCGGTGTCGATGAGATGGGCCTTGATGAGATTGACCGGAGGATTCTCCGGGTCATCATTGAAGATTTTGGCGGCGGCCCGGTCGGATTAAAAACCATCTCTATCTCCATCGGCGAAGAAGCCCGGACTATCGAGGAAGTATACGAACCGTTCCTCATCCAGACAGGGCTGATCAAGCGGACATCCCAGGGGAGGGAGGCAACTCCTGCTGCGCGGGGACACATCCACTCCCGGTGGTGGTAAGAAAAAACTCCCCTGACTCGTCTCCTTTCCGGGACGTATGCGGATCTGCCTCTGCCATAATTTTGGTACATGCCCAAAATTTGATATCCCCGGTCTCCCATACCCTGCATGATGAACGGGTATTCGGGGCTCGAGCTCTCCCCGCGAAAGGTGAGCTACATGAAGTACCTCTTTGAACACGGGGGCTGCGCGAAGATTTCAGAGATAGCCGGCCATTTCGGGGTTGATCCGTCCACGGTCACCCGCACCGTACAGGAACTGAAAGGCGAGGAGTATCTCCTCCATGATCCGTATGGCGACGTGATTCTGACCGGATACGGGAGGGAATACGGGGCCTTCCTGATGAGGAGACACCGGATCATCGGGCTCATCCTCTCCCATTACGGGCTTTCCGATCACGAGGCCTGTGAAGAAGCATCGCGGATTGAGAGCTACCTCTCCCGTACTGCGATCAATAAAATGTGTCGTGCCCTGGGGCATCCGACCGCCGGTCTCTGCGGTGCAATATGCCACGATGAACTCTGCACACCAGGTTCAGCTGAGCGTGCAGTCCACGAAAAAGTTAGCTGATGATCAACTATGTTCTCGCCCCAGCGTAATATGCAGATTGCCATACTTTTTTTCGTCCTGCTCTCGCTCCTTGCTTGTACCGGATGCACCGGACCGGCGGAAGAGGAGGTATCACCTGTGGTATCGGTTGCTGTCACCATCCCCCCCCAGGCGGAGATGGTGCGCGAAATTGGTGACGGGAGGGTAGATGTGGTGATCCTTATTCCCCCGGGATCAGATCCTCACACCTACGAGCCGCCTTTGAGCCTGGTCCGGAAGGCTGCAGGGGCTGACCTCTACCTGAAACTCGGCAACGGGCTTTTTCCGGTGGAAGATATGCTTGCCACCCGCCTCCGGGAGATGAACCCGGATCTCATCGTAGTGGATACGTCAGCGGGTATTGAATACCTGGGAACAGAGGGGAAACCGGATCCCCATGTCTGGCTCTCCCTGAAGAATGCGGTGGTCATGGCCGGAAATACCCGGGATGCCCTGGTACAGGCTGACCCTCCTTTCCGTGAGATGTACCAGGAAAATTCCGGGCGCTATATTGCCCGTATCGAAGAGCTTCATCAGAGGATCACAGCAGAATTCTCCGAAAAGGATCCCGGACTGATCCTGACCACCCACCAGGCGTGGGACTATTTTGCCCGCGATTACAACCTCACCATTGTCTCCATCGAGCGTGACGGAAAGGAACCGACGGCACAGGATCTCCAGAACCTCATCAGTCAGGGCCGGCGTCAGGGAGTGTCGCAGGTCTTTGCCGAAGCACAGGAGAGCCCGAGGGAAGCACAGGTCGTTGCAGGTGGGATTGGTGCAACCGTGATTATCATTGATCCCCTTTCTCCGGATTACATCGCATCGATGGAGCAGGTGGCCATGGCCTTTTCCGGGAGCTGATCCGGGTGGATCCACCGGTTGTCGAGGTCAGGGATGTCTCCTGCCTGCTCGGGGGACGTCCGGTTCTTGACCATGTAAATCTCACCGTGCGGAAGGGGGATTTGTATGCAGTCATCGGCCCAAACGGCGGCGGGAAGACAACCCTTCTCCGGGTGATTCTCGGCCTGCAGAGCACGGACTCCGGCTACGTCCGCCTCTTTGGATCAGAACCGGAGCATGGCCGGACAAGGGTTGGCTATGTCCCCCAGTACAGGACCTTCGATTTTCAGTACCCCGTCACGGCCGGTGAGATGGTACTCTCCGGAAGACTGGGTCATCACGCTGGTGTAATAAACCGTTACACCCCCGCAGATCGGGAAGCAGCCCGCTCTGCGCTCGAGAGGACCGGTATCCTGCACCTTGCAACCCGGGAGATCCGGCGACTCTCCGGGGGCGAGCAGCAACGGGTCATCATCGCCCGTGCCCTGGTGGGAAATCCCGAGCTCCTGATCCTTGATGAAGCCCTGGTATACGTGGATATCCCGACTGAGGTGCAGCTCTTCGATCTGCTCAGCAGTCTCAGGAAGTCCATGACCATTCTCATGGTTACCCATGACATCGGTACCATATCATCGCAGGTGACCCGTGTCGCCTGCCTGAACGGGAAAATTTACACCCACGACACGAATGAGATTACCGAGGACATGCTGACGGCAGCCTACCACTGCCCGGTCGACCTTATCGCCCATGGTATACCCCACCGGGTATTCCGGGATCACGAGAGGGAACCATGATCCCGGATATCCTTGCCTATGAGTTTTTCAGGAATGCGGTTCTTGCAGCACTGATCGCGAGTATCGTCTGCGGAGTCATCGGACCCTATATCGTGGTCAAGCGTATGGTTTCCCTTTCAGGGGGTCTTGCCCATGCTGCGTTCGGGGGGATCGGGCTTGGGTATTTTCTCGGGGTTGATCCCGTTGCCGCGGCAGTCGCATTTACCGCGGGAATTGCATTCCTTATCGGCCTTATCAGGGAGAAGCTTGGCCAGTATATGGAAACCCTCATCGGAGCGGTCTGGGCAGCTGGGATGGCGCTTGGTATTCTGTTCATCGCTCTTACCCCCGGATACGCCCCCGACCTCTTCGGCCTCCTTTTTGGAAATATCCTCCTCATCCCGACCGGGGACCTGGCCATCATGGCCCTGCTGGCCCTGGTGATCTGCCTGGTGGTAACGGTCTGGTTCAACCCCTTCATGGCCGTGACCTTCGATGAGGAATATGCCCGGGTGATGAATCTCCCGGTGACGACGCTCCTTATCATCCTCCTGCTGCTGGTAGCCCTCACGGTTGTTGTTCTGATACGGGTGGTGGGGATAATCCTGGTCATTGCACTGCTCACCCTTCCCGCAGCCATGGCCAGGGAATACAGCCGGAGCATCCGGACCATGATGGTCCTCTCCATGGGAATTGCGATACTCTGTTCTCTTGGCGGGCTCTTCCTCTCCTATGCACTCGATGTCCCCTCGGGAGCAACCATTATCCTGCTTGCTGCAGCCGGTTACTGCCTCGTGCTCATCCAGGCGAACATGGGGCCAGGAAAGCGGGTAAACGGTGAGGGATGACCAGGGCCGGTTCTCCTGGCGGCTGAGGTCCGTTTCGGAGTCCTTCACCTGGAAACATTACCGTTTCATCGCAGGGAGGCGGCACCGGCATTGTCCGATGGTAGCTGCGACCAGGATTCCGGAGAGGGCGATTCCCACGAAGGCGATCATGAACGATGAGACCTCCGCAATGAATCCGGCGATAAAAGGGAGGAAGGTCATACCGGCATAACTTGCCGTATTGAAGAGTCCCATGACCACTCCCTGGTGTGCTTCGGACTCAGCCAGGAATGCCAGCTGGCCGATCATAACCACCCCTGCCAACGCACCGACGGCAATAAAACAAAACGGTGTAAGAATGACGCCGAGCACTGCTGCAGTCATCCCGAGTGATGCCACCCTGATGGTGGGAATTGGGGGGAGGTGTGCATGGGATGCGAGCACCACTGCCGCCGCGGTTGAAAGACTCATGGCAGCAATGGTAAACCCGAGAATTCCGGGCGAGAGGCCGGAGTATTCCGGATACAGGACCGTGAGAGCACCCGTAATACCAAGGATGATGAGCGTGGATACCCAGAGCCAGAAGTATTCCCGGGTGACCCGGACCAGCCGCAGCCCTATCTCCCTGAATGAGTCGGAGGGAAGCTCCCTGCCCTCACCCGGGGAAAGAAGGATGCTGCCTGCTGCCGGGACCAGGGAAAGGAGGGTAAATGCAAATATCCCTGAAGCCGGGTCCCCTGTCACCTCCGCAAGCCACCCGCTGCCAATAAGGCCGGCCACCAGGCCGATATTCAGCATGGCCATGAAATACCCGCTCCCGGACTCGTGGTCCGGCCGGGCATTGATGAGGGACAGGGCTGACGGGACAAAGAGTCCGGCACCGATGCCTTCAAGGAACCGGTAGACCACGATGAGGAAACCCGATGAACCACTCAGGAGCAGGAGCCCGGATACGCTGGTGAGGGCGAGCCCGATCCTGATGAGCGGCAGGGGTCCGGTACGATCTGCGATGAGGCCGGCCGGGAGTACGAGCAGGAACGCTCCGAGAAAATAGGCTGAGTAGATTGTTCCCTGGGCAATGGTCCCTTCACCAAAGGCGGGCAGGACGGGGACGATGGCATTGGAGAGGGCCATTACGCCAAAGACCCCGAGGGAAAGAATAACCCGCGCTCTCATACCATCCGGTATGTTTCCAGGTTCATGGGTGAGTGGGTCTCGATATGGTACCGTTTATAGAGGGAACTCGCCAGGTCAATGGTCTTATTCTCGTCACCATGGATGGTAAAGATCTTCTCAGGCTTGGGCTGGATATGGCCGATAAAGTTGACGAGCTGCCGCCGATCCGAATGCCCTGAGAATCCGTCAATGGTAACGATTTCAAGGTTGATTGCTATCGTCCCACGCCTTCCGATAGGCACCTCCCTCCACCCTTTCTGGATCCGTCTTCCGAGCGTTCCTTCTGCCTGGTACCCGACAAAAACCAGGGCATTCCGTTCATCGGAAGCAAGGTTGCCCAGGTACTCCATGATCGGGCCGCCGTTGAGCATACCGCTGGTGGTGATGATGACACAGGGATCACCCGACATGATCCGTTCACGCAAATCCGGGGAATCGACGGGGGCAAAGCAATCGGCAAGGAACGGGTTCAATCCCTCCTTGAAGATCTGGGTTCGCAGCTCGCTGTTTAAGTATTCGGGATAGGTCGTGTGGATGGCCGTGGCTTCGCGGATCATCCCGTCGAGGTAGATCTTCACCCGGGGGATCTTCTCTTTCCGGATTCCTTCTTCCAGGGCCAGCATCACTTCCTGGGAACGCCCGACGGCAAAGGCGGGTATAATTACTTTCCCTCCCCGTGAGATGACCGTATTCACGGTCTCGTAGAGGTTCTCCTCTGCATCAGCGCGTGCGGGCTGGAAATCCCCGCTCCCCCCATAGGTGCTTTCCATGAAGAGTGCTTCAAGACGGGGAAACTGGTTCGTTGCCGGGTTGAACAACCGGCTCTTGCTGTAGTTGAAGTCCCCGGTAAAAGCGATGTTGTATAATCCCTCGCCGATGTGGAAGTGGGTTATCGCCGATCCCAGGATATGGCCGGCATTATGGAAGGTGAGTTTGATATCAGGGGCAATATCGGTCACGCTGCCGTAGTTGAGGGTGATGGAGTGTTTGATGTAGCTCTTGACTTCGTTTGAACTGTAGGGAATTTTCCGGTCTTCCTTGGAGACAACATCGAGGTAATCGAGCTGGAGCATGGCAGAGAGATCCCGGGTGGGAGGGGTACTGTAGACCGGACCATCATAGCCATACTTGAAGAGAAGGGGCACGAGAGCGCAGTGGTCGAGATGGGCATGGGTGAGTACGACAGCATCAAGCTGGGAGAGCGGATGGATTTCCGGGACGTAAAGGTAGGGGATATTCGCGCTGTTGTCCGGTTTCTCGCCACAATCAATAAGTACCCTGCTCTCAGGCGTGGAGAGGAGGAATGCAGCCCTGCCGACCTCCCTGCAGCATCCGAGGGTGGTGACCCTCACCCACTGGTCCTTGCTGGTGACATCCCGGTGAATCCTCCTCCCGGTGGTGCGGAGAAACTGTTTCCGTTCCTCATTCACGGACCGCAGGAACTGGCGAACCTGTTTTACCGTTGCGCTCTCGATGGGAGGCGTTCTCACGACTTTGGGGGTCCAGCCGATGTGTCTGGTGATCTCACGAAGCGTTGCTCCGTTCTTTCCAATCACCACCCCTGGTTTTTCTGCCTCAATGAGAACCTCGCCTGTATCAGTATCAAAAAAAATGTCGGTAATCCCCGCGTTTTCGGCAACGACTGACCGTATTTCTCTGCCGGCTTTCTCCGGATCCTCGAGGACATTCGGCCTGACCACAATCCGTTTCCGGAGGTCGCGGGCCAGGATCTTGATGAGATCGGCCTCATCGGCAAACCGTTTCGGGTCATCGGTATAGATGACCAGTTCTGGTCCCTCGAATTCGACCTCTGAGACGGTGATACCTGAAGGCACCCTCTCATTGATCTTATTCTTCAGTTCATTCAGCCGTTCTTCAATGAGCATGAGATCAGTCCCGGAAAAAAGATATTATGCTGTGGCGGTGGGGAACATCTCCCGCAGCTCCTCATCAGGGATCTCGCGGTATTCATCCTTGGTAATCACCACAACATGGACACCTTCACCTGATCCGGCGTCCCGTTTCATCGCTGCGCGCACAGACCGTATGGCAAGGGCGACAGCCTCGTCCCTCTTCATGCCCTTCTGGTACCGGTCTTCAAGAACTCCGTAGGCAATCGGAGAACCCGACCCGGTGGCAACGATCTCCTCTTCCTCGGTTGCACCGCCGAGGGCATCAACGGAATATATCTTGGGCCGGGAATCATCGACGCCACCAACCAGAAGCTGGACATAGAAGGGGTAGTACCGGTTATTATTGAGGATGTTGGAGAGGAGGGTCGAGGCTGCTGCTACCGACATGGGACGTCCCCGCCGGATGTTGTAGAGGCTGCATTCGACGGTCATAATCCGGGCCATCTGCTGGGCATCGCCAACCCCGCCGGCGGTTGTCATCCCGATGCGGTCAGCGATCTGATACACTTTCTTGGCCTTCCTGCTGGCAATCAAATACCCCATCGTTGCCCTCATTTCCGTGGCAAGGACGACCCCATCTTCAAATACCAGTCCCACGGTGGTCGTGCCTTTCAGGGGTTCCTGATGTCCTTCTATCATATATTCACCCCAAAACATGGAAAACGCTGGAAAAACTTCTCAAAAGCGCTTCAATAGCATACACGTCATCAGAAAATTTAAAGGTTTTTATCATGGCTGCTGACTGCAGAGCGCCTTGATAAGTTCCCGGTCAAACAGCATGCCAACCAGCTTCTTATCCCCGTTGATCACCGGGAGCTGGTCCACCCTGCCGCGTTTCATCTTCAGCGCACACTCACTCACTTCAGCATTGAGGGGGACTGAGATGACGCTGGTGATCATGGCTGACTTGACCGGCCGGTCAGGCAGCTGGATACGGGAGATCCCGTAGCTGATCGTGTGCATGTCCCGGATGCTCTCCCAGGTCCATTCGTCATCATCCGTCCCGTTGGAGAAGTCACTCACCTCGACCATGTCTTCGATGGATGAATGGCGTATCAGGTCGCGCTCGGATATAATCCCCTGGAGCCTGCTTTCAGAATCGAGGATAGGGATTGCCTCAAATCCGGATATCTCCATGATCCGTGCAACAAGGGGAAGGGGGGTCTCTTCCCAGAGAGCATAGGTCTGTGAGACATACCGGTCCTTAATCTCCTCCTTGATCCGCATCTGGGCGATAGCATGGACGAGATCAGCGACCGAAAGAAGACCAACCAGTTCTTCATTTTCAACAACCGGAAGTCTCCTGACGTTATTCTCAATAAGGAGCTGTGCAGCTTCCTGTATCGTACAGTCAGGGCTGATGGTCACCGGGTCCCGTGTCAGGAGAAGACCGAGCTGGGTCTCGTCCGATTTACGGAGGAGGTCTTTCCGGGTAATGATACCCACCAGTTTCCCTTCCTTCAGCACCGGAACCCCGCTGATGCCGGTCCGTTTCAGGATCTTTAAGACATCATCCCGGTTTCCGGGTATCTCGACACGTACCACCTCGGTGGTCATGAATTCGGCGACGGTCATTTCTGTGATGGTCTCACCACCATAACGGTTTTTCCTGAATTGGAGACGACAAAGGAGCTGACACTTCCCAGCAGGAGCCTGTCCACTTCGCTCTTTCCATGGGAACCAACGATGACCAGATCGGCACCAAGGTCTGCCGCGGCCCTGACGATCTCATTGCCGGCATGTCCCTGCTTCATGAGGGTCTCAATCTTCACCCCGGATCGTTCTGCCATTTCCCGTGCCGTTGCAAGTGCACGGTTCCCTTCGTTCTCAAGCATGCTGTACATTATCTCCCATGTGCTGTCCATGGGCAGGGAGGAGAAGAGGCCGGTCTCCACCACGGAGATCGCATGGACCGTTGCCTTCCATACCCGTGCTTCCTCTATCGCTGCTTCGAGTGCCTGACTGCTGATTTTTGATCCGTCTATTGCCACGAGAATGTGCTGGAACATGGGTACCCCCAAAAGAGCTTTTCTATTAATGTATTTTTATGAATTAATAACTTTTGCGAGGATATTGGCGGCCCCTGCCCTGCTGACCAGGGTCCGGACGGGATCATGGGAAAGCCAGAGGTTGGATTCTCCGGGGTCCAGTACCAGGAAGTTGGCGGGCGCGCCTTCCCGGATGAAATATGCCCCGTCCCGGAGGGATGAACCGGTCACTGCTGCCCGGAGGATCTCATCGGGCGGCAGGCGATAGATCGTCGAGACAAATGCCATCTCCCGCCAGAGATCCGGCTGGACAACCATGCAGTTATCAGTGCCAAGCGAGACCCGGCACCCGAGATCAAGCATCTCCCGGACCGGCGGTCTTCGGGCAGTTCCGGTAACGCCAAGCATCCAGTTCGATCGGGGGCAGATCGCTATCCGGATCCCGGCATCAGCGCAGCGTTTCAGCTGGCTCCTCGTTGCATGGGTACAGTGGACCAGGAGATCCGGCTCATAGGAGAGGGCAGCATCGATATCCAGACGGTCTCTCTCTCCGGCATGAAACGCGACAAGTTTGCCGGCCTCACGGACAGGGGAGATTACCTGGTCAAGGTGGGGAACATCCCGGGCACTGCTGATTCCGGCCCCGTCGCCGGCATGCTCACCGCCATCCCGTCCAAGGATGAGGGGGCGGCAGCCGGATCCCCGGGCAGCCTGGAAAAGGAGCCGGACCCCCTGCTCCCCTCCTTCCCGGAAATCTGCGAACCCTCCGGTCCCCCCCCGTTCCATGAAGGCGATGGTCGCGCGCATTGCTTTCACCAAGTCATCGTCCGGGGTGGCAGCGAGGATCCGGTGTTTCAGCCCGTCCGGTGGAGTAACAATCTCCTCCAGCTCCCCTTTCAAAGGGAGGTCCATGGCAATACTGTCTCCCACGTGGGTATGGGCATTGAAGAGGGCAGGGCATATCCAGGGAGAGGGCCGTTCCGGGATGTCTTCGATCCGACGGATGATTCCTCCTTCCACCACCAGCGCGACGTCCCGTTCCAGCAGCTCCTCCCCGATGAGAGCTCTTCCTTCGATAATAAAATCCCCGGCAGACATATGCCCGGTCACCGTTTTTATATAGGTTGAAAAGGAGAAATAATCTGGTATGGCAAAGAAAGCTGGTGGCAGACTGATATCCTCAGCCGGTCTGGTCAATTACTACGACAGTGAGGACAAACGGGCTATCCATATCAGCCCTGTCTCCGTCATCGTCGTTACCGTGGCAATATCTGTCCTCATCCTGGCACTGGATCTTATCTACCAGTGAACAGCCCGTGGATAACCCGGCCCCATTTTTAGGATATCGTGACCCTTCAACCACCATTTTTTTCGACACTGCAGGTTTTCAGAACGAAGGATAGAACCTGATCCCATAAACCGCGCTCTCGCAGCATGGGGGAGGCCATGGCGGCGGGGGTACGTCAGAGGCACAACCCCCTGGAACGTCTTTTAAAAATAGACATCCCTGGTATTGATCACTCATTTTGCTCATGATTCCGGGACTGACGGAATAAAAAAAATCTTTCATCGGAAACAGATGGTATTTTTGGGGTTGAAAATGGGGTACTACCTATCTTCTCCTAAATTTTTTCCATGCCGGGCAGCGGTTTTTTCCTTCCTTGAAACAGGTAGTGGGGATATTGTTTTCCTGTTTTTTCACTGGTCCTTCAGCCGTTTCCTGATGATATCCTCATCAGCGGTAAAGTAGAGGAAATCATGTCCGGTCCAGGGAGAACAGTTGCGGAAGATTACCACCGGGACTCCGTTGTTGCTCTCGCCCATGATGAAATTGGCAAATCCGGCGATCTCGTCCACCACAGCCTCTTCGGTGATCTTCAGGATATGACCGAAAAGATCGGAATCGCCCCGGAAATCCCGGATTGCCTCCATCCCGCTCCATCCGACGGCATGACCGGTCTGCCCTCTCCTGAATGATCGGCCGCAAGTATCGGTCACGATGACCCCGACTTTCTTACCGGTGCCGGAACGGAATCCTTCCCGTAGTTCAGCAGCTGCAGCCATCGGGTCGGGAGGAAGGAGGATGATCATCCCGTCATCGATATTGCTCTGGTCGACACCTGCCCGTACGCCGACATGCCCGCAGGGCAGCTTGCAGAGCACAAACGGATATTCGAGCAGCACATCCTCCGATTCATCAAGCACAGCCTGGATAAAGCGGGGATCTTCTTTCGTCATTCCCGCAATCCTGCAGGCACGCTCACCCGGGACGATCTCCCGGAGTAAACGGGTATAACCTTTTGCTTTTGAGTAAACCGATGATGCGACGCAGACAATATCCCCGTCCCTGAGTGATACCTTTCCCAAAATAAGGGCACAGAGATCATCGCCATCCCTGATGAGCGGCAGCCCCCGGACCCCAAAGACGGTCACTGGTTCTTCACTCATGTGGTATTCCTGTTGATCAGCGGATACTATAAAACAGGTTATGGGAAGTTCACCCGCCCTGTTCAGGCGCAATATATATACTCAAGAAGACGCAATCAGGCAGTAACGATGTACCTCATCATCCGTTGTGGCGGATGCAGGACCTTTACCTATGTCGACCGGTTCCAGCAGTGGAAGCTCTGTCCTTCCTGTGGTGAGACCATCAGCGTCCGGCAGGCTCCGGCCTATCTCGAGGTGGAAGATTACTCGGTTGCCGAGAATATCATCAGGCAGCTGCAGAAGTATCTTGATACCAGCAAGAAAAAAGACCTCTCGCCTGATGAGATCGATGCCCTCCGGCACCAGTATGCGGAATGGGTCCGGAGCAGAGTATAAGTCACCACTTTTTTCCGCACCCGGGACAGACCAGCGTCACTTCATGCCCGCAGAACGGGCAGTACAGGCCCTGACGCGGGTTATATGCCACCGGTTTCCTGCAGTTTTTACACAGGATCTCAAGGTTATAACCACATACATGCCGGATCAATCTGATATCCCGTAGCAGGTTCCCCTTTAAATACATTCACCTGAAGGGCTGGGATCAGGCAACCCTGTACCTAAGCAGCGCAGCAATGCCTCCCAGGCCTTCAAGCTGACGTCCCGGGTCAAACTCTGAAGAAAAGACCAGAATTCCGGCATTCATCAGTTCCGCCCGCTCCATCAGGTGGACAATTTCTTCATCGCGGAGGAGTGTATCGGAGATGAGCAGGTGTTCACAGGCACCATAATCAATGGCCTTCCTGACCTCTGCCCTGCCGTAGGCAACGGGGAGGTCCCTGGCGACCCTTTCGAGGAATTCGTTCATCATCCGTACTTCATTCCCCAGCTGGAGATCCTCATGGATCCGCTCAAGGATTCCAAGGCCGATCACTTCCTGCACGGCACCGGCTCCTATTCGCCGTGTCTCTGCCACCAGTGCATGTTCCGCAGTCCCGGGATGCATACCTTTGAGGTACCTGACGAAGTCATCCTTGATGAACCCCGGGCCGGCAATCACCAGCGGCCCCGTAATCCCGCGGAGATGGACAGCAATCCGTTCAAAGAACCCCGACCGTGTCTCCTGTCCCGCCTCCTTTCCGCTCCCGGCAGTCACGGTAAGCACCCCCTCCGGCCCAAACTGCCGGATCCTGAAGAGTTCTGCCTCGCCCTCCTCGATGGTCAGGATATGAACCGCCTCATGAACCGATGCCCGGACTGCCCGGTCTATCCGCTCAAGATCGGCCTGGTGCCATTGCCTGATAACCGAGAGTTCATACCCCGGTTCAATGTTCAGGGTATGGTAGGAACCTGTCTCCGGGCCATGTTCGATGATGCCGCTGATACGGAGCCGGTTGGCAAACTTGTGGAACTCCACTCTCTCAACCCTTATCCCGAGCCTTACCGGCCTCTTTTCAGGTTTTTCCGGACGAATCCGGTCTGATGATGTCTCAACGGTGCGCAGCGTGGTGGCAAATACCAGGGCGCCCGGTCCAACCAGGTGCTCAAGGTGCCAGAGATCATCAAGATTCTCTGGAAAGAGACGGATCTCTCCATATGACCGCTGGAGTTCTCCTGTTTCGGCCTTCATGGCTCACCTGCGTCCGATCCACCCGGGGGGACAAATGCGGCGATGGCCTCCGTGGTGAGAATGCCTTTCGTGGCCTTCACCTCTTCAGCAGGGAGTCGTTCCCGGAGCATTCTCAGGACCTTCTTCGCGATGTCGTTTGGTTCAAATGTGCCTGGTTTCAGGACTACCCTGACACTGGTCCGTGCTGAAACCGCAGAAGGGGGACCCCCGATGACTGCACGTTCGGGCTCCTGCTGGAGTCCGATGGCTACCCCGACCGGAACATCACGGAAATATTCCCGCTCTCCTCTCACCACGAACGATCCCCTGCTGATGTATTCTCCCGGTTCCGGTGACTTGCTCACCTGGCCCGGGGAAACAGCATACACATCCGCCGTGTAGTGACCACTCTTCCATGCACCCGAGTAGGACGCGGCAAACCGGGCAACCTCATCCATCCTTTCGGTCGGTCCCTTCACGATCACCACGCTCGCCCCATGGACATCGGCATGGACAAACCGGTCGCCACCCTCCATGTATCTCTTGACAAGTTCCTCGTTCTGGTCAGCATCCTTCCCCCCGAGCACCAGGGTTCCATCACTGGTATAAAACCACCTGAACCGGTGAAACCACCGTCGTTTCATCACCGGCACCCGGGAAGCCGGTCTCTGCTCATGGCTGATCTGCCGCTCCATGGCCACCCGGGCCCCGGCAATTTTTTTCCGGAATTTCTTGATGATATCATAGTACCTGCCGATATTTGCATCAAGACTCTCATGAACATAGAGGGTGATCCGTTCACCGATATCAACCTCGACTGAGGCGAGAGCCGGATTGACAGAGACAATTTTTTTTGCCGGGCCGGATTCCTGCGCGGACAGGACATGGGAGATCTCCTGCCAGGACTTTGTCCTGCTGGCCTGATCGAGAGTGGTAATGATCTCCTGGAGGAGCGGATACGATTCATACATCATTTCCACGATCTTCCCGGTCCGCGCCACTTTCTTTTCGTACTGTGACAGAATCTCGGCCTGCCGGTCCCGGATACGCTCCTCCTTTGTCCGGGCCCTGGCGATTCCGGCCTCAACGGATGCAGGGGGAGTGATTGCCGGAAAGAAATGATCCAGTGCCCGGTTGAATGGCGGGACACCGGCCGGGCCGGACCCCCCGCTCCCGCCAAAGGGGAGGCATTCCGCTCCCCGGTCAAGGGGGGAGATGCCCTGTTGCGCCGAAGAGAGGATGTGCTGAAGTTCCCGGTAGATAGCGTCCGCATCAGCCACCCTTGCCGGGATGGTTTTATCGATCCCGGCCTTCCTGCAGAGGTATTCTGCACAGGATCCCCCAAGCATCACGCCGACAGCCAGGGCACGGACCAGGTCGCGGTTATCCTGGTGTAAAAAATCCCTGAACTCATCAGGGGGAAAGGTGGCAGGATCAGGCGGTGGAAACAGGTACGGGACACCAGCTACAACATCCCGCTCCCTGAACCGCTGGGGGCGCATCGGCTGGATGATGGTGTACCGTTCATCGCAGAGGACGACATTTCCCTCATCAAAAAGCTCCACAATCAGGTGATATTCGGTACCATGTTTCCCGATATCCATGGTCATGATCCTCTGGATACCATGCTGCCGTACGGCCAGGACTTTTCCCCCGGAGAGGTATTTGCGGAGGAGCATGGCAAACGGCAGCGGGAATTTCGGGGGTGGCGGCATTTGAGTGGTAAGGTGGGCCCGCTTCCCGTTCTCAATGAGCAGATGGTAGCGTGCATGTTCTCTCCCGTGGAGCCGGAATACGAGAAAGCCAGGAGGGAACAGATATATTTTATTGATCCAGAGGGGGGCGAGCTGCTGCCACTCATACACTACCGCCCGGAGATCGATCCCGCTCATTCCTTCCCGCGTGGCCATGGTATACCAAATTAGATATTGGTAAACCACCTAAAAATAGGACTACTGGTGTCCAAGATGAGTGCCGAAGAGACTGAAGAGAAGCTGGAAGTATCCCGGAAAAAAACGCCCGAAGAGAAGAGTCAGGAACACCTGCAGCGGATCAAGCGGTCCCTGATTGCCTGCATGTTAGGAGTTGTAACCGGGGTGATCTCGTACCTGGTGACCCGGGGGCTCCCCCCGACCGCGATCCTTGGGTTCACCCCTTATACGCTCCTCGCCCTGGTTATCATGGCAGCCGGGATTATCGTGCAGCGGCACCTCTTCGTCTTCATCCACCTAAACTCCCCGGCACTTGGGAAAAAAGACTGGTTCTACCAGGGCTTCATGACCTTTGCCTTCTGGTTCATCACCTGGACCCTCCTTCTGACCGGTATCCCCCCGTGAGTATACCATGCGGATCGCAGTGGTTCATAAAGACCGGTGTCATTCACGAAAATGCGGCACCGAATGTATCCTGTACTGCCCCCGCGTGCGTACCGGCGATGAAACAGTCATCATAGGGGAAGATGGCAAAGCCTGGATATCGGAGGAGCTCTGTGTCGGGTGCGGGATATGCGTAAAGAAATGCCCCTTTGAGGCTCTCGATATTATCAGTCTCCCTGAAGAGCTTGAACAGGCAACGCACCGGTACGGGGAGAACGGGTTTGCCCTCTACGGGCTCCCCACGCCGGTGGAGGGGAAGGTCACCGGAATTCTCGGCGCAAATGGGATCGGCAAGAGTACCGCGGTCAAGATTCTCTCCGGCCAGCTCAAACCAAACCTGGGGATCTTCGACCGCGAGACGGGCTGGGAGGAGATCCTGAAGAAGTATACCGGGACCGAGCTCTTCGAGTACCTGGTGACCATTTCCGAGAAGAAACTGAAAGTGGCGGTCAAACCCCAGTACATTGACTACATACCCCGGGTATTTTCAGGTACCCCCCGGGACCTCCTCAAATCAACCGATGAACGGAAAAAGCTCTCTGATTACATCGAAGCCCTGACCCTGTCCCCCATCCTCGATCATGACATTTCAACTCTCTCGGGGGGGGAACTCCAGCGGGTCGCCATTGCAGCCTGCCTGGCCAGGGAGGCGGATTTCTATTTTCTTGATGAAATCACCCCGTTCCTCGACATCTACCAGCGGATGGCTGCAGCCCGGATCATCAGGGACCTTGCTGCCATCCGGCCGATCGTGATTGTCGAGCATGACCTGGCAATCCTTGACATGCTGGCCGATACGGTTCACATCGCGTACGGGAAACCGGCGGTCTTCGGGGTGATCACCCAGCCCAAGGGGGTCAGGGTAGGAATAAACCAGTACCTGGAAGGATTTCTTCCTGAAGAGAATGTGCGGTTCAGGGATTACCCGGTGATCTTTGAGAAGCGGGCCCACGGCGACCAGACCGAACGGCTGCCTCTCCTGGATTTCCCTGAGCTTGCAAAGAGCTATGATACCTTCAGGCTCTCGGTGGCTCCCGGTGATATCAGGGCAGGCGAAGTCCTGGGGCTCGTCGGTGCAAACGGGATCGGGAAGAGCACCTTTGCCCGCCTCCTCGCTGGGGTGGAGGAGCCGGACGGCGGGCCGGTTGAGGTGAAAGCCCGCGTCTCCTACAAACCGCAGTATCTCAAAGCAACAGGTTCGGACACCGTTGAATTCCTCCTCCGCCAGAACACACGGATATTTGACAGTTCAAAATACCTGCACGATATCATCGAACCTCTTGCACTCTCCCCGCTCCTCCAGTCTCCGGTCGACACCCTCTCGGGCGGGGAACTCCAGCGGGTGGCCATTGCTGCCTGCCTCTCCCGCGATGCCGATCTCTACATCCTCGATGAACCGAGCGCCCACCTCGATGTTGAACAGCGGGTCAGGATCACCCGGATGTTCAAACACCACGTGGATGGCCGGGACGCGGCCATCCTGGTCATTGACCACGATATCTACCTTATCGACATGATCAGCGAACGGATCCTTGTCTTCGATGGAGTACCCGGACTTTCCGGCCAGGCTACCGGTCCCTTCGATATGCGCCAGGGTATGAACCGGTTCCTTTCCCGTCTCGGTGTCACATTCCGGAGAGACCGGAGTGGCAGGCCGCGGATCAACAAGCCCGGTTCATACCTTGACCGGGACCAGAAGACCAGCGGGGAGTATTACTACTATACCGAGGAATAAGGGCCGGTTCGTGGGAGACTACTATCATCATAAGGATTGACCTGAGACTATAGTGTCTTCCCAGTATGCAGGGTTCTTTCTCAATATCTGATAGTTGTCTTGAAATATTATTGATATTCCAGCGATTTTCCAGGAAGAGACCGTTCCTGTTGAGGATTTCAATATTAAAATAAGCGAAGTTACGAATAACAAAAATAAATTTCAGGGTGCAGTTTTTACATACACCCCTACGGAATTGCTTGTGGTCTCCTCAAAATATTTGGATCCGGCATATGTTGTAACATAATAGAAAGTCCCTGATCCCGGAGGAATATCTCTTGTCGTATAATAACCGTTGATACCTGACAGAGTTGAATTTACTTCAATCCAGGTCGTAGCATTTCTGGATCTTAAAATCCGGATAGTCTCTCCCTGGAGCCCAGCGCTGGTCGTTGCATCGGTTATATAACCGCTAATTTGAAGTGAATTTCCAGTCTGGATTACGGATGGAGAAAGATTCATGGTAAGGCGGGAAGGTTTCTTAATGGATATTTGAATTGTCGGGCTCACCGATCCGTTATAGCCTGCATCACTGATAAAGACACTACGGAAGTAAAAAGTCCCTCCTTGTGTCGGTGTATAAAGTATGGTATAGAGCCCATCGGACTGTGTAAATGTATTCTTCACCGGGTTCCATTGCGTGGTATTTCTCGACTCCTGGAGAGTTACCATCCTGCCTGTAATATTGTTACCTGTGGCACTATCACTAAGTCTTCCTGTAAAAGTGATAGTCGCACCCAGCGATGGATTCCCTGGTGAGGCAGATAGAGAGAGATTGGTACTGGGAAGGGGGATGACCGGATTGACAGTGATATTCACAACCTTGCTCTGTGACGGGGAAAGAATGGATGTCCCGGAAAAGAACGCTTTGTAATAAAACCTCCCCGATGTTATGGGAGTATGCCGGGTCTCGTAATATCCTTCGTCTGTGATAAGGGTACTTACCGGTTTCCAGCTAATATTATCAGAGGAGAAATGGATATTTATGGATTCTCCTGATACAGCTCTAGATGTTTTATTCTCAGTCAAATTACCTGTTATCCGTATAGATTCACCGAGGGTAATTTCTGAAGGTGTAACATTCAGGGTAAGCAATGTCGGGATGGTACTTGTGGTTGTGACGTTAACTGTTACAATACTGCTTGTTGCGTTCTTATAGGCAGAAGAACCTGAAAAAACCGATCTATACGAGTAATTTGCTGCAACTGACTTCACCTGTGATAGCGAATACGAACCATCTGTTTCTGTTGATACGAGCCCTACGGGTGACCATGTACTATTGTCGTTTAATATTTCAACCGAGATAAATTGGCCGCTGATACCTGTACCCATCACAGAATTATTCAGGAAACCGTGAATGAAATAGGGTACATTTACTCCGGTTATTTCTGGCGAAGCATTGATTGTGAGAAGTGAGGCTTCCTTACCGGGAGATGGCTGGATAGTGACCCGAACAATCTGACTGGCTGAGGATTTATAATCCTTTGTTCCGGTGAACTGTGCCTGATAGTATACCATCCCCGAAGTATTTGGTTGGAGACGTAAAGAGAAGGTGCCATCAGAAAATGTCACTATCGATCTGACGGGAGTAAATTGAATGCCATCTGGTGACTGATCCAGCCTGACGGTCTTTCCTCCAAGACCCTCTCCATTCAGCGAATTTACCAGTCTGCCGCTCAAAGTTACATACTCCCCGATGACAATGGAGGCCGGTGATGCCGTCAGGTTCAGGGTAGTGTTCGGTGATGGCCCTGCGGGATTTACCGTAACGCTGGTTACAGCGCTCATTGCCGGATTATATAATCTGGAGCCAGCGAAAACAGCACGGAAATAATAGTCCCCCAGTTCAGTGAGGGTCCTCGAACTTTGATAATTACCCCTGTTAGTAAAAGTCATTCCAGCACTGGTCCAGGTAGTTCCATCTCGTGAGACCTGGACATTCACAATCTGCCCGTTCAGCCCCGTACCATCAAAGGTAGAGAGGGTTCCGTTAATTTGGATCAATGCACCCACAGATACCTCATTTTGAGAAGTATAGATAGAGAGAACGGTCGGTGAACCTGCAAGTACACCGGGACAGCTCAGGAAAAGCACGAGAGAAGCAACTGAAACTATCCAGATGTAATTCTTTAATTCAATCTTCATATGCCACCATTTCCTGGGAACATGGGGATTGGGAAAAGTACCTGTTTATCCTGCTAATAAACAGGAATACAATCATCATGAGTCCTTAAGCCGGAATACAGATTTGACTCTCCTATCTCCAATATGCCCGGTATGAGATACATTGAAAATGTAATATATAATCTTTTCTATAAGAAAAGTGAAAATTTACCTTCTTTCAAAGAGAACTCTACATTTTTGAGAGAAGGGAAAAGTGGATTATCCTGCTATCTACCTCTCTCATAAGATTGTTTAAAACATCGATTCATTCGGGGGATTCCGGAATCTTTTGTCCGGAACTGGTATCGTGAATGCCTCCGATGCCAGGAGTAAGGATTCCTTTTGACTCGGGCTCCCCTTAAGAAGAGCCCTCTGTAATCACTATCACAGCAGGGACCCGGTGGTTGCATAAGAGTGTTCTATCCCCTTCTCTCATATTCAGGCGATTGAGGGAATAATAAACGGTTTCAGCAGAGCAGGAACAACGAAAAAAGGGGAATTGAGGGTTATTCGACCTTCCAGATGTCATCATCCGGATGACCTGGACCCAGCGGCGGTTCTTCAGGCGGCTCGCGCCTTCTCATGATGAAGAAGACGATTACAATCGCGGCGATGATAATAACCAGGACGGCCAGTATCCAGAGCCAGGCTATTCCGAACAATCCCGGGGGTGGTGGTGTGGTTGGAACGGTGGTCGGGGGTGTCGTTGCCGGATTTGAGGCGAAGAGTGCAAAGATACTGGTGTGGGTGATCTTTGCGCTTGCCGTCCGTGCACCGGGGTCTGTCGTTGTCGGGATATCCTCCCATGCGGATGTGGCAGGGTTATACCACTTGATGAAGAGCTCCCTTTCCCTGAGTCCGGCCCAGTCCTGTTCTGAAACGGTGATGATCAGCGTTGCATAGGGATCAAACGAGGCACCGCTCGGTTCCACCTCATAGGCATACCCTGCATAG
>CAYGWN010000042.1:0-84904 GCA_964353765.1 uncultured Methanoregula sp. | reverse complement strand
TATGCCTATAAATTATTAATCCTCCAGCGCTGGGAGAACATACGCGAGGCAGATAAAACAATCCTGCTTGAACACGCTTTACAGCATTAAGGGAGAATAAATGACCGCACTCAGAAAAGGCCGCATTACCAAAATCAGCGGTAACATGGTAACTGTCCGTTTCGATTCTCCCGTGATGCAGAATGAGGTTGCCTATATCCTGCACGAAGCAGAACGGCTTAAGTCAGAGATCATCCGTGTGCGGGGTAACCATGCGGAGATGCAGGTCTATGAGGCAACCGATGGTTTAAAAATCGGCGAAGAGGTTGAGTTTACCGGAGAGCTTCTTTCGGTTGAGCTGGGGCCGGGGATGCTTGGTCAGGTATTTGACGGCCTGCAAAATCCTTTGCCGGAGATTGCCCAACAATGCGGCTTTTTCTTAAAACGCGGTGTTTATGTCAAGGCACTTTCTGATACCCAGGCCTGGGATTTTACTCCCATGGTACAACCCGGCGATAGAGTACGTGCCGGAGATAAAATAGGATTTGTGGTGGAAAAAATATTCAAGCACTACTGTATGGTTCCTTTCTCCTTGCGGGGAACTTTTGAGGTTGTGTCGATTGAAACTGCTGGCACGTTCACGATACGCGAGGTAGTTGCCCAGATAAAAGACCCCCACAACAAGATCTATCCTGTGTATTTAAGCCAGAATTGGCCGGTGAAAATCCCTATTCAGGCATATGCCGAGAAACGTAAACCCATTGAACCGCTGGTTACCAAGATGCGCCTTATTGATTCGCTCTTTCCTGTGGCCCGGGGCGGGACGTATTGCATTCCCGGTCCTTTTGGAGCAGGAAAAACCGTTTTACAGCAATTGACCAGCCGGCATGCCGAAGTGGATATCGTTGTTATTGCTGCCTGCGGCGAACGTGCCGGGGAAGTAGTCGAAACAATAAAAACATTCCCTACACTACTTGACCCCAGAACCAACCGCCCTTTGAGCGACCGCACCGTCATTATCTGTAATACCAGCTCCATGCCTGTGGCAGCGAGGGAATCGAGCGTCTATACGGCAGTAACGATAGCCGAATATTACCGTCAGATGGGTCTTCATGTGCTTTTGCTTGCGGATTCCACTTCCCGTTGGGCCCAGGCGATGCGAGAGATGTCCGGGAGGCTCGAAGAGATTCCCGGCGAAGAGGCGTTCCCCGCATATTTAGAGTCGCGTATCGCTTCTTTCTACGAAAGGGCAGGTGTGGTGCGGTTATATGACGGCTCAACCGGTTCGGTTACCATCGGCGGAGCAGTCAGCCCTGCAGGAGGAAACTTTGAAGAGCCGGTAACCCAGGCAACGTTAAAAGTAGTTGGCGCATTCCACGGGCTTTCCCGCAACCGTTCCGATGCCCGCAGATACCCGGCAATAGACCCGTTAATCAGCTGGAGCAAGTATAAAAGTTTTATTGATGAGAAACAGAAAGAGCGGGGGCACGGGATTCTGCGCAAGGGCTTCGATGTGGCGCAAATGATGAAAGTTGTCGGAGAAGAAGGGACTTCGCTTCCTGATTACGTGGACTATCTTAAAGCAGAATTTTTTGATTTTGTCTACCTGCAGCAGAATGCCTTTGATCCAGTTGACGAAGCTACCCCCAAAGAACGGCAGATTTACATCTTTGATTTTATTTATCGCATTCTGGAAGCGGAATTTAGCTTTGAGGATAAAGATACGGCTTTGCACTTTTTTTTGCAGCTGCGACAGCTTTTCAGGGGCTGGAACTCCGAACCCTGGCAGAGCGAAGAGTTTGCAAAAATCGAAAAAGTGATCAGGGTGTTTGTACTCGAACGGTCAAGGGAAGGTTAGTATGCAGAAATTATATACCCACATACATCAGATTGTCGGGGACGTCATTACTGTCGAAGCCGAAAACATAGGCATTACAGAGCTCGCCCAGGTAATTACAAAACGCGGGACTTCCCTGGCCCAGGTTATCCGCCTTGACGGAAAAAAAATATTTTTACAGGTTTTTGCCGGAAGCCGCGGCATTTCTACCGGAGACAAAGTCAGGTTCTTAGGACACCCCATGCGCATCTCGTCCGGTACTATGCTCCTCGGTCGCATTTTTAACGGAAGCGGCAGGCCCCTGGATAAAGGGCCTGAACTTTCCGAAAATCTCGTCGAAATTGGCGGGCCACCTGTAAACCCGGTTAAGAGAATTATTCCGAACAAGATGATCCGGACGGGCATCCCCATGATCGATGTTTTTAATTCGTTAGTTGAATCTCAGAAACTGCCGATTTTTTCCATAGCAGGCGAACCATATAACGAACTTTTAGCAAGGATCGCAACCCAGGCAGAAGTCGATATCATAATTTTAGGCGGCATGGGTTTGAAGTATGATGATTACCTTTTCTTCAGGGACACCCTGGAAGAATACGGTGCAATCTCCCATTCGATTGTTTTCATGCATACTGCAGCTGATCCGGTTGTAGAATGTCTCCTTGTGCCGGATATCTGTCTGGCAGTTGCAGAAAATTTTGCCCTGGAAGGAAAACGGGTTCTGGTGCTGTTAACGGATATGAGTAATTTCTGCGATGCATTGAAGGAAATTGCCATCACCATGCAACAGATTCCTTCGAACAGAGGATATCCCGGGGACCTTTACAGCCAGCTTGCAGCCCGCTATGAGAAGGCAGTTGATTTTGAGACTGCAGGTTCAATTACGGTTCTTGCAGTAACAACGATGCCGGGAGACGACGTAACTCATCCCATTCCGGATAATACCGGCTATATTACCGAAGGGCAGTTTTATCTGAAGAACAGCGTGATAGAACCATTTGGTTCCTTAAGCCGCTTAAAGCAGCTCGTCAACGGCAAAACCCGCGATGACCACAGGACGATTATGGATACCATGATTCAGCTTTTTGCCGATTACCGTGAAACCCAGGAGAAGCAGGCCATGGGATTTCAGATGAGTTCCTGGGATATGAAACTCCTCAAGTACGGAAAACTCTTTGAAGATAAGATGATGTCCTTAAAGGTGAATGTCACGCTGGAGAAAGCACTGGATCTAGGCTGGGAGATTCTCCGTGATTGTTTCTCTCCGGAAGAAACCGGGATAAAAAAATCCATGGTTGATCAATATTGGCCAAAGGCATGAAAATAAAAATTACTCCAGGTGAACTAAAGAAACAAAGGGATGCCCTGCAGCGGTATGAGAGATATCTGCCAACCCTCCTGCTCAAAAAGCAGCAGCTGCAGCTTGAAATTTTACAACAGCAGAGAGCTCTCAAAGAGAGAGAGAATTTTTTTTCGGAAAAAAAGAAGTCAGCAGAGGATTGGTTGGGACTTTTGATTGAGGCTCCCGAGATAAGGCAATTTCTTGTTCCTGAAAAAATCATTACAGCAAAGAAGAATATTGCCGGCGTTGATTTACCTGTTTTTAAGGGTTTGGAATTTGAGCCGGCAGTGTATGATCTGTTCCTGACACCGTTCTGGGTGGATGCAGGATTAGAGAGATTAAGGGATATGGTCTCCTTACGGGAAGAGATCAGGATCATAGAAGATGAAATTTCTATTTTGAAACATGAATTGCGCATTACCACACAGCGTGTCAACCTGTTCGAAAAGGTGAAAATCCCCGAGGCAAAAGAGGCAATCCGTCTGATTAAGATCTATATCGGTGACCAGATGACCAACGCGGTTGGCCGCAGCAAAATTGCTAAAAATAAAATCGAAGAAGTTGATCTTGGGGAGATGGCTGTATGATTGTCCCGATGAAAAAGGCCACTATTCTTTTCGAGACCAAAGATGCAGAAGCAACCATAGCATGCATACGGAAACTGGGAGTTCTGCAGGTTGAACACCAGAATCTGCCTGAGGGCAGAGAAATATCTGAACTCCAGGAGAAATTGGCCATAGTTAATTCATCTTTTAATATCCTGAATCAGGCCATAATATCGGAGAGAAATCTTCAACAGCAAAATAAAATCATCGGGGACTGGATGACGGTGGCAAACCATATTGTCGAACTGGGCAAGCGCCAGGAACAACTGGATTCCACATCCAGGACGATAATTGGTCAGATCAACGAGTGGGAACGCTGGGGAGATATCGATCAAAACCAGGTACATTACCTGAGCCAGAATGGCATTTACCTGAAACTTTACCAGGTACCTGTTAAGGAAATTGGCAGTTTTCCCGATGATGTTGTTGTAAAAACGATATTCACCACAGCAGACATTGCCCATTGCGTGGCAATATCACGCCGGCAGTACGAATGCGGTTTTAAAGAAATTCTTCCTCCAATGCAAAGCCTGTCAGTGCTGAAGGAGCGGCTCGCCGATAATTCCAGGGCTATTGAGACAACGAAAAAGGAGATTATTGAATTCTCGTCTTTTTATGAGGACCTTTCAGAAAAAAAGCTAAAACTGGAGAAAGAGATCGAATTCCAGCAGGTATTACTCGGTATGGGCAGGGAAGGGGCAATCAGTTATGTAACGGGATACATCCCCTTTGACCTGACAGAGAATCTGACTGTCGAAGCCAGGAACAGAAAATGGGGGATTTTGATCATGGATCCTTCGGCTGAGGATACGGTGCCGACACTCCTACGTAATCCCCGGTGGGTCGGTATGATCAGTCCTGTACTCAAGCTCCTGGGGCTGACACCCGGATATCATGAACTGGACGTTAGTATGCTGTTTCTGATTTTTTTCAGCATCTTTTTTGGTATTCTTATCGGTGATGCCGGTTATGGGCTGGTCTATATTTTGATCACGGTACTGATCACGCTCTGGTTGCATAAAAAGATGAAACTGACTATAGAGATGAAAACGATTGTTTCGCTTTTTTTCCTCTTAGGTTCCTGCGCAATTATATGGGGTCTTCTGACCGGTACATTTTTTGGTCAGGGATGGTTACAGCCCCTTGTTCCGCAGCTCAATGATCCACCAGTCATAGCAACGTTCTGTTTCTTTCTTGGAGCGTTGCATCTATCCATCGCCCATACCTGGCGGGCATTCCTGAAATTTCCATCGCTGACAGCGCTTGCCGACATCGGCTATATCTGCATTCTCTGGACCGCATTTTTCCTTGCCCGGACCTTAATCCTGGGAGAAGCATTCCCCCCCAGTGGGATATGGCTGGTTGCCATAGGAATAATTCTCGTGATTTTGTTTACCAACCCCCAGCGCAATGTGTTGAGAGGGATCGGAGAAGGAATGGGGACGATGGCATTGAGCTTTATGAACAATATTACCGATGTAATCTCGTATATTCGTCTTTTTGCGGTTAGCCTGGCAGGTCTGGCGGTAGCAGAGACTATAAACTATTTGGCATCTGGATTTGGCAGTGGTGTCATCGCATTAGTGGCAGGTGTCGTAATTCTTTTATCCGGCCATAGCTTAAATATGATCCTGGGACTTATGTCAGTTCTTGTGCATGGTGTCAGGCTTAATGTGCTGGAATTTTCGGGACACGCGAATGTAACATGGAGTGGGGTTGCTTTTGATCCGCTCAAAGAATGAAATGAGGATAGTATGACCGGAGATCTGGGATTGGGTCTGGTGCTTGGCTTGTCTGCCTTGGGATCTGCAGCAGGAGCAGGCGTCGCAGGTATGGCTGCGATAGGGGCCTGGAAGAAGAATTACAGCCAGAATAAGCCGGCGGCGTTTATGCTCGTTGCTTTTGCCGCTGCGCCGCTTACCCAGACAATCTATGGTTTTATCGTAATGAACAGGATGGTTGAACTGGCGATACAAGGCAATGACCTTTGGGGTATCGGCGCCTTTTGCGGCGCGGCTATCGGTCTTTCTGCATACTTTCAGGGTAAAGGTGGTGCCTGCGCCTGCGATGCAATGGGAGAAACCGGTAAAGGATTTGGGAATTTTATGATCATACTGGGTTTGACCGAAACCGTAGCTTTACTGGTGATGGCATTTACGTTGGGTATCCTGGGTAGACTTGGCGGAGCATAAATTCGGATTATGATCGAGAGGATATAATCTCTCCAGTATTTTTAATCGTAAAACATGATTTTTTTTTAAATTCACCCGAAGAGTTTATCCTTTTCGATCCCCTCATTCCGGCTTACGAATGATAATTACCGGCCGCTTTGCGTTCATTGCCACCGTATACGCCGTGCTGCCGATCAGAAGATCGCGGAACCAGCCTTTTCCATGGGAACTCATCCAGATGACTGATACGTCCTCTTCATCGGCAATTCTCGTGATCTCGAATGCGGGACTCCCTGTCAATACAATAGTCCTGGCATTGATGCCCCGTGTGGCAAGACTGCTGCGGATAAGTTCAATCTGACCATTCGCCTTTTTGAGAGAATCCTCGATCTCAGCTTCCGATTCGCCCTGAGAAACAACATGGAGAAGGATGACCTCCCCCACTCCCTTTGTTGTGCTGACAAGAGCTATCGCATTATCTGAGAATTTGGAAAAATCAACCGGACAGAGGACCCGGAAGAGTATTCTCGGGCAGGACATTTCATAGGTCTTCCCTGGAAGGCCTTCGATAATTTTATGGCGCATGATAAGCACACTCGTCCTGCTGCGGCGAAGGATCGCCATCGATACACTGCCGAGAAGGATTCCTTCAACGAGGCTGTTCCCCCGGGCACCGACAACGATCAGGGAAACGCCCTTTTCTTCTGCTGTCTCAAGGACTGCCCCGGCGATGTCGGAGGATACCTTCACCACCGTTTTCACCCTGAAATCTTGGCCAAGCGTTTCAAGATAGCGTTTCTCTTCCTTGAGTAAATTTTTTTCATTAAGGGAGAGAGCCTCACCTATCTCGCCACCACCCCTCGGTGACCTGGCCTCTTCGATTACATGGAGCAGTATAACATCACGTGATCCGGGAAAACCGGCAATGCAGTCAAGAGTCTTCGTTGCATATTCGGAAAAATCTGTTGCAAAAAGTAACTTTTCAAACATGATGTATCACAACCGTTAACCGTTCCATGGTATCCCGATCGGCAGGAGGAATTGGGAAATGGATCGTTAATAGCGTATGAGAGAAAATACTCTTTACGATATTTAATAGTATTTTGGGAATACGATCGCCATTGGTAGTTTCTCTGAGTATCAATCACTCATCCTTTACAGCCAGACTAGTGGGTCTCTTCCAGGTTTTGTTTTATCCCTGTAATAATTTCCTCGCGATCATATCTCCGGGCACCTCACACCCAAAACACTGGGGCGGGTTACCTCCTTCCTCATCGATAGTTCTGTCACATCATCGACTGATCTTAACACATGCCCCTAAAGGCAGTGGGAGGATTCGTCGGCAACACCTCCGGTAACATGAAGGTTTATACAAACCGGACCTTTCTCTCCCTCAAGATGTGGGGGGGTACCGCAAGGTATATCATTTTTGAAATCAAGGGTTCACGGATCCTGTCCCCAAGGATCGCCGGAGCTATGTATGTCATTTTCACACACTGAAATGGTAGAGAAATTGAAAATGGCGGCTTTACGGCGTTGTGAAGAGCGCATAGCGGCGGCGAAAGGATCAGGCGGCAGAACAGACTATACACCCCCCCCGTTTGGAGTATCTGCACTCCTGAAACACAGGCATGGCCTGTAACCGGATGGAACATGAAGAGGAGGATTGACTGAAAACCAGGAAACTCCTGTTCTGACATCGGAGCAGAGTATGATTGCGGGGTTGGGTTGAAGAGTAAGAAACCACGTCGGTGCGGTAAGACTCCAGGGAGAGGCAAAATGAACCGGGCGGATTTCAATGAATCCGGTATACACGGATATGATGCCAGCTCTGCATGATGGAAAGGGATTGTGGTATGGAAGAGGACAAGTCTATACTAAAGAAGATCAGGGAAAAAGAAATTGAAATGAGCATAAAAGTTGATCAGGCCAGAAATGAGGCCGATTATGCGCTGAAGGAAGCCAAGAAGAAATCCCTGGAGTTAGTAGCTGCATCGGAACTGAGAGGGAAAGAAGCAGCAGATGAATTTACCCGGAGTGAGCTGGAAAGGATCCATAGAGAGGCAGATCAAGTCCGAGCTGCGGCCAAGGGCAAGGTATCTTCCGTCCGCGATAAGGGAGAGAAGAATTTGCCTCAAGCAGTTGAAAGAATTGTTGCCATTGTGCTGTCAGGGTAGAGAGCCATGCTTCAGAAAATGGTGAAAATTCAGGTAATTGGCCCGAAAAAAGACCTTCATAATGTACTGGATTTACTGTATGCCAAGGGGACAGTGCAGCTCGAGGATGCATCCACACAAGTCAGGCCGGGAGAGATCAGCCTCAAGAAAATGACCGCGGACCAGGTCGGGGATATCGCCGCTGCGCACACCAAGATAGGCGGCATCCTCCTCACGCTTCCAAAAATCAAGGTAGATGAAAAGGTAGTAGCCGATACGTATTACGCCCTGAAAGCACAAAGCCATGCGGACCTCCTCCTCCGGGCACATTCGATCATTGATGAGCTGGAACCGGTCACAAAAGTACTCGAAACAGAAAAGAGTGATTATGAGATTACCATCACCAACCTCACCCGGTATGTAAAGATTATCGACAAGATTCGGCCGCTTGAGAGCAGTCTGCCTGTCCTGGAAGGGTTCGAAGTCACCGTTCTCCTGATCCAGAAGGAATTTAAAGACGTCATCGATATTATCCGGAATGCCCTTGCAGAAATAACGAGGAACCAGTTTGAATTGCTCACCGCTGAAGTGGATGAAACAACGATCGCGGCGGTCACGATTTTCAACAAGCGGTACTCGGAACGGGTACACTCCTTCGTCTTTTCCCAGAATGTGAATGAAGTTCGTCTGCCTCCTGAATATCTGGGGAAACCTTTCAACGAGATCTTTTCCCTCATTGAGGAGAGAAAATCCACCACCAATGATGAGATTGCCAGAGTGAACTCGGAACTCGGGAAAATCTCTTCGACGTGGTACATGGAACTCTCAGCATTACACCAGATACTTGGAGAAAGAACCGAAGAATTGAGTATCTTCTCAAAAATCGGTCAGACCGAATATACGTTTGTGATACTGGGATGGACTCCTAAAAAGTCCCTCAAGAGTACCCATACGGCACTGAAAGATACGTTCGGGGGGCGGGTAATTGTCAATGAACTGGCCCTCACCCCGGATCAGATGGCTGAAGCCCCGACGTTTTACGACAACCCCCGGTTCGTCAAGCCGTTTGAGTACCTGATGAAGGTGGTCAGCCCGGCACGATCAACAGAGATTGACCCCAGTCCGCTCATGGCAATTTTTCTTCCGCTCTTCTTCGGGATCATGGTGGGGGACATTGGTTATGGGCTGATTATCTTTGCATTTGCCCTTATCGTGAAGTGGAAATTCTCCGACAGGGGGGACTGGCTCCAGTATCTTATGAATATTCTTATCATTGGCGCAATATGGTCCATATTCTTTGGTTGGTTATATGGAGAATTTTTTGGGGATTTAGGCGAGATAATGGGGTGGATTGAGCCAAAGACAATTTTCGGCGTCGAGTTGAACCGGATGGAAGCTATTGTTACATTCCTCATCTTGTCTATCGCTATCGGAGTCTTCCATGTATTTTTAGGGCTCGTTCTTGGAATTGTAAACTCCTATACCGAGATAAGCTGCAACAGGCATGTAACCAAGGCCAAGAAACATATCTGTGAAAAAACGGGTATGATAGTGGTTATCACTGGTCTCATTCTGGTAATAGCGGCAACGGCAATGGCGCTGCCATCAACCGTGATTACAATCGGAGCAGTACTGATAATAATCGCTATTCCCCTCATTATTATTGGAGGGGGTGCCTTTGGCATGTTTGAGATCATGAGCACGGTAGGAAACGTCCTTTCGTACGCCCGTATTATGGCAATTGGTATGGCGTCGGTCATCCTCGCCGTTGTTGCCAACAAACTGGGAGGCATGATGGACGTGGCTATTCTGGGAATCCTGATAGCAGTGCTCCTCCATACGCTCAACATTGTCCTTGCCATGTTCAGCCCCTTCCTCCACTCCCTCCGGTTGCACCTAGTCGAATTCGATTCGAAATTTTACGAAGGCGGTGGCGAGATGTACAAACCTTTCAAGAAGGAAAACGGGGGAAAATCGCTATGAAACGGCAGGGACTATCCATTCTTTTCATAGTTCCTGGAACACAGCGGGAGGGGAATGATCCATGTAGATGAAGAATATTCAGATAGAATTGATAATTCTCATCGCCGATTGCCGCATTGTCAGAAAGTGGTATGAGGCTCGTATTGTATCATGAAAACGATGTGCTGCCTGTGCATAGGGCGGCGCTTTGTACGGAGGATAGTGTGTATGGTTGATTTCGGAATCCCCATTGGGGCAGGCATCGCATTTGGGCTTGGAGCGCTCGGCACCGGGATTGCACAGTCAAAGATTGGCGCAGCGGGGGCGGGAACGATTGCAGAAAAACCGGAAACATTCGGATTGATGATTATTCTGGTGGCAATTCCCGAAACTCTCGTCATTCTGGGTTTTGTGGTCGCATCCATGATCATGATCATGCTCGTGTGAACTGGTGAAAGATCGCGAGAATCGTATGGTGACGGAATCATTCCGGACTGCGGAACCGGAAAGGGTGAACCCATGGCAATTGATGATCTGATTGAAGCTGTATGGGTGAGCGGCCAGGAACGGATATCCGAGATAATGGAACGCTCAAAAGTCGAGGAAGAGGAAATTATCAGGGAAGCAGAGGCAAAAGACGAGGTAATCAGAAAACGGCTCCTCGAGGATGCGAAGCTGTCGGTTGAAATCCAGCGGACCAAATTCCTTTCTGCAGCACGGGAAGAAAGTCGCATGGGAATCGTCAAGACAAAAAGTGAGATCTTCGACAAGGTATTCGAAGAAGCATCCCGCCAGCTTGTATCTGTTCGCGATCATCCGCAATACCGGGAGAAACTGAAGGTATTGCTGGGTGAAGCACTGAGGGACCTCGGAAACAGTGATATCGTTCTTCATATCGATAAAAGGGATGAGACGCTCTGGAAGGAGATCCTGAATGATCTAAAAGAGAACCACCAGATCGTTCCCGATCTCACCAGTGCGGGGGGGTTGAACGTACATACCCGTGATGATCGCTTTGTTATCTTCAATACCCTTGAATCCCGGCTTAAAAAAGCGAAAGAGATTTACAGACCAGAGATTTTCTCAATATTGTTTGGTGAGTGAGATGGAGTACGCGTACGTCAATGCACGGATACGGGCAATGAAGAGCCGCCTGCTTGATCGTTCGCTCCTTGAACTGCTCATCAACAAACCTGACCTTGATTCTCTTATTTCGGAACTTGAAAAAACAGCGTACAGGGAAGAACTGGAAAAAGCCGGAGTTCTTTTCAAAGGCATTACCCGCATTGAGGTAGCAATCCGCAAAGACCTGGTCAGGACGTTTCGGACTATCCTGAATTTTATCAGGGGAGAAGATGCAGAGACACTCCTTACCATCATCCTCCACCGCTGGGACATCCAGAATATCAAAACCGTCCTCAGGGGTAAAAAAATTCAAGTGAGCCCATCGGAAATTCTCGAATGCCTGATTCCGGCCGGTGAGCTTGATGAAGCAGCCCTCACCGAACTGGTTAAACAGCCTGATGTAAAGACCGTCATTGACCTGCTTGCTACCTGGGGTATCGTCTATGCCCGTCCCCTGATCCTCAATTTCAAAGAATATACTGAGACCCGGGACATGCTGGTGCTTGAATATGCTCTTGACACATTCTACTACGAAGACGCCCTTTCCACATTAAAGGCCGAGGAGTCGGATGATGCCCGAATCCTTAAAAGTATAATCATCACTGAAATCGAAATTAACAACATAAAAACGGTATTACGGGTAATTCGGGATCGGATTGACCGTGAGGAAGCGAAAGGGTATTTCATCAAAGGAAGTACCGAGTTTGATACAGAAAGACTCCTCTCGCTGATGAAGACCGGGACAATCGAGGGAGCCCTCAAGCAGCTGGAGGGGACACGCTACCAGTTTCTCACGAAGGTTCCTCTTGAATATATCGCAGCAGAGAAGATCTCGGCTTTTGAGAAGGAACTGGAGAAGTATCTTGTGAAAAAGGCGATTGGTCAGTTTCTGGGGGATCCCCTCTCCATCTCGATCCCAATTGCCTATATCTGGGCAAAATATACCGAGGTTACCAATATCCGGGTCATTGCCCGATGCAAGGTAGGCGAGATGTCAGAAAAAGAGCTCAAGGAGGCGCTTATCAGTGTATAAATTTGTTGTTGTCACAGATCCTGATACAGCCATAGGCTTTCGCCTCGCCGGAGTTGATGTGCTGGAGATCCCGAATCCGGATGAGGTTGCTGCATTACTCCCCTCTCTGCTTTTAAGGGACGATACCGGTATTATTGCACTTAACGAGGAGTACATGATGTCACTCGATGATAAAATGATGGAGAAGATTGAGAAATCATACCGCCCAATCATCATACCCATCCCCTCCAAGGCAAAGCGGCTCGACCGGACCAGCTACATCGAAGGACTGCTCAGGAGAGCAATCGGCTACAACATCGTGCTGAGGAAGTAGCAGTATGATTGTCGGTGATATTTCAAGAATTTCGGGCCCCGTGGTCCTTTCTGGAGGGATGCGGGGGTCGAGGATGTATGACGTGGTGAAGGTCGGCGAGCAGCAGCTGAATGGCGAGATCATACGGCTAGATGGAGATCAGGCAGTCATCCAGGTCTATGAGGATACCACCGGGTTACAGGTCGGTGAAAAGGTAGTAAATACCGACCTGCCACTCTCGGTGGAACTCGGGCCCGGCCTCCTTTCTTCCATCTATGATGGGATTCAACGGCCTCTCCCGGTCCTTGTAGAAAAGAGCGGCAGTTTCATCTCGAGGGGAGTATCGCTCCCCGGTCTCTCACATGACCGGAAATGGGAATTTTTACCCCGGGTAAAGAAAGGGGATCAGGTTACCGGTGGCGATGTGATTGGCACCGTTACAGAGTATCATCTCGAACACCGCATCATGGTTCCACCATTCATATCCGGTATGGTCAGCGAGATTCGGAGCGGCGAGTTTACCATCGATGAACCGGTCTGCACGCTTGATAATGGCACGCAGATCCCCATGCTGCAGACATGGCCGGTACGGAAAGGGAGACCGTATCTCCGGAAGATGGATCCTGATACCCTGCTCATCACGGGCCAGCGGGTCTTTGATTCCCTCTTTCCCGTGACAAAGGGAGGGACAGCGATGATCCCCGGGGGATTCGGTACGGGAAAAACGGTAGCAGAGCAGACTCTTGCCAAATGGTCCGATACCCAGATCGTTGTGTATATCGGGTGTGGAGAACGGGGGAACGAGATGACCGATGTGCTCACCGAGTTTCCTGAGCTCCTCGATCCCAGGACAAACCTCCCCCTGATCCAGCGGACCATCCTGATCGCCAATACATCCAATATGCCGGTCGCAGCGAGAGAGGCATCCATCTACACCGGTATTACTCTCGCAGAATACTACCGGGACATGGGATACGACGTCGCTCTCATGGCTGATTCCACTTCCCGGTGGGGTGAAGCACTCCGGGAGGTTTCAGGCCGACTCGAAGAGATGCCGGGGGAAGAGGGTTATCCGGCATATCTCGCGACCCGGCTCGCCGCCTTCTATGAACGGGCGGGGCGTGTGGTCTGTCTCGGATCGGACGAACGGTTCGGATCGGTCACGGTGGTCGGTGCTGTCTCGCCTCCGGGAGGGGACTTTTCAGAACCAATCACCCAGAATACCCTGCGCATCACCGGCACATTCTGGGCGCTCGATACAAGTCTCGCGTACCGGCGGCACTTTCCCTCGGTGAACTGGATCAAGAGTTATTCACTCTACCTTGACCAGGTAAGCGAGTGGTTTACAGCAAGTGGTTTCTCTGACTGGAAGGATCTGCGGGCACGTGCGATGTATCTCCTCCAGAAGGAGGTTGAGCTCCAGGAGATTGTCCAGCTTGTTGGTCCTGACGCACTTCCCGAAAGCGAGAAGGCAATCCTCGAGGTCACGCGAATGATACGGGAGGACTTTCTGCAGCAAAGTGCTTACCATGAGGTTGATTCTTTCTGCCCGCTCGAAAAGCAGTACTGGATGCTCCAGGTGATACTCTCCTTCTACGATCGTGTGAACCAGGCCATGGGTAAAGGGGTTCCGCTCACAAAGATCCTCAAGCTCTCTGTAAAAGCAGATATCGGGCGAATGAAGGAGCTCGCTGAGATCGAACGGATAAAGGACCTGATCCCCCGCATTGATGGAGATCTCACAGCCTTGGAGGCAGAACGATGAACAGAGCACCGCTCTATACAAAAGAGGCGAGGGCAATCAGCTACGTTTCGGGCCCCCTGATATTTATCCAGAATGTCAAGGGCGTCTCGTATGGTGAAATTGTTCGGATTATCCTTCCCAGCGGAGAAGAGCGCACCGGGCAGGTGCTTGATATCTCAAAGGAGATTGCGGTTACCCAGGTTTATGAAGGTACCAGCGGGATCGATAATAAGGAGACCCGGGTCCGGTTCACCGGTGAGCCCCCGAAAATCCGTGTTTCTATCGACATGCTGGGGCGGATCTTTGACGGCGTTGGTAAACCCCGTGATGGAGGGCCGGAGATCATTGAAGAGGCGAACCTGGACATTAATGGAATGCCGATCAATCCTTCTGCCCGGGATAAACCCGCCGATTTTATCCAGACCGGGATGTCAACCATTGATGGACTGAACACCCTCGTCCGGGGACAGAAGCTTCCCATTTTCTCAGGAGCAGGCCTTCCTGCAAATAAACTTGCAGCCCAGATCGCACGCCAGGCACAGGTACTCGGCGAAGAAGAGAAGTTCGCCGTGATTTTTGTCGCGATGGGGATCACGTATAAGGAAGCTTCGTTCTTTATGAAGGATTTCGAAAAGACCGGCGCCCTGGAACGGGTTGTCTTCTTCATGAATCTCGCAGATGATCCCACGATTGAACGGATAGCAACCCCTCGCTGTGCACTCACCGCGGCCGAATTCCTTGCCTTTGAGCACGAGCTCCAGGTGCTGGTCATCCTGACAGATATGATCAATTATTGTGAGGCATTGCGGGAGATCTCCACGGCACGTGAGGAAGTGCCAGGCAGACGGGGGTATCCTGGCTACATGTATACCGACCTTGCGTCCATATACGAGCGTGCAGGCAGGATAAAGGGGAAAAAAGGATCGATAACCCAGATCCCGATCCTTACCATGCCCGACGATGACATCACCCACCCTGTTCCCGACCTCACCGGATACATCACAGAGGGGCAAATCGTTCTCTCTCGCGATCTGTTCCGCCGTGGGGGAGATCCTCCGGTAGACGCTCTTCCCTGCCTTTCACGGCTGATGAACCTCGGTATCGGGCCCGGGAAAACCCGGGAAGACCACCGGAATGTTGCCGATCAGCTCTACGCCTCCTATGCGTATGGCAGGGATCTCAGGCGGCTCGTTGCTATTGTCGGAGAAGAGGCACTCACTGAACTGGATAAGAAGTATCTGAAGTTTGCCGATGAATTTGAGCGCCAGTTCATAACACAGGGCGATGAGAACCGGAGTATCGAAAAAACACTCGACATCGGATGGCAACTCTTTACCATGCTGCCTGAAGAGGAATTGAAGCGAATCAAACGCGAATTCATCCAGAAGTACCATTCTTTGTATCGGAAGGAATAATCATGGAACAGATCAATCCGACCCGGATGGAGCTCATACGGAAGAACGCCCAGATAAAGCTTGCAGAGCAGGGGCGGGATCTCCTCCGGCAGAAGATGGATGCGCTCATCCAAGAGTTTTTCCATGTCATGGAATCGGTTTCCCAGTCAAGAGGTGAGCTGGAAACACTTTCCGATTTCGCCCAAAACGCCCTGCTCATTGCCCTGGCTGTTGATGATCCTGTCACCCTCAAGTCTGCTTCATTCGCGACCCGGCGTGGCATCACCCTTGATATCAAGGGGAAGAATATCATGGGTGTACCTGTTCCGATCATCGAGAAGAAGCGGTTTGTCAAAAGCCTGTTGGATCGGGGATACAGCATACTGGGGGTAAGTGGACGGATTGACGAAACAGCAGAAAAATTCGAAGCAGAACTGGATCTCATCATCACTCTTGCAGAGACTGAAACATCGCTCCGGAGACTTGGAAGCGAGATCCAGATGACCCGCCGCCGGGTGAATGCCCTTGAACAGGTACTCATCCCTGAGCTGAAACGACAGGCAAAGTATATCGAGATTACCATCGATGAACGGGACCGTGAAGACCTTTACCGACTGAAAAAAGTAAAAAAGATTATTGACCGGAAGAAAAAAGCAGCAATTAAGGCCTGAAGATCACCTCACTTTCCTCAATATTTCATTCATGTCCCTGACCGCATCTCCCTCCGTCCGCTTCCTGCTTTTTACCTCCTTTCCAATCTTGATGATGGCATCGAGATCCTCCCGCGAAAGCCTGGAAAAAGTGCACCGTCCCCAGCTGGAGCGATCCATGGAAACCCAGCTTTCCCCCAGCATGTACTTCAGGAGATCAATATCTGACGCGGAATAGAGTTTCCAGTCCTGCCCGACACTCTGCCGGATCTTCTCTAATGCTGTCTCGACGGCCATTTCCTTGTGAATCTGGAACACTCGCCGTCCCCGTTCGTCCTCGGTCACCTCTGGCATACCAATTCCACTTACCCTACAGTAACCGGAAGGATTTAAATGTTTTGAGGTTCATCCCGACAGGCGATACCACACCCTGGAATAAACTCCCTGAATAGCGGAAATTGTGAGGATGATGCATCATTTCATTGGAGGTTTTTAGTGAATGACGGGATTATTTTTTTTATCTCTGAATATCAAAAATTAGTCCTTTATGATAATGGCAGGCGACGAGCTCCGATATTCTATCGAATTCGATGTAGTTTCAAAAGATGATTTTTCCAAATTCGGGAGACGAAGATATCTTATTATTCTCTTTTCTTACAAATCCGGTCGTAGATACTCACCAGATGGTCACTTTCCCTGCTGATCTTTGACTTTCCAGCCCTCATGGTCACGAGGAGCTGCCTGGTCCTTTTGTATGACTGCATAGGTACTAAACCCCCGTAAGGCATAATTCGTGTTTGATTACTCGTAAATTTTGGTAATTTAATGCTTCAATTTCAGTTTATCCTATTATAAAAGAATTTGCTTTTCACATCTGCAATGCACTTCTGGAGAAAATTTTTGATGACTGTTATTTATACAGATTTTAACAAAATAGCCGAACTCAATTGGACTGCCACCTGTCCACTGATCACATTGTCAAGCCCGTCCTTTCCTATTCTGATGATCTCCCGAAGCTCCAGTCCCCTTAGTCGGGTGAATGATATCTTCTCCCAGGCATCGCGGTCAGTATATACCCACAGTTCTCCCAGGACGTACTTGAGTGCTTCAATATCACCATGTGTAAAGAGAGCCCATTCTGGCCCCAGCGTCTGTCTGATCTTTTCGATCGCCTTTTCCACACTTTTTTCCTTCTGAAGCTTGAAAAAACGCCTCCCGATTTCTGTCTTTGATACCTCCGGCATACCAGCTCCACTCCGCGTTCGAGGGTAAGACGGAATTATACCTCCCGGTATAAATACTCCGCTGATGGAGTTTCCCATGAATGTATACACCTTCATGAGCACCGCTCTTTTCCAGTACTGGATATGCTGGCAGATGGACTCCCGTTGAATCACAGGGTCTCAAAGCTGAACGCGCCACGATGAGTGGAGCCAAGAAGATATGGAGATATTATAATGGACAGAACAATCAGCTCTTTTTCTTCTCGAATCCTGACAATTGCCGGTACAACCCGGCAATCCGGTCGGCAGCCTGAAGCGGTTCAGGAATCCGGTTTTTTTCGGTGGTATCAAGCACCATCCCAACAGCGTAAGACAGCGTTGTCTTGTAGCCGGCAGAGACGTATATCGGTTTTACCCTGTCTTTTGTTCGCACCGCTACCCCGACTACCTCATCCCCCTCCTTCACCGGTGCACAGGACCCTCGTGTGAGGCAGGGAATAGCGGCATGTCCTGCGGGAGGCCCGGAGGCGACACCTATGGTTGGGATTTCGAGCATCGCTCCCGCATGGCAGGCCATCCCAAACCTTTTCTGGTGTGCATATCCATGGCCGTTGATAAAGAGGAGATCAGGGCTGACCGGGAGCTTCTCCTATGCTGCAAGGAGGAGAGGAAGTTCGCGGAAGGCAAACAGACCAGGAATGTAAGGAAACTGGGTCATCCGTGCAGCAGTGGCGTGCCCAATGGGGCTTAATGAAGGGAAAGATAAGAGAGCAAAGACACCGATCCCATACTCACCATCCTAGCTGGCGTCTGCCCCCGCTATGGTTTTCACTGTGACCGGTCCCTGATTCCTACCGCAGCCATACCTGAACCTCATCCGGTCTTGAATCAGACGCGCATAATGAATGAGTTCATTTGTTCCCATTCCTGGTATGAACGGCATGATCTGATCGATGCTTTACCTTCCATTGATATCAACCTGACTGGTTACTCCGGCGCATCTATGATTCCTGGGAGGCTGTCTCTTCCGGTTCAATCCCTGAACCTCACGGTTCTGCTGATGAATCAATCAGACCAGAGAATGTATTTGAATCTTCAGATCGAAAAATTAAGCAGGAGGCAGGAGCAGGCATGCCAGAGTATCACGAGGAATCCCGCACAATCATTCTCGAACAGGTACCTGATTATTACAACGAACTCTCCGAATACCTCGAGGTGCTCTCCAACAGCCAGCGTCTTAAAATTCTTAAAATACTGGAAAAACGTCCAAAAGATGTCAGGATGATAGCATCTGATATAAATACCAGTTACGAAAACACCAAGAAACACCTGGATAAGCTGATCAGCATGGGCCTGATCCGGAAGGAGGTTGGTCTCGGGCAACAGACCTCTAAAGGAGTTCATCCGGTATGGAAATATTCACTTGTGCCGGGAGCCATGGAAGCCGTCGTGAGGAATCTTGGTATCTTTTCAAATATGCGTATCAACATCGATGATGCCGACCTGAAAAAGAGACTTGACGATGTGCGTCACGCTGTTGAAGGAGAAATCTCCGGAAAAAAACCCATCGTTATTCTCCTGGGGGGTTCCGATGATGGGAAACTATACATTCTCGAGCATCCAGAGACCAGGATTGGTCGAATCGATCTTTCCCGTCCCGCATCCGAAGAATCACCATCTGACATTGTTCTCTCAAAAGAATACTCATCGGTCAGCCGCGTTTCAAAACCCCACGGCATATTTAAAAAAGAAGGGCCGAACTATTATTTTGAAGACAGGGGGAGCAGCGGTGGATCATTCCTGAACAGTGTGGAGCTTCAGAAGCGACAGCCTGCCGTTCTCCATGATGGTGACCTCCTCGAACTTGGAAAAGGAGCGCAGGGAGCACGCCTCCTGGTGATCCTTCCTGATGGTGCCTAATCAATCCGTTCTGCCATGAACACGACCACTATTCGGATTCTTGCTGTATTTCTCCTTATTTTAACAATGGTCAGCACAATTTCAGCAGCAGAGTTACCTCCATTCTATACTATCTCGGCTGAAGCAGGACATGGGGGATATATTGTGCCTTCGGGAGACTGGCCTGTCAATCCGGGATCAGACCAGATTTTTTATTTTATCCCCGATGATGGATATGAGGTCAGGTCGGTAGTTGTCGATTCAAACGATTTGGGTGCACGGAGGAATTACGTATTCTATAATATCGACAGGGACCATACCATATCCGTAACATTCACCAAACAGACCGGCTCATTCTCCATTGCATCATCACCCCCGGGAGCCTCCATCTCTATAGATGGTGGTGATACCGGAATCAAAACACCGGCAGACGGTCCCTACACAATCACAAATGTACCGGTTGGAGAGAGATTGATCGGACTCCAACTTCAAGGCTACAGTACCTGGTCCCAAAAAGTTGTGATTAAGACGGGGCAAACCACGGTTATCTCTCTTGTTACCCTGATTCCCATTCTGCCTCCGACAACAATACCCACCACAGCTCCTACAACCGTCCCTACTACAGCTCCGACAACAATACCCACCACAGCTCCTACAACCGTCCCCACTACAGCTCCGACAACTGTGGCTACCACCATCCCAACCACCGTCCCTACTACAACAGTTCCGACAACCGTGGTTACCACCATCCCGACCACAAAGCCTACCACTATCCCAATCACCGTCCCTACTACAACAGTTCCGACAACCGTGGTTACCACCATCCCGACCACAAATCCTACCACCATCCCAACCACCGTCCCTACTACAACAGCTCCGACAACCGTGGTTACCACCATCCCGACCACAAATCCTACCACCATCCCAACCACCGTCCCTACTACAGTTCCGACAACCGGTCCAACCACCATCCCAACCACCGTTCCCAATTCAGCTCCGACAACCGGTCCAACCACAATTCCAACAACGATTCTGACAACCGTATCAACTACCATTCCGACAACGGCAGCAACGACAGCCCCTGTAACCACCCAAACCAGCGTTGTCACCTCACTCACGACGAAACCGACCACCCCCCCTGTGACCTCCCCCGTTACTACCTTTTATGTGACCACTCCGGCAACTACTTCGCCACAAATGACCATCATTCCCGCAACCAGCCCAACGGTCGACAGCAATACCACAGGCCTGGTCTTTCCTCCGTTGGCCGGTGGGATAAGCGGGATTCCTGCCCTCATGCTCATGGGAGGGCTCTGCGTCGGCCTGGTAATGATTGATCTCTTTTCGCGATCTGTCCCAGAATCATCCCTGCCTCCGGGAAAGCGGGCGATACTTTTTATCCTGTATCTGGTCGTGGTCGCCGGCCTGATCGGGGCACTTGCACTGTTCAGTACTATTCTCAACCCGGGAGACAATAGCACCCCCTATATTCCCCTTCTCATCCCTCTCTCCGGTTACCTGCTGGTGTCAGGACTTGCTCTCCTTGCCGGAACGATCCTGACCCATCCGCTCAGGTGGACACTTGGTGGCCATATCCTCTTCTCGCTCATTGGTGCATTTATTGCTGCACTGGCCCTCATCGGAAGTCCATCTGTTCTCCGGATACCGCTCCTGCTCACCTTTGGTTGTTCACTCATCGGCGGTATTGCTTCCCGATGGGAGTATGTCTCCTTCGTTTTCACGGAAAAAGCGACTGCGGGTGCGGGGACAGATGACGGTTCTGGCATTACCCTTGTCGGGTCCCGGACCTCTCCCGTCCCATCTACATTTCCTGTTGAACTTCTGGACAAATTCCAAAACCCGGAACTGATTGGAGTTGGAGGTATCGCAAGGGTGTTCAGGGCGGACAACATTCTGTCAGGTAAGGATATCGCCCTGAAGATACCAGTACAATTCAACGAGACTGCCGGAAAATGCTTTATAAAAGAGATCACCGCATGGGAAGATCTTCAACATGAAAATATTGTAAAAATTTTTGAAGTGAACATTCTGCCTGTCCCCTTTGTGGAGATGGAATACATCGATCAGTCCCTCGCGGATCTGCAAAAACCCATGCCTTTGGAAAAAGCTGCCACTATTGTGCGGGGTATCGCTTCAGGGCTCGCCTATGCGCATACGAAGGGGATTGTTCACCGCGATATCAAGCCTCAGAATGTCCTTGTTACACAAGAAGGGGTTCCCAAGATTACCGACTGGGGAATGAGCAAGGTGATAGGCGCCTGTATGCTTCCAACCATTACCGGTTTCTCACTCTCATATGCAGCCCCCGAACAAATTGCTCCGGAACAGTTCGGTGATACTGATCAGCGTACCGACATCTATCAGCTTGGGGTTGTTTTCTTTGAGCTGCTGACTGGGACGCTTCCCTTTGCTGGTGAAGATATCTCAGCAGTGAGCAGGAGAATTATCTCCGATTCTGCTCCGGCTCCTTCAGAGAAAAACCCGGCTGCGCAATCTCTCGATGAAATCGTGAAGCGGTGTCTTGAGAAGGATAAGGATAAGCGGTACCAGAGTGCAGAAGGGTTGATTGCTGATATTGACCGCTATCTCTCCCAAAAAATTGAAACTGACCGATATGAGGTCTTCGAAGATTGAGAATTCTGTCAGCTTTTTCTGACCGGATCACCCCACCAATCATAAGAAACTATCGTCTTTCCGGTACCCCGTTGCCTTAAGCGTCCTTCCAACCGCTTTGAATGCACTCTCGATATCCTCATAATTTGGAATATGATGGTGCCTGAGTACCCTCATTCCCCCTTTCATGGTATCCCCGCCAAGGAGACAGCCGACAACCATCTTTTCAGTATGCCGTGAAAACCGGGTGATTTCATGGGCGAGAAGGGTGGGATCCAGCACCGCAGAAGGAACCGCGACTACTACCGCAATATCCCAGAAATCCTGGTACCTCATCAGGGTATCAAGCACCCTGGCATACCGGTCTGCTCCGCCATCACCAATAATATCCAGCGGATTGCTCCTGTTCCAGAAATGCGGCAGGAATGAATCAAGTTCGGACAGAAGTTCAGGGGGCAGGGAAGGGAGGTCGATACCGAATCGATCGGCAAAATCTGAAATCAGGACCGCAAAACCTCCCGCAGTGGTTATCACCACGGCACGGCTTCCTTTTGGATACCCTTCTGAAACCAGAAGTTCGGCCACATCAAAAGCCTCCCTGAGGGAATCGACACGTACAGCACCGGCCTGCCTGAATGCCGCCATGTAGACCTCAAAATCTCCGGCCAGCGATCCTGTATGGGACGATGCTGCTTTCTTCCCAAGGGCTGATGAGCCGGCCTTAAGGATAATTACCGGTTTTGTCCGGCTAATCTCCCGTACATTTTTTATGAAGGAGGATCCGTCCTTTATCTCTTCAATATAGAGGATGATTGCCCGGGTCTCATCGTCCTCAGCGGCGAATCTGAGAAAATCTCTGAAATCGAGATCGATCTGGTTGCCAAGACTGATCACAGCAGAAAATCCAATCTCCTCCGGCACGCTCCAGTCGATAATAGTCGTGATGATTGCCCCGCTCTGGGAAATAAACGCAATATGCCCTTTCCGGGGTGGAGTGGGATCAAAGGTAGTATTAATCAGCCGGTGGGGCAGGACTACGCCCAGGCAGTTCGGTCCGATGATTCGGATTCCGGACTTCCGCGCGACAGCAAGGATTTCTTTCTCGAGCTCGGCTCCCTCCGGTCCGGTCTCCCGAAAACCGGAGGAGATGATAACCGCCAGGCGTGCTCCCTGTGCTGCAGCCTGATCAAGGACTGCCGGCACATTTCGGGCCGCGACGGCGATGATAGCAAGGTCGATGGGCTCCGGAATCGCTCCAACCGTGGGATATGTCTTTTTACCAAGGACTTCATCGTGCGCAGGGTTCACGGGATAGAGCCTGCCGGGAAAGGTGAGGAGATTGCGTAAGATGGAATATCCAATCTTTTTGGGATCTGCGGAAGCCCCGATTACCGCTATTGTTTCTGGCCGGAGAAGAGAGAAATCAAAATCTTCTTTTTTTTCTGGAGGGGAAACCTGGGAAGACCTGCAGAATATACGGGCATCGACTGCACAGGCACCGTCTTTATACAGGATGAGAGGGTTGATATCAAACTCTTCAACACCAGCATCACTTTCAAACATCGCGATTGCCCGTTCGATACAGTGGATAAGCTCCTTTTCATCCAGTGGAGGTGCTCCACGGTATCCCCCGATCAGGGGATAACCCCTGATTTCCCTGATAAGGCGTGGTATCTCCCCGTGTGATATGGGGAGAATCCGGAGAGAGAAATCACTGAAGAGTTCGATAGTGGTCCCGCCCATGCCAAAGGAAATTACCCGGCCGAAAGCGGGATCAGTTTTTCCGCCGATAAAGAATTCGATACCCTGCCTCTGTTCGGATTCTACGATGATGCCTTCTATTACGGCCTCAGGAACCTTTTTTCTGATATTCTCAAGAATGGTCTCAAACCCCTGTCTGAGTTCCTCCCTGTTTCGGATATGCTGTACTACACCTCCTACATCGCTTTTATGGATAACCTGCCGGGATTTGATTTTTAAAACCACTGGATACCCCAATCTTTCTGCTGCACCCCGGGCTTCGTCTGCGGTTCTGACCAGCTCGAAGCCCGGTACCGGTATCCCGAACCGGGAGAGAAGCTGGTATCCCTCATCTTCGGAAAGCATTCTCTTCCTCTCCATCCGACCCTCCAATCCAAGGAAGGGTGAGCGAGAACCGCCTTAATTATTCCCTTTTATACCCCATTCCCGATCAGGCCTTTCCTTGGTATCTGCAGGGATGCCGTTCCAACAACCTAATCCCTGCAGGGAACATACCGGAACCTATGGCCGGGACCGGGTCGCACGATGCACTCAGGGAGTTTTCGGCTTCAAGGGACCAATTCCTTTTCAGCGAGTTTGCTGCATCCTTCAGTCCGGACAGCAGGCTTTCAGACCTGCTCATCACCCTCCTCCCCGAACTTTCCTGCCTGCACCTTGGGTGGAAAAAGAAAGGTCAGGACTACATCATCTATCTGTTACCAGGCGCCACAATTCTGTCTCCATCAGAAGAGCTACTCCGTGGGATTGAGGCTGGGCTCATGCGTAGTAAAGTCCAGAATCACCTTCAACACCTTATCGAGAATTACATTGGGCAAAAGACCGGAAAGGTGTGGAATGAATCCGTGATCCTCCAGCGGATAAGAGCTGCGATCATGCAGCAGAAAGGGCAGTACTGGAAGGAAGGTCAACCCCGGAAGATTGGATACCGGAAAGGGTACGCGGTTCTGGCCTACCTTGCCTACCATGCACCGGTATACCTGACCCAGTTTCAGTACCTGCTTGTCATGCTCACCCGGGACTCTCTCCTCCCCTCGCCAGTGAGGATCCTCGATGTCGGAACAGGTCCGGGGGTGGTGCCTCTTGCTGTTATAGACTTTGCGCGAAATGTTCCCGGCTTCCGGGCGGATATCTTCGCCCTTGAACGTTCTGATCAGTTCCTTGAGGCATACCGGTATCTTGTACCAAGATATGCGGAAGACATGGAATCACTCACCATTCACCCCCCTCTTGAAGCTGATCTCAGGGATGCAGGATCACTCCTCCTCCCCTCTTCCCTGGATCTCATCGTAATGCAGAACGTGATAAACGAACTGGTGTCCGAAAGCAGGGAGCGGGTGGCTGCAATCATTGCATCTTTCTCGCGCCTCCTCTCCCCTGGAGGTTGCCTGCTGATCGCAGAGCCTGCCGACCTCGCGAACTCCACCCGGTTTCGTGCAACAGTGAAGGCCGCTCTTGGACCAGCACTCCGAATCCATAGTCCCTGCACCTGCATCTGGGGGGGCCGGTGTCATGCGGATACCTGCTGGAGTTTTATCGAACAACCCCCTGTTCAACCCACCCGTCTCATGGATGCGCTCTCTGGAGGAGACGAAGCTTTCCGGTTCCGGAATACCGATATAAAATACAGCTATGCCGTACTGGTGAACGATCTGAGACGCCGCCACCATGATGTTATGTCAAAAAGGGCACCTTTCCTCCCCCTTTCTGCCCTGCCTAAACATACCGGTAAGCGGGTCAATGTGGCAGGCTCGGTTATGTCAGGAGATCTTGGTAACCGGAAGATGCATGTCTTCCTCTTCTGTGACGGTAGTCCTGGCCGGCCTGCTTATATCGTTCTCCCCCACCATGCCATTACCCCCGACAACCGATCGCTCCTCTCAGTTCCTTATGCCTCTGTCATGGAGCTTCGCAAAGTTCTGGTGCGATGGAACCCAAAGTACCAGGCTTTCAATCTCCTCGTTTCCCGCACGTCCAGAGCCGGGCCCCGGGAACCCTGATGGTATGGCATCTCATCCAATAGTCTCAAAAAGCTACACCTCATATCTGTATACAGGGGGAGCTCCGGCCGATGAACGCCGGAACGGGCTGGCCGGACGCCCTGCCTTCCGGGCCCCGGGGCATTGCCATGAACCATATCATATCCATCCATGATCTGGAGCGGACAGAGATAGATAATATTCTGGATGAAGCCGCCCATTTCCAATCGTTTACGTATAACGACCAGCATCTGAAGGGAAAGATCCTCGCCCTCCTTTTCTTTGAACCAAGCACCCGTACACGGATGTCCTTCGAGGTAGCCATGGCCCGCCTTGGAGGAACTTCCATCGGTCTGGAAAGCGTGGAAGCAAGTTCCATGGCAAAGGGAGAGACTCTTGCCGATACCATCCGGGTTGTCAGCGGTTATGCTGACACGATTGTCCTTCGCCATCCCAAGGAAGGTGCCGCCCGGCTGGCGAGCGAGTTTTCCACGGTCCCGGTCATCAATGCCGGTGACGGGGCAGGTCAGCACCCGTCACAGACTCTCCTCGATCTCTATACTATCAGGCAGTCCATGCCTTTGAGGGGAATAACAGTCGGGCTGCTCGGTGACTTGAGGTATGGAAGGACCGCCCACTCCCTTGCCTCAGCCCTTTCTCTGTATGGTGCCCGGATCCATACCATCTCCCCCAAAGGGCTGGAAATGCCTTCAGCAATCGCTGATGATCTCCGGGGTGCCGGAACGGAAATTATCGAACATCTGAAGGTTGAGGATATAATCAATGATCTCGATGTTCTCTATGTGACCCGTATCCAGCGGGAACGGTTTCCTGACTCCGCCTCATACTTCCAGGTCGCATCAAGTTATCGGATCACCCCTGAACTGTTGACAGAGGTGAAGGAGCACCTGATAGTTCTCCATCCCCTCCCCCGCCTGGACGAGATTGACCCCGGGGTCGACCAGCTTCCCTATGCCCGTTATTTCGAGCAGTCCCGGAACGGGATTCCTGTCCGTATGGCGATGCTGAAGAAGGTGATGGAAGGATGAAGAGGGATGCCCGGGGAGGACTCCTCATCAGCCCAATCCGCAACGGGACGGTAATCGACCACATTACCGGAGGGGAGGCTTTGAATGTGCTCAGGATTATCGGCATTACAGGGACCACAACCGAGTCGATTTCCGTTGCTACGAATGTGAAGTCGGGAAAGATGGGAACAAAGGATATCGTGAAGATCGAGAACCGGGAACTTCTGAAAGACGAGGTAGATAGGATTGCCCTGATTGCTCCGAAGGCTTCCATTAATATTATCCGCAATTACGAGGTCTACCAAAAGAAGGGAGTCGAGATTCCCCCCATTATCACCGGTGTTGTCCGATGCCCGAATCCCGGATGCATCTCGAATACCAACGAGCCCATTGCTACGAGGTTTGAAGTTCTTCCAAAAGGGCTCCGCTGCCTGTACTGTGACTGGATGATTACCCGGGATATCACAAGCCATATAATCTGAAGGACGGGAATATGACATTCTGGATTCGGGCAGGAGGGTGCCTTTTCATTGCCCTGTTGTCTGCCATCTGCATTCCTGGAAGTGCCGATAACCTGCAGGCAGTCCAGGACTACAATCAGGCCGTAGAACTGGCATATCAGGGGAAGTATACCGAAGCACTAGGGTATGTTGACCAGGCCCTTGAAGAAAACGGAAATTTTACCCTCGCCTTCGTCACACGGGCAGGCATCCTGAATCCCCTCGGCAGATATCCTGAAGCTGTGGAGGCGGCCGATCAGGCCATTACACGGAACCCTGAACAGGCTGAAGCATGGAAAAACAGGGCTTCTGCCCTCAACCAGATGGGACAGTACGAAGAAGGACTTGCTGCTGCCGATCGGGGCGGCAATGCTGGATCCAAATCTGGCGGAAGCATGGGTAAACCAAGGAACAGCCCTGATCGGACTCAAGCGGTATAGCGAAGCACTCTCAGCCTCGGAACGAGCCCTTGCACAGAATCCCGGGCCAGAAGCAGCACACCAGAACCGGGAAACGGCACTGCAGAGCCTCTCTCCCGTCACTACACAGATTCCTTCATCAATAACCACCGCCCTCATGGCTCTGGCATCCGGGACGGGGCTTTTCCTTTTGAGAAAGATCTAAGACCACAATGATTAGAAGGTTTGGAACCGGAAAAAGGGGATGCTGTGAGTATCGAGTTTTATCTTTTGGACAGGGTGATATAAAATACTCTAATGCTCGCGGTTCAATGGTCAAACCTGGCGGTTCAGTTCTGATCCTTTCTGCAGGAGACGGCCATGAATATCAATTTCCCCGCGATAAATCCTGGTACTTGATATCCAGTGGCCGTCCTCTGCAAGCACACAGGTGATCTGGTGGATATCTACCTTCCGTTTCCGTTTTTCCCTCCGGAGCATATTAATTTCGTGGGCAATGGGGAGGGTTTCTTCACTGACCACCAGCGCATCGAACTCCTCATCAATGGCACTTCCGTACCGGTCACGAAGTGGCTCAATGGTATACTCCGCGACAAATCCCTGGTCCCTGATGAAATGTTCCAGCTTTGATTTCCGGTATGCGTAGTCCTGAACGGGGTGTGTCTTTCTGCGTGCAAAGGTGTCGGTTGTAAGACCGATAATTACCTTCCCTTCCTTTCCCGCAAGCTCAAACGATCGGGAGATTAACCGTTCATGACCATCGTGGAGCGGATCAAAGGTTCCACCGACCATAACCTTCATTGTGCTTCATAATTAACTTCCTATGTTATTATGGCTGCTGATGACGGACGGAGCAAAATGACCTTCATTGCAGAGGGCGCCACCGTCCGCGGCGATGTGAGCCTGGGAGATCATGTAAGTATCTGGTTCGGGGCTGTGGTGCGGGCTGACAGGGATCGTATCATAATTGGTGACTGTTCGAATGTCCAGGACAACGCGGTGCTCCATACCAGTGCAGGTCATCCCCTCTGTATAGGGGAGGATGTATCGGTCGGCCATGGTGCGATACTCCATGGATGCACGATCGCTGACCGTGTGCTGGTGGGGATGGGAGCTATTGTTCTGAACGGTGCAAGAATTGGTAAGGATTCGATTCTTGGTGCAGGAGCTGTCGTGACTGAGGGTATGGAGATTCCCCCCGGTTCGGTTGTTGTCGGGATTCCGGGCAAGGTCATCAAAGAGGTGTCTGCCGATCAGAAAAACCACATCATTGAGAACGCCCGGAATTACTGGAACCTCGCCAGGAGCTACCTGCATGGGTGATGTCGTGGTGATTGGGGGAGGAGTGACCGGTATTCAGGCTGCCCTGGATCTGGCGGGCCATGGTGTCATGGTCCACCTGATCGAGAAGGAGCCGTCTCTAGGCGGACATATGGCCCAGCTCGATAAAACCTTCCCGACGAACGACTGCTCCATGTGCATTCTCTCCCCAAAGATGCTCGATGTATCCCGACATCCGAAGATAAGGATCTATACCTGCACCGAAGTTATTTCCATCTCAGGGGAGGTAGGGCGTTTTCAGGTGACCATCAGAAAGAACCCCCGGTATATCGATGAAGAACGCTGTAATGGCTGTGGAGACTGTATTCGGATCTGCCCAGTCGAGGTTTATAACCGGTTTGATGCGGGAATCGGGGTGCGAAAGGCGATTTACAAGCCTCACCCCCAGGCCGTGCCAGACCTCGTGGTCAAAGACAGTGAACACTGTATAGAGTGCGGTCTCTGCTATGACATCTGCGGACTGGAAGCGGTACGAAAGGATGATGAACCGAAAGAATCAGTAATTGAGGCGGCAAGCATCATCATCGCCAGTGGTTACGAAATTTTTGATGCTCTCCGGAAGGAGCAGTTCGGATACCTTCGTTATCCTGATGTCATCACAAGCCTCGAATTTGAGCGTATGATGAATGCCAGCGGACCAACCGGGGGATCTATCCGGCGTCTCTCTGACGGGAAAGTGCCGGGCCACGTGGTGTTCATCCAGTGTGTCGGTTCGCGGGATATCCCCCTTTCACGTCCCTATTGTTCGGGGGTTTGCTGCATGTATGCGATAAAGAACGCCATACTTCTCCGGGAAAAATATCCCGAAACCAGGGTAACCATTCTCTACATGGATGTACGGGCCTATGGGAAAGGATATGAGGAGTATTTCGAACGGGCAAAAGCAATGGGAATTGAATTCCTTCGGGGGATGCCTGCTGAAATTATCCCGAATGCTAGGGGAATGATGATCCGGGTAGAAAATACTGAAACCGGTGCAATAGAAGAATTCCGCCCCGGGCTGGTAGTCCTCTCTGTGGGACTGGAACCGGCAAAGGATGCCCAGGAGATTGCCGGACGCTGCGGGATTGCAGTTGAAGGTACCGGGTTTTTCAAATCTCTCGACGAAAAGATCAATCCGGTAGCCACCATCCGGCCGGGTATCTATATTGCCGGTACTGCGGTCTCACCGCGGGATATCCCCGATTGTGTAGCCCAGGCTCAGGCTGCAGCAATGCAGGCGTTCATCGATGCAGAGAGGAATTGAAAGGGATGAGGACAATTGAGACCGTCCGCTGGGATGAGAAGACCGCTTCCATCGTTCTCATCGATCAGACCCGTCTCCCCCTCTCATGCCGTGTTATCAGGTGCAGGACCCCTGAACGGCTCATAACCGCCATCCGCAGGCTCGAGATAAGGGGTGCACCAGCTCTCGGTGTTGCCGGTGCATTCGGTGTTGCCCTTGCCACCCTGACTGTGCGGGCGAAGGACTTTCCCGGTTATCTGGACAAGGTTGACACCGCAGCCCTCGCAATCGGGAACGCACGACCCACTGCGGTCAATCTGTCCTGGGGGGTTCAGCGGGTAATCTCACGGGTGCATGAGGCCCAAACAATTGAAGAGGTACGGATGCTGGCGCTGAGGGAGGCCCAAATGGTTGCCGATGAGGATGCTGCTTCTTGCCATGCTATCGGAGATAACGGTGCAGCCCTTATCGCACAGGGCTCCACCGTACTGACACATTGCAATGCCGGAGCCCTCGCCTGTAGTACCTGGGGGACCGCACTCGGTGTAATCCGATCAGCGGTCCAGAGCGGTAAAAACGTGAAGGTGATCGCCAGTGAGACCCGGCCGCTCCTGCAGGGAGCACGGCTCACGGCATGGGAACTGAAACGAGATGGAATTGATGTCACGGTTATCCCGGATTCTGCTGCAGCCCACCTGATGAGGAAGGGTGAAATCGATTGCGTAATTGTCGGTGCTGACCGCATCACACCAGATGCAGTCTTTAATAAAATCGGGACCTATATGCATGCCGTCTGTGCTGCGGCTCACTCAGTGCCATTTTACGTGGCTGCTCCGTTCTCGACGTTTGATCCGCTGCATACTGAAGATGAAGTTACCATTGAAGAACGCGATCGCATCGAAATAGCCTTCTCCAACGGACATATGACGGTCCCTGAAAATGTACCGGTTCGGAATCCGGCCTTTGATGCCACTCCTCTTACCCTTGTCAGCGCGATAATCACTGAATCGGGAATTCTCCGGCCACCGTTCGATTGGCCAACCCTTGCACCAACCCGCAGGGTTATATAAAATCCGGCGCCATGTTCCTCTATTCATGGATGTGAATGCCTCTCTGGTCGACCAGATCATTTATTTCATTGGCGAGATCACCCTCCTTCTGATTTTCGGAGTCCTGATTTTTGCGGTGGTCATGGTTACCGTCACTGCTATCTCAATCAGGAGGGGAAAGATCTATTTTCCCTCATTCCTGAAGGCCAGCATGGTGCTGCTCGAAGGTCTTTCCAGGGCTATCTTCCGGTTCTTTCGTCTCGATGACAACCAGGTCCATTCCTTCTTTATCCAGCTTCACAATACCATGAACAAGAAAGCCTTCGAGGGGGTTCCCGTGCCTGAGCGGGCCATCTTTCTTCCCCAGTGTCTCCGCTCCTCGAAGTGCCCGGCACACCTTACTCCTGAAGGGCTCAAATGCAAGTGTTGCGGGCTGTGTACTATTGGCTACTGGCTTCCGATTCTTGAGCGGATGGGATACCGGGTGTTCTCTGTGCCCGGGTCCTCATTTATCAAGCGGATGGTGAAGAAGTATCACCCAAAAGCCATCATCGGTATCGGCTGCCTTTCGGAAGTAAAGGAAGGCCTTGAAATGGCTGATAAGATCGGTCTGGTCTCCATGGGGGTAGTTACCCTCAAAGACGGATGTGTGGAAACCCTGGTGAACTGGGAAGGTGTTCTCGAGATTGCCCTCCTCGGCGTTGATCCCTCCCAGTTCCCCCCAGAAATCGTCCACGTAACCGATACCGCTGTTACGGCCTGACGGTCAGGCAAACAGGGCTGCAAAGGTGAAGACCACGAGGGATCCAAACATCCCGGCCTTGAGAAGGGTTGTTGCCCCTGATTCCCTGATACACCGTGAATCAGTGCAGGATACCGGTCTTACTGCCGCAAAGATGATGACTGAGTCGACAATGAGAATTCCTCCTAGATACCAGTTCCCCCACCAGAGTACCGGGTATATACTCCCCGCAACAGCACAGAGGGCAAAAACTGCTGAGAGAAGGACTGCCGATCTCACGCCATAACGGACCGGAACGGTATCTGCCCCCGATGCAGCATCCCCCTCTACATCTTCTGCGGTCTTGAGTATCTCCCTCGATAACATCGCAAAGAAGGTGACCAGCACCACAGGCAGAATCCTGATGATGCCCTCATTACCCAGGTAGGCTCCGCCGAACAAGAAGATCGATGCAGAGAGATATGATACTGCGAGGTTACCGGCAACAAAGGTTCGCTTGAGCCGGGCAGCATACAGGACAAGGAGCAGGGTATTAAAAACCGCGATTCCAAAACATACAGGATTGGTAAAGACCGCGATGAGAATCCCGCAGGAAAACAAGGCAAAGGATATGTTCCATGCCATTCCGGGGATTACCTCTCCGGATGGGATTGGCCGATCCGGCCGGTTGATCCGGTCGATATCTGCATCAAAGTAATCATTTATGCTATTCCCTGCGGCCGTGATCAAAAAAACTGCTGAAAAAAGCAGGATGGTCCCGGTTACGAGATTCCCGGCGGCAATACCATAGCCAAGTATGGCTGCAAGTCCGGCGACAACCGCATTAACCGGCCTGATTATCCGCACGATTCCGGGAAGTCTCATGCCCCTTTTCCTTCGGATTTTTGTACTATCTCTACCGTTCCTTATCAATACAGCTCCCCGCATCCGGCACCGCGACGTTTCCAGGGAGTTAACAGGTGTCTGAAAATGAGAACGGGCGTGGGGGGATTTGAACCCCCGACCTATAGCTTAGGAGGCTACCGCCCTATCCTGACTAGGCCACACGCCCCCGCCATAATCTATAGACGAAAATAGGGTATAAGGTTAACGAACATCCGTTGAATGAACGGAGGGATGTGTCAGGACCTGGTTTGCGGCCTTCCTGAGGGATAGAAATGTCTGATGTTACTCATGAAAGAAATGTATCCTTGCATCCCTTTCCTATATTGTATCAGGCAAGGGATACAGGTAGGTTCTGCAGACACCCCTCAGGTCATGAGAATGATCAGCGTAGCCACTACAAACCCTAATATGGCAAGGGTTTCAGGAAGCGCTTCGAGAATGATAATGACACCGGCAGTTTCCGGTTTCTCTGCAACGGTTCCTGCCCCGGCTGCCCCAATTCTTGATTGTGCCCAGCCACATGCAATCGCACCACCAAAAAAAGCAATGCCTGCCCCAATAGGTACTGCCCAGTCTACCATGAAAATCACCCGTCCATTTCCCGATATGAAGATGTATTCTAATATATATTAATATCGATGAATAAAAATTTAAAAAAAAACTTTTTTGAATTATTGCTGATTTACATTCAGTATGGTACCTGATTTGAAGATACATTCTTTCAGTTCAGTATATGATCAACCCGGTTTTTTTTAAGAGAGGCTGGTAAGAATCATTTATACTTCATCAATCCCAGATAGGGTAAAATATGGATTTAATTGAGGCAGAGGAGGGAAAAACACGTTTTTTTATCCCTCGCCAGGATCCCGCCCATTCATTCCCTCCGGGGACCGGCCGCATCTTTTATAATCAGCGGATGGAGTTGAACAGGGATGCAACGGTCCTCCTGATATCCTGTCTTAATCTCAAAAATTACCTCGATGCTATGGGGGCCACCGGAGTGCGGGGAATCCGGGTGGCTTTGGAATGCAGCATTCCGGTGACCATCAATGACCGGGATCCTGAAGCTGTGGAACTCATCCAAAGGAATGCTGCCCAGGCAGGTCTGCAGGTTGAAGTAACAGGTATGAATATCCACACCCTCCTCTCCTGCAGACGGTTCGATGCTGTTGATCTCGATCCTTATGGCTCCCCTGCTCCGTTCATCGATTCCGCAATCCGGGGCACACAACGATTCCTGATGGTCACCGCAACCGACACAGCCCCTCTCTGCGGAGCACATAAAAAAGCCGGTGTCAGGCGCTACTTCTCCAATCCGGTCAACAACGAGTACCATGCCGAGACCGGACTCCGCACCCTTCTGGGATTCGTGGTCCGGGAGACGGTGAAGTATGACCGGGGTGTCCAGCCCCTCTTCTGCTTTTCCCGGGAGCATTTCATCCGTGCCCATTTCCGGCTCTCCCCCGGAGCCGGTCAGGCCGATCGGGCTGTCAAACGCATCGGGTACATTCACCAGTGCACCCGCTGCCCCCACCGGGCTGAACAGTATGGGCTCCTCCCTGAATCCGCATCGTGCAATGAGTGTGGAAACATGACCATGGCTATCGGTCCGCTATGGCTCGGGGATATTCAGGATCCTGAGATCATTTCCGCAATGCTTGCAAGGCTGCCGGACACTCCCCTTCATACGGCCAGGGAACTCGGCATGCTGCTGACCATCCTGAAGGATGAGATTCCGGTATCACAGTTTTATGATTACCATGTTCTCTCAAAAAAGGGAAAGGTGTCGCCAAAACCGATCGAACAGGTGATTATTTCACTCCGGGAGCAGGGCTACCAGGCGAGCAGGACGCACTATTCGGGAACAGGGGTAAGGACCGATGCATCATACCGTGAAATCCTAAATATTCTGAGACCGTGATATGGGACGAGACCTTGCGATTCCTAATGCTCGATAATGATAGTAATCAGGTCTCCTTCTTTCAGCCGGTGCGGAAGGCCCACACGCTGTCCAGGATGCTTCACGGAATGTCCCCATACCCGGGCATAGCGGAACCGGTCAACAAAGTCCCGATGGAGTTTCCGGCATACATCCTCAATGGTGCTCCCCTTCCTGACAATGAGGGGTTCCTCAAGGTCGGCAGCCTCGCTCTGGGGCTTCAGGTAGACCCGCATGAATCCGAGAGTGTCATATATCCGGTCCTTCAGTTCCGCCATGCGATATCCGGTCTGTGCAGAGATCATCACCGGGTCCATTCCAAACCGTTGCCTGATGTCATTGATAATGGCATTTTTTGCGCTGTTCCCGATGAGATCAACCTTGTTCACGGCAATAAAGGCCGGTACATAAATCCTGTTTCCGAGCATTGCATCGATGACTTCGTCCTGGGTGGCATCCCCCCTGATCAGAATATCGGCATTCATCAGTTTATTTTCCGCAAGGATCGACCGGATTTCGTCCGTGTCAAGGTGCAGAGCTCCCACGGAATTAACCCTGATCCCGCCCTGGGAGGTTTTTTTGATCGTAATATCCGGTTTTGCGCGATTAATCCTCATACCTGCATCGGAGAGTTCCTTCATCAGCACATCGACATGAGAAGAATTGAATACATCCACCAGCAAGACGATCATATCGGCGCTCCGCACGACACCGATCACCTCTTTTCCCCGGCCTTTTCCCATGGCTGCCCCGGCAATGAGCCCCGGAATATCGAGGATCTGGATCTTTGCCCCTTTATACTCCATCGCCCCGGGGACGACGGTAACGGTCGTGAATGAATACGCTGCAACCTCGCTCTTTGTACCGGTCAGCCTGTTGAGCAGCGTACTTTTACCGGTTGACGGGAATCCGACCAGCACCACGGTTGCCTCTCCGGACTTTTTGACCGAATACCCTTCCCCGCCACCCGCAGATCGCATGGCCCGGGCAACAGCCTCGTCCTTCATCCTGGCTATCTTCGCCTTGATCCGGCCGATATGCTTGGCAGTTGCCTTGTTGTAGGGCGTCCGCTGGAGTTCGTCCTCGAGAACCTGGATCTCCTCTTCAAGACCTGCCATTATTTTATTCTTATACTATGGGCAGAAATACAGACTTAAAGTTGTGGGTCGAGGGGAGGTATTTTATCGTCCCTGACAGGGATTTCTTGTCGGTTCTGGGAACATCCTTACGGACGCCCGTACGAGAAGAAAATTCCTGGTCCCGGCCCCGATTTTCACTCAATCTGGCTTATATCAACAAACTTAAGTGTAAATATTGTGTATATAGTAGAGCACCTGCTGCTATAGTGTAGTCCGGCCAATCATGCGGGCCTCTCACGCCCGCGACTGGGGTTCGAATCCCCATAGCAGCATTTTTGAATTCACGATTTGTTTTCTGAAGTTAAGACCTGTTAAAAACCCTGATAACCATAGTTAAGGAATAATTAACCTATCCTCATTGATTCTAGCTGGTCCTCCGCCAAACTTAATCCGGATTCATGAAACCCGCATGATCCACCGGGGAGCGATTGCAAAGGTGGGACAGAAATCCTTGCATTTGAAACAGGCGACGCAGAGATAACTATGGATCGGCTCTGCCTTGCGGTGGACAATTTTAAAAACACCCATGGAACAGAGGTCGACACAGACCCCGCACCCGTTGCAGGAGGTCCGGTCGACAAATATTTCCATTAATATAGACGGAGAGGGTCCTACTTCCAAAACAACTCGCCTGACGAGATCTTGTCAGGAAACCGTAAAATAAGTTTTTATCATGAATCTTCATCAGAAGAAGAGCACAGAGTTTTCTCCCGGGCTTTTCCTGGCGGGTGTCGCTGTTTGAATGCCCGGCATCTTCCTTTCCTGTCCCGGGTTTTCCCGTGAACGAAACATTTAATGCAGAGACAGACCTTTCTGGAACACAGAAGGATTCCTATGGTATCACCAGGCAAACCGGGAGGCGAACTGCCCAGCGTGCTTGATCGTGCCTTTCTGGAATATAAGAGGCACCTCAAGGTCGCTGATGTCATGAGCAGGGATGTCGTGTCAACAACTGCTGATACATCAATGGCAGAAGTAACAAGGATTATGGGGGAGAAGCGGATCGGAAGTCTCATCGTAGTAAAATACGGGTCGCCCATCGCCATTGTCACTGAACGTGACCTACTTTCAACCGTGTTGGCCGGGGGGATGAACCTTGAAGAGACACAGGTCGAGGAGGTCATGTCCTATCCCCTCATCACGATATGCAAGGATATGGAGATCCGGGAGGCTGCCCGGACCATGATCAGGCAGAAGGGCCGGCTTGTGGTTTTTGAGTGCGGTAAAATTGCCGGAGTAATCACTGCATCTGACCTTATCAGGGAAATGCCCGATGCACCGGAGTCATCCCTGGTTGTCGATACCTATATGACGAAAAAACCGGTCACTGCAGATGAAAAAGAGACTGTTGCTCACTTGGCACGGGTTATGGGACGACAACGAATTGGCAGTGTTCTTGTTACCCAGAAAGGAAAACCCAGAGGAATATTTACCGAGCGTGATCTCCTTTCAAAATTCCTGGCAAAAGGCAGTTCCATTGAAGTCCCTGTCGGCAAGGCCTGCTCAGGACCCTTGGTGACCGCTCCCTCAGGGATTAGTATTCATGAGGCCGCACGAATCATGGCAAACCAGCATATCCGGAGGCTGCCGATCATTGCCGGCACGAAAATTTGCGGGATCGTCACTGCACGGGATCTGGTGGAGGCCTACGCAACCTGACCTGGTTTCTTCCCTGCCAGATCTTTTTAATTTTTCCCTGAAAAGACCCATTCCCTTGATCAATGAGATCATTTTAACAGTATGTCCTTTGAGTGTCCGGTATCAATGCTAAAATATGTAGATAAGAATATAGCCTGGAGAATAATTGACGAAACCGCGAAAAATGTCCAGCGATTTTCCGAAAACAGGAAAGAGAGGGAATTAACTTTCAATCATTTTTTCACAGGGCCGGCATTTCTTCATCTGCCTGTCGACATCTTCCTGCACGATCTGTTTGATCTGCTCAATAAGCCGAAAGCTGACGACTGCCGGATCCTCCCCTGTCTTCCTGGCAAGCTCCTGCGAGATACAGGGGATGACATACTCATTGAACTGGAGGGGGACACCAGTTATCTTCCATAGAGCATATTCCAGCTCTTCTTTCAATGTGGGCCTTATGCATCTCACCCGTCGGAATACAACCTGGCAATAAGATACCAGGTTTAAATATATTTTTCTTACAATAATATATACTTTAAGAATTTGCCATGTCGGCTGGTAATCATAATCCTCTTATGGTGTCACATGGACAGAGGCGTGGAGGGTCCGGAGTGTTTTCTACTTCACCCTCTATCAACAGCTTTCTGCATCTCTGCTGCAAACCGGTCGACTTTATCTCCGATCATGGAATTATCCACTTCCTTTTCGAGCGTGACGAGCGATGTGACAAAGCGCATGCCCTTCTGCTCAAGTTCACTCCTAATGATCGCTATTGCATTCTCTGCTCCGGCTGATGCCATTTCGACGGCAATTCCGAAAGGTTTACCGTTACACCCTGAGACTCTTGAGAGATATTCGTTCATATACGGGGGGATTTTCCTTGCCCATACCGGGCATGCAATCACCAGACCTTTCGTGTCAGAGATATCTGTCTTGCATGGCCTGATAGCTGATTTCGCCCTCACTGCTGCTTTGATACCCCCGGAAAAGAGATGGATTCTTCCATACGGCTCAATCTTCACCAGCCCGGCACCCAGCCTCTTCGATATCTCTCCGGCAACCTTCTCAGTATGGCCCTTCCAGGAGAAATAAGCAACAATGGTGTCAGACATATGCAAGATACACCTGTATGAAGAATTCTTCCTAAAGAAAATAAGTGTATGGCCCAACAATCAGCATTCCGCCTCTGATGCGAGAAATTGATAAACCGGGAGATACTTTTCTGTTGCAGACCCGGAAAGACTTTATCGGCTAAATCGGTGTAATACCCACCCCGTCACGGAATATGAGCCCTCCCTGGCTTTTTTAGCCCTGAAATTTTCTTTAATTGCGAAAATATTCGTAATCAAAGGAAATTAGATAATCCCTCAAAGGAATGGGGGAGCTAACCACAGAGGTGTGATAGAGATGATGATGAGATATGTCTTCCTTCTCCTGTTTGCTGGAATCATCGCAGCTGGGGCTATAATCGGCTTTGCCCTGACGGAAGAAAATGTTCTGAAGGATCCAGGAGGAGAGATAAAAAAAGGGTAAGGTGTCATTTTATACCCTAAATCCAATAACGATTTAAGACGGGGAAAATGACAAAAATCACTTGCCCAAAATGTGATGGAAAAAAGTTATACAAAATGAGTACGGGCAGAAGACGGTGCGCCCAATGCAAATATGACTTTTTTCCTCATACCCTCCCTCTCCGTTTTACGAGGCAGGAGTGGCGAGAGATTATCCACCTGTTTCTGATGGAACAAAGTTAAAATTCGATTGTTGAACAAAACGGTTTCGACAAGAAGCGAGTGCTCCGGGCACTTCTGAAAGTTCGGATGGTCCTGGCAACGGATATCCCAGACATCTTCTCAGGCACGGTTGAGGTCGATGAAACCTATCTCGGAGGAGCTTGGAAGAATAAACGTAAGGTCATCCGGGATACAGGAACGAAACGTGGCCAAGGGACCTCAAAACAACCTGTCTTCGGGATCCTCTGCAGGAACGGGCAGGTCTGGGCAGAAATCGTCGAAAATGTCGATGAGTCCACTCTTACCCCGTTGATCGCTAAAAAGGTAGAGCAAGGTTCTACCGTCTGTTCCGATACCTGGAAGGCTTATACCGGAATCGCGGCGAAAGGATATGTTCATCGTTTTATAAATCACGGAGACGGGAATTACAGCGACGGAAAAGGAAACCACATCAATGGAATGGAAGGATTCTGGGGATATCTTAAGCGCAAACTCGATTCCAAGGGAGGTGTTACGAGAGCCAGGTTACCCCTGTATATCGCTGAGTATGTCTGGAGATACAAACATAGAGCAGATCCGGAAAGAGTAAAGATTCAGAAAATTATCCAGTTATTAGAAAAGAGTTAGGGGCGGGAATGGGACCTTACCCTTAAATAAATATATAACGCAAAAATCCAAAATGCTTTAAATATAATTAAACAGACTTCTGGAGCCAGAATATGAATCAGAATAACAGTCTTATAGTTTTTGTATTGCTCTCTCTAACCTGCTCTTTTATTATTTTTCCCGCATCCGCAAATAGTGTTCTCGCCCAACCTCTTCTTCCTCACGAATTTTACGGGAATCTTGATACACAAGGAAACCCGGGATCCTCCGGATTAGAGATAGTCGCGGTTGGTAGTGGGGTTATAACCGGAATATCAGGAAATCCGATCACATCTTCTGCCGGATCATACGGTTCGGCCATGGTAATGGGACCAAAACTGCTGGTCCAAGGTGATATTGAACCTGGTACACCACTTGAATTCTATATTGCGGGAATAAAGGCTGAAGTATATGATGTTGCGGCTGGTGGCCCATGGAAGGCCAACTATTCATACACACCTGGTAAACTTACTGAACTAAACCTCCGCATCTCAGTAGTGCCTTCAGCAGGCCAGACCCGGGAACCAACTCCAATCCAGACTCGTCTCCCTGCCGACCAGGTTCCGGCGGGATATGTATTCACGGGCCCGGGTCTTCCCCAGCCCGGTGTCGTTGAGACCTACATTCCTGGACAGAGCTTCGGAAATCAACCGGCACCAGGGAGCAGCCCTGGATCTGATGGTTCAGGCCAGATTCCTGCCCCAGGAGGAGTCCAGGCGGATCAGACAATTGCTCCTGTTCTCCCGGTTGATTCCAGCAGTGCAGGAATGCTCATTGGAGCCGGGGTGGTCATCATTATTGTCGTTCTCGGCGGAATCTTCTATTATATGAATAAAAAACAATCCGGGAACGACAAGAAGGAAGACTAATCATTTTTTTCATCGGACCAAACTTCCACCATCATATATTTTTATCATCCATGAAATTGTAACAGCGTGAACAGAAATCACGGGATTACTTCAGAATCCACCTAATATCAGGATGTTCCTGAGAGAAACGAAAATCAGGTTTTCGGAAATGAGAACAGTGATACTGGAAATAACCGGATTTCCTGGGATGAGGATCACTGGTATTAGGGTGAGAAGGGTAAAATTTATATCACATATTGTAAAGTAAACTAAACATATCAGAGGATTCCCTTTCAGGAACAGGTACTATGGTGAGAACACTGAGGTCACAGATAACGGTCTGCCTGCTTATCCTGTTCTTTCTCTTTTCGTTCGCATTGGTTTCAGCTGCCCCCTATCAGGGGATAACAGGCGGCCTCTCTTCAATGAATCCCGATTTTGTCAGGTATCTCGAGCAGCAGAAAACAACGAGAATTAATCTGAACGGCATTGAGAGTAATCTTCTCGGGTATGTCCCGCCTCCAGTCGATCTCTCGTACCTTTCCGGGCAACAAATTACCCGGATTCATGAAACCTCCCCCTTGGATAACAACCGGAATATACTCCTTGCCACGCTGGTAGATCAGCAGTATTCTGTTATCGCAGCAACAGGTTCTGCAAGGACCTCCCGGTTCGACCTCCGGACTGAAGGCCGGGTCACAACGGCAAAGAATCAGGGGCAGTGTGGCTGCTGCTGGGCATTCTCGACTCTTGCATCCCTGGAATCTAGTCTTCTCCCTTCGGTCATGACTGACTTTTCCGAAAACAACATGAAAAATTCCCATGGATTTGATCTTTTACCCTGCCAGGGAGGAAATTCCTTTATGTCCACTGCGTATCTTTCCCGGTGGAGTGGTCCCCTCGCGGATGCAAACGATCCCTATTCACCCACCCAGAGTAGCATAGCAACACCAACGGTACCTAATAATGGGGCCCTTTACCATGTCCAGGAGGTCCTCTACATACCCGGCAGAAGTGGATCTCTCGATAACCAGAACATCAAGACTATGCTGGTTGAGAAAGGAGCCGTCTATTCATCAGTCCATTGGGAGGATTCCCTCTATAGCCCCTCGACTGCAGCATATTATTACTCAGGGAGTTCTGCTGCCAATCATGCTGTTACCATCGTGGGTTGGGATGATGCATATGATCTGAACAAGTTCAGTTCTCGTCCACCAGGGAATGGCGCATTCATCGTAAAGAACAGCTGGGGGCCTTCATGGGGTGAAAACGGCTACTTCTATGTCTCGTATTATGACCGGCAGATTGGCAGGGACAACGCGGTCTTCATCGCTGAGCCCGTTTCAAATTATTACCACATCTACCAGTATGATCCTCTCGGATGGGTTGCATCCTACGAGGATGTAGGTGACACGGCATACTTCGCAAATATATTTACTGCCCAGGCTGAAGAGGACATCACTGCAGTGGCGTTTTACACACCTTCCTTGAATGCACAATACAAAATCTCGCTCTATAAGGGTGTCGGGAATACCCCAGTTTCAGGTTCAGCACTTTCCAGCCAGTCGGGAAGCATCAATATACCAGGGTATCATACCATAGCCCTCTCTCAACCGGTCAGGGTGAAACAGGGCGAAAAATTTTCAGTCGTAGTAAAACTCACCACGCCTGGGAATAATTATCCGGTAGCGATTGAATATCCGTATCCCGGATTTTCTTCCCGCGCAACTGCCAGGAGTGGAGAAAGTTATGTCAGCAGTAACGGGGTAGTATGGACGGATCTCACGACCCTGTATAGTAATTCGAATGTCTGCCTTAAGGCATTCAGTTCCCGGCCGGGACAGACGACACAGACACAGAGTACAACACCAACTTCGACACCAATCCCGACCCCTACGCCTAGGGACACCAGTCCTCCATCCGTTACTATGACATCCCCAGTATCCTATGCCTCCGTATCTCCCGGGCAGACGATTTCCATTTCCTGGTCCGCATCTGATAACCAGGTTGTGGCATCAGTCACCCTTCAGTATTCGACTAATAGCGGAACTATCTGGAATACCGTCGCGGAAAATCAGTCAAAATCGGGCACGTATACCTGGGTCATCCCGGATACCACAGCAAGTACCCTTACCCTAAGGATCACGGCACGGGACACTTCGGGAAATACAGGCTCGCAGTCCCGGGTCTGCTTTGTCAGAAAGGCCACGGTTAACCCAACAGGAACGCTCACCCCGACTCCAACCAGAACACCTACCCCAATTCCAACCCCGACCCCTTCTGGGGGAGATATTGTCCCTCCCTCAGTCACCATATCATCCCCCATATCCTATGCAGCCGTAACCCCCGGACAGGCACTTTCGATTTCCTGGTCAGCATCTGATAACCAGGCTGTGACTTCAGTCACCCTTCAGTATTCTTCCAACGGCGGAAGTACTTGGAATACCATCGCGGAAAATCAGCCAAAATCGGGCACATATACGTGGGCCATCCCGGATACCCCGGCAAGTACCCTTACCCTAAGGATCACGGCACGGGACACCTCCGGAAATGCAGGCTCGCAGTCACGGGTTCTCTTCCTCAAGAAAACAGTGTTTGGGAACACCATTTCTGACTCCGCAGGTCAAAATTTATCTGGCGTATCTCTATCGTATTCAGCTCAGAAAGGGTCAAGAGTGGCTGACTTAATCAGAGAATCCAATCTGTCCTGAAGGTAAATGAATCTTCTTTTCCGACATCCCAAATGAAAGGTTCAATGTCAGGCTCAGCCTACTTTATTCATACCCATGTCGCTGATACCAGCCACCGGCTGTAAATTCTGCCATGAAGGGGCCAAAATGGTTCTCTTTATATCCGGAATTTGCCGGCGAACCTGCTGGTACTGCCCTCTCTCGCGGGAACGGAAGGTGCATGACCATATCTATGCCAATGAGAGACGCATCACATCCCCGGAGGAGGCAATAGCAGTTGCACAGCGGATGAGTGCTCTTGGCACTGGGATTACCGGTGGAGAACCTCTTGAACGGCTTAACCGTGTTGTTGAATACGCCAGTGCCTTGAAGCAGGCCTTCGGTAAGGAGCACCACATCCATCTTTACACCGGATGCGCACCTTCTGATACTGTTCTCCAAAATCTAACCGGGCTTGTCGATGAGATCAGGTTGCATCCTCCTGTCGAATGCTGGGACCATGTCCTCGAAACAGATTTTATTGCGGCCATCCGCCATGCCCGGGAGCTGGGATTCGCGGCCGGGCTTGAGGTTCCCGCCCTGCCGGAAATAGGCTATCTCGAAGCTGCCCTTCCTGATCTGGATTTTCTCAATATCAATGAGCTCGAATGGGGGGAGACCAATGCTGCGGAGATGAGAAGCCGGAGTCTCCATCCCGAGGATTCGGTTCATAACGCTGTAGCTGGTTCGCGGGACTGGGCTTTCTCCATCTCCGGCCATGAGAACGTCCGGTTCTGTAGTTCTGCCTTTAAAGATTCAGTCCAGCTCAGAAAACGGCTTCTCCGGGTTGCCAGGAACACTGCCCGGCCGTTTGACGAGGTTACAGAAGATGGCACCGTGGTGTATGGACTGGTCGAGAATGTTCGGGCTTTCCCGTCCGTGCTCCAAGATTACGGGCAGGATATGTATATTATCCAGGACGGAGCCATAGAAACAGCATGGTGGATCCTTGTTGAGGAGAGAGAGAGAATCGGGGGGAAAAAATCACTCATCGAACGATATCCTGACCGGGGTTTCATTATAGAGGTGATACCACTTCCATGATGCGTCGCATTCTCGAACCGGTCTATGAAAAGCTCCTCATCAGGCAGATCAGGTATACTCCCCGTCATGTTGCAATCATCCAGGACGGAAACCGGAGGTATGCCACATCCCGGGGTATCATGAGGGACGATGGACACCGGGCAGGGGCCGACCGGACAGAGGATATGCTCTCCTGGATCCGGGAACTGGGGATAACCCATGTTACCCTGTATTCATTTTCCACAGAGAATTTCCAACGTGAATCTGCAGAAATTGAAGCACTCTTTAACCTCTTTAAGGATCGATTCAACCGCGTTCTTGATGATGAACGGGTTCACCGTCACCGGATCCGGGTGAAAATGGTCGGGGACCGTTCCCTTCTCCCGGAAGACGTTCAGACAGCGATCGCCCGGGCAGAACAGGCAACTTCCGGGTATGATTCCCATTTCCTGCATGTCGCAATCGCTTACGGGGGAAGAAACGAGATCGTCCAGGCAGCGCGCTCCATTCTTGGCCAGGTGCAAACAGGTGCGATCTCTCCCGGAGAGATAGAGCGATCCATGGTTGAGCAGTACATATGTGCCGATCACAATCTCCCCCCTGTTGACCTGGTCATCCGCACGGGAAACGAGCACAGGACTTCGAATTTTCTTCCCTGGCTTGCAAACGGCCACGAATCTGCAGTTTATTTTTGCGCCCCCTTCTGGCCTCTGTTCAGAAAAATCGATTTTCTGAGGGCATTGAGAGTCTATTCCCAGAGACGGGAAGCTTTACTTGCCCCTGGATAACGGCTATTACTCCCTATATAACCGGGCATGCGATACCATGAAGATCGAACGCAGAAATAAGTGGGTTGGAATAATTATCGGAGCCATTTTCATAGCGGCAGGTCCATTTATCGGTTATTTTCTAATGGACACAATCACTTACTCGGTCATTTTTTCCTCATCGGCGGTTTCATCTCCGGTTTATTCTCGCCGGGGAAAGTTAAGGACGGCATCAAATCAGGTTTCATGAGTAGGCTAATAGGGAGCGTGATCATCGCCGTACCTCTTGTATGGATTCTGATTATTTCGGTATTTCATGGGCCAGTCAATTTCTTGGCAGGATTAGGGATATTATTTGGGGTATAGCTGTATTTTAAACCCCGACCTCGTAACCAAAATACGAGGGGAGAATGGCAGTAATCCAGTGTCCAAAATGCAGGTCGAAAAAAGTTTACTTGATGGGGACCGGAAAGCGTCGATGTGCCCGGTGCCGGTATGACTTTACCCCTCACCGTCTTCCCCTCTATTTGACCAAGGAACAGTGGAAAGATTTAATCAGATGGTTCCTCCTCGAGCAGAGCAGCCAAAACATTGCGATCAGAACCTCGCTTGAACGAGGAAGAGTCCTTCGAGCTCTCACCATTATCAGACGAGCACTAATCCGGGATGTTCCCGAGATCTTCTCCGGAACGGTGGAAGTGGATGAAACCTATCTTGGAGGCCAGTGGAGAAACAAGAGCAAAATTGTGAGAGATGCAGGAACAAAACGGGGGAGGGGCACAAAGAAACAACCGGTTTTTGGGATCCTCTGTCGTAATGGAACCGTCTGGGCTGAAGTTGTGAACGATGTCGAAGCAGGGACACTGCAACCCCTCATAACCCGGCAAGTCTCTCCGGGATCTGTGGTCCGCTCTGATACCTGGAGAGCGTATACTGGAATCGCTTCACGGGGATTCGTTCATCGTCTGGTGAACCATGGAGAGAAACAGTACTCTGACGGGAAAGGAAACCATATCAACGGATTAGAAGGATTTTGGGGATACCTGAAACGAAAACTTGCCTCCAAGGGAGGCATCCGAAGAGAGAAACTCCCCCTCTATCTCGGTGAATATGTATGGCGATACAACCATCGAAAGGAAAGCGATATGATGAAGATAATACGAATTCTCAAACTGTTAGAGAAGGAGGTTGGGGGCTAGATTGCTACTATACCCTTATTTGGTCTAATATTCGCTGCCCTGGCAGTCCTATTCACCTCTATTGGGGCAATTATTGGGGTAATGGTTAGAAGAAGAGAGAAATTAGAATAAAAATTAAGGACCAGATGCTTTATTTCACCCCCATTACCCCCCTCTTCCCACCAAACCGCACTCAAACTCGTAGAATGCGATCATTCAATATCCTGTCATGGTTATTTTCCGAATTTCCTGACCCTTTCCTGGTAATCACGGAGAGCCCTGAAAAAGTCAATTTTCCTGAATAGTTTCCAGTTGATATCTGAAAAGAAGAGTTCAGAATAAACTGACTGCCAGATAAGGAAATCGGTGAGGTGATACCCGCCGGTTTTAATGACAAGGTCCGGGGTATAACGGAACGTCAGGTACCGTTCGAAGGTCTTCTCATTGATGTCTTCTGGTGAAAGCCCCTCATCAGCCATAATCCTGATGCAGGCAACAATCTCATCCCGGCCGCTTTTTCCAACAGCCACTTCGACATCCATACCCTCACCGTTTACCTCTGAATGTTCAGGAAGGTGGAGCGTAAGCCGGGCATGCCTGCTTACCGCTCTGATGGAAGAGAGGTAGGGCTGGATACTCTCAGGATCAGGAGTGCTGATATGGAAGGTAACCCCTCTGATTGCCCGCTCCTTCTCAGTATCCAAAGGTCCTGTTTTCAGGTCATCCAGGAACAGGTTCACCTCATGGCACCAGGTAACAACCTCGTCGAGTTTGTCAGGAGCAGCCCAAAGATCATCTCCGGTGATCATAAAACAGAGCTGGGAAGGGAGGACCTGGATACCCGACAGAACTATCCATTCGTAGAGGCGGTAGATCATGCTGCCCACTCCATAAGTCCGGAAAGGGAGCAGGTATTCAGAACATCAGAACGGGTTGCCCAACCCCTCCTGCAGGTAACCAGCCCGTATCGCAAATGCCCGAATTCCGATACATCATGCGCATCGGTCCCGATAGCTATGCTGACCCTTTTCCCGATTGCTTCCCTGATAAACATATCATCCAGATCGAGACGGTAGGGAGAGGCGTTGCATTCAAGTGCTGTGCAGGTATCGCGGGCACGATCGATTACGCGTTCCATATCGATTTGATATGGCTCACGTCTGCCGAGAATTCTTCCTGTCGGATGCCCGATGATGTCCACATGCTCATGATCAATTGCTGAGAGAACCCGCCAGGTCATAACATCCCGTTCCTGAGAAAAACCCGAATGTACCGATGCGATGACGATCTCAAGATCTGCAAGGGCAGCCGAAGACAGCCCCAGGCTTCCATCAGCCAGAATGTCGACCTCGGTCCCATGAATGATCCGGCAGGACGAAGACCTGTTCACCAGTTCAATCTCGTGGGCTTGTCTATTAAGAGCATTCTCATCGAGGCCATGTGCTATTCCAAGTGTTGCCGAATGATCTGAGCAGAGGATATACTCATATCCAAGCTGCTCCCCGGTTCTGGCCAGTTCATCAGGAGAGAGGTTCCCATCACTCCAGGTGCTGTGGACATGGAGATCTCCCCGTATCTCGTCCTGGTTGACCAGAACCGGGAGGGTGTGGGCAGATGCCCGTTCAACCTCGCCCCAGTCCTCCCGTAGCTCAGGAACAACATAATCCATCGAAAGAGAGGAGAAGATCTCCTCCTCAGTCGGAAACTCTTTCAGGGATTGGGTTGTGCGGTCTTCAATACCATACTCGTTCAGCTTGTATCCCTTTCCGATAGCAATCTCTCGTAGATTGATGTTGAATGCCTTTGAGCCGGTGAGGTAGAGGAGCATAGAACCAAACTGCGATTGCTGGCTGAACCGTATATCCACCCGCCAGGAAAGGATCCTGAGCGAGGTCTTCCTCTCTCCCTCATCGATCATTTCTTCTGCAATCACCTTCATCCTTGGATTGACCGCATGTGCCGGCTCTGTGGTCACGACATCAATGTCCCCGACCGTGCTCTTTCCCCTGCGGTAGCTGCCGGCGACCTCGAACATGCCTTCGGTAAGGGCTTGGCGAAGCTGTTCAACGACCCTGTCAGCTTCGATCCGGGTCATACGGCCTGACTGCCCGCGGTACTGAGCGATTGCCTTGAGAAAACTCTCCTCTTTCTTCTCCCCAAAGCCCCGAAGAGCCCTGATGCGGTGACACCGGGCCTCCCTTTCAAGGTCATCGACACTCTCCACTGAGAGCTTTTTCCAGAGCGTGCTCACGGTCCTCGGACCCACCCCATCGAGGTTCAGCAGTTCAATGAGAGAGTCAGGGATTCCAGATCTGATCTCTTGCAGCTCCTGAAACGTACCTTTCTCACAAATCTCCCGGATTTTTCTGGCAATATTCTTTCCGATTCCGGGGATGGTAGAGAGGTCCTCTTCGTCCATTGCAGCCACGGGGACCCCGAGACGATCAACAATATCTGCAGCCCGGTAAAAAGCACGGATTTTGAAGGTATTTCCCTCTTGAATTTCCAGCAGCTGAGCCATCAGATTCAGCTCCTCTGCTACCCCACGGTTCGTCCGCTCCATGGTTGATAAATCCGCTTCCTGATCGTCTTTCTGTCCATATTCTTGATCTTTCCCGGAATTATGCATTTCTTACCGTGGCTGGCCTGACAGGTGGAGATCTGGTTCAAATGTTCATGATCCACGGGCAGTATACAAATCCATAAATCTCACGGTACATACGGTACTCCATGCAGTCCTCATTCCGGGAGGATATCCTTGAAGCCCTCTACAGGGCAGGTAGTGTGGGCAGGAGTGGTACCGGTATGAGGGATCTTGCCCTGCTGATTGATAGAGATATTGACGATCTCGAAAAAGTCATCCCTGAAATGGAGCGAGAGGGGGACCTCGTTACCTTGGCGGACGGGATGATTATGCTTACCCCCAGGGGGGTTGAGACCGGGGGAAAAATTATGCGGAAACACCGGATTCTTGAGTGTTTTTTTTCTGAAATGCTTGGTATGACCCCTGAATCAGCTGCGGTTGAGGCATGTACTCTTGAGCATAAGGTCTCTGATGAAGCTATCGATCGACTGGGTCGCTACATCCGTGCTCCTGAACGTGCTGCCGGTCCCAGGGGTATGCGCAGGGGGAAGCGGAGGCGGGTCTTAACCCTGGAAGACGCATCAGAAGGAGAGGATCTTGAAGTTTCCTCTGTCCGGTGCAGGGGATCAGGAACCCGCCTCCACGATCTCGGGATTTTTCCAGGTACGGTTATCTCGGTTATCAGGAAAATTCCAGGCAATGGGTTGGTTGTCAGGGTAAAGGGGTCTGATATTGCCTTAAGCTCGGAAATTGCCGCATCAATTCTCGTGGAGCGGGTGAGATGAAGATCGGTCTCATCGGTAATCCGAATGTCGGCAAATCACTCATCTTTAATCAGCTTACCGGACTTGGCGTGGAGGTCAGCAATTACCCGGGAACTACCATCGATCTCCAGTGTGGGAATACCTGTTTTGGAAAGGAGAGAATCGAAGTAACCGACCTTCCGGGTATTTATTCCCTGGATGGGGACTCGGATGAGGAACAGATAGTTCGCTCCTTTGTATCTTCCGGCAGGGCCGATGTTCTGGTGGTGGTCCTGGATGCTGTCCGTCTTGAGCGGAACCTGTACCTCCTGCTCCAGGTTGCAGAGTACCGGAAACCGATGCTGGTTATTCTCAACATGACGGATGAGGCAGAGAAAGCCGGAATTCTGGTGGATATTGCGATACTTTCCACTATCCTTAGCCTTGAGGTCATACCTACTGCTGCCATCCAGGGAAAGAATACCGAAAGCATCATCCCGGCCACGCTCACATCAGCCCGGATATCTACGGTGAACGTTCTCTACGATCACCATATCGATGCTGCTGTACGGAGCCTGAGAACTATCCATCCCTTGGAATGGATCGATGCTGTCCAGGCATTGCTGGGGCATGCCCGGGATCCTGATGTCACCGAAGCAGCGGCCGCCCTTTCAGAAGAGATCGAGCGGATGCACCGCATGACCGTCGCACAAATCATCGCCGGAAACAGGCACCACTGCGCTGAACATATTGCCAGGGATGTTATCACGACCCGTTCCCCCAGGAGTGGCCCTGATATTGACAGGCTTCTCACCACCAGGATGCCGGGAATACCGATCCTTGTGCTCGTCCTCATCGGGACCCTCCTTACTGTGTTCATCGTCGGATCATGGCTTGAAGAACGTATCGTAGCCTTCATCAACCTTTTCATCCTCCAGCCCTTCCTTTCCGCCGGTTTTCCCCCTCTGGCTGAACAGCTTGGCGTATCCCTTATCCTTGCCATCCAGGCGGGTCTTGGTATTGCCTTTCCGTTCATCTTCACGTTCTACCTCTTCGTCGCTCTTCTTGAAGACTCGGGGTATCTGACAAGGGCTGCGTTCCTTGCTGACAGGACACTCCACAGGTTTGGCATGCATGGCCAGGGGATTATTCCCATGGTGCTCGGGTTTGGGTGTAACGTTCCTGCAATCATGAGCATCAAACTCCTGCGTACCAAAAGAGAACGGATCATTGCTTCGTTCCTGGTTACCCTGGTCCCCTGCTCTGCCCGTACCGTGATTATTGCCGGACTGGTCGCAGCATTCATCGGTCTTGCCGCCGCCATGAGTGTCTATTTCCTGGTGCTGGTCATCATCATCATAACCGGCCTGATCCTCTCCCACTTTACTCCCGGCGAGCAGTATGGTATGATCCTCGAGATGAGTCCTCTCCGGAGGCCTGCCCTCAAGAATGTTCTCACAAAATCCTGGATGAGGATCAGGGAGTTCCTTCTTGTGGCCATGCCCCTGCTCATCATAGCCAGTATTATCCTCGGTCTCTTCCAGTATTCAGGATTGATGGCGGCTTTTGAGGAATTTATTGAACCTTTTTCGGTTATCATCCTGGGGTTGCCCTCCTATGCAACCACAGCACTGATCTTTGGGATTCTCAGGAGAGAGATGGCACTTGAGACCTTGGTGATTCTTGCCGGAACAGCGGACCTCGGCTCGGTACTTACCATGGCCCAGATCTATACCTTTGCCGTGGTCAGTGTGCTCTTTATTCCCTGCATTGCGACACTTGCTGTACTCAAAAAAGTGATTGGGACAAAGATGACTCTGATAGTGGCGGCATATACCGTTGCCCTGGGCATCTTAGCGGGGGCTCTCCTCAACATTATACTCTCATGAGAGGAGTGATATCCATATGATAGGAAATGGTAATCGATCTGATACATTCAGGAAGATCGCAATCCTGGAGAACCCGATTCCGATACTGCGAAGATTCCGGCAAAATCAAACGAAGGGATATCTCAAGGAGTTAACAACCCCATGCTCACCTTTGTAGGACTTGGCCTCTACGATCTCACCGACATCCCGCTCAAGGGATATGCGTGTATCAGGGATGCAGAGTATATTTTTTTTGAGGCATATACCTCGCGCCTCGCTGGTTGTTCGGTTGCCGAGATGGGAGAATTCTACGGGCATGACATCCGGATCCTCTCACGGGAAGATATTGAGGTCGATCCCGAATTCCTGCTGGCACTGTCCAAAGATCACCGGGTGGCATTTCTTATTGGTGGCGACCCGATGATCTCAACGACTCACATCGACCTGCGGATTCGGGCGAAAAAGCGTGGGATTGAAACACGTATCATCCATGCATCGTCAATCTCAACGGCGGTCTGCGGCCTGACCGGGCTGCAGAATTACCGGTTCGGAAAGACCTGCTCTCTCCCGTATCCCTACAAGACATGGTCTCCCCTGACCCCGTTCGATGTCATCCATGAGAACCGGGAACGTGACCTCCACACACTCGTTTACCTCGATTTAAGGGAGGATCGTTGTATGACCATCCATGAGGCAGTGGAGATCCTTGAAGAGATGGCTCAGAAATGTGGAAGCACTATCCCGCTCTATATTGGTGTGGCCAGAGCAGGATCGGAAACACCGGTAGTTACGGCAGGAAATGCCGCAAGGATCAGGGACACGGATTTTGGTCCACCGCTGCATATCCTCGTAATCCCGGCCTCTTTGCACGTTATGGAACAGGAATATCTGGAGCTGTTTGCCGGCCTATGATGCTTCATGAATGCCGGATGGCCCTGGAAAAGAGAATTTCCCGGATCGAATCCATCCCTCCTCCTGGATGTGTTCTTTTTTCATGTGCCCGGGAAATCTTCGTAATGGTGGATGCATACTACCACGATGGCATGATATTTCTCTCCCATGGGGATCTTCCCAACGCACTTGCAAGCTTCAGCTATGCCCTGGGTTGGATGGATGCCGGAATCTGTATGGGATTACTCTCATCTCCAGCGGGTTCAGGGCTCCCCCTGACTGCAGGGGGATTTCCATCGCAAAAGAACAACCATGACCGGTTGCCTGAAAAGACCGCCCGTTACCGGGTCCTCCTCTCCCGGGCATGCATGAGTCTTATCCCCGCCCCTGAAATGGATACCTGTACCTGGTCTTTTTCAGAAAGAATCCTTGTTATTGCAGGAGTATTCTACGCCCAGGGACTACTCTGGGAAGATTCCGGGGACCAGGATGCTGCCCTTGCAGCATACAGTTATGGGTTCGGATGGCTTGATGCTGGTGTCCGGGCAGGGCTTTTCAGGATAACCGGAAACCGCGAACTATTCACGATTTAGCAGATCACCTTCTTCCTAAAGTGTTTATACTATGCACTGTAACCTCTAATGAATTCTGAAACAGAGGGTGAGGATTGCTTTAATGGACAGAACGCAAAAAAAATGGCTCTGGATCTCGATTGGGTTTTCAGCCGTTGTTCTGGTTGCTGTTCTCTACTTTACCGTTGACGCCTCAACGGTTCTGTATCTCCGCCAGCTGAAGGTTCAGTTCCTCCTCCTTGCCGTCCTTACCCACCTTCTCGCCCTCTGTTTCTGGGCTCTCCGGATCAAGTTCATGAGCAGGTCCCTTGGCTACCCGGTAGGGTTTCTCTATTCTCTCAATCTGGTCTTTGCCAACATGCTGCTTGCAGCAATTACCCCTTCGCAGGCGGGGGGTGAGCCCGTCAGGATTCACGAGCTCTACAAGGCAGGTGTCAAGGTGGGGGATGCAACGGCCATCGTAATTACCGAGCGTGTTCTCGATGGTATCGTTCTTGGGATCGGCGGAGCGTTCTTCATGCTGGTGCTGGGCAGCGAATGGCAGCGAATCGGCTCAGTCTTCAGCTATCTCATGTACGCATCATGGGTTATCATCACCGCGATTGTGATACTCTTCATCTATTCGGTCAAGAATCCTGGTCTGATCAAGAGGATCGTCCACTTCAGCTCAGGGATTTTCACCAGGAAATGGGAGAGTAAAAGGATCGAGAAGTTTGCGCTCTCTGTTGATCACGAGGTCGATAACTTCCACCAGACCCTCTCTGACTTTATGAGTCATGGAAAGGGAGGACTGGTATGGGGCCTCCTCTTCACCACCCTCTTCTGGTTCTGCGAATTCATCATCGTCTCATTCCTCCTTATCGGTCTGGGCCAGCCCCCCATCTATATTGAATCACTCATTGTCCAGCTGGTCATTGCCGTCGTGATGATGATCCCCCTCACCCCCGGGGCGTCGGGAATTGCCGAGATTATGTTCACCTCCCTTTATGGGATATTTGTGAACTCTTCGATTCTTGGAATTCTGGTCGTCCTCTGGCGGTCGATCCTCTTCTATCTCAACATCATCCTCGGTCTTATATCAAGTCTCATTATTGTCCAGCGTGAGGCACGGGGAAGCGGCTGAACAAACCTATAAGTGCAGATGCACCAATCATCCTTCACCTATGGATCCGGTGAAGTGCAGGGTAAAAGGCGTCTATATGGCTGTCGGAGATTTGGGCGCCTCACCAGCGGTCATTCTCTCCTTTGAAGATGATACCTGCCTTCCCATCTATATCGGCCTCTGGGAGGCATTATCTATTCATGCCGCCCTGAATAACGAGATCCCCCCCCGTCCGCTTACCCATGATCTCTTTGTCGAATTTCTTGAACGCTTTAAGATCTCGCTGAAATTTCTGGTTATTGATGCAATCGAGGATGGGGTATACTACGCAAATATGATTCTTGAACAGGATCATCATGAACTGAGCATGGACTGCCGGCCAAGTGACGGTATTGCAATCGGGCTCAGGTGTCACGCCGATATACTTATAAACGAGGAAGTCATGAGCAGTTCTGCTATCAGGTCCGACGAACTCCCGTCCCTCATGGATATCGGTTCCTATCTGGCAGGATAGCTCACTTCCGGCGTCTTCCGAGTTCTTCGAGAACTTCAGTAAATTCAACACCGTTGGCCTTCAGGGCAATCAGGAGATGAAACTGGAGATCGGCTGCCTCGGAAATAATATTCTGATGATTGCCATTCTTGATGGCGATAATGAACTCAGTTGCTTCTTCTCCGACCTTCTCAAGGGCCCGGTCCGTTCCTTTATCACCACTTACCAGCCCTGAGATATACGACGATGCCTTTGGATTGACTAACCGGTCCGTGATCACCTGCCAGAGTTCATCGAGCACAGACATTGAGATCATGCTGTTCCCTCATCGACCCGCAGTTCACTCAGCTCCTCATTCCAGAATTTCCGTATCAGGAGGCGTGCTTTCTCAATATTAGCGCCTTTCTTTCCGATTGCTGTCCCCAGGTCACTCCGTTTCATAAGGTATACCAACAGGTTCCCGCTTTCCTGCTCCTTTTCAATCCTTGCGAGTTGGACGGGTCTGAAGATATTGGCGATAAATTCATCGCGTTCTCCTGAATATTCCACCATCTCTATCCGTTTCCCGAGAACGTTCTGCATTCTCCTGATATTTTCGCCTTTTTTCCCGATTGCCAGTCCCATGTCCCCCTGTCTGATTATGTAAATAACCCGCTCGAATTTTTCATCGATGACGCAATCCAGCGCGGTGGCTTTGGTAAGGATACGAAGTTCCTCAATATATCTCCTCTCCTTGAAGCCAATACTCCGTTCCATGGACAAAATCGTGTATATGTTATCATGAGGGTGTCTTTAAAGGTGCTGGCCTGTCGCAGGATGCAAAGATTCGGTCTGGAGTAAGGATAAAAAAAAGTGGTGCAGGACAGGTTCACCGGATAAGATAGGTAATTGAAACCTGGGCTGTGATTGAAATCCGGCCGGGTTCTATAGGTGTAGGAACCGTGGCAGCTTTCATCTCTCCGCTACTCATGTACCTGTTATCATAAACTATCGGAGTATAGACAAATCCAACGGTGATGGACTGGACACCGCTAATGGTTGTACCCGTGGCAAGAGCAGCCGTATCGGAGTCAGCTCTGGCATTCTTCACTGCCAGGGTGAGGGCTTCTGCCCGCAATGCCTGCTCTTTTTCTTCAGAAAGCATGAAACTGATGGATTGTACCTGGTTGGCGCCGTTTGCCACAGCAAGGTCGATAATCTCCCCCGCACGGCTGAGATCCTGAATGGTGATCTGGACACTGTTGACGACCTGGTAATACCTGATCTTCTGCCCAAACGGGCTTGTATCATCATAGACAGGATAGATGGAATATCCTGAAGCCTGGATATCCTCATGTGCGATTCCAGAATCTGTCAGTGACTTAATCAGGCAGTCCATGATCTTCGCATTCTCAGTCTGTGCAACCCTGACATCCCGGTTCTCGGTCATGACCCCGGCACTTATTTTGGCAATATCAGGAGTGACCTTGATCTCCCCGTTACCTGATGCGGAAAGAGTTCTTTCGGGGCAAAGGGAAGGATCCGTGGCAAAGACCGGAGCCGGGAACAGGGTCACCACCAGCATGAGAACAATGGACAGGAAGATAAATTTCTTCTTTATGTTTATCACCCGTCATCTGTTTCTTTGAGAAATTCAAATAATTATCTTTTAATGCGAAAAATTTCGAAGCATTCGGGAATTTTTCAGACAGATCGATATTTCTTACCTCCACAACTTGCTTATTCTCATATCTCCCATTTCTAATGAGAATGGCATGGGAGCAACCATAGTAGAGAAAATTTTCTCATCGCGATGTGGCCGGAAGGTCAGAGCCGGTGAAGTAGTCATGGCTCCCGTTGACAGGGCGATGATTCATGACATTACCGGTCCGCTTGCCATCAGAAATTTTTCCGAGATGGGAGGGGAGAAAGTCTTTGATCCCCGGGGAGTTATCATGCTTTTCGACCACCAGGTCCCCGCGGATTCAATTGCTGCGGCAGAAAACCAGGCATTCATGCGCATGTTTGCGAAGGATCAGGGAATCTTAAATTATGATATCCATGAAGGGATATGTCACCAGGTGGTTATGGAAAAAGGGCTTGCCGCACCCGGAGAGATCATCGTAGGTGCCGATTCCCATACTTGCATGTATGGGGCCTCCGGGGCGTTTGCCACAGGAATCGGATCAACTGACATGGGATTTGTGCTGAAATTCGGCTCTCTCTATTTCAGGATACCCGAAAGTATCAGGACAGAAGTCAGTGGGAAGTTCCCCTGGAGGGTGGGGGCAAAAGATCTCATTCTCGCCATAACCCGTGATATCGGCGCCGATGGCGCGACATACCAGGCAATAGAGTTTGCCGGGGAGACAATATCAGGTATGGGAATGGATGGCAGGATGACCCTCTGCAATATGGCCATTGAGATGGGTGCAAAAGCTGGTATTGTTCCCCCGGATATGACGACCTACCGCTACATTGAGGGCAGACGGGCAGTAACGCCGGTCGATCTCACGAGTGACCCGGATGCTGAATATGCCGGCCGGCGAACATATGATGTCAGCGAACTCTCACCCCAGGTAGCTATTCCCCACAATGTCGACCAGGTGGTCCCGGTGGAAGATGTCACGGGAACCCGGGTGGATCAGGTCTTCATCGGTTCGTGCACCAATGGAAGATTTGAAGACCTGGCTGAAGCAGCAGAGGTGCTTTCTGACAGGATATTTTCGGATTCGGTACGGGTCATCATTATCCCGGCCTCAAGGGATGAATACCTCAAGGCACTCCGAGCAGGTCTGATAGAGCGGTTTGTCTCTGCCGGGGCCTTGGTCGAGGCACCCTGCTGCGGTCCCTGCATGGGGGGGGCATTCGGACTGCTGGCTCCCGGGGAGGTCTCCCTATCCACCTCCAACAGGAACTTCAGGGGGAGACAGGGGAGTACTGAGGCCAGTGTCTACCTCTGCTCCCCTGCAACAGCAGCAGCAAGTGCTCTGTATGGGCAGATCACGGACCCGAGAGAGGTGTAAACATGCGGGTATGGAAATTCGGTGACAATATTGATACCGATGCTATCATTCCCGGACGATACCTGATACATAATGATCCGGCAGTGCTTGCATTATACGCCTTTGAGGGTATCCGGAATGAATTTGCCGGGGACGTGAGAAAGGGGGATGTCGTGGTAGCCGGGCGGAACTTCGGATGTGGCTCATCGCGTGAGCATGCCCCTCTCGCTCTTATCGGATCGGGAGTAGGGATCATCATTGCCCGGTCATTTGCGCGGATTTTTTACCGAAACGCAGTGAATGTCGGGATTCTTCCCCTGGTATGTCAACGGGCAGATGAAATACCGGACGGTGCCGATGTAACGGTGAACCTGAACCAGCATACCATTGAATACAGGGGTAAGGAGTACCTGACTGAACCGGTACCCGGGTTCCTTCAGGATATCATCAACGCCGGAGGCCTCGTTGCCTATGCCCGGAACCTTGAAGAGGTGCAGACATGTACAGGGTCGCAGTGATAGGTGGAGACGGGATTGGCCCAGAAATCGTACAGGAAGGGAAAAAAGTTCTCGATTCTGCGGGGGAGAGATACCAGTTTGATATCGACTGGCATGAATTTACGGTTGGCGCTGACCGGTATCTCCAGACCGGTGAACTGATCACCGATGAGGAATTATGCGAACTGGGAAAATTTCCGGCTATATACTTTGGGGCCATCGGTGATGAACGTGTCACTCCGGGAATTCTTGAGAAAGGAATCCTGCTTCGGATCCGGTTCCATTTTGACCAGTACGTGAATCTTCGACCGATCAAAATGCTTTCCGGTGTCTGGACTCCCCTCGCAGGAAAAGGACCACGGGACATTGACTTTGTTGTTGTAAGGGAGAACACCGAGGATTTTTACATTGGGATAGGGTCCAGGTTCAGGGGTTCCCAGAAGAAAACCCTCTCTGTGGAGCGGGAGCTCTACCATGCAGAATTTGGTCTTGACATCAGTTCCGATGCCGAGGAGCTTGCATACCAGATCGGTATCATCACCCGGGAAGGTTCACGAAGGGTCATCTCCTATGCTTTCGACCTTGCCAGTCGGAGGAAAAAGAAGCTTACTTCTGTTGACAAGGCAAATGTCCTTTCCGATATGTACGGGCTCTGGAGGGAGGTCTTTTCCGAGCAGGCAGAAAAATTCCCCGATGTGACTACTGAATTCACTTTTGTAGACGCGATAACCATGTGGTTTGTCAAGAACCCCGAATGGTTTGATGTGGTTGTCACACCGAACATGTTCGGTGATATTATCACTGATCTCGGGGCCATGATCCAGGGCGGGCTGGGCCTTGCACCGGGAGGAAATATAAATCCTGATGGTACATCAATGTTTGAACCTATCCATGGCTCTGCCCCGAAATACAGAGGCCTGGGGATTGCAAACCCTATTGCTACCATCTGGGCTGGATCGATGCTGCTGGATCACCTCGGAGAGCACAAGGCAGCTGGGGCTGTCCTGCGGGCTATTGAGAAAGCGATTGCTGACGGTATTGTTACCAGAGATATGGGAGGATCAGCGACAACGTCTGCAGTCGGCGATTATATATCCCGGTGTATTATCAAGGAATAATCAAGCCGGTGATTATCCGGGCTAAGCCGGAACCCTTCTCCCTTCATCCAGATTGTAACCCTCAAATGAGGAATGAGGGTAGTAATCGGTTAGGAGTCTGTTTCTGACCGGGGTCGTTATTAGCAGTGGCGGAAGGACGGCTACGGAAGCAAAACGCTCCCGTTTACCGAGAACAGCCTGGAGTGCATCACGTGCAACCGTGAACCGTTCACCATTGGTGAGATCAATATTGAGGGCTTTACCCGATTTTGAAATCCGAGCAAAGCCGGCAACACCGCCAATATATGCCATCCAGTTCCACTTGAGTTTTTCAACCCGGGCAGGAGACCCGGATTGGAGGGAACAGCGAAGCTCAGAAATACGGATGCAGAACCGTGTACTGCAGACATGTATCTCGATGACATCCCGCGGTATACCATCCTCATCGATTACCGGTCGCCGGTTCAGCTGGATGTATCCTGCCCGCGTCATCATATAAGTATCCCTTCCTATACCTATGTCCGGTGAACAGGGTATAAAAGAGTTCAATGTGCGCGGAGTGAAAGTGAAAATTCCCCGTCTGTGTTTATTTACCGAGCGCCTGGAAATCAGCAGAAGGGTCGGCATATTCATCCGGACCGTGCCCTGTCCGGTCAATGCAGGCATTGAGTACCTCTTCTATGAGAGCAAGTTCCCCCTGGATACCCGCCAGGGGGCGTGCCCGGAGTCTTACCATACCCCGTAATGGATAAGTGAAGGGAACAAATGCTACAGATGGACAGATCGTCCGCTCGAATGATGATCCAAGGATCAGGTCGGGAGGATCCTGTTCGATCAGGTCTCTGACCATAGTAAGTGAGCCTGTAGCGGCAACTCTGAAGCGTGACGGCCGTGGCCGGTTACGGGAACCGATACAGACAAGAGAGGCATCAAGGTACTTCTCAAGCAAGCGGGCAGCAAAGACCACATAGGAGAAACCTCCAAAAAGTGCTACTGATGGAGGATCAAAGCGCTGGAGGTATTTATCACATGACCGGATAATCTGCTGTTCCGCAATCGCAGCTTCTTTCAGGATTTCATCCGGATTTCCGTAACCTTCACGTTCTGTGAGATCCACAATGGTTTTCGTGGTCTGGTCTATTCCAAGAAGCGATCCGCTATTTTCACCCCACGTACCGGAAAGATCAGGATTTGCAGATACCGTTCGCGGTGGTATGCCAGAGAGATGTTCAAGAGGGCACGATGAAAAAACTGCCGCTATGGGTATCCCTGCATTCGTGACAATGCGGACAGCTTCCATGGTATTGCCTGATGAGAAAGGATCGATGAGGTTGATGCCATCAAGGTTCACTCCTTTTTTGCCCGGATCAACAGAGACCGGAAGTAATTCTTGAGCATGCAGGTAGCCATCCTCAAACGTTCCAAGGAAACCGGGACTGTCAACCATGATGATGTCCTGCATGCCAGGAAAATCTTCGATATTATCGCCGATGATTGCAGGTGTGCAGGTTTGCACGACTGCAATAGTTTTGTACTGGCTTCGAATTTCCGAAATGAGGTCTCTCAGCCGTTGAGCAGCACCAAATATAATATCCTCTTCAATGAGGAATGAGCAGTGAAGTTCTCTTCGGAGAATGGTTGCCGGGTAATAGTAACAACCGCTCGAACCATGAATAATTACCCCCATCCCCCTGATTCCTGCCAGACAGGAGACTGCACCGGTCATGGCACAGGGCCAGAGGGGATTCATGCAGTCATTCACGACATATCCGCCTCCAGCGGTGCAGCATGCGGGAAAGCCCGGACGTTCCCACCGGGAGGGGATCCGGAATCGGTACAGGCTTCCCATGGTCCTCAAAAGAGATATCAAATATCTGCTCCAATTCTTTGAATACCGGCTGATCCGGCGGTCCATTACCTCCTAGAGAGAGTACCCTCCCATGGAAATTGTGAAACGACCCGATAAGACGGCGCTGGTTCTCTTTTTCAGCAGCAGCCGCCCGGCTGCTGTCTATACCGAGAGTTTTCCCGACAGTTTCAAGAAATACCAGGGTTTCTTCCAGACCCACAGGAAAACCCGGAATGAACGGGATAACGAACCGGGATTCAAGGAAATTGCCAACACGGATTAAAGAGGGATCACGGAGGATGTTGACCGATGATGATCCCAGCTTTTTCATTGCCGTGGCAGTAATATTTCGCACGAACCTGAGCTCTATAGAAACCCCGAGAAGGGAGAGGAGACGGGAGACCTCCTGGTAATTCGCCTCAACCTCATATTCCAGATTCTTTTCACCGATTAATGTGACACTGCCGGTCTTTTCTCCCATCTCGCCGAAATCTGATAACGCCATGAGGGCTTCCTCAACGCCTTGTGAAAAACCACCTCCGAGAAAACCCCCTGTTGGTACGACAACAACCGGGAGATGGGAAAAATCCCTGCAGACTGCCCGGACATCATCACCGATCGCAGCCGAGACACATGAAGTGAGTACACAGATCACACCGGGTTCAGAGGCTGCCGCACGGCTGATGGTATCTTCAAGTGCCTCCTCACCCCCAAAAATAACTTCTGTCTCGGTGAGTGAGGTGGACAGGATAGCCGGGGCGAAGAGCCGTCCAGAATCAACCATGAGGGCGTGCAGGAGGGAGGAATTATGGTGTGCGCACCCTTCCGGGCCGTGAATGAGGGTTATACCATCTTTAATAGCTGTCGTAACCGAGAGTGCCCCGGTCAGAGTGCACCCTTCAGTCCGATAAGAATTCATATGCAAGGGACTCGAGTTCCTCCATCTCCAGTGGCTCAGGAATATCAAGACGGGCATTTTCGAGGATCGTTCCGGCAAGCTGCCGGTAAACAGAAGCCTGGGAGGATTCCGGGGCATATTCTATCACCGTCTTTTTATTCAGCTCTGCCATTTGCACGATCTGACTCCGGGGGATAAATCCGGTCAGGGCACTTCCTATCCGGTCGGCAAAACAGGTGATAAGCTCCTCTTCACGGTCAAGGTTTTTCCCGTTTCCAATCACCCCGCCGAGCCGGCAGATACCGCGGGTTCTACCGGACAGGCGCTTGATTGCCTTGCAGATATTGTTCGCGGCATACAGAGACATGAGCTCGCCAGAAGTAACGAGGTATATCTCCTGGGCATATCCCTCCCGCATCGGCATTGCAAAACCACCACAGACAACATCCCCAAGCACGTCATAAACCACAACGTCACCATGGAGCGCACTGAGCCGTTCGAGGATCTGGAAGGTAGCAATGATTCCCCTTCCGGCACAACCTACGCCAGGTTCCGGGCCGCCTGCCTCGACGCACCGGATACCCCCGTAACCGGTATATACCACATCATCAAGCATTACAGCCCGGTCCCCCCGCTCCCTGACCTGATCCATAACCGTGGGGATTAGTCGTCCTCTCATCAGCATCCGGGTACTGTCCCGTTTCGGGTCACATCCAATCTGGAGAATATCAAGTCCCATATCAGAAAGCGCTGCTGAAATATTTACTGAGGTCGTGGATTTTCCGATACCGCCCTTCCCGTACAGGGCTATCTGTTTCATTAGTAAAGAATAGGCGGGAATCAATATATGCTATTCTGAAGTTTACACCAGTTTACTTGATTCCAATTCATGAGTGTCCTCTGAATATTCCGATAAAGAGTACAATAACCGGGATGACTTCGAGCCGCCCGATCCACATAACGAGGATGAAGACCCATTTTGATGCCAGCGGCATCCCTGGCGATACGTATCCGGTGCTCAACCCGCAGCAGCTCAGGCCTGAAACGACATCGAAGACCAGTTCGGACACAGCAAAGGAGGTGAGATGAAACTGGAGGATTACCATAACGGCAACAAAGACGGTCAGGACAGAGAGAATGATAACCAGCATGTTCTTTGATATCTCGGGTTCGGCAACACTATCCGGTATCTTCTCTCCGCTATACTTGAAGGGCACCAGCACTTTCGTCCTGACGAACACCCGCTTGAACCACCAGGCCATTCCCCGGTATCCGATGGCAATCCGCGAAAGTTTCACGCCCCCTGCACTGCTTTCTGATGATCCACCGATAAACATCAGTACCGTGAGCAATACGATTGTCACATCGGGGAAAAAATGAAGGTTCATACCCTGATATCCGGTAGTGCTGATGGCAGCAGCGGTAATGAAGAGTCCCTGCCCTGCCGCTTCTGCGACTGAAAGACTATTCGTGACAAACAGATCGGCAGCCACCAGTGCCGCACCGGCAAAAAGAAAGATCAGCAGGAGTCTGACCTGTACATTGCCAAGGAGAGAGAGCCTGCGTTTCCGGTATGAGATATAATAAAGGGTAAACGGGGTTGACCCGAGCAGCATAACAGGGATGAGGAGGTATGCAAGGGATGGGCTCTGATAAGCTGCAATTCCCCCCTGGACAGGGATGAATCCTCCTGTGGAAATGGTGGAAAGCGAGAGTGTGACAGCGTCATAGAGAGGTATTCCCGAGATCAGGATTACCCCGATACCGATAAGGGTAAGGAAGATATAGACCGCCCAGATATCCTTTCCGGTATTGATGGTTGAAGGGAGGAGGCGCTCTGACCGGCTGTCTGCTCGGAAGAGCGAGGACTGGATCAGGCCCCCCCTTGCAGCCATGGTGATGGAGAGGGCGATCACCCCCATTCCCCCAACCCACTGCATGTAGGTCCTCCAGAAAAGCAGGGTCTCAGGCACCTGGCGGAATGATTCAAGCAGGGTAAACCCTGTGCCGGTCCACCCGGCCATGCACTCAAACAGGGCATCGGTGAACGGAAGATCAAGAACAAGGATAAAAGGGATCGTGCTCACCAGTGCAAATCCGAGCCAGACCAGGGCAACCGAGCACATTGCGGATGAAAGCCTGATCTCTTCTTTTTTCCGGGGAAGCCTGTTCAGCAGCGAACCTGTAACAAAAAGCAGGACCGGTACGGTGGCCATGGGAAGAAGGAGCGCAAATTCACGGAAGAGAAGAGCTATAATGAGGGGGACTGCGGTAAGGGGACTGACAAAGGCCAGCATTCCCCCGAGTTCAGCAAAGACTGTTGAAAAGTAAGAGATCCTGCCCATCACTTAAGGGTGGATGTTTTTTATGATTATTTTTTCCCGGCTGAGTGCAATTCTGGCTGGGGGGTATTCAAGCCCGGGAAAGAATATCCTGTAGTATCCGCCAGCAGAGGATAAGCTGAATAATATCGCCCGGCGTGAGGCAGGGACGTTCACCAAACACCAGGGAGGGATTGACCCCGGTCTCTTCTTTCATGGAAAGGGCAAACGACCTGATGAACTGCTGGTTGAATTCACCGTCAGCGGTGAGAACCGCCATCCTCCGGGTCCCGAGCACCTGGTGCGTGTATTCAAGGGAGAACGGGCATGCCTCCATCGAAAAAAGGAGGCACAGTCCAATGCTGAAACCGGCCGGTCCGGATATTTCAGGCACAGGATTCAGAAAGAGCGAAGTCCGGTAAATATTGCTTATCCAGCCGGCATCTCTCCCGAAACGGGAGAAATCGATATGAACGATGGCTCCTGCGACTTCGCGCTGGGGCGCAATATACCGGTAATAATCCGCTTGTCTTATCCTCATCTCATCCATAACCTCATGCTCAGAGTAACCCCGCTTACCGGTATCCCGTTTGATCTTCCACTCCCTTTTTACATCCTGTGCCGGATCGACATAGAGGGAGAAGTCAAGGCATTCGCGGAGTTCTGCGGTATAGAGGGTATGGAGACCTTCAAGGATGAGAATCCGGGATGGGCTGAACTCAACCGGCCCCTCGATGATCCCTGTGGAATGATTGTAAACCATTTTATCAATGGATCTCCCGGCCTTCAGGGAGCGGAGGTCACGGGAGAGGCCTTCAAGGTTGTTTGCCTCAGGGGCCAGGGGCGTCACGTGGCGCTTTCTTCGTTCCTCGCGGTCAAGAATGTGATAATCGTCCAGCGATATTGTGGATACCAGTCGGTCGCCAAAAAGATGCCGCAGTATCCCGGTAAATGTTGTCTTTCCTGAGCCGCTATCTCCTGCAACTCCGATAATATACAAACCGGGCACCGATGCCAGGACTTCATGGAAGGGGGAGATTTCGTTCATACGTTCTGACGTTTTCTGCCGGGCCATCCCAGGATATCTTCAGGTTTGTGGTGATGGGGGGCTGATTATCTCACGGTGTCTGATCACAATCCGGTCTGCCAGCGCCTCAAGATCACGCAGGCTGCGGGAATCCGGCATCCCCTTCACGTAGACCGGATCCAGCATCTCGATACTGAGCCGGTTGAGCATCCCCCTGATGATTTCGACCGTATTGCCTCCCCAGCCGTAAGACCCGATGACGGCTGCGTACTTTACCTTTGGTCGAAGCAGATTGGTAACATACGCCGCATTGACTGCCAATGGGTGAGGGCCGAAGAGCAATGTCGGGGTTGCGATGACAAGAGTTGCTGCATCGACAAGGGACATGGCGATCTCGCCAAGATCAGATGCCGCGAGGTTGAAGATCGTCACCGGGATATCCCGCTCTATAAGCGCGCCGGCAAGGTGACTGACCATCTTCTCGGTACTCCCGTGCATACTCACGTAGATAATGACCACCCTGTTCGAGACATTATCCGAGGTCCAGTCAGCATAGGCGGTGATGATGGGATCAGGGGGCTGGTAGAGGGGACCGTGACTGGGGGCGATGATCCCGATATCATACGATGCAAGCTTCTGTAGATGCTCCCCGATGACCTGCCGGAACGGCATCATTATTTCTGCATAATAACGCTTGGCAGACCGGTATACGGCCGGGATATCCTTGGCAAATAGGTCACTGGTAGCGATATGAGATCCAAAGAGATCACAGGAAAAGAGTATCCGGTCTTCCCGGGCAAAGGTGAGCATGGTCTCAGGCCAGTGGACCCACGGCGCCATGATAAATTCAAGGGTCTTATTTCCGAGTGAAAGGGTCTCCCGGTCTCCCACAACGAGACACCGTTCCGAGGGGATATCAAGGAGGTGAACAACGAGATCCCGGCATTTCTCGCTCACGACAATCTGTGCCTGGGGAAAGAGCTCGGCAGCCATAGGGAGCGAACCTGAATGATCCTGTTCGGCATGGTTGACGATGATATAATCGACCCGCTCGACGCCTGCCTTGACAAGGTTGCAGACATATTCAAATTCTTTGGACGGGTCAACGGTATCGATAAGGGCGGTCTTCTCACTCCCCCTGACCAGGTAGGCATTGTAGCTGGTCCCTTCAGGGAGAGGAATCAGGGAATCAAAAAGCCGGCGGTCCCAATCGATAGCACCGATCCAGAAGATATCAGGAAGGATTTCTCGAACAGCCATGGTGGATAAGCCTCTCTTGTTCTTATTCTCTCCGGTGCATGAAGGAAAGAGGGCGGCAAACACCCTATTTTTGTTCGTCCACTTGTCCCTCCAGCCCGGACGAAAAGTTACTCGCATAACCGTATTCACCCGGAGACATAACGGTTTCTATCGGTACCCTTGTCCTGATCCAAATCTTCTTTTCCGGCTCAGCGCACACTTCCGATCATGCCGGATGAACATGACGGGCTCCTTACCGTTGTATCAATCATGGGGCCTTGCTGCCCGGACCGCCCCCAAGGCAAAGGGAATGGATTCAGGAGTGACGGGTTTTCTAACAGGAGATGTTCTCGCATCCTTATCTGCTGAGATGAAGGACTATGGTGAGAAGAAATACCTCCTTTTTTTATCAGGGATGCAGGAAATGTAGCAGGATCAGCAGCCTGTATCATCATTGGTATCCGCGGACAGGAGACCCTCGGAATCAACTGTTCCGGGTGCGGATATGATACCTGTTCCAATAGGCTTCCGCCTCGGGAAACCGGGACCCACGGGGATCACCTGTTGCCGGGCCCAATTGCCTTCTCAAAATGGAGATCTCGGGATTGCTGTCGGTACTGCGGTAACGACTGCGTCGCTGCAGGACGTAACAACCGGGTGATATACCCCACCGGGGTTGCTGCACGCGCTCTCGGATTTCCCCCAGGGTGCTCAGTCGCATACGGTATTCCGGTCAGTGCCACCGGCAAGAACATATTTTTTGACCGTGTATGATTGGTCAGGAACGGAGAAATCGTCATGGCTGTCATGAAGATAAGGGGAGGAGACCTTGACCTTGTTGAGTATGAGTTTTCCTCATTCAAACCCGGAGAAAAAGTCAGGACCCTGGGACTCGATAAAAAGTATACCCTCACGCCTCTTCAGGGAACAGTGATGGTCCGCGCTCCGGCGCGGATCCATCTGACCGTACTTGATATGAACCGGTTTGCCCCTGCACGGCCGGGAGGGGGGGGAGTCGGGTTTGCACTCCAGCTCTATTGCAGTGTTGAAGCCCGCTGCCTTTCATCAGGGCTTGAAATCGACTATTCACGGCCGGACCTCATACGCCATTTTGTCCAGGTATTCAAGGTGATTACCGGTTATCAGGGGGGATTTTCCATCAGGGCACAGGATCACCAGCACCAGCATGTGGGTCTCGGCTCAACAAGTACGATCATGATCTCACTGGCCCATGCCCTGAACCACCTGGTCGGTTCACCGCTCTCTTCTGATCAGCTCAGGAAGATTATTGGCAACAATTATGTCGAGGAGACGGCTGACGGAAATGTCGCTTTCGGATTTGAAACCGGCGTGGGTCCTGCGGTAAGTACTCATGGGGGTATGGCTATCATGGGTGATGAGCTGACCCTTGCGTACCACCACCCGTTCGCCCGTGGGAAAACTGTCTTTGTCGTCATTCCCCCCAGTGATATCTCATCTGCAGGAACCAGGGAGTTTGACCTCCTCATGAACAAGGCACGGGTCCTTGATTACCGTGACCGGGAATTAAAAACCTATATGGTTCTGATGGACCTCATCCCAGCCATCGAGGAGGATAATCTCAAACGGATGGGAGATATCATCTGGGAGATTGAGTTTCGTGGTTCAAAGCGGGCTGAGGTAGAACATCACAGTTTTGAGATTTACCATTATATGAGCAGGCTCCGCGAAGCTGGTCTCGAATTCGTGGGCATGAGTTCCGTCGGTCCGTCCATATCCATCATTACCGGTAAGGAGCGGGATTACGTTGAGGGAGTAGTGCATGACCTTGGATTACACATTGCGGTTGAAACAAAGATAGACAACGACGGGCTGACCATTACCCATACCTGTTGATATGATCATCCGGCATTTCCCTTTTCTTCTCCCCCTGCATCCTTATTCCGGATAAAATCCCTGACCAGGGCTGTAACAATAACGAGAACGGTTGCCAGGATGAGGATCACCATCCCATAGATAAACCAGGTGATGTGTTCCCGGATGAACGGGTGCAGACCGAAAAGATACCCAAGAGAAGTGATGGTAACCGACCAGGCGATTGCTGACAGGATATTAAAGATAAAGAATTTTTGGTACTGCATCGCTCCCACTCCTGCAAGAAACGGTGCGAAGGTACGGATAACCGGGATGAACCGGGCGATGAAGATGGTTTTTCCACCAAACCGTGCAAAATACCTGTTGGTACGCTTGAGGTATTCCTTTTTTACCAGATCCGGGAACCTGTCCTGCAGGACTTTTATCCCGATATTGTGGCCTATCCAGTAACTGAGGGTGTCACCGGCAACAGCGGCCAGGAAGAAGAAGAAGATAAGCCAGCTCAGGCTGAGCAGTCCGGCTGCCGCACTCGCTCCTGCTACAAAGAGGAGCGAATCACCGGGGAGAAACACGGTTATCACGAGCCCGGTCTCAAATACGATAATAATGGACAGGATAACATAGGTAAAAAAACCGTACTTATCGATGAGGAGGGGAAAATTTTGTTCAATATGGAAAAGAAATTCAAGGATCCCGGGCCCCATTGCTCGTACTTTTCATGACCACAACTATATCAATAATTCCCAGATTCGACGTTTTGTCATAGAAGCGATGGTTTATTGCAATCCCTGCAGATAAATAATGACACGATGATCTCTGCTGGCAGATTCCGGGCACTATTCCGGTTTCTGTGCAGGAACAGATATTGATCTCCACTACCATCGCAGGGAATCTATGCACGAATTTGCCATTGCTTATGATCTCTACACCACCGCACGAAAGGCTGCTCTTGATCACCAGGCCGATTCGGTAACGAAAGTCTGTGTTGATATCGGCGAGATGGCAATGGTCAATCCCGAGCAGGTCTCCTTCCTGTTCGATACGCTTGTCGGGGAGGACCCCCTGATGAAGAACGCCAGACTCGAGTGCATGGTCATCACTCCTGAAACACGTTGCTCATGTGGCTATACCGGAAATGAGCGATTTGTCTGTCCGCGCTGCGGTGCTCTCCCAGAACTCGTGAAGGGAAAGGAAATTGTTGTCAGACACATCGAGATTGAGGTTGTGGATGCATGAAAGTTAACCTGATGCATGGAGCCGGTGGCGAGGTCATGGCGGAACTCCTCTCGGTCCTCACCAGGTTTGATACGAGAATTGCCGGTGGGATAGGTCTTGAGTCGCTTGATGATGGTGCCGTAATCCCTGTGAATGGAACAAACATCGTCTTTACTACTGATTCGCATGTGGTCCGGCCGATATTTTTTCCAGGGGGCGATATCGGGAGAATTTCTGTCTGCGGGACAGTCAATGATCTGGCGATGATGGGCGGCCGCCCGATCGCTCTTTCATGCGGGATGATCATTGAAGAAGGGTTCCTCATCTCTGACCTGGAACGAATTGTCCGGTCCATGAACGAGGCTCTCGGAGAATGCGGGGCAAGCCTGGTAACGGGGGATACGAAGGTCATGGAGCGGGGCGCACTTGACGGGATTGCCATTAATACTGCGGGTATTGGTATTGCTGATACCATCATCAGAGACCGGGGCCTCGTTCCAGGTGATCTTATAATTGTCAATGGGACGCTCGGTGATCACGGCATTGCCATCATGGCCGAACGCTCAGGGATCAGATTCGGTGAACAGATCAGATCAGATGTAGCCCCTCTCTGGGGTCTCGTAGAAAAGGCACTTGCCGCAGGTACCATCCATGCCATGAAAGATCCTACAAGGGGTGGATTTGCGAGCGCTGTCAATGAGATGGCCAGAAAGAGTGGTGTATCTGTCAGGATATCCGAAGACGCCCTCCCGATCCGGAAGAGTGTAAAGAGTGCTTCAGGAATGCTCGGTATCGACCCGCTCCAGGTGGCCAATGAAGGGAAGGTGATCATGGGTGTTCCGGAAGAGGAGGCCGCAAATGTGATGAGAGCCTTAAAGGCGCATCATTACGGGCATGATGCAGCTATCATCGGAAGAGTGGAAAAGGGCGCTCATGTGATTATGGAGACGATTGTTGGAGGAGAGCGGTTCATCGAGCCCCCGATAGGTGACCCGGTTCCCCGAGTCTGCTGACAGGTAATCCTGCAATCTTTGGGGGTATCCAGTCTGCCAGCCGACGTTTCTTGACCGGAAAAAAAGTGAGAGATCGAACAATCATCCGGGATTTCTCAAAATTTTATTGAGGAATGAATATAAGAGCTGCAGGGCCTCCTGCTCCCTGTTGCCCCCACATTTCCTGATGATAGCTGCATGATGCTCGATCCATCCAAGAAGTTCAGGACTGGCCGCGATCTGGTATCGTGTGGCATGAACCGTGGCCTCGATGAGGCTGGTAAATCCCCGGTTAACCGGGTGAATTACCGGTGATAAGATCTCTTCCCTCAGAAGAGAGAGCCTGATTACCAGTGTCTCCTTCGTTCTGCGTTCAATGATCGCTTTATAAGCAGCCCATGCTTCGGTGCCCTTCAGTCGCTGTATGGTCAGACCGCCTGCTTCCTCGTCAAGAAAATATTCAGAAGGAAGATCCTCGAATGCCGTCCGAACATAAAGGACCGGGTCAAAGATGAAATTGGCTACGATCCATCCGTGATCCTCAATCCGGCCGGCCGTATGACTTCCCCGGTAAACCACCATACGTGCCTCATCGTTGCGGAATATGATCCCCATGGGAGCAGCATTCTGGTATGTCGAGGCGATGACTTCGTTGATACCCTCTCTCAGCAGTCCCAGATCCATCCCTCTCCAAGAGCGATATAGATTGAGGCAATGATAATATCTGCGATGGAACCAGGGTTCATACCGGTATTGATGCATTCCTGATCAAATGCAACAAGGTCCCTGAAGCCCTGCCTGACATCCTGTGCCTTCTGCATCACTTCCCATGCTGCATCCTTCCCGTGTTTCTTTGAAATAAAGGTATCAGGTTCAGTGGCAAGGAGATCGAGAAAGGTCATCGAAACAGATTCAGGGCCGGGTCCATGAGAGAAGAGGAGATCTACTCCCTTTCGTGTGAGCTGGAACCCGTTGATCCATTCACGGGCTACCATGTCATTCTTTGCTGAGTAGAGCATGACATCAAAGAGCGTCATCTGCCGTACCTTCAGCTCCTCAATGGCACAGGGATCGTCCACATCCAGCTCGTCTCCGGATAGAACCCTGACCCGGGTCTCTCCGAATGCCCGGTAAAACTGGATTGCATCATCCACCGTAGTCTCCCTCACCAGCCGGTCTGCCCCAGCAATATCACCACCCATAACCAGGGGTATAAGGAGGATATAGGCCCCGAAATGGGTGTTCCCCCCGGAATGCCCGCTAGTGAGCTTCACTGCCTCGAGGATGATGTTCCCTATTCCCCTGCCCGCCTGTTCAGCCCGCTCCAGTGCAGGCCGTACCAGAATGGCTGAGGCCAGGAAATGCTCAAGCCGGGTCGTCGCATAATCGTGACACCGGTCGACATTTCCGGGTTTGGGAAATGCACAGACTTCAAGCATCATGGCGAGCTGAGCCCGCTCAGCCCGGGTTATCGTAGTTTCGGTCATTGAAGATTTTTTTTATCAGTTTTGTAGCAAGTTCGCATTTCAGGCGCATGTAATCGGGGTTCGTAAGGCCAACCTGCCTGATGGTCAGGTCACGGAACATGCAGGGTGAACTGTCTTTGCAGCACCAGGAGAGACTTCCAAAACAGGTCTGCTTCCCTTCTTCAAGGGGTGTACCTTTCACCGATTCCATCTTGAGGGCAATGTATTCATCCCGTGTCATCCCGATTCTCTCAAGGGTAGGCAGCAGGGGGCAGTTCTTGACGGGCATGCAACAGAACGAGAGTGCCCTGATATCACCGCCCCGGCAGAGCTGCTTGGGAGCGTTATACCAGCCATGTTCATCGGAGTATCTGGTAATGGCAGCATCCAGTCCGGCCAGCGTACGCTCGTCAGAGCGCCGGGCAAGGGAGACCATATCTGCCCCATGAGAGAACATCTCTTTCATACGCTCAAAGCTGGTAATGGAATTGTTCGCAATGAGGAAGAGGGGTGAGCTGTTCCGGATCTGGCGGAGTTTCTGGTAGCCGAAGTCCATGAGGTCAGCGTGAATGATATCGGCCCCGGACCGCCACAGTTCTTTTGCAAGGATCCGATCATCATGGTGAACCCCGGCGCGTATCTTTACCGAGACGGTTGCTCCTGTAGATTTAAGCGCCTTTATGGTATCCATGAGTCTGTCAGGATGGTGCAGGAAAAATTCCCCGCACCCTACCCTTATCATTGGTTCCTGGCGGCAATGGGCGTCTATCTCGTATATGACCCTTTCTCCGAATATCTCGGCAATTGCCTCGTAGGATTCCGGAGCACTCCCCCTCAGGTTGAGACCGGTCACCACGCCACTCTCTTCGAGTCGCGTGACCTGGGCAGAAAGCTCTTCCACGGGATCATCGTAGAGGAATTCCTTTCTCCCCTGAGCTGTCATCTCCCGGGCTGCCTTCATGGTGGGTTCATCGATGGAATATCCCCCGATGAATGCTGCCCCGACATGATCTCGCCGTGCCAGAACATACGGCGCATCAACCCACCCAGCCATGGATGCGATTGCCACAGGAGTCCGGACTACCCTGTTATTGAGGACGATTCCAAACCGTTGAGAAGAATCTGTAGCATGCATAGTGTGCACTCATTTACCGGGAGCCGGAATTACACGGAATTGCTTACATTATTCATTGTCGGTGGATATAAAGCGTTGGAATCTCATGCCCGAAATACCTGTACCTGAAAAGCCTTTGCACAGAGATATTTCCGGATTCAGTGCACGGGTCATCTTTTTTCATCCGGAGGAAAAATTGGTAACCGTTTTACGTTCTGCCGTATTATATACTAGTATATGAGCAGGAAGGGCATCTTACTGGTCGGCCACGGGAGCAAGCTTCCCTATAATAAAGAACTCGTCGAAGAGACCGCGGCACTCATCGCAAGGGATTACCCTGATTTTATTGTTAAATGCGGATTCATGAATATGAACACTCCAACGATAGAGGACTCCCTCAATGAGTTCCGGAAGGAACCAATCGATGTTCTCGTTATTGTCCCCCTCTTCCTTGCCAAAGGTGTGCATATCGTCAAGGATATTCCTGGTATCCTCGGTCTCCCTGAAGGAGAGAAGAAAGGGCAGTTTGCACTGAACGGGAAAACCATCCCCCTCCTCTACGCGGATCCTATCGGGAGCGACCCCCTGCTTGCCAATCTCATGGTAAAGAATGCTGAACGGGAGCTCTCAACCTTATAATCCTTCATGAGAATCCTCGTCCTTGATACAATCCACGGAGGAATGGAAATTGCCCGGTTCCTCCGTGAACAGGGCCATTTTGTTGATATTACCGATGTTTATCGGGGAAAGACCGGGTTGGATCCCGGTAGTGCTTCAGCCAGGATATATGACCTGGCCATTGCCCCCGTCCATCTGAATCCCTCCCACCCGCTCCTTCGGCTGCTGGACATACCGGTCATCACGCATCACCAGGCAGTACGGTGGATACTTGGAGCCAAGCGTCCGTCACCCATGGTGGAGATAACCGGATCGAGAGGAAAGACGACAACGGCATTCGCTCTCGCATCTGTCATCAAAATTCCTGGGATCCTCCTTACATCCTGCGGCACGTACCGTTATCCCGAACAGACTCTCCTCTGGAAGAGCAGTATTACCCCTGCATCCCTTGTCCCGGCAGCACGGGAGGCGGCCGGAATAGGCGGGTGGCTGATTGCTGAAGAGTCTCTGGGTTTATCGGGATCCGGTGACCTGGGTATCATAACCTCTGCAGATGATTATCTCTTTGCCGGCGGTATGCGTCATGCTCTCCAGGAAAAAATCCGTTCTGGCCAGGGGATGCCACGGCTACTGGTTGCGCCCGGAATTGATACACCGGGAACGCTCAAGGTTGAGGAGATGATTTCTGTTGATGGTGACATATGCACGTACCGGTTTGAAGGAATAGCAGGGGAATTTCACAACCGTCTTCTTCTCATTGAGGGATACCGGACTCCCCTGATGCTCGCAGCTGCGGCAGGCTGCCTCCTTGGGTATGATCCCCGGGGGCTCTCATCGTTCCAGGCAATCGAAGGGCGCATGTCGGCCGCATGGCTGGGGGATATCCTGATTGTTGATAATGCCAATTCCGGGACAACGGGCCTGACCACTATCAGCGCAGTTACATATGCCCGGCAGCTGACCGGAAAAAAAACGCTTGTCCTGGTGATCGGAAAGGAGCCGGGAGCGGTTTGTGAAGGTTTTCCGGTTGCGGATGTAGAAGATACCCTACGTGAGGTATGCCCTTCCCAGGTCATCCTGGTCGGCAATTCTTATGACCAAGTGCAGGTGCCGGAAGGTATCCAGGTGTTCCGGTGTTCATCGTTTGATGAGGGAAAGGCGCTGGCAACCGCCATAACCCGCGAGGGCAGTATTGTCCTCGCTGTAAAGAGTTGGAGATGAGTCTGCCATGAAGTATATGCAACCACGACCGAGTTCAATTGTTGCGGCACTCTATACAGCACGTGACCTCGAGGTGGATGTTGCTATTCTCCACGGCCCTTCAGGATGTTCATTCAAGCATGCCCGGCTGCTCGAGGAGGACGGCATGAGGGTGCTCACTACTTCGCTTGCTGATCATGAGTTCATATTCGGCGGACAGCAGCCGCTCGAAAAAGTGCTCCAGTATGCTGAAACACACTTTTCACCCCGGAGGATGGCGGTCGTTGGAACCTGTGTCTCCATGATTATCGGTGAAGATCTCAAATCGGCAGTCAGTACAGCGGGGATCACCACCCCCACCATTTCCATCGATATTCATGCAGGTTATCCTGAAAATATCGAGGGTGTTATCGCCACCCTTGAACCTGCCGCTGAAGCGGGATGGATCTCGCAGGAAGAACTTGAACGGCAGAAGTATCTCCTTGCCGCTGCAAATGAAGTGGAACGTCTTCGCGGGGCAGCCTGCAAACCCTATATCGAGCCATCCCGAGGCGACCTGAAACATATGGTTGCACAACGGCTGGCTGGGTGTGCCGGCAGCGGTATGAAAGGTGTCGCGATCATGAACGCCAAGAAAGAGACTGCCTACATGTTTGCCGATGAACTGCTGGCACTCAGAGATACCTGTCCTGCAGCAAACGTCACCTACATTGCAAACCTGGAATCCCGTGGTCTCCCCAAGGTCCGGCAGGATGCCGAGCGGATAAGGCTTGGCATGGAAGACCGCGGTGTCAGACCGGAACTGATTGGAGCACTCGATGAATACGGAGCCAATGGTGAGGCACTCGGCAGACGGATAGCGGGGCTTTCTCCAGACTTTGCATTTATTGTCGGGGTTCCCCATGCCATTCCCCCGAAATATACCAGGGGAATCGAGTGTTTCTCGGTAACCAACGGTCCGCGTCAGGTTGAACCCTTGAAGGACCTCGGGCACCAGCATGTTGTTGTGGAAATTGATCTCCACCCACAGACGCTTGGTGTTCGTCAGATCATCGGGAGCGAGTTTGGAGCAATCCTGAGGAGCATGCCATGCAGTCCCTGATGATTTCCGGTGACCGGTCCGGAAGCGGAAAGACAAGCATAACCCTTGCTGTTGCTGCCCTGCTCTCCCGGAAGATGAAGGTCCAGACCTTCAAGGTGGGAATGGACTATATCGACCCGTCTTATCTTTCCGGTGTTACCGGCAGACCCTGCCGCAACCTCGATACCTTTGTTATGACCGGAGATGAAATTGGCCAGGTATTTTCGCACGGTGCTGCAGACGCTGACCTCGCCCTCGTGGAAGGGGTGAGGGGACTATTCGAGGGAGCTGAATCCCTTACTGATACCGGGAGCAGTGCAGCGGTAGCAAAAGCACTTGGCCTCCCGGTTATCCTGGTAGTAAGCGCACGGAGCATCACCCGGAGTGCTGCAGCCATGGTGAAAGGGTTTCAGTCTTTTGATCCCGGGGTGAATATCAGGGGGGTCATCCTCAATAATGTCTCGGGAGAGCAGCATATCCGGAAAGCTACCGAAGCTATTGAGCACCATTGCCACATTCCCGTAATCGGGGCGGTACCCCGTCTGCCGGAAATGGAGCTGACCATGCGTCACCTGGGACTGGTACCCTTCCTCGAAGGCGTGACCGCCCCTGGTTTTTCAGAGAAGATAACCACCCTTGCCGACAGGATTGCCGGCCATATCGATCTCGATGCCCTCCTCAGCCTGTCTGCCTGCTCTCCCCGGGTACCGGAATCGCCTGATCCGGTATTCAAGAGGCCGGAGGTAATAGACGTAAAAATCGGAGTTGCTCTCGATGAAGCTTTCAATTTTTACTATGCTGATCTCTTTGATCTTCTGCATACCTGCGGCGCCGAATACATTCCGTTCAGTCCGGTCCGGGACCGGCTCCCGGAAGCAGACGGGTACATTATTGGCGGCGGATACCCAGAATTTTTTCTTGCAGAGCTTGAGGCAAATGAGCGGATGCGGGATGCGGTGAGAGAACGGGCAGCCGCAGGTGTCCCCTTCTACACTGAATGCGGTGGGTTGATGTATCTCACTGACAGAATTGTGGTCAGGGCCGGATGGCAGGAGAGGGAGAGGGATGAATCTTTCAGCATGTGCGGGATCTTTTCAGGTGAGACGGTGATGCCGGCGAGAAGGGTGGTCAGCTACGTTGAAGGGGAGTGTCAAGGAAATAACCCCCTCGGCTCAGGCCATTTCAGGGGGCATGAATTCCACTACTCTGATGTACTGCTCTCACCGGATACGAAGTATTCTTACATCCTTTCCCGTGGCAGGGGCATCTCAGGCAACCAGGACGGGGCTGTGTCAGGGAACACGCTGGGATCCTACACCCATCTCCACCCGGTCGCCAGCAGGAATCTCTTTTCAGGATTCATCGGGACATGCCGCCGTTATTCCCGGGCATAATCAGCAGGTAAGATATACGAGAACTTTCAAAAATAGATGACATGATTATTTATATTGATGGCAGGTTTGTCCCCCGGGAAGAGGCCCGCCTGTCGGTCTTTGATCATGGTTTTCTCTATGGTGATGGTGTTTTCGAAGGGATCAGAGCCTACAATGGCCGGGTCTTTCGTCTGAGAGAGCACCTCGACCGCCTCTTTGACTCAGCCAGAGCCATCGACCTGGCCATTCCGGTGACCAAAGAGGAGATGACCGGGATTATTCTGGAGACCCTCAGGAAGAACAAGCTCAAAAACGGGTATATTCGCCCCATCGTCACTCGTGGAGTCGGTGATCTGGGGCTCGATCCCCGGAAATGCCCAAAACCTTCGATCTTTGTGATAGCAGTCGAATGGGGAGCTATGTATGGCGATCTCTATGAAAAAGGTCTCAGGGCCATCACGGTCTCTGTCCGGAGAAACCCGGCTGAAGCCCTCCCGCCGAATGTCAAGAGCCTGAACTACCTCAATAACATCCTCGGGAAAATTGAGGCCAATTATAAGGGCGGAGATGAGGCCATCTTCTTTGATACCAACGGGTACCTCTCTGAGGGATCGGGCGACAATATCTTCGTGGTGAAGAATGGTGCAATCTATACTCCCCCTACACTGAATAACCTGAGGGGGATCACCCGGGCTGTGGTAATCGAGCTTGCCCGGTCCCTGGGCATATCGCTCTTCGAACAGAACCTTGGCTACTATGACCTTTATGCGGCCGATGAGGTTTTTGTGACCGGAACAGCAGCAGAGGTAGCCCCTATCGTTCTTATTGACGGCCGGGCAATCGGGAGTGGAAAACCCGGCCCTGTCACGCGCCAGCTGATGGTCTCCTTCCGTTCCGTTACCGAGACCGAAGGCACCCCGGTTTATCCCTGAGTGGAAAGTCCACAATATATTTTTACGTTGACAACAAATTACAACGGGCAATTGCTGCTATAGTGTAGTCCGGCCAATCATTTCGGCCTTTCACGCCGAAGACTGGGGTTCGAATCCCCATAGCAGCATTCTGGAATTTTTATATCCATCGTTTGACCATCTGCTGCTTTACCCGGGAAAACCTTATAGATACGAATCGGGGATAGCTCATCATGACCTATGATAGAAAAAATCCGGGTTCCACGGAATGTCTACACCGAACTGATGATGATCAATCGCGAGATCCACTATTCCAGTGATTATCCCCTTGCAGTCAAGAAAGCAGAGGACAACGGATTCAATCATGCCGCTGCCTGGCTGAAGCAGAATGAAGATCTCTACAAGAGGGGGTTTGCACGGGGATTCGAGCCGGAAGATTAGTTCGGCGGGAAGATCTCCCCTCTCCTTTCTCCGGTCAGATTAACGCCGGTAAAGGTCTACGGTTCTCTATGTTTCCGGGATACGGCATGCTTTGTACCTGAGATGCGGCACCATGACCGTATCCGGACCATCGGGTATCAGTACCAGTCGCACTCCGGCATGAAAATAATAAGTTTTTTTTAATAAGTAACTATTAATCATACTTATTATAAATTATGTAATAAATTTCCGTCGAATCCGGGGGAATCGACTGATGCCGGAGGCTATTTTGGCCGAAAGGTTTAAAAACCAACGACGCCATCACTTCTATTAACCCAAAAATTTCAAATCAAGGTGAATTTATGGGAACAAAGATTGGAAAAGAAAAGATCAAGCGTGAACCCGGCTACCTCTATTATCTGGGGAAGGACGGGTTCGTTTGGGCCGCACCGATGAAGAACAACAAGACCGGAAAGAAGAAGAAAGTAGGCACTGAGAAGATTCCCCGTGAAAAGGGATACCTCTATTATCTTGGCAAGGATGGATTTGTAGGCAAAGCCAAGATGAAAAACGCCTAACCTTTTTTTATTTTATCTTCCCGGAGCTCTCAGATAATTCTCACCTGTTCCGGAATGTGCAGAATATTATTCTGAATACCGGAGCGCGAAGGACAATTCAGATAGCCTTTCTCCGGGAACTGGAGGGAGGAGTGGGAAAGCTCACTCTCCAACACCCTGGAACCTATTTTCACTGACTGTCTGGAATCAGCGGGCCTTTTCCTGAATCCGCGGTTCGATAATTGTCCAGATCCAGTCGGCGAGTTCACGGATGTTCTTCGTCTGGACATAGACATCTCCGGGTCCGGAAATCTCGGTCACCAGTCCTTCTCCTCCAAGGATAGTCTCCTTTAATCCTCCGAATTTTCTGACCACGTACTCACACCGGTCACTGAAAGCCACGAGATGGAAATTATCGACAATCAGTTTTTCCCCGGGCGCAAGCACATGCTTGTCGATAGCCCCAAAGGTATTGATAAAGAGGAGGCCCGTGCCTGATACCCTGATCATAAAGAGCCCCTGGCCAAAGAGTCCTTTTGTAAATCCCTCCCACCTTATATCGAGGTCCACACCCTGCTGGGATGCGAGGTAGGCTGATTTCTGGATGATGAATCCATGTCCCTCTGAGACCTGGAGTATCTCGATATCTCCAAGCGGGGCAGCAGAGAACCCGGCCTCTCCACCCCCTCCCGCAGCGGTATATTCATTCACAAAGAAGCTTTGCCCGCCAATGAGAGCCAGGGAGAGTGATCCCCAGAAACTCTTCTCCCGTTTCTTTGTCCTGACCTCGATGGCCGGCTGCATATAGGTCATACTGCCCGATTCAGCGGTGATACTCTCTCCGGAATCAAGGGTGATGATGAGGAGTGCATATGAGGGTTTATACCTGATTTCGTGCTTCATGGAATGGTAAGTCTCTGTGAAAAAAGATATAAGGGTGGGTATTGGCCCACGCCAGATCAGAGAGGTACTCTGTTCAAAAGGGTATCACGCCCCGGCCGGGATTCGAACCCGGATCGGAAGCTCCGGAGGCTCCCAGGATATCCACTACCCTACCAGGGCACTGAAGGAGCGAAGAATTGCTCTGTCTTCCATATCAACAGGGTGTGGAACGGTATAATAATTTTGGGACTCCGTCACATCATCTCATCGTGCCAGTCAGGTCGAACCATAATCATTCCGTGGGAAGCGGAAAATGGTGAGGGAGGTGCAGTATCCTGTTATTTCCTCACCCGAATTGCCAGCGACTGGAAACAGAGATGGAGCGGGGAATCATCTGAAGATTTCCCTGAACCAGGAGGAGTTCGGCTGATTCCTGGAAAACGGCAGGGAATTGGTCAGCACGTAATTCAGGTCTTTCTGACGCGGTAGGTGTGCCATATCTTGCAGGCACCCTCGTGGCTCACCATGCAGGGCCCTACAGGTGTCCGTGGTGAGCATACCTTGTCAAAGAGTTTGCAGTCAGAGGGCTGGGAAATTCCCCTGAGCACCTTGTCGCAGATACATGCAGAATGCTTGCTCACATGCTTGAACGTCAGCCCGAACTTCTTCTGGGCATCGTAGCATGAAAATTCAGGTTTGAGACGGAGACCTGATTGTGGGATGACCGGAAATCCCCGCCATTCAACATCGGCAGGTTCAAAGACATCGAACATCACCTGTTTTGCCTTGATATTCCCCTCGCGGCAGACAGCCCGGGGATAGGCATTGTCTATCCGGTGGGCGCCTTCTCGTACCTGCTCAACTAGCATCAGCAGGCCGAGAAGGATATCTTCGGGCTCAAATCCGGCAACCACCTGGGGTACAGGGAACTGCTCGTACTCAGCGTATCCCATAACCGTGCAGACATGCCCGGGGAGCATGAAACCCTGCAGCTTTGCTTCACCCTGCTCAAGGAGCCACTTCATGGCTGGAGGGACCAGACGGTGACAGGTGAGAATGCTGAAATTATCCGGGGGATGGTGAAGAATAGTTGCAGCCACAGTGGGAGCAGTGGTCTCGAACCCGACCGATATGAAGACCACCTCCCTGTCAGTTTCTCCGGCAATCTCAACAGCCTTATGAACACCCTGTACTACCCGGACATCGCCCCCACTCGATTCGAGAGAGCCCCTGCTCCCTGACACCCGGAGGAGATCTCCATACGTTGTAACAATACAACCCTGTTCCACGAGCTCAAGAGCAGCATCGATCTCTCCCTGGGGGGTGATGCATACGGGGCAGCCCGGTCCCATTACAATCTTAAGGTTATCCGGCAGCAGGCTCCGAAGACCGTGCCGGGCAATCGCTGCCTCGTGAGTCCCGCAGATATGCATGAATGTGAGATCACGGTCTGCGAGCGCGTGCAGTTTGTGAGATATCTCTTTTCCGAGGGCCATATCTTTCTAACTATTTTCTATCCCCGTTACATAAGGATACTGCTATGAGCCCGAGACAGGTGTAAATACTTCCTTTCACTACCCTGCTGCGACGGTCCGAATCCTGTCAGCATCCTATCTTTTATCATACTCCCCGGTGATTCTCCCTGTGTATGTTCGGTATTTCATCGTTCTGTCTTCATAAAGAGCCACTCGATGTAGCGCTCGACCAACTGTCAGCCGTGACCGGGCTCGTTGAGATTATGGATGATGGTCCCCACTTCATAAAATCTGCCGAACTTCTGGAGTCATATTCCCTCCACTACACCCTGCATGCCCCATCGAGAAGCATCAATATTGCCAGTCTCCATGAACCTATTCGGAAAGCCAGCGTGAAGGTTATCTCAGACTGCTTTCTGCTTGCCGGTGAGGTGAATGCCGATGTCGTGATTCACCCTGGCTACTTTGCCTGGGTGGAGGAGCAGGAGCAGGCACTACGGCAGTTCCGGAAATCTCTTGCCGACCTCACTGCCTTTGCCGATGCCTGCTCCGTCTCTTTCTACCTCGAAAACATGGGAAACTGGAATTATTTTTTTCTGAGGTATCCTGCAGAAATTGATCTGCTTGGGGAGTTCGGGCTTGCCCTCGATGTGGGGCATGCCCACCTGAATCATTGTCTCGATGAATTCCTTACCCTGCCTTTCCGGCATATACACCTCCATGACAACAACGGTTGTGAGGATACTCATGACGCCGTAGGGCAGGGGACAATCGGGTTTGATGCGGTGATGGAAGCAGTTCAGCGGGACCAGGCTACGCCGGTCATTGAGGTGGCAACCTTCGAGGGAGTCCTTCAGAGTCTGGAGTATCTGGGCGGCAGTGCTGGTGGCTGATGCGGTAAAAGTCGTAAATCCCGCCTCTCAGCAGGTAATCCCCCTGAATATTCGCTTATTTTTGAGTCTTTTCCGTAATCTTTTATAGGATTCAGTCCCAAGGTTATTGGTGCATTGTGCCTCAGTGGCTCAGCCGGCAGAGCGTGTCCTTGGTAAGGACAAGGTCGCGAGTTCAAATCTCGCCTGAGGCTTTTTTATACTCTTGGTTTTCCCGGGGCCTTCAGGTTTTCCGGTCCAGGAAAAATGCAGGAAAGCAGAATTTTTTTATGGGTAAAATTCATGATAAATTTCATCGTAATTACATTTCATGAGTTACGGGTGGTGAAAAAAAGATATTCTACCGCCCGCACGCAAACTCGATTCCCCGGTTGATACACGAAATAGCTTCATGTTCCCTGCCCATCTTCTTGAGGGTGAGTCCCTTGTTGAACCAGGCCTCTGCCGAATCGGGGTCCAGCTTGATCGCCATATCGTAGCACTGGACCGCCTCCTCACACCTCCCAAGGAAGTCAAGGAAATTGGCTTTTTCATTCCATGCCATAGCATAACCAGGGTGGGCAGCAATGGCACGATCGAAGTATTCCAGCACCCTTTCAGGGCGCTCCTTGTGCTGGGTGTCAAGCGCAAGGCGATAGTAGTATTCTGCATCCGTTGAGACACTTCCAACTTTCTTCATGATTGATACCTCCTCTCCTGATATTTTTTTGAATTATCCAATGGCAAGTTCGATTCCCCGGTTGATACAGGGAATTGCGTCCATATCTCTACCCATCTTCTTCAGGGTGAGTCCCTTGTTGAACCAGGCCTCTGCATCTTCCGGATCAATGTGGATCGCTGTATCATAGCATACAAGTGCTTCATCCAGATTTCCGATGGAGTCCAGGAAATTTGCTTTTTCATTCCAGGCAATTGCGTAGTCCGGGGCCATGGTGATAGCCTGATTGAAGTATTCCAGAACTCTCTGCGGCGTCTCCCGGGATTCTGCATCTATTGCACGCCGGAAGAAATATTCAGCATCCTTCGGGACGCTTACGACCATTTTTTCCATTTTCAATCTCCCCTTTGTTCCGTGCCAGGGCACTATCCAGGTCTTCCCCGACAAAAATTAATAATCTTGGTATTTAAATAAATATTTGCGATATAATTGTGTTCTTATAAATTGCACGGCATTGATGCTCTGGATGTTGAATCCCTGAGTGCATGGCACAATAGCAATGCACGGCCAGAATAAAACCAGGATTTATTAAATAAAAGTATCAAATTTTGTAAAAATAATAACTGAAGATGTCCTATCTCATTCAGATCATCGTGAACAGATGAAATTCATCGATGAGATTGATGGAAATATACTTCTTTCCCAATCTGGTCCTGAAATGGTTCTCCCGGTTCAGGGTTGACTCAACCAGCTGAATCCCGTCTGGCCAGGAATGAGGAAAATTCCTCCCGGGAGAGAAACCACTCTCCCGTTACCTCGGCTATGGGAAGGGAACGCGATCCCAGGGGCCTTCGTTCCTTTCAGATAAAGGGTATTGTAACAATTTGACCACCAAATCCACAATCAAATTACGACTGAAAATGTGTTATGTATCCAGTTCTGAAATCGATATAAAAAAAGTCACTGAACATTCGTACGGATTCCAAAAGAATCTGTTCCATAACACCGACCTATCGCATAATGGGGGACGCCACAGCGGTGGGGGTAAGCCGAAGGCGCAACCCCCCAGGAGCGTCTTAATCGAGATAGCGATCTAAAACCAGTGGAAAACTTAGTGGCTGAAATGCCACTATACCTAAAAAAGAATGATTCCTGGTACCACGGGAGTTATTCTGCAGTATTTTTTTATTTTTCTAAATTTTCCAGATAATCACCGCGATTCTTTTAGTAAATTACCAAATTATTCATCGATTATACGTATGCTCAGATTCCCCCTCTACTCCCGTACCTCCTCAATCCTGTCCGGCAGGACACGGTAGTGATGCCAGTACCGTTCCGGACCCCGGACATGGAGCTCCCGGGAAATATCAGGTGACACGGGCATTGCCCGCAGCGCCGCGATCTCTTCCCTGCAGGTAAAGGCGA
>CAYGWN010000041.1:0-87231 GCA_964353765.1 uncultured Methanoregula sp. | reverse complement strand
AAACCAAGCGGGCCAAAGCTTCAGCACATCCACGACCGACAACTCGCAGGCTGGTACAAATCCCGGCGAGTTCCCCGAGTTCATGGTGATGGTGAAGGCAAAAGAGATCAAAATCTCTGGCCAGGTCACCGGTCCTTCGGGTGCTCCGGGGTCAGCCATGGCCATCGCCTCGGTGCGAGCCCTGGCAAACCGTGAGTTTGAGGAAACGGGAGCAACCCAGGAAGACCTGTCTCTCGAGACCTGGATCTTTGCCGCTACCCATACCTATGCCGGGGCCGAAGGGGTAACCGCAACTGCCTCAGCGACTGCATCCGGTACTGCCACGGCGAGTGCCGCCACAGATTTGGGCAGCGCAAAGGCGGAGAGCAAGGGTAAGGTCACCGCTTCGAGTTCTGCCACCTATGCAAACGACAACCCATCACAATCGGCCGCCGCAGGAATTATCTATGCTGCCGCACACGCAGACGAGAAGATGCTGGACGCCGGGTATCCCGTGTTTGAATTTACACCGCTGTATCTCTTCCATCCGGAAGTTGGCATGCTGGATCCATTACTGTTTCCCTACCTCTACCCTGGGAACGGCTTAGTGGCGATGAGCCTGCAGGACGGGACTGGGAATGCCCGTGCTTCCGCCTCCGGTTCAGCTGAGGCTTCGGCAGATATTCTAAGAGCCGAGCTTGCACCTGCGTCATCGACAGGTTGCACCATCGAGTATGAACCGGTTGTCGAGACCGAGTCCTCGGGACAGGTGTCAACCGCGGTAACCGGCACGGATGCCATGTCCGGTGCGATCAGCGGTATCAATGCCTGGGCTCTTGCACCAAACCCTATGACAGGCGACGGCTCTGTCGGGGCACAGCAGGAACTCCAGCTGGTAGCACCGTTAGATGCGGGGTCCAATATCTATGCAGCGGGAGGTTCGGTGAATAAATCGGCCAGTGGGACCGGGCTCACCACACCCATGGTATCTGCCAAGACCAAGAAAATGAAATTGCCGGTTACACAGGATTCGGCAACTTTCTCGGCCTCCGGAAGTTCATCCGGATCCATCACCATTGGAGGACCAGAGGGTGACCTATCACCGTTCATCGATGGACCAGGCATTGACATCGAAGCAGAATCTTCCGGCTCAATCTCTGGGAGTGTGACTAGGGATAATGGAAACGCTGCAGCGGGATCAGCAAACATCATCGCTGCCCGCGGACTCGGTAACATGGAGGAATCCTCAGGAATCATGGCAATTGACTGGGGGATTTTGCTCCCATCGACATACAACCTGAATAATGTCATGTATGGCATTGGAGCTGGCGAAGGGACGCTCTACAGCATGATTGGATCAGCATCGGGGAGCATGGCAGACAGCGGGATCGGTACAACGAGCGCCATTATCTCAAAGGCTTCTGCAGAAGCATCCGGGAGTGGGAGCTATGGACTGTTGTTCTCCGCCAATGAAAACAGCGGTCCGGACATCCCGATGCCGGGAATCAGCGGTGAGACCGAGGCCAGTGGTACCATCACCAGTGCTACAAAAGCCTCCGATTACGGTGAGGCGGCGACAACCAGCCAGATCCTCGCTGCCGGTGGAGAAGGGCCGGTCTATGGGTATTTAGAACTCGATTATATGGGGACTGAGGAGATAGGTACATTTCAGGCAGAAGTCGGCGGGATGGCATACCTGACGACCATGGATTATGCCAAAGACACCTACAGCTACTCTGGCGGTAATTCTCTCGGTATCTCGGGAACTTCACGGAACTCCAGGATGGCACCCCCGGCAACATCCATTGCCACAAGCTCTGTCTCAGGCGAGGCTGAATTTGAAGGGTCGTCAATTATGGTGAACGATTTCGCCCCAATCCCGATGCCCGCGCAGCCCGCATCCGGAACCATTGCCGGAGGTGGCGGGAATGCAAATGACCTCGGCTGGCTCTGGGATGGAGAAATCCATGAGGCAAGTGCCGAAGCGGAAGGGAAAGTGACTGGCTCCACATCAGTCAACAGCCCCGGCGAGGCAGACACCGGATCACTCATCTTCTCTGCTGCCCTTGCAGAAGAAGAAGTTAATCTTGGCGGGGGTGTCGGTGATTATAGTCTCATCCTCAGTGATTCGAGTGCGACCTCGATGGGAGCACTTGCACAGACGGCCTCCGCAAAGGGTACGGCTGCGGGGAGCACAGAGTCAGAGAGCGCAGTGGTTTACACGAACTTTATTGATCTTGTTCCCGGTCCTGATCCAAGCACACCATTCCTGATAATCCGCTGGGCAGGGTATGATGAGTCTGAGACAGAAGCTGAAGGTTCGATGACCACTGAAGCGAAAGCGTGCGGGAACAGCAACAGCAGTGCGGTGACCGAGCTCAAGTCCGTCAACCTGATTTCAGACCCAACATTTGTGGCAATTATTGATATTGGACCTCCTTTCCAAGGGGGGGAAGTCCAGGTCGCTGGTGTGATCAATGATGACAGCGTCCTAGCAAGCTTTGCCGATATTGATGGCGGGGCAATATCATCCGACAGTTCATCTGCAACGGCCTCGCAGACCGGCTCAACCAGCTCGGAAGGGGATATTGGTGCCATCATGGACCAGCTAATCTATCCGCCCCCAACTGGAGCACCAGTCTCCATTTCTTCGGGTACTCAGCCTGTCGCTCAGTCACTCCCCTACTGGCAAACTCTTGACGCGGAATTCCTCAACGGAGAGACTAGTGTTGGCAATGCTGACAAGGCAACGGTAAGCGGTAGCGGTAACGGTGTAACCTATAATGGAACAGCCGCGAATTGGGCCTGTGCCGACCAGATGACCGCCTACGCTGGAAGTACCAAAACCGCTCTGGCCCAAGGAACGTTTGGTACGGTTGCCGTCCGTGATAATACGTCAGCTGTGACCGCAGAGGCCACGATCTCTAAAGTTAAGGTGAATGCCTTCGCGGATCCGGACGGTACCTGGGCGGAGATTGGGGTTACCGGCGGGGCAGCATCCTCAAAGGTTATGCCCACGGCACCCTACGGCAAGTTCACCGGGCCTACCTACAGCTCATTGACGTACGAGGTATTCCCAATACCTCCAGGAGGTACGGCAGTTGGTTCTGCGGGAATAACAATACCGCAGATGGGGGTAGCAGCCAGTGAACTAGTTGTGGTTGCGGATAGCAGGAACTTCTACCCGGACATTCCGGATTCACCAGATTTCCCGGAGATACTCCATCCGGCAGAGTTCTGGTCGTAATCTGCGAAACCCAAAACAGGGCGAATGGCCAAAAAAAATGGCCATTTCAGCCTTTTTTTTACGTTGTCATTCTGAATCCTCAAATTGAAGATATACATTATGAGTGCTGTTTTCCGTCAGTATCGATATACTCATATATTCTGAAGTATACAGACGCTAATATCCCTTCAAGTGTTTAATCTACAGAACCCATCATCCGGGGGAATGACCGGCCAGTGCCCGTAAGATGCCACACGGTACGCACGGGGGGGGAGGTATGAGAGAACATGAAAAGATCATCCAAGACAATTTTAGTATTCTGCATCGTTGCAGCCATGGTTGTTTCTGCATCGGCAGGCAGCCTGTCGGGCAACGCTGGAGCTAATGCCGGCGTTTCCGGGAATGGTATGGCTGCATCCTATGACTGGAATGCAGAGTACGAAGCGGGCTATGATCAAGTAGGTATCGCAGACCACCCGGGTGCCAGTTTCAGCACATCCACAACTGACAACTCTCAGGCCGGGGCTCCCCCTCCCCATCCAGCATTGGCCCAGGTGAAGGCAGCAGAGCTCAAGGTTTCCGGGAAAGTCACCGGGCCTTCAGATGGAACAGGGTTTGCCCAGGCAATCGCCTCGGTGCGGGCACTAGTAAACCGTGATTTCGAAGAGCTGGGAGCAGCCCAAACCGAGCTAACAGCTGAAACCTGGATCTTTGCCAGCACCCATACCTATGCCGGGGACGAAGGGGTAACGGCAACTGCCTCAGCGACCGCCTCCGGTACGGCGAAGGCGAGTGCAGCTACCCCGGAGCTGGGCAGTATACTGTCGGAAAGCAAGGGTAAAGCCACGGCTGCAAGTTCTACCACCTTTGCTGACGGGGAATCATCGAGTGCAGTATCCGCAGCCATGATTGGTGCAGCATCCCATATAGATGTGGGTTCGGCAATGGCCGGGTATCCGTCTTACATGTATACGCCGATCAGCCTGTTTCACCCGTTCCCGGCGTTCGATCCTATTGTCTATCCCTACTTCTATCCTGGAAACGGGCTGGCGACGGCAAACCTGCTTGAGGGGACCGGTTATGCGAAGTCCTCTGCATCAGGATCGGCAACTGCATCGGCAGATTATTATTATGTGTGGACGTCATCAGGTTCAGGTTGCGAGCCGCTCGATGAACCGACGGTTATGACCTCATCTTCCGGGACGGTAGCGAGCGGAGTATCAGGGACTGATACAGCGGCAGGAGCAATCAGCGGGATCAATGCCTGGGCATTTGCTGAAGAGCCGGCTGGACTCATAGAAGACTATCTCCCGAGCGCCGCGCTTGATGCCGGGTCAACGATTTTCTCCGCAGGTGGGGCAATCGATGAACCTACAGGTCCCGCGGCGTTATCCAAAAACGGCAAAATGAAGACTGGTGATACGGCTACCTTCTCGGCATCCGGGAAGTCTTCCGGGATAATCAATCTCGGTGATGACCTTTCTGAAATCAAGGTCTCCCAACTGGAGAATCTCATAGCGAATCTCGATGCGACCACGTCCGGGTCCATATCCGGAAGTGCAACCCAGGATGGTGGTGGAGCGAGCGGGTCGGCGAATGTGATTGCCGCCCGTGCCCTCGGAATTCCGTTGATAGGAGAACCAGAAGATCCTCCAGGAATCGACTGGGGTATTCTGCTTCCCTCAATCCAGGAACTGAACATGATCACCTGGGATCTGGGGGCCGGTGAAGGGATGCTCTACAGCATCCTTGGTTCTGCATCAGGGAGTACCCAGGAAGACGGGAACGGTGCAACCAGCGCGACCATTTCCGGCTCTGCGATGGCTTCCGGAGATGGGAGGGAACTCTACGCGATACCTGCACCATTCTCCGATGGTGGAAACGGGGAAGATCCGATATTCCCGGAACCGGGAATCAGCGGTACGGCCTCAGCCAAAGGCACCATCAAGAGCAGTGCAAATGCCCTGCCCTTTGGAGAAGCAGCAACCACCAGCCAGATCTTTGCCGGAGGGGGAGAAGGTCCGCTCTTTGGTGGGGTTATGGTAGATTACGGTGACCCGGAACTCTTCATGGACTTCTCAAGTGAAGTAGGAGGAATGGCCTACCTCACCACCATGGATTATGCAGCTTCTGGCAGCGTGATTACTTCTGTTACTTCAACATCCAAAAAGTCCTCCAAGATCCCGACAACCAGTGCCACAAGTTCCGTCTCGGGCTCGGCCGGGTTTGAAGGGTCGTCAGTTATAGTCGATCAAGTCGCCTTACCAGTAGAGCCAAATCTGCCTGTTCTTATTGGCGGAGAAGTTCATGAAGCGAGCGCTTCATCCAAGGGAACCGTGACCGGTACAGCGTCCGCCAGTAACATAGGAGAAGCGGATACCGGATCGCTCATCTTCTCTGCCGCGATGGCGGAACTCAGTACGGATGGGCTTGAAGACGCTATTGTCGATTACAGTCTCATCCTCAGCGATTCGAGTGCGGTGTCAGAGCCGGATGCGAACACAGCATCCGCAAAAGGGACGGCTGAAGGAAGCACAACAGCAGCCAGCTCGCTCGAGTACACAGATTTCGAAACTGGTGAACCGGTATACCTGTGGCTGCAATTCCTCGAATCAACGACTGCTGCGAACGGGAAGATGGCTACCGAGGCTACCGCTGCCGGGTGGAGTAGTGGGCGTGCTGTCAGCACTCTCAAGTCCTACAATGCCGTTGAGCCGGCAGAGTATTCGGTTGATTTCGATCCCTTCCCTCCCTTTACCCTGCTATCACCCGCCACGATCAATGACGATAGTGTACTTGCGAGTGCTGCAGAAGTGTGGGGTAAGGAAGGTTCAGCAGAAAAATCATCTGCGATGGGGACCTTGAGCGGTTCAACCAGTTCAGATGGTTCTCACAGTCTCACGCTTGAAGAGCTGGTACTACCGGAAACATCACTGGGCGGCACTATGCCAGTTAAACCACTTCTGCCGGAATGGGAGGAGGTATTCCGCGAATCGATCAATGGTGGTACGAGCGTCAGCAACTCTGACAAGGTGTCCGCGAGCGGCCAGGGTACAGGGCAGGGAAACTACGAAGCAGAAGCCTTCAGTTATGCCTGTGCTGATCAGATGACCGTCCTGGCTCCTGACGGTAAAGTGGCCCTGGCTCAGGGTATCTTCGGAACGTACGCCTCCGCTGATACAACGACCCATATCATTGATGGCGTCAAGTCTGAGGCTACAATCTCCAAGGTCCAGGTCAATGCCTATGCAGATCCGCCACCCCCCGATATCATGGCCGAAATCGGCATCAAAGGGGGCAAAGCATCGGCAAAGGTGACATCCGCCGGTGAAATGAGTACTCCTGCCACCTATGGGGCACTCACCAAAAAGGTGTATCCGGAACCCCCGGGCGGAACTGCAGATGACGGTGATAATAATGCGGCTTGTGGTATAGCCTACAGCTGGCATGGAGTGATTGCAGACAGTAGAACCGATCCGCCAACGCTTGGGGATCCGCCAACGGCGGATATCCTTCATCCGGCGGTATTCTGGTCGTAATCCATAGAAAACCCGGTTGGGGCGAATGGCCTGTTCATGGCCATTTCAGCCTTTTTTTAGGAAATAAAAAGTTTGTTCCGGAAGACAGTAGCCGTTATTGTCCCTCCCTGCTACCAGGTGACCGGGCGGATCCCTGCCCTTATTATCCATTCACGAAAATAGTTCTTCACCCACATCATGAATCTCGTCCTAACGGCTCCGTTCCGAAACCTGCTGAACCAGAAGATAAAGGAACACGAGGCTTTACTGGCATATCCCGAAGAGCGCCTTACCGGTATTTTTATGGAGGTAGGTTTCTCCTGTAATCGCTGCGCGAAGTGCTGCACAAGGGCCTTCAACGGGCATGTCCACCTCCTTGACGATGATGCAGACCAGGTGAGAGGGCTCGAGCCCGAAGCCCTTGAACCTGCATTCCCGTTCGATTTCTGTGACCAGCAGGGAACTCTCTATGTATCAGGGTATACGATACGCTCACAACAGGATGGAGCAGGGTCCTGTTTTCTTCTTGAGGATGGAAACTGCCGGATCTATCCTGCCCGTCCCCGGGTTTGCGGTATCTATCCCTACATGCTGCACCGTGAACCGGATGAAGACGGAATTATTGACTGGCGCCAGATCAGCGGGCTTGACGAACACGGGGAATACCACGGGGATATCTCCCGTGAACATGCCCTCTTTCTTGCCCGTGAGACGAAAGATTTCGAGAAGGCAGTTCTTGACCACGATATTGCATTCCTGGAATATTCCGGCCAGTATTTCTCCCGGCATGGTCTCAGTCACGTCCGGAAGGTATACGATGAAAGGCTCCGGGCATACTGTCAGGGAGCGGTCCTGAAGGTGATGGTCTATCACCGGGGACGGTTCGAACCATGGCAGGTTACCGCCGGCAAATCGGTGCCGGTGCAGAATGAATACCTCGAATGAAAAATAGTGGATCAGGAAAAGACTGAGAAGTCGTTCTTCAGGGCGATGGTGTCGATCACCGGTTTTAAGGCAGTCTCAGAGATGCCGAACTTTTCCATGTAGGCCTGGAGGATCTTCTGTTCGTTCCCGGCCAGGATCCCGTCGGCCATTGCCAGGTCGAGCAGGATGGCCATGGTGGTGAGCCGCTGCTTTTCGTTGAGGATGCCGGCCACCGCATCCATGACTTCAGGAAGTTTTGCTTCCTGGAGGACTTTCATTGCTATATCGACAGCAGTCTTGTCCCCGCGGACAATCTTCTGGAGGTCGAAGAGTTCCTGTTCATCGAGCACCCCATCTGAAGCGACAACGGTGATCGCTGCGGCTACGAGGGCGGATTTCGGGGTGAGCTGCATGCTTTTCCCCCCGGTCAGTTTATCAAAAATTCCCATGTATCCTTTCACCTTCTTCACGGTGTTTCACCTAGGTTGTCGCTGCCAGCAATTCAGCCTTTCTGTTGGAAAGCCGGAAGAATGATAAGGGCTCTGAACCATTGCCAGATAATAAGACGGAGCGCCATGTACCAACGTCCGTTCCAGGACCGGATATCCCGGATCGAAGGATCATCCGGGCCACTTTCACCCTACCAGATACTTCTCCTGCTGACTGACGGGTCGGTAACCACGCTCCTTGAAGCCATCACCGGCGATGAAGTTGTGGTAAGAACCCTCTCCCAGACCGTTATCCCTGCCGATGAATCTACCGCCTCCCTCCTTGTTGTCAGGCCGGGTGCAGCGGTGAATTACCGCGTCGTTGACCTGGTGAACAGGAGGACGGGCGAGGTGCTGATCTCTGCAGTCTCCTATACTCCGCTCGAACGCCTCGAGCCCGGTTTCCAGGAAGACCTGATGCGGGCCGACATACCCATCGGAAAGATCCTCAAACTCCACAATATCGAAGCCCGGCGGGAGATCTCGGATATACGTTCCTTTCCTGCTGACGCTTCCCTCGCTGCCCGGTTCGGGGTATCCGCAGGCACCCCGTTCCTCTCCCGGAACTACCTCATCATCCGGCATGACAAACCGTTCATGGCTATCGAGGAGATGTTCCCGGCCAGTTCATTTTGCCGGCAACCGCGGGTGGAAGTGCGGACACCCTCGCGGCTCCACATGGGCCTCATCGACCTCCACGGAGCCCTGGGCCGGGTTGACGGGGGGATCGGCATTGCCCTGGAAAGCCCGCGGACGGTCATCGAAGCGGAAAAAAGCCCGGTGATCAGGATATTCGGGGCAGGGAACGAGCAGGCCGAACGGATACGGGAAGCAGCAGGAGCGGCACTCGCTCATGGGAAGATCACCGGCAGTGTGGCAGTCACCCTCCGCGAACTCCCAGCAGGTCATGCCGGCCTTGGCACCGGGACAGCGCTCTCGCTTGCCACGGCCCGGGCGGTATGTGAACTCTACGGGTTATCCGTTCCTGTCAGCCGGCTGGCCCAAATCGTCGGAAGGGGGGGGACCTCCGGGATTGGCACAGCGGTATTCGCATCCGGCGGGTTCATCGTTGACGGTGGGCACCGGTTCGGTAAAGACCAGGAAAAACAGGATTTCCGGCCATCATCTGCATCCCGGGGGATCAGGCCGCCACCCGTCCTGGCCAGGCATCCGTTCCCCGCGGACTGGAATATCCTGCTGGTTCTCCCCGCAAAAGGGAGCGGTGTCAGCGGAACACTCGAGCAGGATATCTTCCGGGAGGTCTGCCCGGTTTCCCGGGATGAGGTCCGGGAGATCTGCCACGAGATCGTGATGCGCATCCTTCCCGGGATCGTTGAGCATGACATCCGTCTCTTTGGGGTGGCAGTCAACCGGATCCAGGAACTTGGCTTCAAGAAAGCAGAGGTTGCCCGGCAGTCCCCGGTTATCCACCAGCTGCTTGCCGGTCTGCGGGAGGCAGGCGCAGCCTGTTCCGGCATGAGTTCGTTTGGCCCGGCCGTGTATGCAGTGACAGATACTGATATGGCTGACCTTGAGGAAGCGGCAAAGGACCTGCTCGGCGACACACCCGGCCAGGTTATCAGTACCCGGGCTGACAACCATGGGGCTGGTGTCCGGTGGATCTGAGAACCGGGGCCCCGCTCTTCTGACCGGACCCCATGGTGGGGTTTTATCACCGCACCTGCAGATAGTGCGGTCATCCAGCAGAGGTAGGGATAACGTGTGATCCCTGAAATCCTTGAGATGCTTGCCCTCGGGTTCCTGATAGGGCTCACCGGGGCGCTGGCACCCGGTCCGACCCTGATTGCGACCATCAACGCCTCCCTGAAAGGGGGATGGAGCATGGGGCCGCGGGTGACGCTCGGTCATATGGCAGTAGAGCTCCTCATGGTCCTCCTCATTGTGGCAGGAGTGAGCGTCATCTTCGGTGCCTATACCTGGTTCATCGCCGGGCTCGGTGGACTGGCCCTGGTGATCTTCGGGATCCTGACAATCCGCGAGGCACGGACAGCCACCATCGACATTCCGGCGGAGCAGGCACAGGCAGTCCGGCCGTTCCTTGCTGGTGCCATTACCAGCATCTCAAACCCCTACTTCTGGATCTGGTGGATCACCGTGGGAAGTGCCCTGCTGATCGGGGCGTATAAAGGGGGGGTCGTCCTTGCCGTGGCTTTCATTGCCGGGCACTGGGCGGCAGATCTGGGCTGGTTCACCCTGGTATCGGTGAGCATCCACCGCGGCAGGTTTATCCTCGGAGAGCGTCAGTACCGCTGGATCCTCGGGCTCTGCGGGGCATTTCTCCTTCTTTTCGGGGTATACTACCTCTCTTCCCTCCTGCGGCAATGGCCGTAAGGCAAGGAATCCTCTCCCGGTATCACGATGACTGCTGTCCCGGAAAGAAAAAAATTCCCGGCAACCTTGAAGAGCGGGGGGATGCAACCATAGAGCATGCGCCCCTATGTCCATGTCAATGTTGCCATGAGCGCCGACGGCAAGATCTCCACCCGCGAGCGGCGCCAGGTAAAGATCTCCGGTCCGGCTGATTTTGCGAGGGTGGACCGGATTAAAGCCGAGAGCGATGCGGTCATGGTGGGTATCGGGACGGTACTTGCCGATGATCCCTCGCTCACGGTCAAATCCGCTGAGCTCATGGCCATGCGGATAGCCAGGGGCATGCCCGGGCACCCGGTCCGGGTTGTGGTCGACAGCCGGGCACGGACTCCTCCGGATGCCGCAATCCTGCACAAGGGCGAAGGCGAACGGATCATCGCCTGCTCGGAACAGGCAGATCCGGCCAGGAGGTCCGCTCTTGAGCGGTGTGCGGTCGTCATGGTTGCCGGAACCGGCGAGGTGGATCTGCCGCTCCTCCTTGCCCGGCTCTACGAGCGGGGTATCCGGAGGATCCTGGTCGAAGGCGGCGGGACACTGATTGGCGGGCTCTTTTCCCGGGGCCTGGTGGACGAGCTCACCTGCTTCATCGGCAATATGGTCATCGGGGGTGCAGAGGCGCCGACCCTCGCCGATGGAGAGGGATTCATCGATGAGGCCTCCTTTCCCCGGCTCTCGCTCTATTCTCTCGAACGGATGGACGAGGGAGTCCTCCTCCACTGGAACGTGGAACAGGACGAGCGGTGACAGGGTGATCGGGAAGGACCCATGGGGATACTCCCGCTGATCGTTCTCGCCCTCGTATTCTTCCTGATCGCGATCCGCCAGCTGGGCGGACTCAGGCTGCGGATCTGGCAGATCATGCTTTCGGGGGCCCTTGCCGTCCTCCTCCTCGGGCAGATAACCCCGGCCGATGCATTCCGGGCAATCAACCCCGATGTCATGCTTTTTCTCTTCGGTATGTTTGTTGTGGGCGTGGCGGTGACCGAGAGCGGGTATCTCCGGGCAATATCCTTCCGCATCTTCTCAAAGGCTAAAACCCCGGACCGTCTCCTCCTCCTCCTCATCATATCCATGGGGTTCTTTTCTGCACTCCTCATGAACGATACCATCGCCATCATCGGGACCCCGCTCGTCATCTGGTATGCCGTACGGATGGGCTACAACCCGAAAGGAGCACTGCTTGCCCTCTGTTTTGCCATCACTATCGGGAGTGTCACCACACCCATTGGGAACCCGCAGAACCTCCTCCTTGCTAATTATGCTGATCTCGGGGATGCCTTTACCCCCTTCCTTGTCCACCTTGCCATCCCCACCGCAATCAGCCTCCTGGTAGCCTGGGCCATGGTCCGGTTCTTTTATCCGCCCCCGGAGGAATGTCTCCTCCCTCCTGGTGAAGAACCGGTACGCGATCCCTCGCTCGCCCGGCTCGCGAAACTCTCATTCTCCATCATCCTCATCCTCATCGGCCTGCGGATCACGGCCGGGATCATGGGATGGCCCTCCCTCCCGCTCATGATCATTGCGCTTGCCGCTGCCGCCCCAATCCTGGTTGCGAGCCCGAAACGGACTGAGATCCTTAGAAAAGTCGACTGGTATACCCTCATCTTCTTTGCCGCCATGTTCGTGCTGATGCAGAGCGTCTATGATACCGGGTTCTTCCAGTCTGCCATTGACTACTCGATGGTGACAACCGTCCCGGTCATCATGACCGTTTCCGTCGTAATAAGCCAGTTCATTTCAAACGTGCCGTTCGTGGCCCTCTTCCAGCCGCTCATCATCCAGGAGGGGATGTCAGTCGAGCAGATCCTGGCCCTGGCTGCAGGGAGTACCATTGCGGGAAACCTCACCATCCTCGGGGCAGCGAGCAATGTCATCGTTATCCAGCATGCGGAAAAAGAAGGATACAGCCTCAGCTTCTGGGAATTCTTCCGGGTCGGCCTGCCCCTCACCGTGGTCAACATCGTGGTATACTCTCTCTTCCTCTCTCTCTAACGGGGAAAAGGGCAGGGGGAAAAGGTTGAGAAACGGTAAAAAAATGTGATGGCTGCCAGCCGGAACCAGACGGGAACCGGCAGCTAGCCCCATCGCCGGGGTCGCTAATAGTTCAGGTGGTATATCCGGACGGGCCGCTTCCGGTTCCGGACAAGTCCTCTTCCTCTCCGGCCTCTGCCGGTCGCTTCTTCTTCTGCACTCCGGGATTTTTGGCCAGCGAGACCAACCCCGCCGTGGCCCCGAGGTTCATGGTGTCGAGAATCGAGGCAGGGACGATCACCAGGGTGGCATTTTCCTTGATCTTCAGGCCCTCGTAGAGCATGTTCATGGCCCGGAGGTGGAGGGCGGTCGGGTTGTTCACGTAAGTCCGTGACGCCTCTTCGAATTTTTCAGCGATCTGCCGCTCGGAGTCTCCGAGGATCACCCGTGCCTGGCGTTCACGCTCTGCCTGGGCCTGCATGGACATGGCATCCTGGAGCTCGGGAGGAATGATGACATCCCGAATCTCGACCGAAGAGACATTGATACCCCACTGTTCGGTGCGGTGGTCGATGATCTTCTGCAGCACGGCATCCAGTTTCTCTCTCCCTTCAAGCATATCGGAGAGGAACGATTTCCCGATAACCTCACGCAGTGCAGTCTGGGAGGCCCAGGAAATCGCTGAACGGTAATCCTCGACCTCGAGTGCTGCTTTCTCCGGGCTGAGTACCTTCCAGAAGAGCACCGCCTCGACATCGACCGGTACCGTGTCCTTGGTCAGGGTCTTTTCAGCCTTAAATGACGTCGTGATGATCCGGAGATCGATCCAGTAGGCAACCCGCTCGGCAAACGGGATAATGAAGAACGGGCCGGGACCCCGCAGCCCGGTATAGCGGCCCAGGCGGAGCACGACTGCTTTCTCCCACTGGTCAGCAATTTTAAAGGAGCTGGCAACGAGAATGGCGAGAATTGCAGCGATGATCGCTCCCCACAGGAGCCCGTACTCTCCCGGGGAGACTACCCAGCTGTATAGGAGGTAGATCCCCGGTGCAGCGATGAGGAAGAACAGGATCACCTGGAGGGGATTTAGTTCTTTCATACCCGTCTCTGATGCGGGTGAAGAGATATATGTAATGGTGGGGGAAGCAGTCCGGCCCGGACACCCGGGCGGGCTGAGCCTCCTATGACAGCATCTATTATTCTGTATTGTGCCATTCTGGATAGGGACAGTGGAGGAAGGGATGGGAGAGAAGATCTCGGCAAGCCTGAAGATTTCTGGTATGCACTGCGCCACCTGCAGCGTTACCATTGAAGATGCGATCGTTGGTATTGGTGAGGGGACGACAGGGCAGGCAAATTTCGGGACTGATTCAGTGCGGGTGGATTATGATCCGGCAAAGGTCTCCCTCAAGGATATTGAAAAGGTCATACGTAAGGCAGGGTACGAGGTGATCCACGATGAGGTGGTGATAAAGGTTGGCGGTATGGTCTGTGCGACCTGCGTGGAAACCATCGAAAAAGCCCTCTCCGCTCTTCCCGGCGTGCTCCAGGCCCGTGTGAACCTCTCAACCGAGAAGGCCTACGTCACCTACCATGCCTCGGTCACATCACGCGATGACATGAAGGCGGCAGTTGAGGAGGCAGGGTACCAGTATATCGGGGTTGCCGAGGAGCTCTCCCTTGAAGCCGAGGAACAGGCCCGGCAGAAGGATCTCTCAGAAAAAGCCCGCCGGTTCACGATCGGGTTTGCGGTCAGCATCCCGCTCTTCACCCTCATGTTCATCCACCCTCCTGTTTCCATGCAGACCCTTTCCTGGATCCTGCTGGTCATCTCCACACCGGTCTTTGTCTATGTTGCCTCCCCCATATTCCGGGCGGCCTCCATGGCCCTCCGGAACCGGACCCTCAACATGGACGTCATGTATGCCATGGGCACCGGGGTTGCCTTTGGGGCCAGTGTCCTCGGGACGCTCGGCATCGTCCTCACCGTCGACTTCATGTTCTATGATACGGCGATCATGCTTGCCTCGTTCCTCATCCTGGGACGGTACCTTGAAGCCCGGGCCAAGGGGAGGACCTCAGAGGCAATCAGGAAGCTGATCGGGCTCCGGCCGAAGACGGCCACGGTTATCCGCGACGGGAACGAGGCCGAAGTCCCGGTAGAGGATATCGGGGTAGGCGATGTGCTGGTGGTGAGACCGGGTGAAAAGGTGGCGGTTGACGGCGAAGTAACCGATGGGGAAAGTTACGTGGACGAATCGATGATCACCGGGGAGCCAATCCCGGTCCTCAAGGTACCGGGATTAAAGGTCGTCGGGGGGACGCTCAATACCAACGGGGTGTTCTCATTCAGAGCCGAACGGATAGGGAAGGACACGGTGCTTGCCCAGATCATCAGGCTCGTCGAGGAAGCGCAGGCATCAAAGCCACCGGTCCAGCGGATAGCCGATGTTGCGGTCAGCTACTTCATCCCAGCCGTGCTGATCATTGCCTTTTCTGCGTTCTCTGTCTGGTACTTCGCCCTCGATGCAACCCTTCTCTTTGCCCTCACGGCGCTCATCTCAGTGCTGGTGGTGGCCTGCCCCTGTGCACTCGGCCTCGCGACCCCGACGGCAATCACGGTCGGTGTCGGAAGGGGGGCCGAGCTCGGTATCCTGATACGGAACGGAGAGGTCCTCGAAGTCGCAGGTCACCTCACCACGGTGGTCTTTGACAAGACAGGGACACTCACCCGGGGAAAACCGGAGGTTACCGATATCATTGCCAGCGGAATCGATGAAAAGACGCTCCTCTCCCTTGCAGCAAGTGTCGAGAAGAATGCATCCCACCCCCTTGCAGATGCCGTGGTGAGAAAGGCAGGAGAGGCAGTTCTCCCGCTGGAACCGTCAACCGAATTCACCACCTTCGGGGGAAAAGGGGTAACTGCCCGGGTCCTTGGTGAGGAGGTGCTCATCGGGAACCGGGCACTCATGGCGGACCGCGGGGTTGGTATCCCGCAGGAATATGAAGAGATGGTCGCCGGGCTGGAACAGGACGGCAAGACCACCGTCATCATCAGCGTTGCCGGGAGCTTTGCCGGGATCATCGCTATTGCTGATGCCGTCAAGGAAACAACGCCGCATGCCATCCGGGAGATGGAGAGAATGCATCTTGGGGTGGCAATTATAACCGGGGACAACCAGCGGACGGCAGAGGCTGTCGGCAGGCAGGTGGGAATCAGCACGGTCATCTCCCAGGTTCTCCCGGAAGACAAGGCCCGGCAGGTGGAGAAGCTCCAGCAGGCAGGAAACGTGGTTGCATTCGTCGGTGACGGGATCAATGATGCCCCAGCCCTTGCCAGGGCCGATGTCGGCATCGCTATCGGGAGCGGGACCGATGTTGCCATCGAGAGCGGGGATATCGTGCTGATCAGGGACGATCTCCTTGACGCTGCGGCTGCAATCCAGCTCTCCCGGAAGGTTATGCAGCGGATCAGGCAGAACATCTTCTGGGCGTTTGCCTACAACACCGCCCTCATCCCGGTGGCGGCAGGGGTCCTGTACCCCTTCACCGGTTACACCTTCAGCCCGGAGCTTGCGGCGCTCGCCATGGCCGCAAGTTCGGTCACCGTCATCTCGCTCTCGCTGCTGCTCAAAAGATATATCCCCCCGGCCAGGAAAGTGAATGTGCGAGGTGCCTGAAACCGATGGCAATCGACCCTGTCTGCAAGATGACCGTTGACGAAAAGACGGCGAAATTCAAGAGCGAATATCAGGGAACAACATACTATTTCTGTGCCCCGGGCTGCAAGAAGAAGTTCGATGCAGATCCCGGCAAATATACAACCGGGGCCTGACCCCTCCCCTTACCTCCTTGCCAACCCTCAAGTCCCCCTGCAGCCAACCACCTACCTATGGGAGAGCATCCGGGAATGCAGGGAGAGCCGGGGGGCCTGAAACGCGGTTCTGATGAGTTTATGGAACGGCAGGAGCAGGATCTTGCCGCCCGGATACCGGCAGTGCTCAAAGAGCGGAGAGAACATGGCCTTGAAGGACTCGTCGGCGGCCTTGATTCGGTCACCATAACCACGGAACAAGAACATCTCGAGCCGGCGGTTGCCGAACTGCTCCGGTATACCGGGCTCTCCGTCAGGGCCGGTTTTGAGGACAATACGTTCCGGACCTTTGTTCTTTCCACAAAAGGTTCTGCCACGCTCCTGGTCCGGTCCAGGAAACAGGGAATAAATCCTTTCTCAGGGGTAAACCGTGCGGAAAAAACCCAGGCGATGCCCAATACGCGGCTTGAGACCTTCACCTACCGGGTAGAGGAACTTGACCGCTACATGGAGATTCAGAAGGAACGGGGAGTGCGGTTCCTTACCCCGAGCATCGTTGAAAATCCTCATTTCCGCTTCATCCAGACCGTGCCTTCACCGTATACCGGGAACTCTACCGGGTTCATTGAATGGACAGGCACAGAGGGCACCTACACCCCGGCCGGTGCCCGGGTGTCTTCCAGCCCTCCAAAGAAACCCGGTTCCCCGCACCTCTCCTGCATCCACGAGCTCGATCATACTGCAACCAGGGTCCGGGCTCTGGAGAGAAACGATGCCATCCTCGAGTTCATGAACCTCACCAGCTACCGGTTCGACTTTGCGGTTTTCGTCAGATCACTCAACTCCATCACCAGCGTGGCCCGGTTATCGCAGGAAGGGTATGCCCAGGTCTTCACCTCGGGGATCGAGCCCTACCGGGATGACCGGAGTTCAGGCCCCACGGAGCGTTTCATCCGGCACTTCGGGACCCGTGTCCACCACATGGCCTTTCAGACCGGAAAGATCGAAGAGACCTATGCGGCACTTCAAGAGGACGGTATGGAATTTCTTGTAGAGCTGGTCGGGTCTCCGGAAGAAGGTCTCCACCAGACCTTCACTATACCCTCGCCTCATACCCTGCTGGTGACTGAGTATATTCACCGCTATGAAGGCTTTGACGGTTTCTTTACCCGGAGCAATGTTGAGCTGCTCACCCGGGCGACCGATCGGCAATGATGGTGCAGGATCACCATTCGATGGATCGGCATGGGAAATCATGGCGGGAAAGATACCAGGCATTCGTGATACCCGTTCCTGGCTCTCCGGTTGCCTCTGAAAGCGGTGACCTGTTCAAAAAGATTAAAACAGAATAAACCAACCCTTTGGTATCAGGAGAATTCCCATGCTGAAAAAATCTGTTGAAGATGCCCTGAACAAGCAGCTCAATGCCGAGCTGTACTCTTCCTATCTCTACCTTGCCATGGCTGCCTACATGGAGACGCTCTCCATGAAGGGATTTGCACACTGGCTCCGCTTACAGTCAAAAGAGGAGCTCACCCATGGCATAAAGTTCTATGATTACCTCATCGAAGCAGGCGGTACCGTGAAGCTGGCAGCGATCGATGCTCCGAAGACTTCCTGGAAATCGGCGGGGGGAGTCTTTGACCAGGTCTATGCCCATGAGCAGAAGGTCACCGGTCTTATCCATGGCCTCATGGACCTTGCCATAAAAGAGAAAGATTACGCCACGACAGGCTTCCTCTCCTGGTTTGTAAAGGAACAGGTTGAGGAGGAGGCAAATGCCAGCGAGATCGTTGCCAAGGTCAAGACCATGGGCGATATCCCGGGGCACCTCTTCTGGCTCGACCACGAGCTGGGCAAGAGAGAGTAAATTCCTTTTTTCCTTTTCCATTCGTTAATCCTTGAGAAATCTTATGGGCTTGCCCGCAGAATGAAAGAATGCGAAGGAGATGCATGGTGAGCTCGGACGTCTATTTTGCCGGTCTCCGTGCCCGTGAACCAGGGCAGAGCACGGTGGCAAAAATCAGGAAACTTTTTGATTGTGCGGGGTTTGGTGAATGCATCGTGCCCGGAGCCCCTGCAGCAATCAAACTCCATTTCGGGGAGCAGGGAAATGATTCCTATATCAGTCCCGTCTTTGTCCGGCAGGTGGTGGACAAGGTCCGGGAGTCCGGCGGAAGGCCGTTTCTGACCGATTCAAATACCCTCTACCTGGGCAGCCGGGCAGATGCCGTTGACCATATTACCACGGCCATTGAACATGGGTTCTCCTATGCCACGGTAAGGGCTCCGGTTCTCATCGCAGACGGCCTGGCCGGCAGGAATATCCGCGAGGTGGAAATTGGAAAGAAGCACTTCAACCGGGTGCTCATTTCCGGGGATATCGCTGATATCAGATCCCTGATCGTTCTCTCCCACTTCAAGGGGCACGAGGTAGCCGGGTTCGGGGGAGCGATCAAGAACCTCGCCATGGGCTGTGCCCCTCCTGCCGGAAAACAGGAGCAGCATTCAGCCCGGCCGATGACCATTGAAGGAAGGTGTATCGGATGCGGCAAGTGCACGCTGGTCTGCCCGCGGTCTGCACTCTGTCTGGATGAAGGGAAAGCATGTATCGACAAGGATCTCTGCATCGGGTGTTTTGAGTGCATGACCATCTGTCCTGAGCATGCCATTGATATCGACTGGGAAACTGAAATCCCGGTTTTCCTCGAGCGGATCGTGGAATATGCGTTCGGTGCTGCAAAGGGGAAAAGCGCAGGGTACATGAATTTCCTGACGCACATTACACCCGACTGTGACTGTGTCGGGTGGAGCGATGCCGCCATCGTTCCCGACATTGGCATTCTCGCTTCCCGTGATCCGGTGGCAATCGATGCAGCAGGCTTCGACCTGGTCAACAGGCAGCCCGGCCTCAGCCAGTCGTTCCTCATGACAAACCTTGGCGAGGGGGAAGACAAATTTAAGGGGATGCGCCGGGTCACTGATGGATACCGGCAGATCCGGTATGCCGAGGAGATCGGCCTTGGATCGGGATCGTACCGTCTGGTCGAGATTGCCTGAACCAATTTTTTATAACCACCTGCAGGTTGTTGCCCCCGGTCTGGTGTATTTCCCAAGAATGAGCGTATTGGAGAGCCAAAATAACCAAAAGAGTTATTAAATGGAGGAAGGCAAGGGCTTATAACTGTTCAGGGGGTAGATTAATGTTACGTTTGGGAGGCCAGGCCCGGACGAACCGATGAAATTTTCTAAAATACGAGCATTCAGGAGAGAAGTATGAACCTCAGACAACCTAATGCCAATGATGCGACCGGCACGGCAAACCGTTCACGCGACGTCGTACCGATGTCGGGTATCTGTACACGATGTCTTGACGGGTGCAAGGGAAGCTGTGAGATCTGGCTGTCTTCGTTCCGTGGCCGGGAAGTCCTCTACCCCGGACCATTCGGTGAGATGACAGCAGGGGCAGACAAGAATTATCCCCTTGATTATTCGCACATCAATATCCAGGGATATGCCATGGGGGCGAAAGGTCTTCCGGAAGGCACCGAAATCGGCCCGGATACCGCGGTCTTCTATTCGGTCGATACCGAGACCGAGTACGGGTGGGACAGGAAAGTCAGGATGCGCCTTCCCATCTTCACCGGGGCCCTCGGTTCTACCGATATCGCAAGAAACAACTGGGAACACTTTGCCATCGGTGCAGCCATTTCCGGCATCACTATTGTCTGCGGGGAGAATGTCTGCGGTGTTGACCCAGCGCTGGAACTGGACAGTAAGGGGAAGGTCAAAAAGTCCCCGGAAATGGACCGCAGGATAGATATCTACAGGAAATTTCATGAGGGCTACGGTGAGATGCTGGTCCAGCTCAATGTCGAGGACACAAGGCTCGGAACTGCGGAATATGTCTCCTCAAAACACAACCTGGAGACCATTGAGCTCAAATGGGGCCAGGGAGCAAAGTGCATTGGCGGAGAGATCAAGGTCAAATCACTTGAACGGGCGGTTGAGCTCAAGAAACGCGGATACATCGTCCTTCCCGATCCTACCCGGCCGGATATGCAGGCTGCATTCAAACAGGGCGCCATAAAAGAGTTCGAACGCCACTCGCGTCTTGGGTTTGTTTCAAAGGAGGGCTTCCTCGACGAGGTTGACCGGCTCCGCGATATCGGGTTCAAGCGGGTCACCCTCAAGACCGGTGCGTATTCAGCAGTTGAGCTGGCCATGGCCATCCGCTACAGTGCTGAGGCTCATATCGATCTGCTCACCATCGATGGGGCACCCGGGGGAACCGGCATGAGTCCCTGGCCGATGATGAACGAATGGGGTATTCCGACCTTCTACATCCAGGCTCTCGCCTATGAATACTGTGAGCTCCTCAAGAAGCGGGGAATCAGGGTACCTGACCTTGCCATGGCCGGCGGATTTTCAGATGAACCGGGGGTATTCAAGGCCATTGCCATGGGCAGTCCCTACGTCAGGGCAGTCTGCATGGGCCGCGGTCTCATGATCCCCGGGATGGTCGGTAAGAATATTGCCAAATGGATCAAAGACGGCGACCTCCCCAAGACGGTCTCCAAGTTTGGGACGGTTCCTGAGGAGATTTTTGTTACCTATGAAGAGCTCAGGGAAAAGTACGGGGCCAGGTTCAAGGACATCCCGATGGGGGCCATCGGTATCTACACCTATGCCCAGAAGTTCCGGACCGGTCTCCAGCAGATTATGGCAGGGAGCCGGAATTTTGCCGTAAAGACGCTCTCCCGGGACGATCTCATGGCGCTGACGGAAGAGGCATCCCGGGTGTCGGGGATCCCCTACGTGATGGATGCCTATGCTGATGAAGCCCTGACGGTTCTGCTCGACTGAAGAAATTTCAGAGGGGGCTTTCCCCTTTTTTTCACATTTTCTTACCGTTCGGTGAAAAAGCATCGAGCAGATCCCGGGTAATCCGGGCGCCCAGTGAGGGGGGAAGGGACTCAAGCCAGAGGAAAAATCCCACCCGTGAGGGAGTGTACCGTTCAAACTTGAAATCCCCGTCTCCGTTCTGAACCATCTTCAGGTATTCTTTCTTTCGTCGCGGACGAAGGTAGATGATGGGTTCATATCCCGGGAGGTCGGTAGCGAGGACCGCCTTTGAAAAATGCTTCATGATTTCACTACACCCAATCTCTTCCCCGCGGATGAGAAACTGGTGATCCCTGCAGACCGAACGGATCCCCGAGGGATAGAGCCCGCCATAGAGGATCTTTTTCACCAGCCGGCCGGTATCATGATCCATAACCGGGAGCCCCCCCTCGGGCGATGATATCCTGTCAAAGACCCTGACCCGCTCTTCCTCGTGATACTTCTCGTATGCAAAGCTCCGGCGGAGCGGGATTTCAGGTGCAAGGATCAGACGGGGATGCCGCGATGGCCGGGTACCATGGATCCGGGGCCTGTCGGGAGGGATGAATGATTTTATCTCTTCGCAGGAATCGGTCTGGATGTTGATGGTCCGGGGTGTCTTGATCAGTCTTCTCCCTACGATATAATTGGTCACATCGAACGATGAGATGAGGATGAAGGGTACTTCGGGCTGGTTGAACAGGTACCCGAGAAGGGCCCGCTTGTATGCTACTTCCTGTTCAAACTCCTTCATATCTGAAGCAGAGGTGACCACTTCGGCAAAGGTCACCAGGTCATTCCTGTCGGTGAGGAGCAGATCGAACTCGGCCAGATCCTGCCCGTTGCCCCGGACAGTGATATCTCCGCACCGGGAATAAAAGAGCCCGTTCTGGCCGAGTTTTATCTTCTGCCTGCTCTGGTGAGGCACATCCACCCCTTTCAGGGCGAGGTGCCGGATCTGGTCCGATTCGGTCGCCATCGAGAGGAACATCTCGTAGATGATGGCTTCGTACCAGCGCCCCTCGGCAGTTCTCATCTTCTCGATTTCGGGTGAAAAGAGGCGGGCGCGTTCAACCGCTGTGAGATGCCTCGTGGCGTTCAGCGCCATGCGCTGGTCAGGTTTGAAGGAAGAGAGGTTTTTCTTGAGCCACGAGGTAATATCTGTCATGAAGGATGTTACAATTATTTATTCCTTTTGGTTAAATAAGTAATCTCCCGGGAATCCGGGAGGAAAAGCAGTCCTGGTGGGGGACCGCTCTACGGACCATATGAAGATCTGAATATGTTATAAAAATATATTTATATAGTTTTCTCGCATTGTAATAATGCTGTACGGCGCGCACGGGTGGGCTCGTAGCTCAGTTCGGTAGAGCGCCTGGCTTTTAACCAGGTGGTCGGGGGTTCAAATCCCTCCGGGCCCGCTACCGCGATGCCAGGAAATTTTTTCGCAGTGAGGAATCTGAAAACGGTGAGGTCTCTGAAAAGGATGAATTCTCTTGTCAACGTGGGGGGTATGAGATGAGCACGAGACTGAATGTGCTGAATCATGCGATGGTGCCTGATCACCAGATTATGAGTGAAGAGGAGATAGCCGGGTTATTCTCTCTCTACAACATCACCAGTGAGCAATTACCAAAAATGTACCATGATGATCCCGCGGCAAAGACTATCGGGGCAAAACCGGGGGATGTCGTGCGGATCATCCGTATCAGTCACACTGCCGGAAGAGCTGAATCGTACCGACTTGTCATCAAGCGACCAAAAAAATAAGGGCGGAGGCTGATAACTCTGATTAACCGCAGCGTATTGTCGAGGGCATATTTTTCACGTGAGCATGTTGCGCGCCACCAACTTGACTCATTCAACAATTTTCTTCAGTCCAATCTCCAGAAAGTGGTCAATGAGCAACGGGTTATTGAGACCGATATCGAGATCCGGGGGAAGAGCAATGAACCGGTCTGGGTCGAGCTCGGCAAGATTACCGTAAAAAAACCGCTGGTCAGGGAAGCTGACGGATCCCAGGGGGACCTGTTCCCGAGCGAAGCACGCCTGCGAAATCTCACCTATGCGGCGCCCATCATGCTGGAGCTGACGCTGGTTCAGGGAGAGGACCGCCAGGAACCGGTAGAGACCACGATCGGGCAGCTCCCGATCATGGTCGGATCGATCTCCTGCAACCTCTTCGGAATGAGCGATGACGAGCGGGTCTCCCACGGTGAGGATCCTTTCGATCCGGGGGGCTACTTCATTGTGAACGGTACCGAGAGGGTGCTGATGACCCTTGAAGACCTGGCCTCAAACAAGATCATGACCGAGTTTACCGAGCGCTACAATGAGCGTATCTACGTGGCAAAAGTATTCTCGCAGTTCAGGGGATATCGTGCCCTCGTCGTGGTCGAGAGGAACCGCAAGAACCTCCTTGAAGTCTCATTCCCCTCGGTAGCAGGCCACCTCCGGTTCGTCGATCTGATACGGGCGCTCGGCCTGGTGAGCGATCACGAGGTGGTCAATGCTGTCTCGACTGATGAGGACATTCTCACCTTCATGATGCAGAACCTCGAGGAGAGCGAGTGTGACAGCGTGGAGGGAGGTATCATGTATGTCGGGAAAAAGCTGGCTCCCAACCAGACCAGGGATTACCAGCGGAAGAGGGCGGAATTCGTGCTCGACAACTACCTCCTCCCGCATCTCAATTACCTGATGCCGGTCACCCTGAAAGAAGGTGACGAGGGATACCGGGAAGCAGTTGACGAAGTCCGGCTGGCCAAGGCCCATTTCCTGGGACGGATGGCCGAGGCCTGTTTCGATCTCGTCCTCAACAAACGCAGGATCGACGACAAGGATCACTACTCAAACAAGCGGCTGAAACTGGCCGGCGATCTGATGGAAGATCTCTTCCGGATATCCTTGAACCGGCTTACCCGCGACATCAAGTACCAGCTCGAGCGGGCGAGCATGCGCCACCGTGATCTCTCGATCGGGACCGCGGTCCGGGCGGATGTGCTGACCGAGCGTCTCCTGCATCCCCTGGCGACGGGCAACTGGGTGGGTGGCAGGACGGGTGTCTCCCAGCTCCTTGACCGGATTGATCATATGAGCGTTCTCTCCCACCTGCGCAGGGTCATTTCACCGCTCTCCCGGTCGCAGCCACACTTTGAAGCCCGTGATCTCCATCCTACCCAGTGGGGACGGATCTGCCCGAGTGAGACTCCGGAAGGGCCAAACTGCGGTCTGGTGAAAAACTTTGCCCAGATGGTCGAGATCAGCAGGGGGGTTCCCGATGAAGATGAGGTCACCAGGATGCTCTACAACCTTGGTGTTGAACATATCCGGGGGGATATGCGATGAAGAAGGCACGGGTATTCGTTGATGGTGCCCTGATTGGTCTTGTCGATAACCCCCGGGCGCTGGTCACCCAGCTCAGGAACATGCGCCGCCAGGGGGCACTTTCGATTGAGGTCAATATCTCCTACAAGGAATTCAATAACGATGTGGTAATCCACACCGATCGGGGGCGGGCGAGACGGCCCCTGATCGTCCTCCAGAATGGCAAGACCGTAATCTCCCCTGAAGAGATCGAAAAACTGGCGAGAAAAGAGATCGATTTTAACCATTTCATCCGGAAGGGAATGATTGAGTTGATCGATGCCGAAGAGGAGGAAGATCTCTTCATCGCCATGAATCCTGAAGACATTACGACGGATCACACCCACCTCGAGATCGATCCCTCCCTGATCCTTGGGATAGGGGCTGCGCATGTCCCGTTCCCGGAGCACAATGCCAGCCCCCGGGTCACGATGGGGGCAGGGATGGTGAAGCAGGCTCTGGGGTTCGGGACATCGAACATGAAACTGCGTCCCGATACCCGGGGGCACCTTCTCCACTACGTCCAGCGACCCATTGTCCACACCCAGACATCGGACCTGATCGGATCGGACGACCGTCCCGCAGGACAGAACTTTATCGTGGCCATCCTCTCGTTTGAAGGATATAACATTGAAGATGCCCTCATCTTTAACCGGGCATCCATCGACCGCGGGCTTGGAAGGTCCCACTTTTTCAGGACCTACGAGGGAGAAGAGCGGCGATATCCCGGGGGGCAGGTCGACCGGATCGAGATACCGGATGAGGAAGTGACCGGGGCCCACGGGGCCGAGAGCTACAAGAACCTCGATGATGACGGGGTCATCAACCCGGAAACGGTGGTCAATGAAAAAGATGTGTTGATCGGGAAGACCTCTCCCCCCCGGTTCCTTGAGGAGCCGACCAGTGACCTGATTACCGTGGAGAAGCGGCGGGACACTTCGGTCACCATGCGGAGCAACGAACGGGGTATCGTGGATACGGTCATCATCACGGAGGGCGAGAACAGTTCCCGCCTGGTCAAGGTGAGAACCCGTGATCTCCGCATCCCGGAAGTCGGTGACAAGTTCGCCTCCCGTCACGGCCAGAAAGGGGTCATCGGCCTCATCGCTGCCCAGGAAGATATGCCCTTCACGGAAGCAGGGATGACCCCTGACCTGGTGATCAATCCCCATGCCATCCCCAGCCGGATGACCATCGGGCACATGCTGGAGATGATCGGGGGCAAGGTCGGATCCCTTGAAGGACACAGGATCAATGCCACCGCCTTCTCGGGGGCACAGGAGACATCCCTCCGGAAATCACTCAATGATCTCGGGTTTGCCCATACCGGCCGGGAAGTGATGTACGACGGTATCACCGGGAAGCGGTTTTCGGCTGACATCTATATCGGGGTCATCTATTACCAGAAGCTCTACCACATGGTATCGAGCAAGATGCATGCCCGTTCCCGGGGACCGGTACAGGTGCTCACCCGCCAGCCCACGGAAGGAAGGGCCCGGGAAGGCGGACTCCGGTTCGGGGAGATGGAGCGTGATGTGATGATCGGTCATGGAGCTGCCATGGCGCTCAAGGAACGACTCCTCGATGAATCAGACAAGGTCATGGAGTACGTGTGTGCCCACTGCGGGATGGTGGCCATGCTTGACCGGAAGGCCAACAGCACCCGTTGTCTTGCCTGTGGAAGCGAGACCGATATCTACCCGGTCGAGATGTCCTATGCCTTCAAACTGCTCCTCGATGAGATGAAGAGTATGGGGATCGCACCGAGAATGAAACTTGAAGACGTGGTGTAGGAGGAAAACGCATGCCAAGCCCAAAACGAATAGGAAAAATCGAGTTCGGGTTACTCTCCCCAAAAGAGATTCGTACCATGAGTGTACGGAAGATCATCTGGGCAGACACCTACGATGATGACGGGTTCCCCTACCCTCAGGGACTGATGGACCTCCACCTTGGGGTCATCGATCCCGGTCTGCGGTGCAAGACCTGTGACCAGAAGGCGAGCGAGTGCCCCGGCCATTTCGGCCATATTGAACTTGCAAAACCGGTCATCCATGTGGGGTATACCCGGCTGATACGGAAACTTCTCCGCGCCACCTGCAGGAGCTGCAGCCGGCTCCTCCTCTCCCCTGAAGAGATCGAGAAGGTGGTGGGGACTGAAGATGAGCTGACCGGCGATGTCCTCTCAGAAAAAGATATCAAGAAGGAGCGTCTCTGTCCTCACTGCGGGGAACAGCAGCTCAAGATAAACTTCGAGAAACCGACCACCTTCTCTGAGATCCTCCTGGAAGATGGCCGCAAGATTGAACACAAGCTCACTCCTGCTGACATCAGGGCACGGATGGAGAAGATTCCGGACGAGGATCTCCGCCACCTCGGTATCAATCCCGATGTCGCCCGGCCTGAATGGACCATTCTGACCGTCCTCCCGGTCCCACCGGTGACCATGCGCCCGTCAATCATCCTCGAAAACGGGCAGCGGTCTGAGGACGATCTCACCCATAAACTGGTGGATATTATCCGTATCAACCAGCGTTTCAAGGAGAACCAGGATGCAGGGGCTCCCCAGCTCATCATCGAAGATCTCTGGGAGCTGCTCCAGTACCATGTGACAACCTACCTTGACAACGAAGTAGCCGGCTGCCCGCCTGCCCGGCACCGGAGTGGAAGGCCGCTCAAGACGCTCTCCCAGCGCCTCAAAGGAAAGGACGGGCGTTTCAGGGGATCCCTGTCAGGAAAGCGTGTCAACTTCTCCGCCCGTACCGTCATATCACCGGATCCGAACCTGAGCGTCATCGAAGTGGGCATCCCGCTCGCGGTGGCAAACGAGATGTCCATCCCGGTCCAGGTCACCCCCTACAATATCGAAGAGCTCCGTCAGATGGTCCTGAACGGGCCTACCCGCACCGCCCTCGGGCAGCCATGCGGGGCAAATTATGTTATCAGGCCGGATAAACGACGGCTCCGGCTTGCGGAAGGCAACCTTGAGACGGTAGCCGAGCAGCTCGAACCATACTGGACGGTAGAGCGGCAGATACGGGATGGCGATATTGTCCTCTTCAACCGGCAGCCGTCACTCCACAGGATGAGCATCATGGCTCACCGGGTGAAAGTCATGGACGGAAGGACCTTCCGTCTCAACCCGGCAGTCTGTCCGCCCTATAACGCCGACTTTGACGGGGACGAGATGAACCTCCACATCCCCCAGACCGAGGAAGCGAGGGCCGAGGCAGCAATCCTTGTGGCGGTCGAGGAGAATATTCTCTCACCACGGTTCGGCGGGCCGATTATCGGTGGCATCCATGATCACGTCTCAGGGATCTTCCTCCTCACCAACCAGACCCGCTGGTTTACCAAGAGCGAAGCGCTCTATCTCACCAAGAATATCGATGTGGAAAACCTACCCGGGCCGGGCATGACCCGCAACGGGGAGTCAATGTGGAGCAACAAGCAGGTATTTTCCATGGTTCTTCCGAAGGAAGTCAACATGGTCTTCAAGGCCAGTTCCTGCCAGAACTGTCCTACCTGCAAACGGGAACTCTGCGAGCGCGATGCCTATGTACGGGTTATCGATGGAAACCTCGAATCGGGGACCATTGACAAGAAGGCCATCGGTGCGTTTGACGGGCAGATCGTTCACCGCATCATCCGCCAGTACGGCATGAAGCGGGCTGCCGAATTCATTGATGATATCACCCATCTTGCCATCCGGGCCATCATGTTCGATGGATTCTCATTCGGGATTGATGACGAGGACCTCTCACGGACCGAGTACGGTCAGATCGATGAGGTGCTCAGGAGCGCTGTTCTTGATGTCCAGCGGAGAATTAAAATCTACGAGGACGGGCAGCTCGAACCGATGCCCGGGCGCACTCCCGAGGAGACCCTCGAGATGCAGATCATGCAGGTCCTGGGGAAGGCCCGTGATCGCACCGGTGAGATAGCCGGAAGGCATCTCGGTCTTGGCAACAGTGCCGTGGTCATGGCCGTCTCAGGAGCCAGGGGGTCGATGCTGAACCTCACCCAGATGGCGGGGTGCGTTGGGCAGCAGTCAGTCAGGGGAGAGCGGATCATGCGGGGGTATGATGAACGGACGCTCCCCCACTTCCGGAAAGGGGACCGGGGTTCTGATGCCCACGGGTTCATTCAGCACAGCTACAAGGGCGGGCTCTCCCCGACTGAATTCTTCTTCCATGCTATCGGCGGGCGGGAAGGTCTTGTGGACACCGCCGTCCGAACCTCCCAGAGCGGGTACCTGCAGCGGCGCATGATCAATGCTCTCCAGGACCTCAAGGTGGCCTACGATGGAACGGTCAGGACGACCGGGGGAAGGATTATCCAGTTCAAGTATGGTGAGGACGGCACGGATCCCATGAAGAGCAGCTTCGGGGATCCGGTTGATGTGAAGGGCATCGTGGAAAGTATCCTCAAGGAGGAGGTCTAGATGCTTTCCTCCCAGGAGGCACAGGTCGATGACGCGGACCTCCCGGTCAAGACCAGGGAGCAGCTGAAGAAGTATCTCGGGAAGCGCGATGTTCCCCAGGAGCAGTTCGACAGGATTCTCAATCGTGTCATCACCGAATACGGGAACACCAGGATAGAGGCCTGTGAAGCGGTCGGGATCATCGCTGCACAATCTATCGGCGAACCCGGTACCCAGATGACGATGCGGACCTTCCACTATGCAGGAGTGGCCGAGATCAACGTTACGCTCGGCCTGCCCCGGCTCATCGAGATCATGGATGCCCGGAAAGAACCCAGCACCCCCACCATGACCATCTACCTTGAACCCGATTATGGCGGGGACCGCGACCGTGCACGGGAAGTCAGCTGGCAGATTGAGGCCGCCCCGCTCCACGAGTTCGGGGACATCACCATCGACATGGAGAACATGCAGATTGTGGTCATCCTGAACACGGCGGTATGTGAAAAACGGAAGATACAGCCGGCCGCCGTCCTCGAAATCGCTCCGCGGAAGATCCGCGAGCGTCGTCATTACCGGGATTTCGAGTTTGAGATGGACGAGAAGAGTGCAACAATCATTTTCATACCAAAGAACCGCGAGAGTTACCAGAACCTCTTTCAGCTGGCCGAGCATGTGCGGCATGTGATCGTCCAGGGAATTGATGATATTGAACGGGTTGTGGTGCGGAAGGAGAGCGGAGAGTATATCCTTTATACTGAAGGCTCCAACCTAAAGGATGTGTTCGATGTCGAGGGGGTAGATACCATCCGCACCCGCACCAACAACATCAGTGAGATATCCCAGGTCCTGGGGATTGAGGCAGCCCGTAATTCGATCATCTATGAGGCATTGTCGACCCTGTCCGAGCAGGGTATCCTCGTCGATGTCCGCCACATCATGCTGGTCGCCGATATGATGTGCATGGAAGGCGAGGTCAAACAGATCGGCCGCCACGGGATTGCCGGTGAGAAGGAGAGTGTGCTGTCCCGGGCAGCATTCGAGGTCACCGTGAACCATCTCCTCGATGCCGCGGTGGCCAATGAGACCGATGAACTGTCCGGGGTGACCGAGAACGTCATCGTTGGTCAGCCCATTCAGCTCGGGACCGGGGATGTCAAACTTATCGCAAAACCTGCAAACCTAGGAGAATTGTAATGGATTTTAATGTATCCTTGAGAAGGGCCATCAAGACCGGGGAGGTTATTCTTGGCCAGAACAAAACTGAACAATGTATCCATGAGGGCAGGGCCCAGATGGTGGTCATCGCCGGAAACTGCCCGGAAAACTACAGAGCATCGCTTACATCACAGACCGGTCTGTTCATATATACCTACGAGGGATCGAGCGTCCAGCTCGGGAAGGCCTGCGGGAAACCGTTCATGGTCAGTGCCCTTGCCATCATTGATCCCGGTGAGTCAGACCTGCTCAGTCTCAAGAGGGCGTAACTACCATGTCCGAGATTGTGCTGACCGAGGACTGCATGCGCCTCATTTCCCAGTTCGAACGACTCACCGGTGCCGGAAGCAGGGACTGTATCATCGATGACCGGAACAACCGGCTCATCTTCGTTGTCAATCCTGGAGAGATGGGTCTCGCCATAGGAAAGAAGGGAGCGAGCATCAAGAAGGCCATGGAGGTCATGGACAAGAAGATCGAGGTCGTCGAATATTCCACCAGCCCCGAGCAGTTCCTCAAGAACTGTTTCCTTCCCGCACAGGTCATGGCTGTCAGGTTTGAAGAGAGCGATGGCGGCCAGATTGCCCATATTGAAGTGAGGGAGGAAGACCGGGGAATCGCGATTGGAAAGGAAGGAAAAAATATCTTCAAGGCCAAGAAGCTGGCACTGCGCCAGCACAATATCGCCGACGTCATGCTGGTTGCAGACGAAGTGGCGTAACTATTTTTTTAAAGAATACACAGTTGATAATCCTACAACCACGATCTCTGCCTCGATTTACGATTGTAACTATCACTTACTTCCAGTCCCGGTACCTTTCGTATACCAGTCATACTTCAATTTGATCAACCAGTGGAAGATCTGACGCTTGAAGCCGGCCTATCGCATAACAGGGGACGCCGCAGCGGCGGGGGTAAGCCGAAGACGCAACCCCCTGGAGCGTCTTTTTGGGTATTGTGCCCGGTATTTGATGGAAAAAATTGGTAGTTGAACTCTTATCATATTTTCCCCCCCCCAAAAAAAAAAAAATTCCGGGAACGGGCCTGGGGGGATTCGAACCCCCGACATCCGGGTTAGAAGCCCGGCGCTCTATCCTGGCTAAGCCACAAGCCCACAGCAACCCATACTATGCGGCGTTCACCCATATTAAGCCTCGGAACAGGGGTTTTTCCGGATCAGGGCCGGAGCCGGGAAAAAGGAATGGCGGGAGGTCAGAGGGCGTGGTAGCAGGCCGATTTTACTACTTCAACCGAGACCGGCCGGATCATACTCTCCTGGGTGACACTCTTCACCGTTGATGAACCGGTGCACCGGACTTTTATGCGGGCAGACATCCGTTCCCGTTCCTCGTAGTGGAGACCCTGGGTAAACTCGACCACCCGCTTCATGGTAATACTGACCCCGATGAGCTCGACAATGATCCCGGTGTCGCCCGGAGTGAGGTCTTCAAGGTTCTCTGAGGTCATGAATACTGCCGATCCTGGTTCAATCCCTGCCAGGGTGATCACATTATGGGTACTCTGCAGTTCAAGGGTCCGTGCTTTTCCCCTGTGGAGCTCCGTAATAACTTCGGGAGCAATACCGGTCAATGCATAGCAGTTCATGGCGCTCACCCGTACATCGGCAGTTGCTCTTTCTTTGGCAGAGTCTCGGCTGACTGAACCTGCTCGGAGATCTTCTGCATGGTCGCCTCGATCTCCTCGGCCTGCTCAAGCAGGGGCTGTACATCGAGGTTCAAATCGAACATCTTGTTGAGCACCTCGATTGACGCTGCTGAGGCACGGGGATCAGGAGCATTGATGGTCTCACCGAGCAGTCCATATGCCGGAATATTCCGTATCTTGGACTCGGTCAGGAGGCTGCTGGCGATGCCCGAGATACTCCCGACCGGAAGAATGATGGTGTGCTCCTGGATCCTTGGCAGTGCTTCATCGGTTGTCGCAACCCCGAAGACCCGTTTCTCCGGCTCGTTGGTGATGATTCCGGCAATCGTGACCACCTCCCTCACCTTGAAGGGCATCAGCCAGTCCATGATGCCATTTGCCACTTCATAACAGATCATGGGGTGGATCGGGATGTCTGCAACGACCGCAACGAGAGGACCCTTCTCATAGATCCTGACAGGGACATTGATAACCCCCCGGTTCATCATGGCCAGCGGCGGGAAATACTTGCTGTTCATACTGCCGATCTGCGCGAACTCGAGCTGATCGACCATGTACTGCAGGGCGATGCTGCCCACCAGACCACTTCCCGGAAAGCCCATGAGAACAGAGGAACCTTCCTGGGTAAAAGGCCGGGAGAATATTTTGATATCTGAACTGGGATCCGGCGACATTAGATTAACATATCACATCAATATAAAAAAGTATTATGCAAGAGTATCCGGTAAAACGGGGTCTTACCAGGGACCTCGATAAACGAATGGTCGATGCCCTGAAAGAATGTTTCGGGACAGAGGTGCACAAGGCAGGCGACCACTACCAGATCAGCTACGGGGCATTACACCTCCTCGATGTCTCCCTTGGAAAAGGGGGAAAGACCCTCGTTGTACACACCGAATCAAACCGGGATGCGACCGATGAGGTGATTATCGATACCAACCGGCGGTTCAGGCATTACCTGGATGCTGCTACCGGGTACTCCACCAAGGAACGGTTAAAAAAAGCGAAAAGCGTTGAGGATAATTCATAATCTATTCGATAACGATCGCCGGCTTGAAGGGGAGGGCTGTGGCTGCCTTGGCATGGCTGCTCCCACCAGCGTCACGCACCGTCACCGGGACTGAGAACTCCCTGGCCAGGAACCCGGACGCCGCGGAAAAGACAGCCTTTTCATCCGGCATTTCCCCGAGCAGCCCTGACACGACCTGCGGTGGCAGGCGATGGACCTGCGTAATGCACTGGCGCACAGTGTCGGTCACCTCCTTCCCCCGCTTTCTCATTGCCTCGTCCTTCATGATCTCTTTGATCACACCGGTTTTGTCCTCTGCTGAAGCAACCGCCTGAAAAATGGTTCTCTTCCATTCCGGTGCCGTATACATGGTTATGGCAGCCGGTTCAAACTGGATAATTTTGAGGATAGACTCAATATCTTCAACGGTACGTGCCAGGAGCTCTTCAGCGACCTCGATGCTCCTGTTTTCATTCATTTTATCGGTTTTTGGCCATGGTGCAAACGAAACCAGTCCTTCACCGCCGAGTGCTTTCCAGAGATACTCCCCGGTAAAAGGGATGACCGGAGCCAGAAGTCGTACCCACGCTGAGCAGAGTTCGTGCAGGTAGACACTGCCGGACGAGCCCTCGGGAAGCCTCCGGCGATACCACTTCAGGTCGGATTCAATGCCGAAAAAAGCCTCCTGCAGGGCCTGCCGGGTCTGGAACCGCTCAAGTGCTTCGGTAGTCCGGGCAATGTGGCCCTGGAGCCTGCTCTGCAGCCAGGAATCGAGGTCGCCGGGATCCTCCCTGGCAGCCATACATTCCACTACGGTTTTCATGAACCGGTCGATCTGTTTTCTCGTGGAGGTGACCAGATCATTTCTCCAGTCAAAGTCCTGCCAGGGTTCCGCGCTTCCCACCAGGAACAACCGGACCGTGTCTGCGCCAAACTCCATCACTGCATCTTCGAGGAGGAATACATTCCCCTTGGAAGACGACATCTTTGCCCCGTTCAGGAGCCCCATCCCAAAGACCACCATTCCCTTCGGCAGACAGGGTTCCGGAAAGATGGCCACGTGGTGGAACAGCTGGAACGTCAGGTGGTTCGAGATGAGATCTTTTGCCGAGAACCGGAAGTCGTACGGATACCAGAACAGGAACTCGCGCCTCATCATCTCCAGCCGTTCGCGGTGAGGCAGGCCGGGAGAGTCCCTGCCAAGGAAGATGAAATCGAACACCTCCGGGGTGAGCTGGTCGGCCTGCATGGACCGGAGATGGTGGGCGATGGTGTAATATGCCATGTAGACGGTTGAATCAGAGAGCGGCTCGATCAGCCAGGCCGGGTCCCAGGGAAGACGGGTGCCCAGACCCACTCTCCTCGTGCATGCCCAGTCTTTGAGCCAGGAAACCGTCCGCTCAAATTCTGCACGGACTTCGGGGGGGATCAGATCCATCCGGTTTAGATGGGAGATCACCTCTGCTTTCCAGGCCGGATCACTGTACTGCAGGAACCACTGGTCATGGAGAATCTTGACCACGACCTTCGAGCCGCACCTGCAGACCACCGAGCGGGTATCAAACTCGTACATCGGAACCGAGTCATAGCTGTCCATCATGAGAGCGGCAATCATATCCCGGGCTTCCCTGACCGGTCTCCCCCCGAATTTCTCAAAAAGCCTGCCCTGGGCAAACTCAGCCCCGTATACCTCCTGGGTGAGGGCTTCCATCCGCGGGTCGTCCTGGCCGGTGATCCCTGCCCGCTCGACCGCATCCCGTGCAGGGAGGCTGCCGTATCCCGGGACACTGATGAGAGGGACAGGAGTGATACCCGTATACTGCCCCTTCTGCTGGAGGTCACGGAGAGCAATGTAATCGAAGGGGGCATGGGCCGGCACACTCATGACGATCCCGCTGGCCATATCCGTGTCCACAAACCCGGCCGGCAGGATCGGAACATCCCCGCAGAGCGGGTGGGAAACGGTCTGGTCGATGAGGGCAGCACCTGCGACTTCACCTGAGATCTCAACAGTATGGTCCTGGAACGAAAGTTTCTCCGCAGCTTCCCTGCTGATAATCCAGGGCACCCCGTCAACCAGAGCCCGGACATAGGTGACTGCCGGGTTGACCCAGAGGTTGGTGACCCCGTAGATGGTCTCAGGCCGCAGTGTTGCGGTCGGGATGAACACGTCGTTCCACCGGAACATCACCAGGGTAAACCTGATGATCTCGGCCTTATCCCCTTCCAGCAGGTCATGGTCACCAACCGGGTTATCACACTGGGGACAGTACCTCACCGGATGTGCTCCCTTGATGACATGGTCTCCTTCCCGGAGGTGTTTCCACTGCCACTCGATGAATTTGCTGTACTGGGGGTCGACGGTCGTAAAACGCCTCCGCCAGTCAATCGAAATCCCGCACCCGCTCATAACCCGCTGGTACTCATCAGAGAAATGCCTGACAATGGCCAGGGGATCAACGAACCGGGCGAGCACATCCTCCGGGACCTTGTAGAGGTCCCGGTACAGGGAGACAGCTTTTGGGTCCCCCTTGGCTATCCGTTTGGAGATACCGATGACCGGTGCCCCGGTAACATGGAATGCCATGGGATAGAGGACGGTCTTTCCCCGCATCCGCCAGAACCGGGCAATGACATCGGGGGCAATATAGGTCCTCCCGTGGCCGACGTGCATCGCGCCGCTCGGGTATGGATACGCAACCGTCAGATAAAATTTTTCACCATCGGTCGGATCGGGCTCAAAGGCGTGCTCCCATACCAGACGGGCATCACGTTCGATCTGCCGCATATCAGGGCTGCTCATCCATCATCACCGTTCTTCTTATAAAACCAGAAATCCTGAAGAAAAATACCGGCGGGACCTACACCGGCCGGAGCCTGATGGTATCCCCGTCATTATACCGTTTTATCATTTCCTGTGCAATACTGCTGTTCTTGGCCAGGTGAATCTCCCCGGTATCATTCACGGTGGCGGTAAAGAGGTACTCCTTTCCCGCAAAGACATCCACGATCTTCGCGGCCTGCTCCGGGCACATGATGGCCAGCTGTTTCTTATCCATCCTGATCTTTACCCCTCCTCCGAGCTGGAGTTCCTCTTCGGGTGCAGGAGCAGCGGGCTGCTTCTCAAGTTCGCTCCGGGGACGGATATCAATCCCGATTCCCACCTTGTTGACGATCCCCGCTATGTTCTTCCCGCCTTTTCCGATAGCAGCAGGGACATCCTTATCCTCGATATATACCACTGCCTTGGTATCAGAGAGCATGTGGACATCGACATATCCATCGGTATATCTCCCGATCTCCCGCTGGATATCCCGCTCAATGATCTTCCATGACGAGACCTCGGCATGCTCTTTCTGAATAACCGGAGGTTTCAGGGGTGACGCTGACGGGAGAGGACGCATGACCGGCATCACGATGGTCTCGCCATCGTACTTGAAGATCTCAAAGAGGAGCTCTCCGGTATCGTAATCGGCAACCGTAGTGACCGGGCGGAGATTGATCTCACTGGACATCCCTTCCGGGACCTTGATGGTGAATCCGACATCATACACATTGGTGATCTCCCCTTTATCCACGAAAATAATCGTATTTATAACCTGGGGAAGAACTCCGAAATCAACCCGGTCCGAGAGCCGCTGGAGGGCATCGTGGGTCCCGATGGCATGCACAACCCCGACCATCCCGATACCTGCCAGGCGCATATCGGCAAATACCCGGAAATCCTCATTCTTTCGCAGTTCATCAAAGATGACAAAGTCCGGCCGGACCAGCATCAGCACATCGGCCGTGTTCTGCATACTCCCTTCCAGGCCGGTATACTGGGTAATATGGTCAGGCACCTGCAGTTCCCGGGGCGCCTCCATGGTCTTGACAATGAACCCATTGTCGGCGAGGTAGGTAGCAATGCTCTGGGCAAGCGTGGTCTTTCCTGCCCCCGGTGGACCCGCAATGAGGAGCCCCCGTTTCTCCCCCATGATCCGGTTCTTGATGACTGTTGCCTTATTGAAACTATCCAGGTTCACATCAGCAACCGGTCGGACGGCAGTGATCTCCATGCCATCGGAAAATGGGCGTCGCGCTATGGCGATCCTCATGGAACCGATCTGGACCACGGTAATTCCCCGCCGCTCTATCTCGATGAAACCGTCCGGATCCCGCTTGGCACGTTCGAGAATTTCCTGTGAGAGGTTCCGGAGCTCGTAGTCGGAGATGGGTTGATCCCGGAGTTTCACCAGTTTCATCTCCTTCACCGATCCTTTCCGGGCCATGGGGGGGACCCGTTCCTTCAGGTAAACGGTGATGGTGTGTTCATCAAAGAACTGGTCAATACCAAGAGGAGCGAAACCCTCCACCTGTGGCCGGAGATAGACGACATCAAGCCCTTTGGCCCGTGCCACTTCAGCCTGGACGAAATCGCTCGTGATGAACTGTGCCTCGTGCTCTATAGCGGCGTTCCGTATGAGTGCGTCAATCTCCCCCCCGCTGGCAAGCTTCACCTGTTCCAGAGTGGGACGTATCCCGGTAAAGGTGAGCGTTATTACACCTTCTTCTGCCAGTTTACAGAGTGCCTGGAGTTCTGTAAGGCCGGAAAAACCGATCTCCCTCCCCTGGTTTGCCTGTGCCTCAAGTTCCGCGACAACTGCTTCGGGTATGATTATTGTAGCACCTTGATATTCGCCGGTTTTTATCATTGAGGTGATACGGCCGTCGATGACGACACTGGTATCAGGTACTATTTTCAAAAAATATCACCGAGTACGTATATGATCATTGACCTTTATTAGCATATACCTTAGAAGGATCAGCAATCTGTTCTGATACGATAACGCCGTCAATGGTCCGGTAGAAACAGGTCCGGTAGCCGGTGTGGCAGGCAGCACCTTCCTGCTCGACCAGGTAGAGGAGGCAGTCCTCATCGCAGTCCACAAGAATCTCTCTGATCCTCTGGACGTGCCCGCTCTCCTCTCCTTTCTTCCAGAGTTTTTTCCTGCTCCTGCTGAAAAAATGGGCAAACCCTGTCTCTCGTGTACACTGCACCGCTTCTGCATTTGCATAGGCGACCATCAGTACTTTTCCTGTCCGGGCATCCTGAACAACGACCGGGATCAGACCATCGGTAAAGTGTAAAGCAATCATATTAACCTCCCGTAAAAACCTGCAGCAGCCCGAAGATGAAATCCCCGAAAATGAGTGCCGACAACAGGCCGGCGGTGACAGGGACAATGAAGGGCACGCCGTATGATATCCAGACTTTGCCAGCTTTCCTGTAGAGATCCCGCTCGTGCACATACTCCTCCGGCCTGCGGCGAATATCAAGGGTATAGACCCGACCCTTTCCCCGTACCATGGTCCCAAGCGACTCCCTGATGCCGATGAAACGCCGCTGAATCCGGCCGTCTTCTTCCCTGATCTCCTCCATCACGTATCCATAACTCTCTCCGATGCGATCTCCATCGACAGGAAACCCGAAGAACATGTACGGGAAGGGAGCCTTGTTTCCCAGCTTCAGGTTCATCAGAAGAATCGCGAGCGGGGTACAAAGAGTGAGAACCATGGTATTGATGAGGACGCTGAACGGAAAGAAGGCAAGGGGGGGAATGCCGAGAAGAGGTGGAAACGGGAAGGTTGGAATACACAGGGAAATAAATATGAGGGCCCAGGCATCAGCACCCCCGAAGAGGTGAAAATAGGCAAACAGGTAGAACATGGCAGAGAAGAGAATGGCGAGGACGCCAAAGTAGAGTGCTGCGTCCACGGCACCTCCAGAAACGAGGAGGAGATAGAACAGGGCTGCTCCCGGGAGTCCCACCAGCAGCATAGGATACCATGTCCGAAACGGTATCCTCCGCTCCCTGATATCGAGGACTGAGGCATAGCAGAGCGTGATTCCGATGGCAAGGGCAGGGACAATCAGCGGAGATACCACGGGGATCATGTACACTGTCTCTCTCCCTGCTAATATGTCTCCCCCTCAGCAGGCTGGGGCAGGATAAGAAATATCAGGTATCTGCAACCATCTGCATATACGAAAGGCCAGGTCAGGGGCCTTCACCTGGTCAGGGGAGCTGGTCGTGAATACTTCCGACATCGTCGATGACCTCATCAGGGAAGCGCCACCCGAAGGTATCCATACCTATTCCGACCTCCTGAAGACGGTTCGCGAGAAGAAGTTTCACGGTGTCGGGCTGTCAGAGACCAAGGGAAAAAAGACCTATATTCTGTTCCTTGAAGGAGAACCGGAAGGGGCGATCGTCTCGGATAGCAAGGGGGAGCTCTTCGGGAACAAGGCGATATACCTCCTCCGGGGCGAAGACCGGTTTACCCTGTTTCCCCTGAACCCGGCCATGGTCGAGCGGATCGTTTTCGGCTGCAGGATTTATGATAAAAGCCACTTTACCAGGAGTTATTCTCTCGGTCTCCCGGAAATAGGGAAGAAGGCTGAGGGAATCGGCAGGCTCATTATTGCCGTCAAGAATGCAGCGGGTCCTGCTGCCGATATCCCGGTGAAGATACGGAAGAACGGCCAGATTGTTGGCACTGATGTCACGAATCAGAACGGTATCGTTTCATTCCGCCTGTTGTATGGCCCTTATGAAGTCCTCATCGTCCGGACTGAGCAGGATATTGATGTATATGAGTTTTCCTTTGCCTCCGAACACCATGAAAAGCCGCTCGATCTGGAAATCGAATAATATTCATCCCTGCAGGTAATATTCATTTTTTAGTCTCATTTTCATCAGAAGATACTTTTCCTGTCTCTGATTCCGGATCTGAAAGATATTATTTAATATCCCAGTCCAGAATTATCTGATATGGAGCGGAAAAAAATAGGAAAAGAGGATTTTGAAGCAATCCTCTCCGGAACTAAGGATGTCCGGGAGTACACGGATGTCAATCCCGGGCTCGGGATAACGACCTGTTTTGGTGTTAACACCGCGAGCAACCCGGACTATCTCATCAGGGCCATCTACGGAATGTATGAGAAAGATCTGAACAAAAAACTCGCAATCCAGTCTGTACGACTCCTGTACCGTTCGGTTGGGGCGGGCTCGGTCGGGCTCAACAACTTCCTGAAGAAACTGGGCATGGACCTCAAACCCGCGGAATTTCTGATGCTGGTCTTCAAGCTGCAGCATCAGCAGGGCTGGGGGGCGCCGTTTGAACTGGTTGAGCAGAGCGATAAACGGATCAAACTCCGCTGCAAACAGACCTTTGAATCCCAGGTCATGCATGACTGGAAGATGCCGGTCTGTGGTATCCACCGGGGCTGGATTGAGGGTATCCTCACCGCTATCACCGGCAAAAACTGGTTCTGCCTCGAAACCAGGTGTCATGCAAACGGTGACGAGTACTGTGAGTTTGTTGCAGACCAGGTGGAAGCCAGCTGGAAGTGGAAGGCACAGGCAATTGTCAACGGGGATTCAGCCATTACTGAATATATCGAGCATAAGCCGGTTGAGGGGAAGATCAAGCTGATTGACGATCCCGTGGTCATAATGCCCCGGTTTATCTTTACCTCCATGATGAATTCGCTGGCAAAAACAATGGGGGAGGCGCCCGCGGGGGGCGTCAACTACCGGGCATACATGGATATGGGAAAGGAGAATGTCGAGCACTACAAGAAGATGGGTATCGTGTTTGACCTCTCCAGGACCAAACTTGACGGGGATCTCAAACAGCTGCACAACCGTTTCGCAGCATACGGGGCTCCTTCAGTTACCGGAGACCAGATTGTGTATGGCAGCCATATCGTCAACAATAACTTCGAGGTTGTTGATTCCATTGAAAAGGACATGGGCGTCAAGGCCACCGTCTTCCAGAAAGTCGGTGATAAGGCAATCCGTGTATCTACCAACGTTGTTGGCGCGGACGGCAAGCGGGCTGTTGGAACCGAGATTTCAAGTGTTGTCTACGATGCCGTGATCAAAAAAGGGCAGACCTATTACGGCACTGCAGATGTGGTTGGTAATAAGTTTGTCGTGGCGTATGAGCCAATCAAGAATTCTACAGGAGAGGTCATCGGTGCGCTTTTTGTCGGAACTCCTGAAGACACTATCTACACCTCGTTTAAGGAAGAGATCCGGAAAAGGACCAATCCCAATACTCTCTCCGACATGGCATTTGCCTTCTATTCCCAGATGGGGTGGTTCCGGATTGTCAAGATGGAATGGAATGAGGCGGCAAAGACCAAAACCATCACCCTCGATCATACCGTCGAATCGGAATCATTTGGGAACATCGGAAAAAATGTCTGTTTCTGTACAGCGGGACTCCTTGCAGGGATTGTTGAGGGGGCTTTCGGCATCAAAGTCCGGGGCCGGGAGATCAAATGCCGGTCGAAAGGCGATCCCCAGTGTGTATTTGAAATAACAAACCGGACAGACTAAACCGGTCTTTTTTTATTTTAAAAAAAAATCATCTCCTATGTCAATATTTCGCCCCGTGAAGGAAAAGGCGGGCAGAGCTGGCAATCCGATATCCGGCTCACAGCCGCTCTTCACGGAAGCGGGGGGGAAATCCGCTGATACTCCTTTAAAAGAGAGTTGAACTGGCGATATGTCAGGATAGCCACAACGAGGAGGGCACCGTCGAGGAGACCAATGAAAAGAAGAATGCCGGGTGATAGTGTCACTTTCTTCCCCTGAACAGGACCTTGCTGAACCGATCGACGAAACTGTCTTTCGGCTCCATTTTATCTTTATCATAGGCGATACCACCCAGACCGGCAGCAATTCGCCGGAATGCAACAGAAGAGGCAGAGGTCGGGTACTTGATAACCACGGGAGCCTTTGCGGACGCTGCTTTTCGGACATTCTGGTCTTCAGGGACTGTACCCACCACCCGGGTCCCGAGTATCTTCTCCATCTTCTGGCTTACTGCTGTTGTACTTTCAGATGTTGCCCGGTTGATAATAGCACCATGGACGTGCCCTCCGACAACTTCGGCCAGGATTTTGGTCTTCATGGCATCGACAATGGCAGAGAGCTCGGGATTGACGATCAGGATTACATCATCGGCCACTGCGAGGGGAACCACCCCGTCCCTGCTGATTCCGGCAGGAGCATCGATGAGGAGGAAATCCAGGCGGTCAACCAGATCTTTCAGGACATCCCGGAGGAGTTCCGGGTCTGCCTGCTGGAATCCCTGCAGGGAAATCCCGCTGGGTATGACCTGAACCCCGCCCGGGCCTTCATAAGTGGCATCGTGTATCGATGCCTTTCCGGCAAGGACTTCGTGAAGGGTGACCGGGACATCTTCCATGCCAAGGGAAAGCCCGAGATTGGCCATACCGATATCAGCATCCATGATACAGGTCCGCTTCCCGAATTTTGCAAGGCAGGTACCGAGATTTATGGTTAATGTGGTCTTTCCGGTCCCTCCCTTTCCGGAAGCAAAGGTAAATACCCTGACCATTCAGCTCTCCTTATTGAGTGATTGTTCTCTATTTATAAAACCCCTGTGCATTAAATCAAATATTTTAATCGCTACTGGGAAATCATGGATTTTAATCACAACTGGGTCTCAAACACCGTTTGAATATCAGATATCAACGGCGGGACAATATCTTCCGGGGGAGTTGTTCTGGCGCGAACAATTCCCATCAGCGGCATTCCCCTGGTATCAAATTCAAACAGCCGTACGCCGTCTTCAGCTGGGACCCTCCCTTCTGTCAGCACATTACTGTAGTATGCCGCATCGTATTCAGGATTCTTGCTGCCATATGATGCAACAAGCAGGCCATCCCGGGTACTCACAACCAGGGAATCCACGTGATATTTACCAGCAGTAATCCGGAGGCCTGAACTGATATCGTGGACGATGTGAGGAGATGTTGCCGTTTCATACCTGCCGGTCTCTGCCATTCCTGAAGCGGCAGCAGATTTTTTCAGCTCTTTGATCTGTTTCCCGAGACCGAACATGTACAGGACATTCAGAATGCAGAGGAACAGGGTAAATGCCGTGATGATCAGCAGGACCAGCAGAAGGTATGATTCAATCGCAATCATGGTTCTCCTTTCCCGAATTCTGTTCAAGCAGGTATTCGAGATCGAGTTTCTCGATCATCAGCCTGCAGTTTGCCCGGAACTTTTCTGTCATGGATTCAATGTCAAGTCTGTCAAGGGCATCAAGCTCCCGCATGAGGAGTGAAACCTCATCTTCGGTCCCTCTCTTGTGGGCCGGGGGCGACAGCATTGTTTTTTCCGGTGCAGCCGGCACTCCCGGATGCGGCCGGGCTCCCCCCTCAGCTGATACCGTCCTGCCGATTCCCGGCTGCCGTGGCTGGGGAACGATCGTTCCTTCACGGGTCATGGAAAGGGGTTTGGTACCCCTTCCTCTGGCCGGGTCCCCTTCCGGGAAGGTGCAGGTGGGATTGAATTCAAGGGCAAGCTCCAGCTGGGGCTCATTCAGATCGTGGAGGACGACATCCACGGTCTTGTCGCCAATACGGGAAATCTGATCCAGGGCTGCAGGACCCTTCAACTCACCGAATTCTGCAAGAATGATGGTGCCGTTCCGGAATACCAGCAGGATAGGGATCTCATCTGAGATGATCTTGCAGTATCCCGAAAGGGAAACCTCACCCATATGAGAAATCAGGGAATGGAGGCCCGATTCTTTCTGTATATCCCTGAATGTGCCCCTGGGAAGCTGCATCAGTAGTCAATACACTCTCCTTCGGTCATAATACTACTGGTATTCTGGGGGATTTCGGACGGTTCCGGGAGTAAAAATCCCTTCTCTACCACCCATGACAAAGACGGTAGCCGGGGAAACCTTTTTATTTCCATATGTCCAGAAGATGTTTTATAAAAGGTGGCATAGAATGTTGAAACAAATTCTTGGAGAATTTTTAAATGTGGATGGCGTCTCCGCTGCAGTGGTGGTGGGCCGTGACGGGTTCGTGATAGAGAGTGCGACGTCTGGTAAGATGGACATTGATGCACTCGGGGCAATGGCATCAACGGGGATCGGGACATCGGAAGCGATGGGCAGGGAGCTCGGCAAGGGAGAGCTCACCCAGATGCTGGTGGAACTGGACAAGGGCCCGATTATTGTATCGCCGCTTTCCAAAGACGAACTGATCGCTATTGTGGCAGATAGCACGGCTAACCTTGGACGCATCCGGTACGAAGTAAAGAAGAACAAGGAACGCCTCGTTGCGGCGCTCTGAAGGCCGGCTGACTGATTCCCGGTTGAAGTATATCACGGTCCGGAACATCCCGGAATGGGGAACAAGATGCCGGTAGATACGAGAGAGTCCCGTACTGCGAAAATATCGCACCTCCTTGACGAAAAGCGGTTGAATGTTATCCGGAGGCAACCCGGGGTTCTTTCGGTAATCGCCTTTGATGAAGGATTTCCGGTCACATCCTTGGGAAGGGGAGACTTCGAGCAGGTTGCTGCAATCGCAGAAGATTTTCTCAGGACTGGAGAAAAGATTACATCTGATATGAGGATGGGGGTTCTGAATCAGATTATTCTTGAGGCGAGTGAGAGGAAATGCATCATTGTTCCCTATGGTGATCTCTCACTCTGCCTGATTACGACACCAGATGCAAATATCGGTCTTATCAGGCTGGCAATCCGGCATCTCCAGGCACTGGAGATCCCGGTAACTGGTGGTAGTACAGCAGTAGAAGGTGGTAGTTATGGCAGACAAGGAAAAGAAAGAATCATCCCTTAAAAAACTGTTCTCCCAGGGGAAAAAGGAAGAGTCTCCCGGTCAGATGACAGTTCCAGGCCCTGGTGGTCCTGGAGAAAAAGACTTTGAATTTGAATTTTCTGAAGAGCTCAAACGGGCAGTCGGAGCGTCCCCGGCCTCCGTATCCCCGAAACTCCGCGAAAAAGAGAAAGCAGCCTCCAGGGCAGACAAGCCTGTGCCCGCTCCGTTGCCTGATGCACAGCTCTCGTATGAGACCGATGAGGGTGAAGTTGTCAGCCAGTTCCAGGCAGCGCCGAAGTTCGTTCCTGCAAAAAAAAGCGTCTGGTCTGAAGAAAAATTCGTTCATGACGAAGCAGTCATTTCCATTGACGAGATCAATGACCTTTCCGGGCTGGTCATACCCAGGAGTGCCACCTTCGAAGTCGATGAGCTGAAAATAAAAGCCCGTACCCAGGTCTTTGATCTCAAGAGCAAGGGGGGTATCCCCTCACAGAAAGAGAGTCTGTTGAGGGGAGAGGGTATCAGGAGTGTCACTGAGGCGGCCACCGCGATCGAGGTCGTGGAACCAAAGAGCAGTATCCTGAAGAAACTGAGTCCGCTGGGTGCTATCCGGCATGAGGTGCAGGAGTATGATTACCGGATCCACGGGCCACTTGTTGACCTCATGTTCCGCCCGCGCCCCGGGATCGAGGAGATTGAGCTCTACCCGGTATATGAACCCTACTCATATATCAGGATCACCTACGACCATGCTACCCATGAATATACGTATGAGATCCTGGAACCCCTGCTTTCCACAGCCGAAGAAGAGCTCTTCAGGGAAATAAAAGAGCGGATTTTCGAACGCCTTGATGTCAATACCCAGAATATGCCTGATGAGGAAGCCAGGACCACCCTCCGTAACGTTACCGATGATGTCATTGCGGATTTCGGGCTCTCACTCATCCCCCTGCAGCGGGAGAAGATTCTCTACAGTATGTACAAGGAGTTCCTGGGCAACGGGATGATCGATCCCATCATGCATGACCGGTACATCGAGGACATCTCCTGTGACGGCGTCAATGTCAACCTCTTTGTGTACCATACCCGGTATGAATCGATGCGAACCAACCTCCGTTACCACAATTCCACGGAACTTGACTCTTTTGTGACAAAACTCGCCCAGCGGTCAGGAAAATACATATCGATTGCCGAACCCATGCTTGACTCAACCATGCATGACGGGTCACGGATTCAGATGACCCTGGGGACAGAGGTGACAGCGCACGGGTCGACCTACACTATCCGCAAGTTCAAATCCGAACCGATCACCCCCACAGACCTCATCGAATGGTCCACCTTCTCCCCACTCTCGATTGCCTTCCTCTGGCTTGCCGTTGAGAGCGGAAAGTCCTGCATCTTTGCCGGGGGGACAGCATCCGGGAAAACAACGTCCCTCAACGCTATTTCGCTCTTCATCCCCCCGCTGGCAAAGATCGTGACACTCGAGGACACCAGGGAACTGAAACTTCCCCATCCCAACTGGATTCCCGCCGTGACCAGAACATCGTTTGATACCGGAGGAAAAGGCGAGATTAACATGTACGAGCTACTCCGGGCAGCGTTGCGACAGCGGCCTGAATACCTCATCGTGGGAGAAGTCCGAGGGAAGGAGGCCCTCACCCTCTTCCAGGCCATGAGCACCGGGCATATCACCTTTTCGACCATGCACGCCGATTCTGTCGCCAGTATCGTGCACCGCCTGGAAAACCCGCCGCTGGACGTCCCCCGGAACATGCTCTCGGCATTAGACCTCATCTCAGTCCAGGTCCAGGCCCGTATCGGCGGCCAGCGCATCAGGAGAACCAAGCAGATCATGGAGATCCTCGATCTTGATCCAAGGACGAACGAACTCATTACGAACGAGGTCTTCCGGTGGCAACCGGTTACTGATGAAATCTCCTATTCGGGTAAATCATTTGTTCTCGAAGAGATCATGGAATCAAGGGGATGGTCAGAGGAACGGATGCGTGAGGAGCTCAAGATGCGCCAGGAAGTGCTCGAATGGATGCGGGTGAAAAAGATCCGCGAGTACCGGGATGTGAGCAACATTCTCATCCAGTACTACCGGGATCCCAGTAAAATCATGGAAGCTGTCCGGGCAGAACTCTATGAGAAGGGCTGACCTCAATGAATAGTCTCGAACGACTGGCCTTCAGGCTGCTGGGGTCCTATGCAGGAAAAAAGAGGAGTAAATACGCCGAACTCCGGAACTCACTGCTGACCGCGAGGATGAAGGTGCCGTTCGAGGTCTATCTAGCCACGGCCTACCTGTCCTCAATCATTGTCGGTATTACTGCCGCAGTTCTCCTCGGGTTCTTCACCTGGGCCCTGAATTTACCCAGCCTGGTTACCTACCGCGGGGCAGCTCCCGAATTCATTATTACTCTCTCGCAAAATGCCCTGGTCATCGGTACAATCCTTGCCACCCTCCTCTCATTCATCGTCATCGGGGGCATAACGTTTGTGGTCTTTCTCCTCTATCCCGCATATGTTTCGGGAAACAGAAAACGGAACATTGATGCCAACCTGCCGTATGCCATCAACTACGTCACTGCCATGTCATCTGCCGGCATTCCCCCCGCAGAGATATTCCGGCTTCTCGGGAGCAGCCCGATTTACGGGGAGAGCGCAACAGAGGCCCGGTTTATCGCTCTGGAAATTGATCTCTATGGGCGTGACCTGATCGATTCCCTGCGCCTCGTATCTTCGACCACACCAAGCTACCGGATGAAGGAGTTTCTCCAGGGGGCAATGGGGAGTATCTCTGCCGGAAGCGACCTGACCGCATATTTCAGGACCAAGGCCAGCCAGTACGCCCTTGAGAACCGCCAGACCCAGAAGATGTTCCTTGAGACGCTTGGCCTCGTTGCTGAATCCTATGTGACAGCAATGGTTGCCGGCCCCCTCTTCCTCATCATACTCCAGTCTATCATGTCTGTCATCGCAAAACAGACGCAGCCCCTCTTCCTTTACATCATCATCTACCTCATCATCCCCCTCGGGAGTCTTGGGTTCGTAGTTCTCATCAGCGCAATGACACCGGAGACCTGATCATGGCAATAAAAGATATCTTTCATGGAAAATCCAAACCAGGAACAGCTGAGGACGGGAAACCTGGAGCGGTGGAAACAGGAGGAGCCAGCCCCCCGGAAGAAAAAACGGGAAGGTTAGCCGGACTCTCCAGGCTTACGAAGAAGGAGAAACCCGCAAAGGTCGATCTTGGGGAATGGGAAAGGTCGGAATTCGAACAGGACCAGGAGAAAATACTCAAAAAAATCGACAAATACCGGGCGTCACAGCATGGATTCAGACGTATACTGCGGCATCCGGTCAAGGTCCTGACAGAACATCCCATCAATACCCTCTATATCACCATTCCGGCCGCGCTCATCTTCTTCCTGGTCGGCACTGCGCTGGTTATACGGGAAACCGGAATAAATGCATTCTTTCAATCGACATCAATCGATGATATTGCGGTCTTCACCTTCCTGATTGCGGCACTGCCCCTTGCAATCCTCGATTTCAGGGAAATGTCGCGGAGGCGCCACATTGAGGAAGCCCTCCCGAATTTCTTCCGCGACCTTGCCGGTATGAATGACTCCGGGATGACCCTCCCGAATGCTGTCCACCTGGTCGCCCAGGCCGATTACAGTACCCTTACTCCCTACGTGAAGAAACTTGACAACGAGATGTCGTGGAGCGTCACCTTTATCGATGCCATCCAGCGGTTCCGGGTACGGCTGGCAACCCCCCTGACCGACCGGAGCATCGACCTCATTGCCAAGGCAAGTAAGGCCGGTGGCGATGTGAGCGAGGTTCTCCGGGCGGCGGCGAATGACGGGTACGAATTCATCACGCTGCGCACCGACCGGCGGAACAACATGCTGATTTACATCGTGATCGTATTCATTGCCTTCATGGTCTTTGTCTTTGTCATCTATATCCTGGTAACCACCTTCCTGTCGGTCATGGCCACCGCCGGAGCCGCTGCTGCCCAAACAAGTGCAGCCGGGGGTGCGTTCGGTGCGAATATCAACCTGCCCCTCTATACCAGGATTTTTACCCACGCGGCCATCATCCAGGGTCTCTTCTCAGGTCTCGTGGCTGGCCAGATGGGTGAAGGGCGGGTCACGGCCGGGCTGAAATATTCAATTATCATGGTTCTCATTGCCTGGGTGATGTTCCGGTTCTTCGTTTGAAAGAAGTGCTATTCCTGATGGAGAGGGACAACCCTCCCTTTTGAATTCACCCGGACGGAGGGGATCAGGGTACCAGAAAAGCTTGCCGGCAGAATGGTGATCTTTCAGGGGACAAGGGCCCGGGAGATTCTATGAGGGAAGGCCAGGTGAATGATATTTGCCCTTATCATCCGTGCAAGAGCAGGAAAACAGAAATTATTTTTCTTTTTTCAGAACTCCCATATCCGAGAGACGGGCGGGGAGGTATTCCCGGGTCACAAAATCGAGCCCTTTTGCTGCAAATGCCTGCTGCTCTGACTTGAGGTTGAGCTTGAGCTGGAGCTCGATCTGTTCTTTCCAGTAATCAGATGAGAACCGGGGATCAGTAAGTTCACTGTGCAGTGCCGCGATGTCTTTCTCGTTGAGCCGGTCTGAAGGCAGATTGTAATCCCGGATGTCGCTTGGCTGTACCCCGACAAACTGTGCCTTCGGCGTGGCCAGGAGCTCAGAGATGTGTGCGCTCTTGATGGCGCCATAGGCCACACTGGCATAAATGCGGTAGGACCAGGGGTCGCCATCGGTAAAGACAACGACCGGGAGGCCGAACTGGTCGTTGATACGGTTGAGGATCCTGCGGGTGGAGCGGGCCGGCTGGCCCTTGAGATGGACGAGGATGGAGCCGTATTCACTGTCAAATCCGTTCTCGATAAGACGGGCAAACATACCTCCGGTCTCGATGGCAATTACGAACCGGGCGTCATGGTCTAGGAGCTCGATGGTCTCGACATTGGTCGGAATCTGGTATCCGGCCTCACCCACATCATCCTGGCAGTGGATATCCCGTGCCCCCCGCCGCGTCATCTCCCGGAGCTTCATGGGGCCAAAGATGGTTGCCCCGTCCTCTTCCGGCCTGAGGTGAAATGCCTCGCGCTGCATATCGGTGAGGATCTCAAGGTCCTCAATGAGGAAATTGCTCTCGTCCTGCGCCTGGAATTTGGCCTTCTTCCACCCTTCGGAGATGTAGTAGAGTTCTCTCAATGTGGAGGAACGGTTCTGGGTGATCTGGGTCTTGAGGAACCAGATGACATAGGCCATTTTAAGGAGGTGAAGCGCACTCTTGGCCGTTCCTGCGGATCGGGTACTCTCACGATCCCCGTACTTCCAGACCTCTGCCTCGTCATCATATGCGATATTCTGTTTGGTCCTGGTTGGCAGCGATATGGAGGGAAGGAGCCCCTCGAGCAGCTGGTCGTACCATTTCCCGGCAATACCCATCAGCCGTTCAATGACCAGGGTATCCTGTTTCTTTTCAGCCATCGGTATCCACCATGACCACCAGGTGCGGGTCAACACCCCGTATCTCCATGGTTCCTCCCCCGGACCCGCCATAGCTGGCCTTCCATGAATGGCCCGGTTCAATCCTGATCTGCCATACCTGGGTATACTCTCCATCCAGTTCGCTCACAAAATCAGGGGGTGGATGAGCATCGGTTGCCTGGTTTGCTGAAATATTGTATAACGACAGGGTCAGGGGATCCGGAGTATAATTGGTCAGCTCGAGCATAACGACAGTTTCCGTCTTCTTATTTCGGACAACCAGCTTCCTCATGACCTTTCCTTCGATCGCTGAAATGTCGGGAGGATCCCGGTCAACGATTTCAGCCACCTTGGCGGCAAGTTCGGGAAGGATGGCACAGACCGCCCGTGCACGGTCTTCCTGGATCCGGTTTTTATCCCTCCGGGAGAGGAAGAGTTTGAGGTCCCGCCCAAGGTCCTGGAGTGCGAGTACGATCTCCCTCTCTATATCCGGGATGGATGCAATGGCATCCTTGCTCTCGCTGGTAAAGGGAACACTGGTCGAGGCCAGGTGCACGAGGATAAGGAGGGGGCCGGCGGGGAGTCCGGTCTGGGCTACATTATAGTTCCTCCAGTTCATCCCGGCAATGGCCTGGGTTATCGCACAGGCCCCCTGCTGGTACATCAGGGGCACCCGGTTGGCGAACCGCATGATCTGGGCATTTCCATCAGGAGGAAGTTTCCCGCCGTACCCGATTGCCGCTTCAACGATGAACGGGTGGCCTGAAAAAACCGATCCCGGCCGGGTCCGTGCCCGTATGAAATCCATCTGGAACTCTTTTTCAAGGCTCCGTGTGATGAGATCTTCGCCAATCGGTGAAAGGCACTGGGTGACAGGCGGGGGAGGGATCCTGGTCTCCTGCATGGCCTCGATCAGCCGTTTCTGTTCCGCCAGAGAGAGCGAACCTGCGTCCCTGGCAGGGGAGAGCCCCGCCTTCCCGCAGATCTCGCGGGCGGTCTTTTTCCCGACCCGGGAGAAACTTCCGGTCAGGAACGCTTCGAGTGTCCCGCTGTCCGGACCGAGCATCCGGCGCAACTGGCCGATTTCAAAGCCATGGGGATGGGGTCTGATGGCCTTCGGGCAGGCAATAATCTCGTCACTCACCCGGTCAAACAGGACAGTCTCGTCATCCATCTCCAGCCGTATCCTTGCATGCGGATTCACCACGGAGGTATACTTGAGGTATTCGATCAGACGTTTCCTCGCAGAGAGATTGCTCCGGAACTCGATCTGGATACGGGTGCCGTGGGTCCGGTCCCAGTCAACCTCCTGTCGTGTTACGACGGTCGGCTCGTTGGTCTCGATGTCGATCTGCACTTCGAAACGGTGAGCAGGTGAATCCGGCCCGGTCCGGGATATGACAACCGTGGGAAGACCGCTCGTGAGCTGTGCATAGAGAACTGCGGCGCTGATGCCGATACCCTGCTGTCCCCTGCTCTGTTTTATCTGGTGAAACCGGGAACCATAGAGGAGTTTTCCAAAGACGTAGGGGATCTGGCGGGGGACAATTCCCGGTCCGTTGTCTTCTACAATGATCCTGATCGTATCCTGGGACTGTTTGCGGACGCCGATGTAAATATCCGGGAGCACCCGGGCCTCTTCGCAGGCATCCAGGGAATTGTCGACTGCTTCCTTGATGGTGGTAATGATCCCCCGTGTTGGAGAATCAAAACCAAGGAGGTGCTTGTTTCTCTCGAAAAACTCCGCAACGCTGATACTCCGCTGCTGCTTGGCAAGCTCCTCAGCGAGGCTCACTCCCGGTCACCTCACTGATTGCATCGCGGAGTGATAGTTCCTTCTGGACCGCTGAACGGAGATCCTTGATCGTCACCAGATGGTTCTCGCTCTCCCGTTTCCCGATGATCAGGGCAAAGTCTGCGGTCCGGGAGATACGGGAGAGCTGCTGGCCGATGGACTTTTCAGAGAGATCGAGCTCGGTTCTGATACCTGCCCGCCTGAATTCCCGGGATACAGCGAGTGCCCAGTCACGGCCTTCAGGCGTAAAGACAACCCCTGCCACCAGGTTCCGGGATGGTGTCCTCTCACCCCTGGCAACCATCACCCGGTCAAACCCGATGGCAAAGCCGCACGACGGGGTGTCTTCCCCGCCGAAGAGGTGGGCGAGCCGGTAGGTCCCGCCGCCGAGCACCTGGTTTTCTGTCCCCAGGTTCTCGGCAAAGATCTCAAAGACCATTCCGGTGTAGTAGTCAAGCCCCCGTGCAATCCCGGGGTTCAGGGTGTAGGAGATCCCTGACCGGTCCAGGATCGAAAAGAGTTCCTGGATCTGCTCTTTCTCGGGGAAATCACCCGTAATTTCGAATGCATCTCCGAGATCCCGGCAGCCGGCAAGCGCCGTAACCTTTTCACAGAGGTCGGAGCATCCCTGCGAAGAGAGGTACCGGGTGAGGCCATCCTCATCTTTTTTATCGAGAAACATCCGGACTCTCTTCTGGTCTTCGGGAGGCAGGTGCCGGAGCATGCTCCTCATCAGGGCGAGATGGCCGGTATGGAGAGAGAAGGAGATCCCACAGGCCGAGAATATCTCATGGGCGAGGATGATCACCTCCGCCTCGGCGAGGGGTGAATCAGCACCAATCAGCTCAACCCCGAACTGCCAGAACTGGCGGTACCGTCCTTTCTGGGGGCGTTCGTACCGGAAACAGTCTGCCAGATAGTACCAGCGGAGCGGTTTCGGGAGCGTCCTCCCTTCATTGACATACATCCTGAGCACCGGTGCGGTAAGCTCGGGCCGGAGGGCCATCATCCTTCCCCCCTTGTCCTCGAAGACGTACATCTCCTGGACGATCCCCTCACCCGAGCGGGTGGTGAAGAGTTCCAGTTCTTCAAACTCCGGTGTACAGACCTCCCGGTATCCCCAGGTCCGGGCAATCCCCCGCATGACACCCTCGACTTCCCGCCGCCCCTCCATCTCATCGGGCAGGAAGTCCCGTGTCCCGCGTGGTTTCTGGAGCATGTGAGGATCAGTCCTCCTTTCGTGCGGCAATGTTCAGGGGAGCTTTTCCAAGGAAGCGGTCCATCGTCCCTTCATCAGTCCAGACCCTCTCACGCTCCTCCCGTCCCTGGAAGTAGAGGGCGAGGAGGATCAGGCCCAGCCCGAGCATCTCCAGGGACGACCACCCGGTTACCGCGACGCCCAGCAGCGCAAGCGCCCCGAAGAGGACTCCCCGGTAGGCAGCCCTCCGGTACCCGGGATGACCGGTCCGGTAGAATATCCGGGCATCCCGCAGCCAGAGGAAAAAAACCACTGCTGCCCCAAAAAGGGCGATATACACCAGATAACTCATGATTATGAACGTATTATTATACGCGAGCCCATATCTTTATTATTGAGGTATGCAGGCAAACAGGATCCTCCATGAGGTACTGGAACGGTTCCGGGTCGGGACCATCACCCTCGAGGAAGCTGAGCGGGAGATTGATGGCTTGCGGATCGAGGCAGTAGGTGACATGGCCAACCTTGACCTGGGGAGAAACCTCCGCTGCGGGATACCCGAGGTGGTGCTTGCCGAGGGAAAGGGGGCCGCCCAGCTCGCTGACATCGCCCTTGCTCATGCCCGTTCATCGGGCCGATGCCTCGTCTCCCGGATTTCACGGTCCCAGCATGAGATCCTTGAAGATCGTGCAGCAGCGGAGGGAATCGGGATAACCTGTTATCCGGAAGCCCGGATGGCTGTTCTTTCGACGGGGACATTGGTCAAGCCCACCGGGGGAGTGGTCGCGATTATTACCGCCGGCACTTCTGATATCGGGGTGGCTGAAGAAGCACGGGTCATTGCCGAGGAGATGGGCTGCCGGGTCTGCACGGCCTATGATGTGGGGGCAGCCGGTATCCACCGCCTCTTCCCGGCACTCCGGAAGTGCATCGATGCCCATGTCTTCATTGTTGCCGCCGGAAGGGAGGGTACACTTCCCGCCGTGGTTGCCGGGCTCGTGGACCGGCCGGTTATCGGGGTGCCGGTCAGCACCGGGTACGGGTACATGGGACAGGGGAGGGCCGCCCTTGCCAGCATGCTCCAGTCCTGTTCCGTGCTTGCCGTGGTGAACATTGATGCCGGTTTTACGGCAGGGGCCTTTGCGGCCCGGATCGCAACTATGGTGGCAGCCAGATGACACGGGCATTCTACATTGGCAGGTTTCAGCCATACCATAACGGACACCAGTACGTCCTCGAACGGATTGCAAAAACGGCAGATGAGATCATCATCGGGGTGGGGAGTGCGCAGCTCTCCCATGAGCCGGAGAACCCCTTTACTGCCGGAGAACGGATCCTGATGATCACCGGCTCCCTGAAGGATATCGGCATTCCCCTCTATGTCATCCCTATCGAGGACATCAAGCGGAACGCCCTCTGGGTCGCCCATGTCCGGTCCATGGCCCCCCCGTTCGATCTCATCTATTCCAGCAACCCGCTGGTGATGCGGCTCTTTGCCGAGGAGGGAGTCCCGGTCGAGTCCCCGGCCATGTATGCCCGGGAACTCCACTCGGGGACAGAGATCAGGCGGAGGATGCTCAAGGGAGAAGCATGGGAGCAGCTCGTCCCCCCTTCTGTTGTCAGCGTGATTGGGGAAATCGGGGGTGTCGCACGGCTCCGGGAGATTGCCAGGGACGATTGTGACGGGGAAAAGGGGCGGAGCGACCGCAGCCTGTAAGGGGTGGGTAGTATATGTTCAAATTCCTCAGGGGCCGGCGTTCATCCGAAGAAGAGGAACCGCTGTCTGTTACGGTCAGGGATATCCCGGCAATTCTTGAAGCCCGGGAAAAGGATATCACCAGAACCCTAACCCGTGAAACGGAAATAAGCCGGAAGGCAATTCTATCGGCGAGGACCGGGCTTACGGAGCTGGTGCAGGAACTGGTCTCTCTGGAACGGGAGGAAGCCTACCATCCGAAACTCGAGAAGATTGCCAAAAACACCCTGCCCCTCTTTGAAAAGGCCATGCTCTCCTCCCTGGCCAGAGTTCTCCCGGAAGAACCGGGAGCTTTCTACCAGGCCGCCTCAGAGTCCCTGAAAGGATGTGTCAAGGGGCTGGCCGGGCCGGGACGGTATCTCAGGGGAGTTTTCCCTGATGAGATGAAGGAGATCCGCAAGACCGTGGACCTGCTCGGGCGGGAGATGAATGTCATGACCCCGCACATTGCCAGGGCACGGATGAAGCGGGACCAGGTCAGGGGTATCCGAAAGGACCTGGCCCGGCTCACGGCAGATCTTTCCGAAAAGGAGATCCTGGCATCGGGGCTTTCCCTGACCAAAGCCGAAATTGAGGAGGAGAAAGCCGGACTTGACCTCCTTTCCGGCCAGGAACAGGAGGCCCGGCTGTCGCTCACCTCTCCTGCTATCACCAGCCTGGACCAGCAGGCAGCCGGGCTCAGGGAGGAGGTTCTCGCAGAAGAGCGGATTATCAGGAATGACCTCTCGGTCATCTCTCATCTCCTCAGGAAGGGTGAGAAGGTCCTCCAGAAAGGGCAGGGAGGAGCCGCAGCAAAAGACCTGGAACTGGTCGTGGATTCACTCACGGTATCAGGGCTGCCTGCAAAGGACCAGGTCGTTCCCGGCCTTGTCCGGGCTCTCCCGCTGATCAGCAGCATGATTGAAAACGGTGACATCGTCCTGAAAAATAAAGAGGAAAAAGAGCTGTTCTCCGGTACTACCGATATATTAGCCCGGCTCTCCCGGCATTACGAGAAACGGGAGCTGGCTGACTCACGGCTGAAGAGAGTCGAGCGGGAGATTGCTGAAAACCCGGTTGTCATACGGGAGCAGAATCTCGGGAGGGAAAAGGTGCAGCGGGAGGCCCGCCTCGCCTCACTGGCTGGGAAGAGATCAGGCATTGAGGAGCGGGCAGCACTCCTCGATGCAGAGATACCAGTTACCCTGGACCGGGTTGAACAGGCGCTCTCAGCTCTTGAAGAACGGAAGGTCACCCTTCACCGCCCGGGTCAGGCCTGATCTGCCCGTCCCTGATCAGAGCCTCTTTAAGATACGGGGAAAAACAATCATCAGAGGATGCGAACGATGCCGGAAGAAGAATACCGGGTTCTTGAGGTCTCAGGGGGAAGAGTTCGCTGCCTTCCTGATAAGGAAGAGACCATCGAGCACTGCAGGTTCTGTGTCTATTCCCGCTCCTTCAGGGTCAGGGGTGAGCTCGTAACCTCACCCGCCCTGGCCTACTGCCTGCGGCACCGGGCAACAGAAGAGGTTGATCTGCGGGCAGTGGAGGCGGTTTCCTGTGCCGACCGGAGAGGGGAAGGCTACCGGAGCATGATGAATATCATCGGATGACAGCGTCCCGGGGTGACACCCGGCCAGCCAGTCAGGGGGTCTTCCAGAACTCCCACCACTTTCTGGACTGGAACGGAACCGGTTTCATCTCCCTGTCCCACTCGACCTCCATGATATGGTGGATGAGCTGGACTTCGCCAGCAAGATTTTCAAGAGACTGCTGCACCTTTTCCATGGCTGTCCGAAGCTCATGGTACTCTTCAAAAGACCGTTTCTGGTTCAGCGTATACGGATGTTCACCGGTGATATTGGCATATCCGCTTTCAAGGAGCTCCAGGATCGCCCGGTTCCGATCGATGCCATGTTCCTTTGCGTATTTATCGATGGCGTCCATCGTTTCCGTGTCCATGGTCAGTGACACCCTCATGGTCACAGGTATCTCTCCGGAAACATGCTCAGTGTTCTCATGGGACGTCCCACATTAAAAACCCCCCATCCGGGATCACCGTTAAAACAGGCTGAGGATGGGATCCAGCCGCACATACCGCTCAAATTCTTCCGCCAGCTGATCATAGGGATCACCTCCCCCGTCAGGAGAGGGAGGACTAAATTCGAGACCCTTTCCTGCATAGAGGCAGGAAAGCAGGGCATTCCGGGCATTCGGATTTCCAAACAGCCCGTGGAGGTAGGTCCCGATGACCATGCCGTCAGCGGCCACGGCTCCCTCCCCTGAGAAAGCCTCATCGTCTCCTATCCGTTCCGTCTCCCCCATGTGGATCTCATATCCCTGCACCGTACCGATCGCGGAGAGGATTGGCCCTGCAGGAGACGCGGTTCTGGTCACCTGCTCGGTAACCTTTTCATACCGTGAGAAGCGGGTAATGACCTGCAGCAGGCCAAGACCCTGATACCTTCCCCTGCCTGACTCCACGCCTTCATCAATAACTTCCAGCCCGAGCATCTGGTATCCCCCGCAGATTCCGATGATCGGAACTCCCCGCTGCCGGGCGGCAAGGATCTCACCGGCAGTCCCGCTCTCCACCAGCACCCTGAGATCATCGACGGTATTCTTGGTACCGGGAAGAATAATGCAGTCATAGCCGGCAAGGGATGACCCCGGCGTTATATAAACGACCGAGGCATAGGGTTCGAGCGCCTCAAAATCGGTAAAATTTGAAATCCGGGGGAGCCGTATCACGGCAATCTTCACCGGATGGTCAGGTGTTTTCTTGTCCCCGAGCGAGAGCGAGTCCTCACTTGGCAGCGGCAGGGAGAGGTGGGGGAGGACTCCCAGAACCGGGACTCTGCAGGTCTCCTCGATGATCCGGACACCATCTTCGAAGAGTGCAGGGTCACCACGGAACTTGTTGATAATGACTCCCATCACCAGGGGCCTGATGTCGGGCGGCAGAAGTTCGAGCGTGCCATAGACCTGGGCAAACACGCCCCCCCGCTCGATATCAGCAACGAGGAGGATGGGGAGCCTGAGTTCCCGTTCAATCCGGATATTGGCGATGTCGCGGGAATACAGGTTCACTTCAGCAGCACCGCCTGCCCCCTCTGCAACGATATGGCCATACTGCTGAATCAGGCGATGGGCTGCGCCAACTGCAGAAGAGAGCAGGTACTCAGTCTCCTGGTAGTACCTGGAAACCGGCAGATCCTTGTAGGGCCTTCCCATCAGCACTACCTGGGAGAGCTGGTCTCCCTTGGGTTTGAGGAGGATGGGATTCATGTCAGCCTCGGGTTCAAGCTTTGCAGCAAAAGCCTGCATTGCCTGTGCAATCCCGATTTCAGCCCCGTCCCGCGTGACATACGAGTTCAGGCTCATGTTCTGCGATTTAAAGGGTGCGACCTGAATTCCCCGGTTGACCAGGAGCCGGCAGAGGGCTGCGACCACCGTACTCTTCCCGACATGCGAAGCGGTGCCGAGAACAAGGAGGGACATCTCACCAGAATGGTGTGCATGGATTTTAAATAAAAGGCATTCATTCAGGATTTATATGGGCCTTACCGAAACTGCCCGGGTCCTGCTCAGGAGCCGGTACCTGCTCCCGGGAGAAACGCCACGGGAGATGTTCCATCGCGTAGCTGCCGCTGTCGGGACGGCCGATCAGGAGGCATTCTTCAGCATGATGGATGACCTCCTCTTCCTCCCCAACTCACCCACGCTGATGAACGCGGGAATTCCGGGCGGGCAGCTCTCAGCCTGCTTTGTCCTCCCGGTCGGCGATTCGATCGAGAGTATCTTCCTTGCACTCAGGCAGATGGCCCTCATCCATAAAAGCGGCGGAGGGACCGGTTTTTCCTTCTCACACATCAGGCCGTCCGGTGATTGTGTCGGCCAGACAGCAGGGATTGCCAGCGGCCCGCTCCCCTTCATGCAGGTCTTTGATGAAGCCACAACCGCCCTCAAACAGGGGGGGAAGCGCAGGGGGGCAAACATGGGGGTGCTGGCAAGCTCCCACCCTGATATTGTCGCCTTTATCAGGGCAAAAGTCTCCGGAGATCTCCGGAACTTCAACCTCTCGGTCGGTTTTGACCGGGACTTTTTTGAGGCCCTCTCCCGGGGCGGGGACTACGACCTGATCAATCCCCGCAACGGAGAGGTCCGGAAAACGGTTCCTTCCGGGCTGCTCTGGAATGAAGTCTCCCGAGCAGCCTGGCTGTGCGGAGACCCGGGAATCCTCTTTCTTGACCATATCAATGAAAAGAACCCGGTCCCCGGTCTCGGGATGATTGAAGCAACCAACCCCTGCGGGGAGCAGCCGCTCCTCCCGTATGAGAGCTGCAACCTGGGGAGTATCAATCTTGCCGCCTGCGCCACCAGCGGCGGATTCGATTACGGTACCCTGGGCGATGTGGTACGACGTTCAGTCCGCTTCCTTGACAGTGTCATTGACGTGAACCTCTACCCGGTCCCCGAGATCAGGGCGGCAACCCTCCGCACACGGAAGATCGGTCTTGGGGTGATGGGTCTGGCCGATGCATTCATCAGAATGGGAATTCCCTACCAGTCAGATGAGGGATTGTCCTGGACAGAGGCGGTCATGCGCTTTATCCAGGACGAAGCACATGCTGCATCAGAAGAGCTTGGTGAAGAGAGAGGATCATTCCCTGCGATAGACCAGAGCATATACACCGGACCGATGAGGAATGCAACCGTTACGACCGTTGCCCCGACAGGCTCGCTCCACCTCATTGCCGGGACGAGCAGTGGTATCGAACCCCTGTTCTCCCTCTCCTATTCCCGCACCATCAACGGGCATTCCCTGCATACCGTCCACCCCGAGGTTGAACGATTCCTTGCAACGGTGCCGGGAGGGAGCTCACATCTGGCACAGATCAGGAGAACGGGGAGTGTACAGGACGTTCCGGTCAGCGATGAGGTAAAAGAACTCCTGCGCACCGCAGCAGAGATTGAACCACAGTTCCATGTCCGGGTGCTGGCCCTGGTCCAGAAATATGTCGACAATGCCATCTCAAAAACCGTGAATTTGCCTGAAAGTGCTACCGAGGCAGAAATTGGACGGATTTTTCTCCTGGCCCGTGAGCTCGGCTGCAAAGGTATGACCGTGTATCGGTACAACAGCAGGGCAGATCAGGTCCTTTCCCGCGGCTGTGACACCTGCCGGGTGGACAGCTCCAGCGGATGAGCAGGCACCGTCCTCCACCAGGCGCCTTCATGGGCATCGGGGATACCGGGACCGGGAATAACAGGCCGGCTGATGCCAACAAATATATAAACAGAACTTGAACGTACTTGTAATGAATGGTGGGATTTGCCCGACGTGTGGATTACCAAAGGAACTCTGTATCTGTGAGGAAGTAGCAAAAGAGCAGCAACGTATCAATGTCAAGGTCAATAAACGACGGTATGGGAAAGAGGTTACGGTAATCGAAGGTCTTGACCCGACCGATATCGACCTCGAAGACCTCTCCAAGTACCTGAAAGGAAAACTCGCCTGCGGGGGAACGGTCAAGGAGAACTCAATCGAGCTCCAGGGAAACCATAAGGACAGGGTAAAAGACCTCCTCGCCAAGAAAGGTTACAGCGTGGAAAATATCAGCTGATTTTCATATTTTCCTTATATCGTGGTACTATCGATAATCGGAATCTGATTGGCAGACCTATCTCCATCGCAAAGTGAGGGGAAGTCAGGGGCCAACCTGACAGGATACCCCTTTCTCTCCAGGGGATCTGAAAACAGGCCGGCATCGCCCCGGTTCATGCTTTCTTAAGACGGTTCTTCTTTCCCTTTTTTGTCCCGGCCATCGAGAGGAGATCCACCGCATAACTCCCCTCGGTGCCCAGCCCGACCACCCGGTCATCAGACTCTGCCATCTTCTCAATATTGAGCTCATAGGTTCCGGGCCCAAGGATCCTGATGCTCTCGACCCGGCTGAAACGGTCCTCCCGGACCGGTTCTTCCGCTCCTGCGGGAGGTTCTTCGGCGACCCGCGGTTCCTGTTCCTGCAGGGTGGTGGCAATCGATCCTTTCCGTGCTTCCGGACGTTCAAAATAGAACTTCCTCCCTCCGCATGAACAGCCCCGGAGGATCTCCGCTGAGGAGTCAGGGTAGACTTTGCCGCACTTTGCGCAGGTGTGGGCCATAGGATCACCGCGAAGAGACCCAGGCACTGATCATATCCTTATCTTTCCGTATCATGCGCAGCTGGTTTGCCGGGCCGATGACCGTAAGACGGGACTCCCGGGAGGCTCTGCCCAGGAGACGTTGTAAAAATCCCGGGGCATCGTCACGGGAAGGGTAGGTCTCTATCTCGATCCCGTTGAATCCGTCAGGGAGGATCTCCCGCATGGTCATCTCGATCAGTCTGCTCTGCTCTTCAGGGCTGAGCCCCTTTTCAAGAATCACGATCCTCCCCTCCCTGACATTGTCAAGGATCATGTGGATCTTCTCATAGGAGGTCATCTCCGAGAGCCGTTCTTCCGCGATCAGGTCTATCTGGACACCCTGCTGCATACTTCACCCGAAGTGGTATACCATCTGTTCATAGAGTTCCTCGATGTTCTTGCCCTCGGTGCAGGAAATGGCAATGACGGGGTGCTGGGGAAAGGCACTCCTGATACGCTGCGGGCTTGCATCCGGGAGATCGATCTTGTTTGCAGCAATGAGCACCGGGAGTTTCCTGCTTTCAATGATACCGATCATCATGATATTGACCTGCAGGAACGGGTCTTCGGTACAATCGAGCATATAGATCACCCCGTCAATATCCTCGCGAAGCCAGTGCATGGCCTCGGCAACTCCCTCTGTTGCCTCCCGTGCCCTGATCACTGCCTCATCCTTGCCGATACCATACTCGAGGAAATCCTTGTAGTCAATCTTGGTGGTAACCCCCGGGGTATCGACGATATCAATGGTGATGGTGCTGCCGTTGTTCCCGGTAATGGTGATATCCTGTTTCCTGAGAGCCCGGCGGGTTTCATGAGGGATCTCGCTTACCGGCCCCACCATTTCACCCGTCCAGTCCCGTGCTATCCGGTTGGCAAGGGTGGTCTTTCCCGCATTCGGAGGCCCATAGATTCCGATACGTGAACGCCTCTTCCTGAAGAATGCCATCAGAAATCTTGAGACACGGCTTTTTGCCTGGACAAAAATACTCATAGGTTACCTCAACACGGTACGTCCACCGGTTTCCCCGTTCTTTTCATTATACCCTATGAGGAGAGGAGTTATTATGTTTTTTATGCGCCGATTCTGGAAAAAAACAAAGGAGGTATTATATAGACAGATTATTTTAATAATGATGGCTCGCAGTAGTGGTTACTGCGGATACCCTTCTCTCTGGGATGCTCGTTGGGGGTGATTTCATGAAAAAGTCATCAGATTCAATCCGGTTCGATACCCGGGTGTTCTTGAAGGAGGTGATGAGGAGGAACCCCACCACCATCCAGTTCGAGGAATCGGTAGCACGGGCTGCGATGGCCATGTGCCGTGATGAAGTGGGGAGCTGCATTGTCTTAAAAGACAACCTTCCCATCGGGATAGTGACAGAAGAGGATATCAACTGCAAGGTTGTGGCCAAGGACAGGAAACCTGGCGCGGTGCGTGTCAATGAGGTGATGAGCACACCGCTTATCACCATAGGATGTGAAAAGACCGTGCGCGATGCTGCCTACATGATGATCAAGAATCACGTCAGGCGGCTCCCGGTTGTTGATGATGAGAATAAGGTCATCGGGATTGTTACTGTCCGTGACATACTCACGGTTTCAACCGAGATCAATGAGCTCATGAACGATCTGATCGAGATAAACCGGATTGAAGAGGTTGAAGTCGGGATGTGCAGCAGGTGCGGAACCATGTCTGACGACCTCCGGCGAACCGACAATGTCATGCTCTGCCCGTCGTGTCGCGAGGAGGACCTTCTTCAATGAAAACTGCATCGGATTTCATTGTTGAGGTCCCCGTCCTCCATTACGATGACCTGGTCACCAGGGCGCGGCAGATTCTTCGGGATGATGTCTACCGCGAACTGTTTGTCCAGGATGGCCAGCGCAGACTGCTCGGTTATATTGATATCACCGATGTGCTCAGGGTAACGGCCACAAAATCAAATGTCACCATCCAGGGATATGTCAGGGCAATCACCCCTGTTACTCCTCATGATGTGGTCGGGGATGTGCTCACCACCCTGCAGAAGAACAATACTGACAGTGTCCCGGTTGTCGGCGAGCAGAATATCATTTTGGGGGGAGTGCTCCTTTCCGAGCTCTTCCCGGTTGTTATCACGATGCAGAAGCTGAAGGGAAGGGTCAGGGACTGCATGTCAACCGATGTCATTACCTGCAGAACCGATGATTCTGCACAAAGGATCCATAATCTTATCATGGAAAGCGGGTTTACCGCATTTCCGGTTGTAAAAAAACGGAGGCTTGTTGGGATGATTTCACGTCGTGACCTCTTGAAGGATGGCCGGTGGCGCACCCCATCCGAGAGCAGCACCCAGGTAGACCATATCATGACCACCCCGGTCATGACCGTAACCCCCGATGAGGAGGCAGGGACTGCTGCCGGCCTGATGGTGAAGCACGATATCAGCAGGCTCCCCGTAATCGAAGATGACTGCATCGTGGGCATCATCGACCGGCATGACATATTGAGGGTCCTGGCCTGAGCTCTCGGGCGGCCGGGTTTACCAGAAACGTTTCTCAACTACTGACAGAATGAGAATGGAGGACGGGAAATGCATACAAATGACCGAAATTTCAAACAGGGCGACAAACTCCTGAAGATGCCGGGGAAGCTCGACCGGGGGCCGGTTGAGTTCAAGTCCCATATCGTCTCCCGCGAGGGAGAGATCATGGCTATTGCCACGCGGGATGTGGTGTCGGTTCCACCCACCATCACCATCATGGGTGCGGTGGAGAAAATGACCGCATGCGGGTTCCGGAGACTGCCGGTGGTCGATGCCGGGAGCGGAAAACTCCGTGGGATCATTACTTCCGGCGATATCATCAACTTCATGGGGGGCGGAGACAAATTCAACCTGGTCCAGGTCAAGCACGGGGGAAACCTCCTGCCTGCCATCAACGAAGCAGTCCGGACCATTATGACCCAGCAGCTGACCACCCTCCCCGATTCTGCCAGTATTAATGATGCGATTGACATCATCCTCACAAAGAAGGTTGGAGGTATGCCGATAACCGATAGTAACGGAGTCCTGGTCGGGATTGTTACCGAGCGGGATGTCATGAAGGTGCTGGTGACCGAGAAGGTTGACCTCACCGTCAATGATGTCATGACCACCTCCCTCCGGGTTACGGACCCGGACTGTCCCATCGGCAACGTGACCCGGGACATGACCTCCCACCGGTTCCGCCGTCTCCCGGTAGTGAGCAATGATGTCCTCTACGGGATTATCACCACGAGCGACATCATGAAATACCTGGGCAATAAAAAAGTCTTTGACCAGATGGTCACCGGGGATATCGCCGAAGTGATGAGTCTCCCGGTGAGAAACCTGGTCTCAGGGAATCTCTTTACCACAGCTCCCGAGAAAGGCATCAACGAGGCAGCGCGGGAGATGCTTGACAAAAACGTCGGGGCTCTCCCGGTCATCGAAAAGGCCCGGCTTGTCGGGCTGATCACCGAGTTTGATATGGTCAGGGCACTTGGCCGGAAGTGATGGCGAATGAAAGCAGCGGACGTGATGACATCCCCCGTCTTTGTGGTTGGCCCGGCTGAAAATGTGGCCCATGCCCGGCACCTGATGCTGAAGCACCGGATATCCCGTCTTCCGGTCATCGAAAACGGGAAGCTGATCGGCATCATCACCAAGAAGGATATCGGATACCGGTTACGACAGAGCGAGCCTGTCTGGCGGCGGCGTCCGATCGACAACATCCCCGTTTCTGTCCTCATGACCACTGACCCTGCCACGGTATCTCCCGACACCGGGATCAGGGTGGTGTCATCACTGATGATTGAGCATGATATCAGTGGAATACCGGTGATAAATGCGGGAGAGGTGGTGGGCATCATCACCAAATCAGACCTGATGCGATCTGCCCTCATCGGGGGCATGAATACCCGGGTCGAGGATGTGATGGAGGACGTGATCACCATCTCCCGCTACCATTCACTGACCCATGTAATCGACCTTATGCGGGAGCGGAATGACAAGGTGGTCGTGGTCAACAACGACGGGAGCCTTGCCGGCATTATTACCGAAAGCAACCTGGCCTTTTTCCTCTACATTAACGATAAGGCAGATCTGCCGGTAAAAGATGTCACCATGCTCCGCAAGCAGGAGCATGGCGGGAAAAAGTCATTCCGTCACGTCGTGGAGACAGCGGCAGTGGCAGAAGATCTGATGTCCCGTCCGGTAGTGACCATAGCACCGGGGGCAACCGTGCGCGAAGCAGTCTCCCTGATGAGGGAGAAGAACATCAACAGCCTGGTTATCGTTGAAAACGATGACATCAGGGGAATAATCAAGAGAGACGATATTCTCAGGGAAGTGGCGCAATGAATGACGAACTTTTTGTCAAGGATATTATGTCCCGTCCGGTAACTATCTCGAAATCGGCGGTGATTACCGAAGCGCTTGATAAGATGCTCGATGAGGGGGTCGATCCACTCATCGTGCTGAACAATAATACGGTTGTCGGCACGGTCTCCCGGAAGCAGGTGGCCGAGAAGCTGGGAACCAGGCGGAATTCGGCCATCTCACCGAACTCGATCCACGTGGCAAGTACTGTCGAGGAGGATTTCACCACCGTCTACCCCGACCAGGATATCGACATCCTCGTCCCGCTCCTCCAGGCCTACAAACTGGTCATCGTCTATGATGATGAACACCGGCTGGTCGGCAAGGTGACCGCCCAGGATCTGCTCAAAGTGTACCGGCCTGCAGGCACGCTCGATGAGGTCACAGAAAAAGCCTGCACCATTGATACCGAAGAACGGGTTGTCCATCTGCGGCGAAGGATGATCGATGACACTATCCCGCGGTTCATTGTGACCGACCATGACCAGGTGGTCGGGATCGTGACCGAGACCGATGTTGCGGTAGCGATGAGGAACTTCCGCGAGGTCGTTGACGACAAGCACCAGGACCACCGCATACGGAACCTGCTGGTGAAAGATATCATGAGCACCCCTGTGATGGCAGTAGATGCGGCAGCATGCGTTGACGATGTCGTTGATCTGATGGCCGCAAAGAACATCAGCACCGTCCCGGTAACCAGCGGAGACCGCCTGAGAGGGATCGTAACCAGGGAATCCCTCATCAAAGCCCTCTGACTTTTTTTCTTACCAGGACCCCCCAGGACTGCGGCAACCTCCAGGTGTGACCACCTTCTCCGGTGGTAATACTTATGTATCAGCAACGGCAACGTGATTGGAAGAACATGGCACTGACACCGACTGATCCGGTGCGACCGGACCCGAGGGTGGCGGATCTCCTGGACGGAATGAGCAGAACCGGATTCCAGGGGCGGAAACTGGGGGAGTCCTTCCATATCTGGCAGAGGATGCTTGAGGATCCCGACTGCACCATCCTGCTTGGCCTGTCAGGGGCGATGATCCCGGCAGGCATGCAGCGGTGCCTCATGACCCTTGCGGAACGTCACTACTTTGATGCCATCGTCTCTACGGGTGCAAATATTTTTCATGATCTCTGTGAGCATTTTGGCATCCGCCATTACCAGGGATACCACCATGCCGATGATGTGAAACTCTTCAGGCAGGGGATTGACCGGATTTATGATATCTTTGCCTACGAGGAGGAGTTCAGAGGCACCGATGCACGGATCGCGGACTTTGCCCGGGAAATTGCCCCGTTCTCGGGATCGTCTGCCACCTTTATCCGGGAGCTCGGGAAGTTTGCCATCCGGGAATACCCGGAAGGACAGTCCCTGACCTCCACCTGCGCCCGGGAGGGCATTCCCATCTTTGTCCCCGCTCTTGCCGATTCCTCGATCGGGATAGGTCTCGTGATGGCCCGGAGGAGAGGGATCAGGGTAGATGTGGACCAGCTGGCCGATGCCGATGAAATCACACAATTTGTCGAACGGTCAGAAAAGACCGGGGTTATATTTATCGGTGGGGGAGTCCCGAAAAATTTTATCCAGCAGACCCAGGTCATCGCCTCCATCCATGGTGCCGAGATCGGAGGCCATGCGTATGCCATCCAGTATACCACCGACGCCCCTCACTGGGGCGGGCTGTCGGGATGCACCTTTGATGAGGCTGTCAGCTGGGGCAAGGAGACGCTCACCTCCCCCCGTGTCCAGGTCTTCTGTGACGCGACTATTGCCCTCCCCCTGGTCACGTCTGCCCTGGTCGCCCGGGACATCACGAGGAAGGCCGGATCCTGACCATTTTTCCGTCGCCAGGATGATACCGGACCCAAAGTGTTAATATGCGGGCATTCCAAATAATAAAGCACCATTCATGGAGTGGCACCATCAGGTGCTGCGAGTGTCGGAAGACGCGAGATTCCCTGTTGAGGTAGCCAAGCCTGGTATGGCGCAGGTTTGCTAAACCTGTGTCCCCCTGGGACTCGGGGGTTCAAATCCCTCCCTCAGCGCTCAAGAATGCTCAGTCACGGAGGATTGGATGGCTCAGGAAGAAGATATCAAGTATTTCGTCCGGATCAGCAACACTGACCTTGATGGGACAAAACCGGTCCACATCGCCCTCACCGGGATCAGGGGCGTTGGCATGCATACTGCCCAGATCATCGCCAACCTGGCGAAGGTGAACGAGAAGGAGACGATGGGACGCCTCAAAGACGATGAAGTTGAGAGACTCCGTCAGGTTGTGGACTCCTACACCCAGCGGGTTCCCTCCTGGATCATGAACAGGCCCAAAGATACGTATACCGGCGAGGCACGCCACATCCTCGGGACCGACCTGGCCATGGCCAAGGATGAAGATATCAACCTCATGCGGAAAATCCGCTGCTACAAGGGCATCAGGCATGAGACCGGCCAGAAGGTCCGCGGCCAGAGGACGAAGTCTACCGGCAGGACCGGACTGACAGTCGGTGTGAAGAGGAAGAAGGAATAATCCAGGTGATTCAATGGGATATCCAGGAAAGAACCACAAACAGTACCAGACCCCCAAGAGGCCCTTTGAGAAGACCCGGATAGAGGAAGAGACGAAGATGGTCATCGAGTACGGCCTCCGCAACAAGCGTGAGGTGTGGAAGACCCAGAGTTCGTTGCGGCGGTACCGGAAAGCCGCCCGGGAACTCCTCGCCCTTACCTCGACCGGGACGGACCAGGAACGGTATGAGAAGAAGAAGACGGAGCTCATCGGACATATGCAGCGGCTGGGACTCCTCGGGCCTGATGCGGACATTGACGATGTCCTCGCGCTGCGGATCCAGCAGGGTCTTGAGCGGCGGCTCCAGACCCTGGTTCACCGGCAGGGCCTGGCCCGTTCGCCAAAGCAGGCACGCCAGCTCATCACCCACGGGCACATCGCTATTGCCGGCACGCGGGTCACCATACCCGGATACCGCGTGGCCCGGGCTGAGGAGGGCCAGATCTCGTACTATGGAAAATCCCCGTTTTCCGGTCCTGATCACGCTGAGCGTGCACGAATCACCAGGACAGGGAGATAGTCATGGCAGCAGAGAAGGAAAAATGGGGGATCGCCCACATTTATGCCTCATTTAATAACACCATCATCACCATCACCGACCTTTCCGGTGCCGAAACGGTGACAAAGAGCAGTGGCGGCATGGTGGTAAAGCAGGACCGGAATGAGAGCTCACCCTATGCGGCAATGCAGATGGCTGCGAATGTTGCCCAGACGGCGATGGAGAAGGGAATTTTCGGGGTCCATGTAAAGGTGCGTGCCCCGGGACGAGGAAAACAGCGGAGCCCCGGGCCCGGTGCCCAGGCAGCCATCCGTGCACTGGCCAGGGCCGGTATGAGGATCGGGCGGATTGAGGACGTCACTCCCGTTCCCCACGATTCGATACGGGCCAAGGGCGGGAGAAGGGGAAGGAGAGTCTGATGGAGATCGAATTTTCCAGGCTTGATGATAACTCCGCCTGTTTCCTCCTGGAAGAGTGCACCCCGGCGTTTGCCAACTCCTTCCGCAGGGCGATGATTGGGGAAGTCCTCACCCTCGCCATCGAGGATGTGAAAATTTACGACAACACGAGTGCCCTCTTCGATGAGATGCTTGCACACCGGCTCGGGCTGATCCCTATCAGGAGCGACGGAGAATGTTCAGTGCCGCGGGATGCCTGCAGCTGTGGCGGGGAAGGATGCCCTGCCTGCAGTGTTATCTTCACCATGAGTGTTGAGGGTCCGGGCATGGTCACTTCAAACGACCTCATCTCCCAGGATCCACGGATTTTACCTGCCGATCCCCATATCCCCATCGTAAAGCTGACCAAGGACCAGAAAGTGGTGCTTGAGGCCCGTGCGGTCGTCTCCCGGGGAAGGGAGCATGCAAAATGGCAGCCCACGACCGCGTGCGGATACAAGAATTACCCGGTTATCACCATCAGCGACCGGTGTGACGCCTGCGGGCTGTGTGTGGATGAATGCCCGAGGGGAATCCTTGAGATCAGGGGAAAGAAGGTAGCTATTGTCGATGGAAGGCTTGAGGAATGCTCCCTCTGCCGGCTCTGCGAGCGGGCATGCCTGAATACCGGAATTGGCGATGAGTCAGGGATATCCGTTACAATCGATGTGACCCGTTTTCTCTTTGTGGTTGAAGGCGACGGGTCGCTTCCGCCCCGGATGATTATCAGGCAGGCACTGGAATACATCAAGGAACAGTCGGTGGAACTTACAGCATCTGTTGACGAGATATCAGGAGAGATCCGGGATGAATAGGATGACATACAGAAAGACCAACCCCCGCCTCGCCAGCCTCATATCCCTCCTCAAGCATACATCGCGGGAGAACGAGGTGAACCTGTGGAGGGATATTGCTGACCGTCTCGAGGCCCCGAGCAGGAACTATGCCGAAGTGAACCTGAGCAAGATCAACCGGTATGCCACCAACGGGGAGACCATTCTTGTCCCCGGGAAGGTCCTCGGCAGCGGGATACTGGATCTTTCGGTGAAGGTGGCAGCCCTGAACTTTTCCCAGTCTGCTTCGGAGAAGATCAGGCAGGCAGACGGCGAATGTATGAGCATTGAGGAATTGATCTCGGTCAATCCTGCCGGGAGCAGGGTCAGGATCCTGAGGTGAGGAGATGGTGACAGTAATCGATGGTAACGGGCTCCTCCTCGGGCGGATGGCAAGTGTCGTTGCAAAAAGGGCGCTCTCCGGTGAAGAGATAGCAATTGTCAACGCCGAAAAGACCGTGATTTCCGGGAGCAGGGCACGGGTATTGACCCACTACGGCCACAAACGGCAGCGGGGCTCACGGGAGGGAGGTCCCTTCTTCCCCCGGCGTCCTGATCATATCGTGAAAAGAACAATCCGTGGCATGCTCCCGTACAAGCGGCCTGCCGGAAGGGACGCCCTCCAGCGTGTGAAAGTATACGTCGGGGTTCCATCCGAGCTGGCCGGATCAGCATGTGAAGTTATCGAGGAAGCACATATGAACCGGCTGAACACCCCGAAATTCGTGACAATCGGGTCAGTGAGTACGTTCCTGGGAGCAAAGTACTAGGGGGGTGAGAGGATGGTAAAGATTGTCAATACAAGTGGAAAGCGAAAGACGGCCATCGCCCGTGCAACGTTCCGGGCCGGGAACGGTATCGTCAGGATCAACTCCGTTCCTCTCGAGGTCTATCCGAATGAAATGGTGAGGATGAAGATCGCCGAACCGCTGATCCTCTTCCCCCATGCTCTGGAGGGGATCGATGTGGCCATTGATGTGAGTGGCGGAGGAATCATGGGACAGGCAGAGGCGATCCGCACGGCACTTGCCAGGGGGATCCTCAAGTGGCATAATGATCCCCAGATCAAGGATCTCTACCTGGCCTATGACCGCACGCTCCTGGTGAATGATTCACGCCAGAAAGAATCGAAGAAGCCCCACGGCCGTGGAGCACGGAAGAAGTTCCAAAAGTCTTATCGTTGAAGTGTTAAAATGAATTGGGAGATCGGACAGGTATGATACCAGTGCGGTGTTTCACCTGTGGAAAGGTAATATCCTCGGCATACGAGGAGTTCAAGCGGCGCCGTGATGCGGGCGAGGATCCCCAGCAGATCCTCGACGTTCTCGGCATGGAGCGATACTGCTGCCGCCGGATGTTGCTCACCCACAAAGAGATCATCGATGATCTCAATCCGTATCAGTGAGGGGTCGTGGGGTAGCCTGGTCTATCCTATGGCGTTCGGGACGCTGTGACCTGAGTTCGAATCTCAGCGACCCCATTTATGTATCCATGGAAAATGTTGAGGAAGTATGATAGAGTCGTACACCCGGTATGAGAGAGCACGGATCATTGGTGCCCGTGCCCTGCAAATATCGATGGGTGCTCCATTACTGATCAGGACGGCAAGGATCGATCCGCTGGAAATAGCGCTCGAGGAATTTCAGCACAACGTAATTCCCATCACCGTAAAGAGGAAGTGAGATTCCATGACCACCATCTGCGAGATCCAACTGAGAAAGATTCTGGACAGCAGGGGGAATCCCACGGTCGAGGCTGATATCTACACCGAAAACGGATTTGGCCGTGCAGCTGCCCCCAGCGGTGCCAGCACCGGACTATACGAGGCAAAGGTCGTGGAACCGGACGTGGCAATCGAGCAGGCCTTAAAAAACCTTATTCCCTCCCTCATCGGTGAGGATTCCCGGGACCAGGTTGTCATCGATTGGATTCTCCGGGATGTTGACGGGACTGCCGATTTTTCCACCATCGGGGCAAATGTCGCTGTTGCCATCTCCCTTGCCAATGCACGGGCCGCTGCCTCATCCCTTGGAATGGAGCTCTTCCAGTACCTTGGCGGGGTATTTGTCCCGTCCCTGCCCCTCCCCATCGGGAATGTGATTGGGGGCGGAGCCCATGCCGAGAATGCAACCGAGATCCAGGAGTTCCTTGTGGTCGCTACCGGAGCATCGGGCCCGAAGGACGCCGTATTTGCCAATGCCGCCGTGCACCGGAAAATTAAGGAGCTGCTGAAAGAGCAGGGCAAATCCTGCGGAAAAGGCGATGAGGGAGCCTGGGCCCCCCAGCTCCGTGATGAGGAGGCATTTGAGCTGGTGAACGAGGCGGTATCTGAAGTTTCAGATGTTCTCGATATCAGCATCCGCATCGGTTTTGACATGGCGGCAAGTCAGCTCTGGAACGATGACGGGACATATCACTACCGGGACAGGGTACGGACACCTGAAGAACAGATCGCCTATATCTGCGAGCTGGTTGACCGCTATGATCTCATCTACGTTGAAGACCCTCTCCACGAGGAGGACTTCTCCGGGTTTGCCGACCTGACAGCCCAGGTCGGGGACCGGTGCCTGGTCTGTGGTGATGACCTCTTTGTCACCAGTTCTTCCCGTATTGTGGAGGGGATTGAACAGGGATCGGCGAACTGCGTCCTGATAAAACCCAACCAGGTCGGGACGCTCTCGGACACGTTCGATGCCATTCATCTTGCCCATTCCAGCGGGATGGACACGGTCATGAGCCACAGGTCGGGCGAAACAACGGATATGACGATCGCCCACCTGGCCACGGCATTCCGGTGCATATTCTTAAAAACCGGAGTAGTCGGCGGAGAAAGGACCGCAAAATTAAATGAACTCATACGAATCGAGGAACAGATAGCATGACGGAAAACGAGATGGAAATCCAGCTGAATGAGCCGCTCGTCCCGGTTGAAGAGTATCTTGCCGCGGGGATACACATTGGAACCCAGCAGAAGAGCAAGGATATGAAACGGTTTATCTACCGTGTCCGTGGGGACGGGCTGTACATTCTTGACATCAGAGAGACAGATGAAAGGATCAAGACCGCAGCCAGGTTCTTGAACCAGTTTAATACACCGAAAATCCTGGTGGTTACGTCCCGCCAGTATGGACAGTACCCGGCAAAGAAATTTGCCGAAACGATCGGGGGCACGGCGGTTACCGGCCGGTTTATCCCTGGCATGCTCACCAACCAGAACCTAAACGGGTACATGGAGCCTGAAGTTGTGGTGGTAACGGACCCCATCGGGGATTCCCAGGTCATTACCGAGGCGGTCCAGTCCGGTGTTCCCATCGTTGCTCTCTGCGATACCAATAATATGACCAGTTACATTGACCTGGTCATCCCCACGAACAACAAAGGCAGGAAGGCCCTTTCCCTGGTCTACTATCTCCTGACCCGGGAGATGCTCCGCCTCCGCGGGATCAGCACCTCGCTCTCCATTGAGGATTTCGAGACTGAACTTTAAATAGCAGCAGGAAGAGAGGGAGATCCGATGAAGATCCGTACATGCGCAGTCGCCGGCATGTTCTATCCGAGGGACCCCCATCACCTTGAGCAGCTGCTGGAGAAGTATTTCAGGGGAAAGGAACCGGGGCTGGATGCCCGGGGAATCGTGGCTCCCCATGCCGGATACCCCTATTCCGGTGAGGTGGCGGCATGGGCCTACAGTGCGATCCCCGCCTCCTTTGCCGGGACATTCATCGTGATCGGACCGAGCCACCGGGGCTACCGTACCAGCATCTCACGGATCCCCTGGGAGACACCACTCGGTATCGTTGACACGGATCCTGAGATCGCTGCAGCCCTCGATATCGAGACCGATGAGCTGTCGCACAGGGATGAGCATTCTCTCGAAGTGCAGATCCCGTTCATAAAGTACCGGTTCCCCCGGGCTCGAATCGTGCCCGTGCTGATGGGTAACCAGGACTATGAGAGTGCTGTCCTCCTCTCGGAGACGGTGCTCGATGCCGTGAATCGGACAAAACGTGACGATGTGCGCTTTATTGCCTCGTGTGATTTCTCCCACTATGTTCCGGCAGCAACAGCCCGCGAGCATGACCGCTATGCGATAGAAGCCCTCAATACCCTGGACATCAAAGAGTTCTACAGGAGAGTCATCGAAAGAAACGTGAGTGCCTGCGGGGTTGGTCCCATTGCCGCGGTATGCCTTGCCTGCGGGGCAAAGGGTGCCCGGAAGGGGCAGCTGCTGATGTATGCGACCAGCGGGGACGTGACCGGTGACCCGGCAGTTGTGGGATATGGAGCCATCGCGGTGATGTGACATTGGCGACGTGGAGTGCGCCAGGCAAAGTCTTTTTGTTTGGCGAACATGCCGTGGTCTATGGCAAACCCGGCATTGCAATGGCCATCAAGCCCCGGGTCTTCGTGACGGTCCGGAAGAGCAGGACAGCACATCACGCCAAATCACCCTACATCGACAACTGCTTTGAAGAGATGGGGGCGAGGGGGAGCGTGTACGTCAACTCCCAGCTGGCAAGCTCGTCCGGACTCGGGTCGTCTGCAGCGGTCACGGTGGCCACGCTCGCGGCAATCAACGATGAATTCGGGAAAAAATACCGGCTGGAGGATATTGCAGACATGGCCTTTGCCATCGAAAAGAAAGTCCAGAAAGGGCGGGCGAGCCCCACTGACACCACGGTCTCAACGTTTGGCGGCCTCGTCCTGATCACCGGTACCGCACGGCGGCGACTCCCGCCCCAGAATTTCAATCTGGTGGTGGGGAACTCCCTGGTCCAGCATAACACGGCACGGATGGTGGAGCTGGTCGCCGGGCTTCGGCAGAAGAGCCCGGAGATCTGCAACCCGGTCTTCGATGCCATCGGTGCAATTACCCTGTCCGCAATGCACCAAATGCATGATCCGAACCGGCTCGGTGACCTGATGAACATGAACCATGCACTCCTGGAGGTGCTGGGGGTCGGACATCCGCAGCTCTCACGGCTGATCCTGGCAGCACGGGCTGCCGGGGCTTACGGGGCGAAGCTGACCGGCGCGGGAGGCGGAGGGTGCATGATCTCCATCTGCCCCAAGCACCTGAAAAGCCGGGTGACCGGGGCCATTGAGGCCTGCGATTCCCGTGCCTTTTCCACGAGCATTGACACGGAAGGAGTCCGGAAGGAGAAGGATGCCTGAGGCAGTACTGCTGAAACTGGGGGGCAGTGTGCTGACCAGGAAAGGAGGGCAGGGGGATATCATGGCTGAACAGCTGGACCGTATCGGAGAGACGATCGGTTCCCGGAGCAGTATCCCCCTCGCCATCATCCACGGGGCCGGATCGTGTGGTCACCCGGAAGCCCGGAAGTATGGCCTGGACAGAGGGCTGTCCCGGAAGAACCTGGAGGGAGTCGCGGTGACCCACCAGGCGGTATCGCGGCTGAATACCGAGCTCGTGGCGGCGCTGCAGAGGCATGGCAGCATGGCGATCGGCATCCATCCCCTCCATGCAGGCTATGCAGAGAACGGACGGCTGGTCTCCATGGAGTGCAGGCAGATCCAGGAGATGATCGCCCGTTCGATGGTTCCGGTACTGCACGGTGATGTTGTCATGGATGGAGTGAAAGGAGCAAGTATCATATCCGGTGACCAGCTGGTCGTGTACCTCGCCCGTGCCCTCCGTTTCGGAAGGATCGGGCTTGCCACGGATGTAGCCGGTGTCCTTGCTGGTGACCGGGTCATCCCCGAAGTTACTCCTGCCTCTGCCGGGACGTTTCCCCTCATGGCATCAGGCCATACCGATGTCACCGGGGGCATGGCAGGCAAGGTCAGGGAACTCCTCGATCTGGCCCGGGACGGGACACGCTCGGCAATCTTTCATGTCGACCGGCTGGGAGATTTCCTGGATGGAAAACCGCACGGCGGTACCGTGGTGAGAGGCGGATAGAATGGAGCAGGGGAAACCGACATCATCGAGGAAGCTTGACCACCTCCGCATCTGCCTTGAGCGGGATATCGAACGGGGGGATCCCGGTTTTGGGGATGTCCGGCTGGTGCACAATGCCCTGCCAGAAACAGACCTGCGGTTCACAGATACGGCGATTGAGTTCCTCGGGCACAGCTTTGCCGCACCCCTCTTCATTGCCGGCATGACCGGCGGCCATCCTGATACCAGGGAGGTCAACCGGGCCCTTGCACAGGCAGCCGACGGGTCTGGTATCGGTATGGGCGTGGGGTCCCAGCGGGCAGCCCTGGAGAACCCGGCCCTCGAGGACACGTTTTCTGTGGTCCGGGACGAGGCCCCGCGGGCCTTTATCGCGGCAAATATGGGGGTCGTCCAGCTCCGCGATCACGGCCTGGAATGGGCTGATCGTGCGGTGGAGATGATCGATGCCGACGCCCTTGCCATCCACCTCAACTTTCTCCAGGAGGCGCTCCAGCCTGAAGGGGACCATGATGCGAGGGGATGTTATGCAGCGCTCGAGGAGCTCTGCAGGGAACGGAGGACCCCGGTCATTGTGAAGGAAACGGGCAGCGGAATCTCGGCGGCCACCGCCAGAGACTGCTGGAATGCCGGCGCTGCCGCTATTGATATCGGGGGATGGGGCGGAACGAACTGGGCAGCTGTTGAAGGCCTGCGCCGGGAGAAAACGATCAGGACGGAACATCCGGAGAGGCCCCCGCTCTCCCTGGTCTTCGAGGAGTGGGGGATTCCCACCGTGGTAAGCCTCTGCGAGGTTGCAGGGACGGGCGGGCCGGTTATTGCTACCGGGGGGATCAGGAGCGGCCTCGATATGGCCAGGGCTATCGCCCTTGGTGCAGATATCTGCGGTATCGCTCTGCCGCTCCTTGCCCCTGCAATGCGGGGAGAGCAGGATGTTACGAAGGTTATCGGAGCATTTGTGGAAGAACTGCGGGTAGCGATGTTCCTTTCCGGGGCGAAGAACCTGGATGCACTGAAGGAGAGGAGGCCGTATATAACCGGCAGGACCCGCCAGATGCTGAAGAACAATGGAGGAAAATAATGGATATTGAGATAATTGCCGTAGGCGGATATGATGAGGTCGGGAGGAATATGACCGCCGTCCGCTGCGGAAAGGAGATTGTTATTTTTGATATGGGTCTCCGTCTGGATCAGGTGATGATCCATGAAGAGGCCGAAGTCGAGAATCTGCATTCACTGGACCTGATCCAGATGAAGGCAATCCCTGATGATACGATGATGAATACCGTGGAAGGCAGCGTGAAAGCGATTGTCTGTACCCACGGGCACCTGGACCATATCGGGGCCATTCCGAAGCTTGCCCACCGGTATAATGCCCCTATCATCTCCACGCCGTATACGACAGAACTTATCCGGCAGCAGATTGCCGGTGAACAGAAGTTCGGGGTCAACAACAAGCTCTTCGCGCTGAAACCGGGGCAGAAGTATACCCTGTCACAGCAGCTTACCCTTGAGTTTGTCCGGATGCAGCACAGCATCATTGAGACGGTGACCGCCGTACTCCATACCCCGAAGGGGGCAATCGTGTACGCCTGCGATTTCAAGCTCGACCGGACGCCGGTTATCGGGGACCCCCCGGATTTTGCCCGGCTTCGCCAGATCGGGAAGGAAGGGGTTCTTGGACTGATCACGGAGAGCACGTATATCGACAACCGGGGACGGGCTCCCAGTGAACGGATTGCACGGGATCTCGTGCGTGACACCATCACCAGTTACGAGGACGACAAGAATGCCATCATCGTCAGCACGTTCTCATCGCATATCGCCAGGGTCAAGACCATTGCGGAATGTGCCGAACAGATCGGGAGAAAACCGCTCCTGCTCGGGAGGTCGATGGAGCGGTACAGTTCAACGGCCGAACAGATGAAGCTCGTCGGATTTCCCAGGGAGATGAGCATGTTCGGGAACCGGCGGACCGTCGACCGGACCCTCCGGCGCATGATGAAGGCGGGAAAGGACAAGTTCTTGCCCATTGTTACCGGGCACCAGGGTGAACCGGGGTCCATCATGACCAGGATTGCGCTGGGAGACACCCCCTACAAGGTCGAGAAGGGAGACAAGATCATCTTCTCAGCCAAGGTCATTCCGAATCCCATGAACGTCGGCCAGCGCTACATGATCGAGGCCCATCTCGGGATGGCGGGAGCACGGGTCTTCCCCGACCTCCACGTGAGCGGCCACGCCTACCAGGAGGACCACTACGAGTTCCTCCACCTGTTAAATCCCCAGCACATCATACCGGCCCACGGGCATATCCGGATGACCTCCGGGTATGCGGAGTTTGCAGAAAATATCGGATATACCCTCCACAACGATGTACACATCCTCTCAAACGGGCAGCGGATCAAGATGAGTTGAAAACAAGAAGGACAGGGCATGGATCTGAAGGAGTATCTCGGGAACACCGCTGAACAGGTGGACAGACTTCTCTACCGGTATTTCGGGAATGCATCAGGGGAGCTCGCTCAGGCCAGTGCCCACCTCCTCCTTGCCGGGGGTAAACGCCTGCGCCCGGCGATGGTGATCCTCTCCGCAGATGCGGTACGGAAGGGGAGCTCCATCGATGTGATGCCTGCTGCACTCGCCATCGAACTGACCCACAGTTTCACCCTTATCCATGACGATATCATGGATGCGGACGTGGTGAGGAGGGGGGTTCCCACTGTTCATACGAAGTGGGATGAACCGACTGCCATCCTCGCCGGCGACGTGCTCTACGCCAGTGCATTTGAGTTTATTACCCTGACCGATGCCCCCGACAACGCCAAGGTCCGGGCAATCTCGATGCTTGCACGGACCTGTGTCGAGATCTGCGAGGGCCAGCACATGGATATCTCCTTTGAGGCCCGGGATGATGTGCTTGAAGGCGAGTATCTCAAGATGGTAGAGAAGAAGACCGGGGTGCTCTACGCTGCGGCAGCAGGGGTCGGTGCGATCCTTGCCGGCGGAAACCCGGCCCACGTTGAAGCCCTCTACCATTTCGGAAAAGGGATCGGCATGGCCTTCCAGGTGCAGGATGATATCATCGATCTGGTTGCACCCCCGGAGGTAAGCGGTAAGGACCGTGCATCTGACCTCCGGGAAGGGAAGAAGACCCTGATCTCGCTGAAGGCCATGGAGAAGGGCTTTGACCTCTCACCCTACCGCCGTCCGCTCTCTGCCGCCGAGATTGACGGGGTCATCAGGAAGCTCGAGAAGATGGGCGTGATCGAGGAGGTCAGGGCTGTGGCACGGGACCTGATTAAGAACAGCAAACAGCGGCTAGCCATTCTCCCTGATTCAGAAGAAAAACGGCTTCTCCTGGACATTGCGGACCACTTTCTCTCCCGGAGTTTCTGAAGATGCCCGATGATCTCCGGGAAGTCCTGTTCATTTTTGCCCTGCAGAATGCGGTAAAGCATCACAACCTCCCCAAGGGCAGTACCGTCATCGGGATGGTCATGGGGAAGTACCCGCAGTTCCGGCCCCGGGCACAGGAGGCCCCGGGGCTCATGGAAGGGGTGCTCTCTGAAGTCGGGGCGCTCACCCACCGGGAGCGCGAAGAGCGGCTCACAGCACTCGCCCCTGAGATGATCGATGATCCGGGAAAGCCCCGTGTCCGGTCAAAGGAACTCCCTTCTCTCGAGAAGGCTGAATCGGGGGTTGTGATGCGGTTTGCCCCGAACCCGAGCGGGCCGCTCCACCTGGGCCATGCCCGTGCAGCGGTGCTCAACGATGCGTATGTCCGCCGCTACGGAGGGAAATACATCCTCAGGATCGAGGACACCGATCCGAAACGGATAGACCCCGAAGCCTACGCCATGGTCCAGGAGGACCTCGCATGGCTGGATCTTGCCATCCACGAAGTGGTCCACCAGAGTGACCGGTTCGACCAGTACTACCGGCTGGGAACGGAACTGATCGAGCGGGGCGGGGCATATGTCTGCACCTGCGACAACGAGCGGTTCAGGGAGCTGAAAATGGCACGGACGGCCTGCCCCTGCCGGGGGAAGAGCATCGAGGAGAATCTCGCCCGCTGGGAGGAGATGCGTGCCGGAGAATTCTCTGAAGGGGAGGCTTCGGTCAGGGTGAGGACGGATCTCGAGCACCCGGACCCGGCCATGCGGGACTTCCCCGCTTTCCGGATCCTTCGTGCACCGCTCCATCCCCGGATCGAAGCCTCCGTCTACCCTCTGATGAATTTCTCTGTCGCGGCAGACGACCACCTGCTCGGGGTGACACACGTCATCCGCGGCAAGGACCATATCGCCAACACCCGGCGCCAGCGGTATATTTTTGATTATTTTGGCTGGCCGGTCCCGGTCTACCGCCACTACGGGAGGATGGGGATCGAAGGGGTGGTGCTCTCCACCTCACAGATGCGTGAAGGGATCAGGGCCGGTACGTACCAGGGCTGGGATGACATTAGGCTCGGGACCCTGCGGGCCCTGGCCAGGCGGGGTATTGATCCGCGGGCGGTCAGGGAAGCGGTCATCGAGATCGGTATCGGGGATACCGATATCTCCTTCTCCTGGGACAACCTCTATGCCCACAACCGGGCCATTGTCGACCCGGTTGCCAGCCGGTACTTCTTTGTCCCCGACCCGGTCACCCTCCCTGTCAGGGACGCCCCCCGGGAAACTGCCCATGCACTCCTCCACCCGAACGAGCCGTCCCGGGGTACCCGGGATCTCCCCTTCACCGGAACGGTGATGATCCCTAACGGGGAGCTGGCAAGGACACCCCCGGTCATCCGGTTAAAGGATCTCTTCAATGTCCGCCTCATATCAGAGGGAGATGTCATTACCCTCTCGTATGCAGGCCCTGACCTTGCAGAGGCACGGGCAAAGAAAGCCCCGATCATCCAGTGGCTTCCGGAAAAAAGTGCCCTCCCCTGCACCCTCCTGACCCAGGAAGGGCCTGTTTCCGGTGCCTGTGAACCAGGGGTGGCGGCAGAGATGGGGAAGGTGGTACAGTTCGAGCGGGTCGGATTTGCCCGGATCGATCACGTTGAACCACAAGGATTAATTGCTTATTTCTGCCACAGGTAATTATTTCAGCCGCTGTTGGGCGGAAATTCCCGGCCCGGGTGCATTTTCATGGTCACAAAGTACCGGCGATACTGGCAGATTGGCGATATCCTGATAAAATACGAGTTCGGTTCTATTGTCCAGCGACTTTTTCCCGGTACCTACCGGTTCCGCCGCTGCAAGGAATGCGAGATTGAGACCGTCTCTTCAGTCTATGAACGGATGCGGCTGGCCATCGAGGAACTCGGTCCCACCTTTGTCAAGTTCGGCCAGATCATGAGCACCCGCCCGGATGTGCTCCCCCCGGAGCTGATCAAAGAGATGAAGAAGCTCCAGGACCAGGTCTCCCCCCTCCCGTTTTCCGAGATCAGGAAGGTGATTGAGGCGGAGTGTCCTGACCATGATGCATGCTTCCTCTCTATCGAGGAGACGCCACTTGCGTCCGCCTCCATCGCCCAGGTTCACCGGGCCACATTAAAAGACGGCACTCCCGTCGCCCTGAAGGTCCAGCGGCCCGGTATCAGGGATATTATCGACACAGATATCCTCATCCTCGAATCGTTTGCCGAGCGGGTGGAACGGTACTATCCCCAGTACAAGGTCTATAACCCGAGGGGGATTGTAGCAGATTTTGCGGTCCAGATCCGGAAGGAACTTGATTTCGTCCGGGACGGCAAAAACGCGGATCGTCTTCGCTTCAACATGCAGGATCTGGAGAAGATCCGGGTACCGAAGATCTTCTGGGAGTACAGCACCCGGCGCCTCCTGGTCATGGAGTTTATCGAAGGCGTGCGGATTGACCATGTGGATGAGATCACCGCTTTCGGGCTCGATAGGAAAGAGATCGCTTCCCGGGGCTTCTATGCCTACCTGCAGCAGATCTTTGAAGACGGGTTCTTCCATGGCGACCCGCATCCCGGCAACCTCCTGGTGTCAAAAGATGGAACGATAAATTTCCTTGATTTTGGGATTGTCGGGGTTATTTATCCAGAACGGAGGTTTTCCTTCATCCACCTCCTGTCGGCAATGATCTACCAGGACCCTGAAATGATGCTCAAGGCCCTAGAGAATCTGGGTGTCACCATCGGTGAGAATGAGCGTGATAACCTCCGGGAGGATATCTACCAGGCCATGCTGGATTCCGAAGGAGCTTCCATCGGGCAGTTGAGCTTCACCAGCATGAGCGAAAGTCTTACCGAGACCCTCCGGCACTACCAGATCGTCATGCCCCAGAACCTGATGCTGATGCTCAAGGTGATCGTGATGGTCCTCGATGTGGGGGTAACCCTGGATCCCTCCTTCAACTTCGGTGAGAAGGTGGAGCCCTTCGTCCGGAAGGTCGGTATGAGGGAGAATATCCTGAACCAGTTCCTGTACCGGGCAAGTCACTCTTTCCTTGAGACCGTCGACGGGGTTCTTGAAATGCCGAGGAGTATCAACAAGACCCTCCGGCAGCTCTCAACGGGAACTATCAAGATCGATATCGTTGACTCCGACATTCTCAAGCTCCAGCAGTCCCTTGACAAGACCAGCGACAAGATCCTGATAGGCCTGATCATTGCCGGTGTTGTGGTGGGGTCCTCCCTGGTTCTGACCGTCGCCGATGTCCATATCCCCCCCCTGGTCTTCTACCTTGCTTCCCTCGCCTATGTTGTAGCCATCCTCATCGGTCTGTATACCCTCTACCATGTGATCTGGGGCGGAAAGAAGAAGGAGAACCGGTGAAAAAAATGGGTATAGTATTAACTTGACCACCAAATCCAGAATCAAATTACGACTGAAAATGTGTTATGTATCCAGTTCTGAAATCGACATAAAAAAAGTCACGAAGCATTCGTATGGATGCAGAAAAGGATCTGTTACATAGCACCGGTCTATCGCATTATGGGGGAGGCCACAGCGGCGGGGGTAAGCCGAAGGCGCAACCCCCAGGAGCGTCTTAATCGAGATAGTGATCTAAAACCGGTGGAAAAATTAGTGGCTGAAATGTCACTATATCCAAAAAATTTACAGGCATCCGGGAAACAGATCACGGTTTCTCCGGGCTCTCCAGGAAATAGAGGCTGCAGTGGCAGCTGCCCTCCCCTTCAACCTCGTCCCTGTGGTAGACACAGGGGCAGATGATGAGGGCATCCTTCTCTTTATCCCCGCTCCGGAGCCGGCAGGGACAGTACTGCTCACCAAATTTCTTCTTGTTCCGGGCAAGCCCGCGGATGACAATATCCAGTTTCTTCTGGTCAGGGTTGAGGATCCAGCCGTGATCCTTTGCGTACTTCTCTGCCCATTCCAGGATTGCCTTCTCGCTCCCCTCTTCAGTCATCAGGGCTTTCTCCATTTCTTCTGCTTTCCGGTTCCTGAATGTTCGATATGAGTGATCATGGATAAAAAGACCTTCTTTCCGTCATCCGATCCGAGAATTGCTTCTGATGCCCGTTCAGGATGGGGCATCATGGCAAGGACATTGCCGGCTGGATTGAGGATCCCGGTGATGTGGTGCATCGCCCCGTTCGGGTTGCTCTCCGGTGTGAGCGACCCGTCCGGGGAACAGAACCGGAATGCGACCCGCCCGGAATCCTCAAGGTCCCTGATGGCCGGCTCCGGGGCGACATACCTCCCCTCCTTGTGAGCGATCGGGATCCGGATAACTTCGCCCTTCCGGTAGAGGGAGGTGAACGGTGATGCGGGCTGGTCTACCCTGAGGTGCACGGGACGGCAGATGAACTTGGGGTAGGCATTGATGGTAAAGACCCCCGGGACAAGACCGCTCTCGGCAAGGATCTGGGCACCGTTGCAGATACCGAGCACCAGGCGCCCTTCCCTGACATGGACCATGATATCCTTCATAACCGGGGTACGGGCGGCAATCGCGCCCGCCCGGAGGTAGTCCCCGTACGAGAAGCCACCGGGGATGATCACCGCATCATAGGACCGCTGCAGGCCTTCCTTGTACCAGAGGAGATCGGTCTCCACCCCGCAGATATCAGAGAGGACGTAGTGTGCATCCCGGTCGCAGTTGCTCCCGCCGAACTGGATGACGGCAAACCTCATCGGTGAACCTCAATCTCAAAGTGGTGGATCACCGGGTTGGCAAGCAGCCGCTCGCACATCCCCCGCGCCTTCTCCTCGGCTTCGCGGGCATCCGCCGCATCGAAGCGGATGAGGTAGAGCCGCTTCGTCCGGAGGTCATCGGTCGCGAATCCCAGGTTTCCGAGCGCATGGGAAATGGCCATGGCTTCGGGGTCAAGCATACCCTCTTTGAGACCTATGGTTATCTTTGCCAGGTACATCATCTCTCTTCATCTCCCGAGAGTGCCCGTTTCGCTACCTCCCGGTAGATTGCGAGCACATCTCCCTTCTCAAACCGATAGACGTCCTTGTCAAGGGACTCGCCGGTGCTCTTGTCCCACAGCCGCATGGAGTCCATGCTGATCTCGTCCCCGACAACGATCCTTCCCCTGTCCTTTCCGAATTCAAGCTTGAAATCGACCAGGCTGATCCCGATGGAATCAAAGAACCGGACGAGGACGTCATTGACCCGGAGGGCCATCTCCCGCACCGTTGCCAGCTCGTCGCGGGAGAGGAGGTCAAGCGCGATGATGATATCATCGTTTATCATAGGGTCATGGCGGGCATCGTCCTTGTAATCAATGACAATGACCGGGGGACGCAGCGGGGTCCCCTCCTTGAACGGGTACCTGTGGACCAGCGATCCGGCAGCTCTGTTCCTGACGATTACTTCGAGAGGGATCATGGCCAGGTCCCGCACGATCATCGTCGAGTCACCATCCATCCGGATAAAATGGGTCGGTATGCCGTTCTCCTCGAGCAGCCCGAAGAGTTTTGCCGATACCCGGGCATTCCATACCCCCTTCCGGGTGATGACATCTTTCTTTCCGCCGTCAAATGCCGTGATGTCGTCCCGGAACTGGACCAGGAGTTCACCGGGAGTATCGGTGCGGTAGAGGGACTTTGCCTTTCCCGTATACACAAGCTCACCCTGTTTCACGCCTTCTCCTCTCTTCTCATATGTTGATCCAGTCTCCTAATAAGAGGTTCCAGCCGGGGGGGATACCACCCTTTCTCAATGTAGCGGGGATAGAGGCAGAGCCGTTCCCGCAGCACGCAGTCTCCGGCGATCTCCTGGAGCCTTTCTATCTCCGGCCAGGGGTGCTCGGGGTTGACATAATCAATGGTGAGGGGGGATATACCGCCGAGGTCATCAACTCCGCAGGGGATGAGCTGGCGGGCCTCAGCGAGGTTGGGAGGGATCTGGACGGCGATCTCGGACGGCAGGATCTCCTTTGCCATCATGATAACGGTACACATCTCATCGGTTCCGATACCCCCGGATCCGGCCATCGCCGTCCCCGGTTTGGCGCAGAAGTTCTGGAGAATTACCTCCTGGATGTGCCCGTGGCGCCGGTGGAGGTCCCTGATCACGGTCAGGGACTCTTCACGGTCCTCCATGGTCTCCCCGATACCAAGGAGGAGGCCGGTGGTGAACGGGATCTTCAGCCGGCCGGCGTCCTCGATCATGCCGATCCGGACGGCAGGGTCCTTGCCAGGAGAGAGGCGGTGCGCTTCAAGGCTGGCAGTGGTCTCCAGCATCAGGCCCATGCTCGCATTCACCTCCCGGAGGTAGTCGAGTTCCCCGCAGGTGAGGACCCCGGCATTGGTGTGGGGGAGGATGCCGTACTCAAGTGCCTGCAAACAGAGGTCATGGCAGTACTCGAGGATATCCCGGTACCCGGATTTGAGGAGGAGGTCAGAAAATCCCGGTTCAAGCCCGGGCCGCTCCCCGAAGGTGAAGAGGGCTTCGGTACAGTCAAGCGATGCCCCCCGGGCCAGCACGGAATCAGCCTCGGCCGGGCTCATCAGGCAGCCCTCCTGGACGGGGGTCCTGAAGATGCAGTACCCGCACCGGTTGTGGCAGACCGTGGTGAGCGGGAGGAAGACGTTCTTTGAGTAGGTGATGACCCGGTGCCCCATGGGTTTCCTGTAGAGAGTTCTGATTGTTCCCTTATAAGGGCGTGGATCACAGGGGGAAAGGACCGATGATTTAAATCCCCATTCAGACAACCCGTTATCTGGCGTGTCTGTCCCTGCGGTGATCCCGTTCAAACCGAAGAACCCCAAGACCCGGCTCTCCTGTGTCCTCGAACCAGAGGAGCGGGAGAAGTTTGCCGCCCTGATGCTCTGTGACGTGGTTGTGGCAGCCAGGGAAGGCGGATCTGACCCGTTCATCCTTGCCACCGAACCGTTCTCATTCGGTGAAACACCAGTGGTGCATGATGACCGGGGCCTCAATGAAGCCCTCAACGACCTGATCTCCCGCACGCCCGGCCCGCTGCTGATCATCATGGCCGATGTGCCGCTCACCTCTCCGGAAGCGGTGCGGGAGCTGATCTCCACCACGGCCGACATAGCTATAGCCCCCGGGAGGGGAGGAGGCACCAATGCCGTCTACCTCTCCCGTGCTGACCGGTTCCAGGTCAGTTACTACGGGCCAAGTTTCCAGAAGCACCTGATGATTGCACAGGAACGGGGGCTCTCCTGTGAGGTCATCGATTCCTTCCTCGTCCATACCGACGTGGATGAGAAGGAGGACCTGGCGGAGCTCCTCATCCACGGGAAGGGGATGAGCAGCAGGTATCTCAGGGAGCTTGGATTTGCCATCTCGGCTGAGAAGGGGCGGGTCGGGGTGGTGCGGGACCGGTCCTCCACTACCTGATCCTTCCGGAAGATAGTGGTTCCATCTCTTTTCCATTCTCTTGCATGGTTTCCCAGATACAGAGTTTTAACACCGGCAGGTGCAGAGAGATTTCCCATGGACGAACCGCAGCAGAGAATCGTGCTGCCCGGGGATTTTGCCAGGAACTTCTCGCTCAAGGATCAGAATGACCGGACCTTTGATCTCCTGGAGCAGATGGGGAGAAAGGTCCTGCTCTCCTTCCACCCCCTTGCCTGGACCGAGTACTGTGCCGCCCAGATGGTATCACTTGAGGAGAACCGGGAGACCTTCACAACGCTCAACACGGTTCCGGTCGGGATCAGTGTTGATTCCCTGCCCTGCAAGCGGGAATGGGCCCGGCAGCTCGGCATCTCCCGGACGCAGCTCCTCTGCGATTTCTGGCCTCAGGGCCGGGTGGCACGCTCTTATGGCCTTTTCCGGGAGCAGAACGGCTTTTCTGAACGGGCAAACGTGATCCTGGACGAAAAAATGGCGGTCATCTTCGTCAGGGTCTACCCTGTCCACAGCGTACCGGATATCGCCGGGATCATCGGGTTCCTGGAAGAACGGGAACGAGGATGACCGGGAAGTTGCCGGCACGGGGAATCCCCGGACCAGCACCCTCCTGTCAGACAGGGAGGTCAGGCAGGATATATCCTCATCCCGGTAAATCCGGGCTCATTCCGGGCTCCTTTTTCCCGGAAAGGGGCATGCCGGTGCATATCTCCAGTACCCCTCTCTAATTTCCCTCAATAAACGCTTATTTTCGGGAAATATGCGAAAATAACAGAGAAAAAA
>CAYGWN010000040.1:0-4777 GCA_964353765.1 uncultured Methanoregula sp. | reverse complement strand
CTGCCCGGTCGATTATATACCCGGAAGGCAGGGAGAAGAACACCAATTGAAATATTACCCTCCAGATGAAATCCTTGAGAAGTATCAACCGGACGGTTCTGATCGTGTCACGTCTCGATGAATTCCTGGGGCCCCTTCACCACGGCCTATGGGAAGTGATCGTCCCTAAAGAATCGGTCACCGGGCCCCTTGATTCGGGATGGGAGATATCCGCCATCAACGTCCCTTCCCCCCGGACCCTCGCGAGTTACCGGAAGGGGCAGTACCATGCCCATGAAACCAGAACCGAGTGGCGGGTGCACCTTGACCGGCATGACCCGAAACACCACCCTGTTCTTCATCTCATAGATGATGCCCCGCTCCTCCTGATGATCGGTGATACGTTTGGCACCCTGATCACGAATGCACGACAAAAGACGGGAGAAGAACAGAAGATTCTTGCCGGGCAGATTAAGGCATGGCATGATCTGGTCCTTATCGGCCTCTTTTGCATATTCGTCGGGGTATTCATTATCCGGGTCCCCTGGTTAAGTTTCAAGGGTATCACCCTGATCTTTCTTCCCCTGGCCATTTTCGGCCTCGGGGCGTTTACCATCTGGAAAAGTGTGAGTATACGACCCTTCCGGATCCTCGAACGGGATCTCCTGTATCGCGGTATGGCCATCATGCTCGTAGGAATCATCGCCTTCTACCTGCCACTGGTAGTCTGGGTAGCCGGCATAGTCGGCGTCTTTGGCGTATGGATGCTTGCCAGTGCAATCGTATTGCTTGGTCGTGCCCGGAAAGGCCGGGCCGCAATTCCGGAGGGGTTTGTCAGCCGGGTGGTCATCGCCATCATCTCCCTCCTCCTCGTGGGCCTCATGATCATCGAACCGAAGGGGGTCGTGGTATTGTTGATGATCACCGTGGGGATTTTAGCCTTTGTACTCGGGATTACGCTCCTTTTGAATGGCATGCTGCTGAAGGGAAGAATGCAAGGCGCCTAAACAGCCGCAGAAACAGGCAGCCATGTGCGGGTCACCTGCTGGTATCTCATCCAAAAAACCGGAAAAAAGGTTAGATTACTCTGTTTGACCCGTCTCCACGGTCTTCCCGGTCATCAATATGTTTAAGTAAGCTTGCACGAGAGCATCTCCTGCGCCTGCAGGGATGCAGGCATGGAGAAACATCCATGATCCTGGATTTGAGCCCTGTCCTGCTCTGGAACCTGATCTTCACATCCGTGATCTTTTTCCTCGGCATGGCAGGATATCAGAAGACGAAGAACAGGACAGCGTTCTTCATCGGACTGGCCTTCGGGTTGTTTGCCTTCTCGCACCTGGTCACCATCATCGGGTATGCAGAGCCCCTCGAACTGCTGCTCCTGACGGTCCGGACCTTCGCCTACTGCGCCGTTATCTACGCACTCCTCTGCATCGGTTTTATCCCGTGCAGGAGCTCAACCTGACGGGATTTGCAGGGAATACCGGAGAATCATCCTTCATATGAGGGTCCGGGGAGCGTGGTTCGTGAACGGACTGGCATGATCCCCAATATTTATCGTATCGACCGTACATCCTACTTCCTGACGACATGTTCGACTACTCCTCGCTCGCGGAAAAGGCCATAGAGCAGTACAAGGAGAAGATGAACCGCATCTGCCTCGAATGCCCCTACTATCCTGCCAACTGTCCACCAAAACGGTGTCCGGTACACACCAGTGTCAAACTCCCCCCCTGTGCCACGAAAGCAACGCTTTTTTCGCTGATAAAGGCCCACACCTGACCGGGTCCGGGCAACCGGACCGCCCCATCCCTTATCAGAGAGCATTACCTGGTTTGGCGCTGCTTTTTTACCAATTTTTTGAAGGTTTTGGTGTAATTTCCCGACACACTTTCCATTCCATCAGTCTTGCCTGTCATCCCTCACGGGTTCATGGTCCCGGCCCGGGGATGACCTGGCACTTCCCGTCCACGCAGCCGCAGTGCCCGGCACCACAGTCAAGTGGCTCCCGGCATTCCATGGTGCAGATCTCGGTGCAGGGCTCCTTGTAGATAACATTGATGCAGCTCGTCGGGTGGCAGCACTGTGCGGGTACACACTGCAGGTTATTTGTACATGAAGTAGTATCGTCATTCCCAGGACTTGTCGTACATCCGGCGAAGAGGAAGAGGAGGAGGAGGGCCAGGACCATGAACCCCAAACGTCTTCTCATGGATAGTATGGTGAAGGCATCCCGGTCTAAAAACCTATGCACAGGAATGAACGCAAAGGTTGGTGGCATCGCGATACATCGGTTCCGTTGTGTCATGGGATCACGGGTCCCTGACGCGAAGAATGGTGATGACAGAGATATAGAAAAAGAGATGAGCCGGTCAGCAGAACAGGCTGGAGGGGGTGATGCCGGAAATCAGAGATGGCTTTGAGCTGTAGCTCATGGACTTGGAGAAACTGGTGATATTCCCGATAATCGAGGTTGTGTCTTCAAATTCCAGTACCTGGCCGTCTTCCATAATCTTTCCCCTGATGAACGCAGAGGCAGTCCCCTGTGAGGGAATCCCGGGCGCGTACTCGGTCACGAGGACGTTGTTGTACAGTTCCACTCCGTCATCAGCTGAGCCGGAAATAAACCTCCCGCCCATCTGGGTAGTGATGGACCCAACACTGAGCCACATGCTGCTCCCGGTCTCTACCCTGCTGCAGAATGATTCTGCAGATGCAGCTGAGGCGAGGATGAAGCATCCCAGGACCAGTATTCCGATGTATCGTGCTATTGACATAGAGGGTATCCTAGTTACCTGGTATTTGGTCATTCTGTGGTTTTATTAATTTATTGATGCAGGCGGTTAGCTCCTGGCAGGTTGATACCTGAAAAATTATATTCCTCCACCTCCGGTTGTCCAGACCGGAAATGATGAACACTATCGGGCAGGGTGGGAACACCTCATGATGCCGGGGGTGCAAAGGCGCGACTGGCATCCAGGAATCCGGAGAAAAAGGAGAAATCGCGGGCTATCGGGCGAGGATTATTCCAATAAAGGGCTGTTCCCGGGTCCTAGCCGCCAAGCACGATGGTGATTCCGGCAATGACGATGCCAATCAGTGACGAGCCAATGCCGAATATGACCCGGGAGAAGATATTTCTGTCGAGCGCCCTGAGATACCCGACCCCGAAGAGGAGGAGTATCCCCACGAGGTTTGAAATCTTTAAGGCCTGTTCGACATCCCCGATCACGAAGAACGGGGTAACGACGAACAGCCCGGCACCTGCCGAGAGGAGAAAGGTGCCGGAGACAATCGTTGCCGCCTCACGGAATGATACCTTCTCCCGGTTGTCTGCGCCGGAAAGGAACTGGGAGAGCTTCTCGTAGAGCTGGACCCTGTTCTCCTTCGGGATATTCCGGAGAATCGTATCATCGAGCTCTTCTCCGATCAGCGGGAGGGCTGATTCCTTTTCCCGGGGGGATTTTGAGAACTGGATGATCCTGTTCTCCCGCCGGATGATGTAGTTCCGCTCCCAGAGATAGAAGAGGCCGTCGGCAATGCCCCAGGCAATACAGCAGAAGAGTGCTGCCAGAATGGTTCTCTGGATCACCATTGCAAATACAACCGGATACCCGCGGAGTATACTGGTAAAGGTCATGGCGATGATCACGCCATAGATAACTTCGGCGCCTGCCCAGTACTTTCCGATATAGTCAGCGAGCCTCACACCGGTTCCTGCTAGATGAATATACGGATCATGTGCCTTATCAATGCAGCGGGAAGGAAACAACGATAAATATGAATGAATAAAAAAAGAAATTCCGAGTTCAGGAGTTCAAATTGTTGATTATCCGCATGAACAGCAACTGCCACGCCATTTCGGCAGGAACGAATACGCTGCAAAGCTGCTCTGGGTACCCGTTACGGCAGCCTGCCGGGTCTGGTTCATGAACGCCGGGTCCCAGAATATCGTGGCTGCAAAGGTCGGATTTACGGTAAAATCAGGTTTTACAACACCGGTATAGGTACTTGAGACTGTTCCTCTGGAATATCCCGGACTGCTTTTATATCCTGAAATGATCCCGGATTTCCCTGTCTCAAATGTTCCTGGTGAGGCTGTCACTGTTCCCATGATAACAATAAGAATCAGGGTGGAAGCAAGCAACTGAAACGCTGTACCGGTTTTCATTCCATCTCCTTATGATAATTTATCTCCCTGTCATAACCTTATAATTACCGTAGTCATGGTTTGATCTTAATCATCCTGGAGAGAGGCCCCGAACTGTGCATAGGCTGGTGAAAAACGGATTATTTCAAGAAACCTGGCAACCGTGGAGCAATCTGCAGCCTCTATGAGACTGTCAAATTCTCCGACACTACCGCTATCTCGGGTGATATTTCAACCTTCGCCAAGGCAATGAGCTACAACAGTGTCATTGATACGTCCGGTGACGAAGCTGGTGACTGAACCAAGGAAAAATTCCCTTTTTTTTAGAGTGCCCACAAATTTCGGAGTGACCGAGCGGTCCGGAGATTAAGAGTGCTAATCCGAAAGTCTTTCCTGCGGTTCTGTCCATGAAATGAGGAAAATACAAATACCGCATAAGTAAATCAGTAAATTGATGCTGATCATATCGGCATTGCAACGTTAGGAGGAGGTTGATGAAAAAACTCATAATTATCGCTATTACCCTGATCCTTCTGGTGATCGGCATGGCGATGGCAGATCCGGGGATTCCCAAAGTCAACGAAGTCCAAGGCCTCCGGACAACCACTACCGTGATCGCAGCAGGAAACTTCAATGCCGAGAGCA
>CAYGWN010000039.1:0-49416 GCA_964353765.1 uncultured Methanoregula sp. | reverse complement strand
AGGTACGACATACCGAACTCTTCCTCACCTGTGGTCTCATTGAAATACCGGTGAACGACCCGGGCAGCTTCTTCTTGATCAATGAGTTGCTTGGCAAGAGTGTGCCAGTCCTGAATGTACATGTCACTCCCACCAGTCCTGAATGTACATGTCACTCCCACCAGTCCTGAATGTACATGTCACTTCCACCATTCACCGGTGTCCTTGGAGGATCTCACCAGATTATCGGATGGTTTTTGAGAGGTATAAATCAGGTGCTATGCCGTGCAGGGAAGCAGAGAATTGTAGCACCCGGGTGACTACCCGCGTCTCCTTATTGGAGGGATGATGGATCCATCACTGAGACCCCCTCCGGGGTAAGCATTATGGAACCATCAGCCCTACTACCAACCATGGCCCGGGTGCTTGAAGACCCCCCGCTCCGGAACCGGCAGAGAGTCTTCCAGGACCGCACAGATGCCGGCAGGCGGCTTGCGGTGTTTATCAGGGAGAAAATAGCGCTGGACCGGCCCCTGGTGTGTGCAATTCCTGCAGGAGGAGTTCCGGTGGGAGTTCAGCTGGCAGCGGCCTTCCAGGCACCGATGATACTCGGGGTGGTGCGGAAGCTGAAGATCCCCTGGAACCCGGAGGCCGGGTTCGGGGCCATGACCTGGGATGGAACGATCTTCCTCAACGACCCGCTGGTCAGGCAGCTGCAGCTGACCCCTGACGAAATTCAGACTGCGGCAACAGCGACACAAGAGATCATCAGGCAGCGGGTGGAACGGTTTACCGGGGGAAAGCCCCGCCTTTCTGCCCGGGGGCTGCAGGTGATTCTTACCGATGATGGTCTTGCATCCGGTTATACGATGCTTGCCGCAATCGAAGCGATCAGCCTTGAAGAGCCGGCAGAAATCATCGTTGCTGTACCGACCGGCTCTGCCGGTGCGGTAAGCGTGGTCTCAGAGAAAACAGGGACCATCATCTGTCTCAATTTCAAAGACCGCTATCCGTTTGCCGTCGCTGATGCGTACCGGCGCTGGCACGATCTCTCGGATGAGGAGGTCATGGAATCTCTCAGGAATCTCGATTCGAACCAGGGCACGTGAACCATCACTGCTGCCGGAAGAAATGAACGTTCAGATAATTCTTGTGAGGACTCCTGAGGTAGGGGGAAAAATTGAGGAATTCTATTTTCGCAATATCTTGAAGAGCACAATCAGGATGGTAACGATGAGGAACGCAACACCGGTCCACCAGAGATCAAAGGTCAGGAAGAATACGATGGCAGCAACAATGGCTGCCGGGACCAGCATCCAGATCACCTTCACCACGAACAGGATAATAGCAATCCCGATAATGATCAATGCCAGGAATCCAAGGAGCGAGATAATGTCCATGTCAATTCTCAGTACCTGCTTCATCCAGGGAGTTAATAAGTATTTTTGACAGACTGACCAGGATCCCGTGAGAAACACCTCGTTCTTCGTGAGGTGATGACAATATCCCGGCGACAATAGATTGAAGATAGTGGACCCCCATGAGACTCGTAGTACTATGACCCACCGTCCGGATGTGTCAGACGAATCCGTGCTCAGGAAGTGGATGGCCCTCGAGATGGGGAAGATTAACGACGGGGTTGTTGCCGACCGGAAACGGCTCTCGGAACTGCTCAGGACCGATCGCCCGTTGTCAGTCACCCGCGGTGGATCAGAGTATATGTTTGACCCGGCAACCGTCAGGCTCCTTGGTGAAAAATTACCGGAACAACTCCATTCCCGTCTGAAACTTCCCATAATCTTTTTCTATGACTCCGGTGTGACAGACAGCTGCCTTCTCACCGATGAAGCAGCACTTGAAGCATTCCAGTCACTCGGTGAACTTTCAGGGCAACGGGAATTTATCAAAGGAAAACTGTGGGTTGGACGGGCACTGGTATTTGCGATACTCAGAAAGTATCCGACGGTCATCCAGATCATGATGCGATGACGGAAGAGCAGAGCGTCCGGCAACTGGCAGAGTTGTATGACCGGAACCGGAAAAAAAAATGAGACAGATTCATATCTAATTTCATTCCATAGTAGCATGTTCGAACCTCCGGTAAAGATTATCCCCGCAGGACATCTTCTGGGGCTGTGTTGAATTGATTATCAGTGGATAAACCTGGCCGGCAGAAGGTTTTCATGAATAACCTTAAGTAGATGTCTTAAGATTAACATTAAATAGGAATTTAGAGGGCAGAATACAAGATGGCATCAGATGAATATACCCGAACCATGGGAGATATCCAGGCTCTTTTCCGATCCCGCCTCCAAATCCAGATTCTCCTTGCACTAGCCGATGGTGACAAGACCCTTGCCCAGCTCCGTGACAGGACCGGAAGTTCCTCACAGGCCCTCATTCCGAAAATCCGGGGTCTCGAATCGCAGATGCTCATCGAACAGAGGAACTACGAGTACCTGCTCACCCCCCTTGGCCTGGTTCTCACTTCACGGATAACCGATTTTGTGAGGACTATCGGTTCTATCCGTCGGCATAAAGACTTCTGGGGATCCCATGACCTTACCGGAATTCCCCAGGAATTTCTCTTTGAAATCGGAAAGCTGCTCCCTGCAGAGCTCGTCTACGATACAACCGAGGATGTCATCCATGTGTATACCCTCTACCTCATGATGGTCAAAGAGGCGAGCTACATCCATGGAGCATCATCGGTGATGAGCCCTGGTCTGGCTGAAGCCCTCTCCACCCGCATCGTTGAAGGGATCCCGGTAGAACTGGTAGTGAATGAGGAAGCAGCCGAGAAGCTTCGGCAGGAGCCGTATCTCACTCCCATTAAGCAGCTCCTCTCGTTTCCCAACTTTAAAATTCTTATATCCCAGCTACCATTCAAGGTTGGATTGACCGTCACAGACAAACGGATTTCCCTCGGCCTGTTTAAAAAAGATGGAAAGATGTATGATGTCGGGTCTGATCTTGTCAGTGTTGATCCCGATGCCATCGCCTGGGGTGAGAAGATGTTCAATTATTTTAAAGAGCATTCCGAAGAACTGATAATATAAAGGTGTCCTAATACAAAATCGCTTATTATAGTGATATTGTCAATCTCTTTCTCTTAAATCTTCAGACAACCTGACTCCTGGTTATTCATGTGTGTAACGAATTTAATCCTCGCTTAATAAGATGAATGGGAGAAGAAAATATGGTTTTTAGCAATCTATACCAGTATGTAAACAACTCTGGTAAGAAATACCTCTAGGTTTGAAGTTGACCTGGAGGAGGCGTTAATCGGATCGGTTAATCTTAATTAGTCTTATTAAGATTCTTCTTTTGCATCAATATTCGTAGTAAGAATGAATGTTAATTCATATAGCCTCAGTTCTTCCATGGAATCAAACCCATCAGCCAGTTTACCTCTTGCTTCGGTTAACTGGTATGAGGTCCATGCTTTTTTCGGAGAAAATATCGGTTATTTTATTCGTTTTCTCATGTTCAGCTCGCTCTTTGTGGGCATTGCAGGGGGTGGGATGGTGTATGTTTCAGCATGTCTGCAGGGTCTGCAATGTAATGCCGCATGCATTGCCATTCTCGTACTGGTCGGTTTCTCAGTGTACAATCTCAACCGGAAGACCGATGAAGCAGAGGATGCGATCAACAGACAGGATCGTTACCTCTTCACAAAAAAATATGAGAAACACCTGTTTACCGCTGCCCTGGCTGGATACGCGCTGGCAATCCTGCTCGGAGCGCTTCATGGATGGATGGCCCTCCTCGTGGTTCTGATCCCCCTCGTTTCAGGCATTTTGTATAGTATCCCTTGCCTCCCTCCCGCATCCGGTTACCATCGGCTCAAAGAGATTCCGGTGGTGAAGAATCTGGTGGTCGGTATTGCATGGGGAGCTACCCTTACCTTTGTACCGCTCACCGTGTTGGAAGCACCAATTAATCAGGCAACGGTCGTAACATTCATTTTTTTCTCCTCGTATGCATTCATCGCATCGACGCTCCCTGACATCAGGGACAAAGAAGGAGATGAACGGGCCGGTATCAGGACAATCCCGGTCGTTATTGGACCTGAGCGCACCCTGTTCCTGATAACAGCCATCAACCTCATCGTTGGAACCGGGGCAGTTATCTTTGGTGTATTCTATCTTTCCCCGGTTGTAGTTGTGCTCATTGCCGTCAGCATGGTATACCTCCAGTTCTGCATCCGATCCTTCATGAAGGTGAAGCGAAAAGATATCATCTGTGACATCCTGACCGATGGCCAGTTCCTTGTCATCGGAGTTTTTGCTTATAGTCTGAGCCTGGTACTGGGGTCCCTCCCCTTCCAGGGATAATTTTCCCCGGTCAACCCGGACCCGCAATCTCCCTTTCGAAAACCTATTATTTCTCAAGGAGACAACTAGTATTCATGACACCGGCAAAAATACTCCTCATTGCCATAATTTCACTGGTTATTTTTTTCATAGGAATCGCCGCAGCATCGGATTGCGGGTGTGATGCTGAACCATCAGGTGGCTGGGGCGCTCCGGATTACAGCGACGATCCGAGTTGGGGGTCTTCATTAGACGATCTGATGGGTGACAGCTCATCGGGAAGTAGCGGAAGCAGCGGTGGCAGTACGGATGCAGGCGGGACTGACACCAGCTCTGGTAGTTCCGGGGGCACGAGCGGTTCTGGTAGTTCATCATCAGATTCAGGAAGCTCGTCATCACCCAGCAGTGGGTCTGCAGAAGAAGGTATCATATGGCGGATGAAGGGGGACGACCTTTTCAAAAAGGGGCTCCTCAACGAATCCCTTGCTGCCTATGAAAAAGCAACTGACAATGATCCCTATGCATACAAGTCCTGGATAGGAACGGGTCGTGTTCTCCTTGCCATGAACAATACCGATGGCGCTGCGGCAGCCTTCAGGAAAGCCCTGCGTATTGATCCCGCAAATGCCGAAGCCTCTCTCCTGCTCGGTGATGCCCTCGCAGCCGGGGGCAGCCATGAGGACGCCGTGACGCAGTACCTCAAAGCCCTCGCACTGAACCCGAATCTGGCGGGGGTAAAAGAGAAGATCACCCTGGCGGAAACGGGAGCAGCGATGGGGAATGTATCCGGAGAGGCTTCTCCTGGCATGACCACGGGAATGTCCCAAACCGAACCGCCCACGATGGTGACACCTGACCTCTCTCCAGAAACGACCGCCCTGACAACAGATTCAGCGGTTACTCCAAAAGCATCATTCCCGGGACTGGAAGGTATCCTGCTTGCCCTGGTGATGGGCTCTCTGCTGGTTGTCCTGAGAAAAAGATAATTTTTCACCAAACCCTTGATTCTCGATATCCGAATGCACCTTTTTTTTTATTGTGAGTGATGATCCCCCATCGCTCACGGCGGTCTCGGCTCTTCAAACCGAATATTTTCGATAATTTTAAATATTAGCCTATCAGTGGTAAGTACCCGGATGGTAATCATATGAAAATCACCACAGTACTTAAATTGGTGGCAATCAGTCTGGTTTTCATTTTTCTTACTGGACCAGCGGCAGCAGGTGTATTCGACCAGCTTGACGGCCTCATTCAGGAAAAATATTATTCGAGGGAATCCACGAGATTATCGGGATATATGAGCAGTGCTCAATATTCTCTGCTGGAACCTCAATTTACGAAACCTGATCTTGATGTGTTCACTGATACCAGTGTAAAACCAAGGTCTGATTTGGCAAAAATTGATCTTATTGAGAAGGATCTCTGGCAGTCGCTCCCCACCTCCGGCCCAAACTGTCCTACCTGTGGATTCAACAATGCAACGAAATCTTTTGGTTCGATTTTCACAGAGGAGTACAAATCGCCACTATCCAAGTTTTATTTTGGAGGAGCAGGTGCGGGTGGTGCCCCTGGGGGCGGGGGTTGTTGCGGTTAAAAATTTTCCGAATAATGAAATCTTTTTCATTACCCCCTCTCTTCTCCATGATATTCCAGAGACCTGAAGCCATCCTGCCTGCCCTGGTGACGGGCTCAGTTCTGATTGCCTTGAGGAAAAGATAATTTTTAGTGTTCTCTTACCCCTTTCCCGTACTATGACCGTCATCCTCATAACCGGTATTCCCGGTGTGGGTAAGACCACATTCATCCGTAAGATTGCCGATTCGCTGGAGGAACTGCACCCGGTCGGCTTTTATACACAGGAGATCCGTGAACGGGGCGGACGGGTCGGATTCGAGATCATCGGGTTTGACGGGAGCAGGCGTCTCCTCTCCCATGTCACCCTGCAGAGTCGCTCCAGGGTTGGAAAATACGGGGTGGATGTCCCGGGTTTTGAGGAGTATCTGCAGTCCCTTGATCTCGGAGAGGACAACAGGTCCCCGGTAATCATCGATGAGATAGGGAAGATGGAGTGTTACTCGTCCCGGTTCAGGGATCTGGTCTCCGGTCTGGTGGAAGGCCATCGTCTGCTCATTGCCACCGTTGCGCGCAAGGGTGACCGGTTCATCGAATCAATAAAATACCGGGAGAATGTCCGGCTGGTTGAGGTTACCAGGGAGAACCGCGACGTCCTGCTTCCCCGGGTTCTCGAAATTGTGCATGGTCACCCGTGAGAATCTTAATCCGGTTTTCCGGAGAAGGAGGTATCTCACGTCGCTTTCGGTGTCGGCAGAGTGGTCGGCCGGGTGGTGTTCGGAAGCGGCGGGGTGATAATCGTCGTCGGGATCATGGTCCCGGGCGATGGCTGCGGCAGGGAAGGACTCGGGGTAACCAGGGGTGTTGGCGGTGTGGATATCACCGGAGGGGAGACCGTGCCGGTCAGCGGGGGGGGTGAGGGGACCGGGACGCTGACCTGCGCTAGTGGCACGAGTGGTACACCTCCCGGGGTGGAGGTGACGGCCGGGACCACCGGGGTCACTGCAGGCCCTGAAATGATGGTCACACCGGAACCTCCCGCACCGCCAGGAGATACCGTGGTCGTCAGGACCGGGGTAGCACCTGGTACAGGTGTGAACCCGGCAGCCGGACCGGCCTGACTTCCTCCTCCGGGCTGGTAGGACTGGTTGGTGGTCGGGGACAGCACGCTGGATACCGTGGGAGCAGGAGTCTGCCCGGTACCAGGCATCCGGGGTGCAGAGGGAGTAATAACCGGACCCGAGCATCCGGAAAAGAGGACCAGGAGCACGACCAGGACTGCCAGGAGCACAGGTCTCATCACCTGCATCCTGGTCGTTTGCAGGTATGAACTTTGTTCCTGCACCGGGATTTTTCGGCTCGTCCGTTAACCGCACCCTTATGTTTTCTGCCAGCCTATTTTTATAAAAAACGCCCTCAAAAAAACCGGATTCCCCGTATGGCCGCCCCACACAACCTCATTCTTGTCCTCCATGGCCCGGAAATATTTGACGCTGGCGATGTACCCTTCCTGATAGACCGGCTCCGGCCGGACCGGGTCATTGTTGCCGGGGTGATGGCGAGGACCGCTGCAGAAGAGTCCGGGATTCCCTGCGAGTTCATCAGCCTTCCTCCGAGTATGGTGATACGGAATCTCTCCCCGGTGACCGTCCTTGCCAACCACGGAAAGACTCCGGAGTCCGGGCGGATATTCGGGGAGATTGTTGCATCACGTCTCTTCCCGCAGGGGCTTATCCAGATCGAGGCATCGAGCCGGACACTCTATGGGTGGAACCATGAGATGGACGAAGTGATGAGATCGATTGCCCGAAAAACCGGGTACGGCATTACGCTGGTCCCGGTAGGGAAAGCACGGGGAGGAATGGTGCGGACCATCAGGGGATGCGAGCCGGGAGAGGCGGTCTATGTCAACGGGACGGTTATCGGGCATGCCACCGGGCCGGAAGTCACCCTGCGGACAGAATGTGGAAGGGTGATACCGGTCTCCGGACTGGTACCAAAGACCCCTGGCCTTGAGAGACTTGAAGGGCTCTTTACCGACCTTTCCCTGATCTGGTGCAAGAGCGGGTCGATCCGTTCCGCCGTCCCGGAACCATCCGGCAGGAAGCTGACGGAAGGGCGGGTGCTCCTGATCGATCACTGCGGCCACGACCTGTACCGGAACCTCTCGGGTGATGTTTGTGGGATTGTCAGCATCGGTGATGATACCACTGCCGTCTGCGGGCATGTTGCAGCCCACCTTGGCATCCCGGTCCTCGGCATTATCGATGGGGATGCTGACGGGATCGTCTCCGGATGCTTTGTCCATGGATCAGCCATCGCAAGGGCGATTGCAGAGCGTGATGATGATATCGGCAGTGAGATCCGGGAGACGATCCCGGACGGTATCGTTGCATGGGACCCGTTCGTGGAGCGGATCCTGCGATACCTTGGCAACCGGGTGGAGGTCACCCGTCCGTCAGGGTAACCGGTCAGGTGCCAGAACTCTTATCGGGGGTCTGCTTCACATACCGGTCCCTGATGCCCTCCAGAGTCTCAATCTCATCGATGGATTTATCGTCCCGGATCCGGATGAACCGGGGGAACCTGAGGGCATACCCGGTCTCGTAGTTCGGGCTCCGCTGGATCTCGGAATATCCCACTTCAATGACCATCCCCGGCTCAAACCCTACTTCCTTTCCCGACTGGCGGATCACCCGGTCCCTGAGGAGTGCATAGATCTCCTGCAGCTGCTCATCTGAAAATCCGGTTGCCACCTTTGAGAGTGGGAGGAGGTTTCCCTGGTCCTGGCAGGCCAGGAGGAAGGAACCGAAGAGATGTGCCCGTTTTCCCTCTCCCCAGTCAGCCCCAATCACGGCCAGGTCGAGGGTATCCACTTCAGGCTTGATCTTGATCCAGTTTTTTCCCCGCACTCCCGGGGTGTAGGGCGACCCCGGCACCTTGAGCATCAGCCCTTCATGCCCGGCTGCAAGGGCATCCTGGTAGATCCGGTTGATCTCCTCCGGGTCATCACTCACCACCTGGGGGGCTAGGTGGACCGTGAGAATACCCGCGAGTTTTTTCCGCCGTTCGGAAAATGGCAGGTCGATCAGGGTCTCCCCGTCAAGGTACAGCAGGTCAAAGACATTGGGCACCATCCTGATCTCCTCACGGAGCGAATCGATGTCGTATTTTCTCCGGAACCTCCGGAGAACAGTCTGGAAGGGGAGCGGTCTCCCCTCTCCCATGGCGATGACCTCACCGTCGAAAATAACATCATGGCCGGTTGACGCCATCAGGATCTCCCTCACATCGGGGAGTGCCGGGGTAACATCCTCAAGTTTGCGGGAATACAGCTTACCGGTCTCCCCCTGCTTATGGAACTGGAACCTGCTCCCGTCATACTTGTATTCGGCTGCCACCATCCCGTTGTCGGCAATCGCCCCTTCGATGCTGCCCTGCTGGGCAAGCATCATCCGCACCGGGTGGAAGAGCTGGATCTTCACCTCCTTCAGCCTCGCGGAACCTTCCTTTGCCAGGAGTGCTACCTGCCCGAGATCATTGAGAGCCTGGAAGGCGTGCTCGACAAGGGAGGGATCGACATCATAGGCTTTGGCGACAGCCTCCCTGACACTCCCTTCCCCGACACCGATACGGAGATCTTCGAGCATGATCCGGGAGAGGTATTTTCCTTCGAGCGGTCTGGCATTGGTGAAGAGCCTCCGGACGAGCAGCAGTTTCTCCCGCTGCGATTTCCTGCCTTCTGCGGCAGCAATGGCCGAGAGGTCCCGGAATACATCCATGAGGGTCAGATCTTCTGAAAAGAAGGAGGTCTGTTCCTTGCTCGCCAGGAGCTCCTCCACGGCCCGTCCCACATCACCGGTCCGGTTGATGACAGAGACAACGTCATCCCGGTGCTTTCCGGCCACGTAGGCAACCCCTTCATAGAGAAGGTTCGGGCCGATCCCGAGTCTCTCCGGGCTCCAGTCCGGAAAGATCCTCCCCATCACGAACCGGATAAAGACAGGAAGCTCGTCATCGTTGAGGGCCGGCAGGATCCGGCTGATGATCCCGATCATCTCGAGCCGGCCGGAGATTCCTTCCAGCTGCTCGCATATGCGGGCAAATTCGCCAAAATTCATGGACAAGCCCCTGTTTTGCATCAAAATTGGCGGGATCAGGGAATAAGGATTCCCATCGGGAGAACCGGAGGGTTACAGCCGGAAACGGTTTGGCCACCCGGGATCAGAACCCGGATTTGAAGCTATGGTGACCCCGAGATCACCGGCAAACAGACCGGCACCATCCCTGACACCTGCCCGTGCCTTCTCCGGGGTATTATTCACTTCCGAGAGGTGGGCAAGCATCACCTGGGAAAGCCCGGAACAGAGCTTCCGGATACAGCCGGCAGCATCAGGGTTTGAGAGGTGTCCGCGGCGTGAACGGATACGCCGCTTCAGCATCTCGGGATACGGGCCGTCCCGGAGCATCTCGGGACAGTGGTTGCTCTCAAGAATAACTCCGTCACAGCGGGAGAGCCATTCCTCTATTTCCGGAGTGATTACCCCGGTGTCAGTGCAGCACCCGACCGACACCCCGTTCTCGGCGATCCTGAAACCGCACGGTTCCCGGGCATCATGGGAGACAGGAAAGGCCTCAACAGAAAAGTTCCCGATCCGCTCCAGCCCGCCCCAGCGGCACCGCACCAGGTCAACGGCAATGGTTCCCGTGCCACGGTTCCGGATAAGCTCGTGGAGCGTGCCCCCTGTCGCAATTATCGGGACTTTCAGCTGGCGGGCCAGGGCATAGGCCCCCCTGATGTGATCGATGTGCTCATGGGTAACCAGGATTGCCGCTATCCGCTCCTCGCGCCCACCTGCCTGCCTGATGCGGGCCAGGATCTCCCGTTTCGCGAGCCCGGCGTCGATGAGGACTGCCTCCTCTCCGCTTTCGATATAGATGCAGTTGCCGCTGCTCCCGCTGGCCAGTGCGATGCAGTGCATGCTGGTGGTGTATACGCGGCCAAACGAGATAGGCATACCGGAAAAGTGGACGTTTAAGAATGGTACAGGGGCCCGGTCGATGAGGCACCAGAATTAATCTCTTCGTTCGACAACATGGATGGCACTTGCCTTGAAGGCAAGCCCAATCTCCTTGCCAAGCGCCAGCTCAAGTTCATCGTAGGACCGCTGGGTTATCACCGCGGTCAGCTTCACCCCGGCATCAATCTTCAGCCGTGCCATCGGCCCCATGGGGAGGACTTTGGTTATCCGCCCGGTGAACTCATTCCGGGCGCTGCTTTTCACCCCGTCTTTCACGTGGAAGGTGATATCCTCCGGGCGCATGTAGAGCATGACCGGGGTCCCGGCAGGAAACGGGGTGGTGGCGATAATAGAGGTACCATTCACATCGATTGAGGCCAGCCCTGCTTCGTTGACGGCCACCCTCCCTTCAAAAATATTTTCGACCCCGACCATGGTGGCCACGGCCCGGTTCATGGGGTGATAGAAGATCTCCTTTGAGGTGCCGACCTGGCCGATACGGCCATCGATCACTACGGCGATACGGTCGGCCAGCCGCTGCCCCTGCACCATGTCGTGGGTGGAGAGGATTACGGTGATGCCGAACCGTTCCTTGAGGGCAGAGATCAGGTTCTCGATCTTCTCGGTTGAGACGGGGTCGAGGTTCGCTGTCGGTTCATCGAGAAGGAGGACTTCAGGCTTGGTTGCAATTGCCCGGGCAATGGCCACCCGCTGCATCTCCCCCCCGGAGAGGGTACCGGCCTTCCGCTCCTCATATCCCTTGAGCCCGACAAGCTCGAGTGCTTCGGGCACCCGTTCCTGGATCTCCCCGCTGCCGACCTTCCGGAACCAGAGCCCGATGGCCACGTTATCAAATACACTTCCTCTCAGGGGTGACGGCTTCTGGAAGACCATGCTCATTCTTCGCCGGAGGGTTATCCTTTCCCTGTCCTTCAGGGTTGCAACACCAGTGCCATCGATGAATATGTTCCCGCTGGTGGGGCGTTCCAGCATGTCAATGAGGCGGAGGATGGTGGTCTTTCCTGACCCGCTTGGCCCGATGAAGGTGAAGATCTCGCTGTCCTCGATTGAAAATGAGACATTCTTCAGGACTTCCTTTTCACCGAAGTTCATCACCACCTGGTCAAACTCGATCATGCTCTCAGCGCTCCTGGACGAGGAAGAGTATTCCGGTTACCATCATGGCAATAGCGAGCAGGATGATTCCGAGTGCAATCGAGAGCGAGAGGTTTCCCATCGATGTCTCAAGGGCGATTGCCGTAGTCAGCACCCGGGTATAGCCCCTGATGTTGCCACCGATCATCATCGCTGCCCCAACTTCTGAAATTGCCCGTCCGAAACCGAGGATGACACCGCCGAGGATGGCAAACCGTGCCTCCTTGACGATGGTAATCACGGTCTGGGTCTCGGTGGCCCCGAGTGATATCACGGTATCCTGTTTTGTCCGGCTGACGCCCGACAATGCAATCAGGGTCATCCCGATCATCAGCGGAATGATCAGCACGATCTGGCCGATGATCATGCCAAACGGGGTAAACATCAGGCCGAGGAATCCGAACGGGCCGGAACGGGAGAGGAGGAGGAAGACCAGCAGGCCGGCAAGCACGGTCGGGAGTGCATAGAGGGTCTGGATGATGGTGACAAGCCCCCTCTTTCCGCCAAATTCCCTGAAGTGGATGAATCCACCGATGGGAATCGCAATGAGGGAGCCAATGAGGGTCGCTGAGAGGGAGATAAGGAGGGACCTGATGGTGATCTCGATAACTTCCTCATCGAGAGAGGCGATAAGCTGGACAGCCTGGATAAATCCTTCAACGACTTCATTCATGCAGGAGACCTCCGGCATTTCAATGCGGGGCCTGATTCAGGCCGGGATGCGAATAAAATGCTTCCAACCCGTTCTTCTGTCTGGCTCTCAGAATGATGAACGTGTACAGAAGACCGGAATTACATCTGATTCTATCGTAGATAATTGGATTATTTGTGAATATTAATGATATGTGTTTACCTGCTGGTTCATCAACTGGTATAACAGAAGAATCAGATCCCGGCCTTCACCATGAGATCTGTATAGACATCCGGGCCGAGAATTGCCTCACCTTCGGCTGCATAGCGTTCTTTCATCAGGGAGAGGTATCGCGCGGTCCCCGCAGGGGTCGTCATGATCCCGACCCGTTCCGCACGGGTGACGAGTGCCTCCTGCTCCATCATGGCAAAATACGGAAGTACGTAGTAGTGGGGGACATCGAGATACTCGGCCAGCCTCCGGGTAGTAGGCATCCTTATGCGGATCCCTTTCTCTGAAAAAATCACTGATATTTCATGCTCTTCAAGGAGCTGAATCCGGAGGGCGGCATCATATATGATATCGACCGAGAGGGTTGCCATCTGATACCTTTCATTTAGTCATCACCATATTCAGAGAAAAAACATGGGGTGTCCTTTCTCCAAGTCCTCCAAAAAGGGATGCAGGAAAAAAAATCTGCGGAGAAGATGAGAAATCTACGAGGAATCTCCCAGAACTCCCTTGTTTGTGCAGATTTTTTTTAAATGGAAAAATCAGGAGGCATTTATTGTTGGAAAAGATGATTTAATGTCTCTGTTTCTCTTTCTCATCATCCGGGATCTCTTCGAAGTAAACGACTTCGGCCCCGACATCCTTGGCCAGCTGTTCAATCTCAAATTTCCGGAAATGGGTCAGCTCGATCTGGACCTGCCCCCCGGTCACGGCAACGATACGGTACATCGGCTGCCGGACCCCTTCGCGGACTTTCGTCCGCTCACGGACATAGATCTTCATTTTCATGGTGGTTCTCTCCCTTGAATGGTAAAACAGAACATCTGTTATACCAACTGGTTTACAGTATATTGTATTAACCAATAACGTATAAACCTATGGGAGACTGCATGAAACGGGATCGGTTTGAAATCGCCAATAAGCTCCAGGGTGAGTCACTCGTCAGGAAGGGATTACTCAGGGCGTATGAGGGCCGTACGCAGCTCCGCATGATGCCTGAGCTGAACGTGGTGAAAATTGGCGGGCACGGTATCATCGATTACGGGAAAGACGTGCTCATCCCGCTCCTCAATGAAATCGGGGAACTTTCGCGGGAGAACCAGCTCCTCGTGGTAACCGGGGGGGGAGTCAGGGTGCGCCACATTCTTGATGTGGGGCTTGACCTGGGCATGCCGACCGGTGTCCTTGCGGAACTGGCCGGAAAGATCAGCGAGCAGAATGCGATCATGGTCTCCATCCTCCTTTCTCCCTACCATGGTACAAGGATTCATACTGCAGACCTCCTCGAACTCCCGATGCTGATGAACCTCGGCGTTCTCCCGGTTATCCATGGCACACCCCCGTACGGCCTCTATGAGCAGCCGGCGCAGATCGGGTCAATTCCGCCGCACCGTACTGATACCGGTGCGTTCCTTGCTGCAGAGGTTCTCGGTGCAAAGAACCTCGTGCTCGTGAAGAACGTGGACGGCCTGTATACAGCAAATCCCTTTACCGATGCAGCTGCTGAATTTATCCCGGAGATTACCGCGGATGAGCTCCTTGCCATGGACATGGAGGATATGGTCCTTGAGCCGAAGGTGGTCGAGCTGATGCTGAATGCCAAACATGTGCATGAAGTGAAGATCGTAAACGGGCACACGCCGGGGTCAGTCAGGCGCGTTCTCGCAGGAGAACGGGTTGGCACCGTGATACGGGCGGAGTGAGTGCCGGAAAGAGACTGACAGGACAGCATGGCTGCAGACACCAGACCGCCGCTCAGGTTTGGCATCGGTGAACTGGCCGGCAGCCTGGGCGATTTCGGCACCATCCTTCCCCTCTCCCTTGCCCTTGCTGCAACCGGTGCACTGGCAATCGGACCGGTCCTCCTCTTTCTGGGCATCTGGTTCATCATTACCGGATATTATTATCGCTACCCTGTTCCGGTCGAACCGATGAAAGCCATAGCGGTCATCGCTGTGGCGGCAGGTATGACGGGTGGCGAGATCGCTGCTGCCGGGCTGATCCTTGGGGTTATCTTCTTTCTGTTCGGGTTCACCAATTTTCTCGAATATATCGAGCACTATATCCCGGTATCTGTTGTAAGGGGAATCCAGCTCGGGCTGGCCCTGATCCTCATCAGGACTGCAACGGGGTATGTCCTTCCCGATCCGGGATTTTTCCTGCTTGGGGTCTCGATCATAATCGCCGGGTTTCTGGTTGCGTACCGGTTCCGTATCCCCGACCTCTCAGCGATCGCTGTAATCATCGTGGCAGTTGCTGCCGGGATCTTCATCTATGGTCTTCCCCCTTTGACCACGCTGTCCTTCTCCCTGATTGAGATCCCGTCAGTTTCCGATATGATCGTCGCCCTCCAGGTCCTGGTGGTCCCCCAGGCACTCCTCACCATTACCAACGCCATATTCGCGACCACCCTGCTGTCCCGTGACCTCTTCTCTGCCGATTTAGGTTCAAAAAAATTATCACGGACCATCGGCCTCATGAACCTGACTTCGATACCTTTTGGAGGGATGCCGATGTGTCACGGTGCAGGAGGCATGGCAGGGCAGTACAGGTTCGGGGCGAGGACAGGGGGTGCAAATATCTATGCAGGGATTATCCTCATCGGGATCGCGCTGCTCTTTGCAAGCACCGCATGGATTGGAATCATCTCACCGGGATTCTATGCAGCCCTTCTCATCTTTGTCGCGCTGGAACTGGGAAGGCACGGGCTGAAGACTGATTCTTTCCTTGTTACGTTCCTGATGGGAATCCTTTCCCTGGTCATTTCCATCACCGTGGCCTTTTTTGCGGGGCTGGCACTGTTTTACCTCATGAAGTGGATGAAGAAGAGAACGAAGAACGACCAGGTTGGAGAATAATCGGAAGGTGATATCCGGGTTCCTGGTAAAAGTCCCGGATATTCCGTTTCCTTATGCAGATAGTACGACCCGCATGATCCCCATGTCCATGCGGTATGTACTATTCACACAATTATAGCATAAATGTTTTACTATTTGGCTAAGTCAAATATGATATATTATCCGGTTAAAAAGTCTCGAAACGATAAGGCAGGATAATATACTACCGGATTCCGGTCACACATCAAACTAAATCCGGGGCTTGGAATGATCGGCAGACGATTTGAAAAAGGAAAAAAGAGTTATTCCGGTTCTTCTATGCCGGAACCGGGGTCATATCCGTTGCCGGACCGGTGCAGGTACAGTTGAACGGGCTGCACGCTCCCTTCATCGGTGTGAAGAGGGCCTTTCCATACTTGTCCACGCCATAGAGACCGATGGCATCCTGCGTAGCCGGAGCGATCATGAAGTCCACGAAGTTGTTGGCCATCTCGATCTCATCCCGGGTGAACTTTTCATTGTAGACCGCGATGACGCTGTAGACATTCAGCAGGATATCCCCCTGGTCAATCAGGGGCACGAGATCCAGGCTCCCCTTGTAGGCCAGGTAGGTTCCCTCGTCAGAAAGGGTATAGGCCTCCTTCTCTGAGGTGAGCTGGAGCGTCTCGCCCATCCCGCGGCCGGCCTCGACGTACCATGCTCCGGACTTCTGGATGTCTGTCGAATAGTTGAACCCGGCTGCTTTCCAGATGTCCTTTTCCTTGGTGTGGGTGCCGGAGTTGTCTCCCCTGGAAACAAACTGCACACCCGGAGTCCCGGCGGTACCAAGCTCATAGAGCTGCTTGAAGGCTGCTACCGGCTCCATCCCTTTGATTCCGGCCGGGTCGTCCGCAGGCCCGACAATAATGAAGTAGTTGTAGGCAAAGCACCGCCGGTTCAGGCCTTTCCCCGAGGCCATGAATGCCTGTTCCTGCGTGGGAGAGTGGACGGCCAGGACATCGGCATCACCACGGCTGGCAATCTCAAGGGCCTTGCCGGTACCCTGCGAGGTGATCAGGAGTTCGGCGTTGTACTGCTTCTCAAACATTGGTTTAAGATAATCAAGCAGTCCGGTATCATAGAGGCTGGTGGTCGTGGCCAGCAGCACCTGCTGCTTTGGTTCAGGTGGCTGGGGGGTGGTCGTGCAGCCGGCAAAGCAGATTCCCATCACGAGGATTACTGCTACTGCCAGGATCAGGGAGTAGGTTTGAATCTTCTTCATCGTTACCACGTCTCCCCCTTTTATTTTATGAGTGATGAATATTTCCTTTTAACAACGGTGTATTGTCAAACAGTTGAATTAACAACTGGATATACCAGGTGATATGTATGGGTACCACTTATCCCGGCAATGAAACGGAAGAGAAAGGATTGGGGATAGCGTAACAGAACATTCCTTTCCGTCGTTAACGGGTATCATTACCGGAAAAGCGATCATCCGATAGCGTTGAGGTGAGACAGGAATTCCCCCCTGGAAACCAGCCGGTCTTTTCGCTGAAAAATGCATCACAGTCAGGAAGATAGGGTTTGATATCGAGCAACGGAGTTCCGTCCAGAATGTCAATCCCGCGGATCTGCAGACAATTGCCCTCCCTCTTGAGGAGAGTGACAACTGAGAGCCCGATAGGATTCGGACGATTGGGTGCCCTGGTTGAAAAGACTCCATGGGGAACGGTATCAAGAAAAGGAACCGGCTGAAGGGTGTATTTGCCTGAACGGTGGAAGTGATAGATGAGAATAATCCGTGTGAACCCTTCAATATCCATCAGGCCACCGGAAAATTCAGGAAAGACCTCAACGGTACCAGAGATTTCCCTCCCCCCGACTGGCTGGATGGGCATTCCGGCAACATCATGGAAAGGGGTATGGATGACTCCGATAACCTCGTAATATATTCTCTTTCTCATGGAGGGTCTGCCTGTACACAGGAATGGTAGTTGTTCGTTAAAACTGACCCTGAGCTGACCGTGTCTTCTTTCCAGAATTTTTTTATTTTTTCCAGTGGAAACCGGCTCTTATGAACGAGGATACGTAAAAAAAGGAAGGGGTCAGGCCATCACCACACCGCTCGCCTTTAACGCTGCCGGAACATTTCCGTATCCGAGGGCCGGGACAATGGTCTCCTGCCCGTCAGCAGTCAGAATATCCTGCCCTGTCTTGCTGATCAGGATCCTGATGAATTCAAGCCCCAGGTCAGGGCTCCGTGCGTTCTTCGGGACGGTGACGGCATAGATGATCGGGGTAGCGGTCTCTGTTGCCGTGGTGGTACCGCTGATCCGTTTCACTTTGACGGTCGCGTAGGTGCCTGCATAGTCCTGGGATGAAAGGTCCATCCCAACTGGGAGTTCGATATAGGGCAATCCGTTCTGGATGGCTACGCTGCTGTATTCAATTGCGTAGTCAGCCTTCCCATCCTTCAGGATGGCAATCACGTCCGGACCATTCTTTCCAATCAGGAGTTTCCCATCCGGTGACGGCTTGGTGACATCGATGGTGTACTTGTTGTCAGAGAATGTCCTGGTCATGGTGCTGTGGGAACCAAGGAGGCTGGTAAAGATGCTATCAACACCATAGACCCGCTCTGCCAGCTGAACGGACATAACCGCACGGTACCCTGCAGGATCGGTGTTCGGGTCGCTGATGACATACTTCACATCGGGGGTGTTCAGAACCTCATACCAGTTGTCTGAGGTGATCGTATCCTTGTGCCTGCTCTGGTTCGTATACACAACCACCATGTGGTTCTTGGCAAAGGTGACATAGTAGTCAGCATAGGTCGGGTACATCAGCGTCGGGATGAGGTAGGCATCGGCAGAAGCGAGCACATCAGCCTTCTTGCCCTGCTTTGTTATCTTCTCGATCATGGTGACGCTTCCGCCCCCGAAGAGCTGCACATCTACCCGCGGGAACTGGCCCTCGTAAGCAGCCTCGACTTTTGCAAACGGCGTATTGAGGCTCCCCGCATTAAAAACGGTCACCGGTCTGAGGCCTGTCGCCTCACCAGTACAGACACAGCTGAACTTGCTGCAGTTGCCGTTCATCGCGGTAAAGAGGCTCTTGCCGTATTTCTCCTTCCCGTAGTTATCGATATCTGCCTGGGTCTGCGGGGAGATCATGAAGCTGACAAAGTTGTTTGCCATCTCGATCTCCTGCGGTGTGAATTTGTCGTTATAGACGGAAATGACGGAATAAACGTTCAGCAGGATAGCTCCTTCACTCACCAGGGGCACGAGGTCAAGATTACTCTTATAGGCCAGGTATGTCCCTTCATCGGTCAGGGTGTAGGCCCCCTTCTCGGATGCCATCTGGAGAGTTTCGCCCATGCCACGGCCTGCCTCGATGTACCAGGTACCTGATTTCTGGACATCTTTGGTATAATTGAATCCTGCCGATTTCCAGACATTCTGCTCAGCAGAATGGGTGCCTGAGTTGTCGCCCCGCGAGACAAATGAAATTCCCGGGGTGTTCGCTTTCCCCTTCGTGAGGATGGTGGTGAATGCCTTTTCCGGGGTCATCCCCTTCACACCCGCAGGATCATCGGGCGGCCCGACAATGACGAAGTAGTTGTAAGCGAAGCACCGGCGGTTCAATCCATACCCGTCCTCCATGAATGTGATTTCCTGGGTTGGGGAGTGGACGGCAAGGATGTCACAGTCACCGCGCCTGGCGACCTCCAGAGCCTTTCCCGTGCCTTGCGAGGTAATCAGGAGTTCAGCGTTATACTGCTGCTCGAACTTTGGTTTCAGGTAATCGAGAAGCCCGGTGTCATACAGGCTTGTCGTTGTTGCAAGGAGAACTTTCGTCTTCGGCCCCACCGGTGTCTGCGGTACAGTTGTCGGCACAGGGGTAGCGACCCCCGATTCTGTCGGGGTCGGTGATACGGTCGGAGTACCTCCACCCGGCATGGTTGTGGTGCATCCGGCAAGGAACACCGCACCGGTAGCCAGGAGGGAGAACACAATAAAGAGAGTTACCACTTTTCTGGGAGTCATGTTCGATACCATCTCTTCGATTGCAGGGCAGAATTAATTAATATTTGCTAATTTATCCAACCAGTAAACCAACTGTATTAACAATTGGTTATACCAGCAGCAGACTCATGACCGTTCATCTGGCAGATTCTCTGTCCGTTCAGGATTCGCAAGACCGTTTTGCAAAATTAGGAATGGTCAAATAGCTGCCATCCCGGACTGACAGGAGAAGAAACAGCCATTCAAATGACTACTTCTTCCTTGTTCCCCCAAGAATGAGGCCAGCAATAAGGAGGCCGCCGAAGCACAGGATGAGGTTACCCGGCGCCAGCTCCAGCTCCTTCCTGCCGGTAAAAGTGACATTGGTTGTTGCCATCGCCGTCTTCCCAAGCCGGTTCAGGCCGAGAGGGACATTGACCACGTAGATCGTATAGGTGCCGGGGACGAGTCTCCCGGAGAGGAACGCGGTGTTCCATGCATAGTGCCAGGTCCCGTCAGGATTCACAAAGGCGGAGGTAAAATAGCCCTGCCCCGCGGGAAGGTTGAGGTTTTCGAGGCAGACCCCGCGGGCGTCGAGGCCCGGGCCGGTCACGAACAGGTAGACGGCGATGATATTGCTCTTCGCCGTGGTTCCGGAAAGAAAAACCTCGTCACCAATGGTGTGGCTTTGCTCCGGTGCCGTAATAGTGAGCTGGTCGGCAGTGACCGGAACGGCGGCGAACAGGACCATGAGGAGAAAGACAGGCAGGTGCCGGAATTCCTTCACGCAGTACTGTTATCGCAGGTGCTGATTGAAGCTTTCGTTGCAGCCGGAGAAAAAGACCAGGTGAAAAGGGGGATCAGAATTCCACCACCATGACCGCCTCCTCCTCTTCCCGCAGTTCTCCCTTGAGGTGGCTGGTATCAAACTGGTAGCTCTCCCAGGGGTCATAACCGTCATACAGCTCGCATTTATCAAGCACATCGATGAACTCTTTGAGGAATATGCGGGGTATTACATCGACCCGCCCCCCGAACTTTCCGGTAACTTTCTCGATCATGGCCCTGATGAAACGGTGGGATACCCGGCTCCGGTCAATTTCCGTGTAGGCCATGGAATAGATCCGGATCACCTTTTCTGCAACCTGCTCAAGTTTCCTGGCATCAAACCGGTTCAGGATGATCTGGGGTTGCCGGGGGTTCTGGAATCCTTTTGACTCCACCACCCCGATCCGGTCAGCCAGGGAGGGAAGGGAGCGGACCCCCCGCGGCCCTTCGAAAAAGGCCGGGGTCCCGGTGAAGAGGAAGTAGCAGGAGGGAAAATCACCCCGGTCCAGTGAATCGATGAGGAGGCGCAGGGTATTGTAGGCCTTGTCCCGCTGGTTTTTCGGAAGGGTCTGGGTGGTCTCGAGTTCATCAATGGCTACGGCGAGCCCGGCAAACCCGGCATGCACGATAATCCTGACCAGACCTTTGAGAAAGATCAGGGCATAGGCCTCATCCACGTCACCCCGGATCCCTGCCTTCTGCTTGAAATCCCGCCCGATATTGGGTTCAGCAGAGATCCAGCCAATGGCTGACTGGGCGGTCTGGAAGTCGCCTGCATTGTTTGCACCGTAGTAGGTCCGCAGTGCTGCAGCGAGTGAAGAGTTCACCTCGGAAATACCGGCAAGTGCCGTTTCGATCTCCTTGAGCGTCGCCTTCTCGAGGCTCTCCTCTTCAAGCGGCGTATCGCTCACCCTGAGCAGCCGTTCCTCGATGGAAAAGAGCCAGGTATCGATGACTGTCTTAACTGCATGCTCCTCCTCCCGGGTCCGGAGACTGGCACAGATCTGCTGGTAGATGTTCTTCTGCCGGTAGAGCGGTGAAGAAGGAGAGACAACAACATGGGCAGTGGCAAACCCTTTTTCCCGGGCGATCTCAAGGGCCCTGGCTACAAGGAAGGTCTTTCCGCTCCCGTAGTCACCCCTGATGAACTTGAGATCTCCTCCTCCCGAAGCAACGTAATCGAACTGGGCCCCGATAACACCCTCTTCGACATCGACACCGACTGCAATCCGTTCAAGGCCGCTGGCCGGGACCGTTCCCCTCCTGAGTGCATTGATAATATTGAGACTTTCCAGTCTCCCCTTTTCGATCGTGCTACCCTGCGACATAGCTGTAGATCTCTCCCCCCTCTCCTGCTCCTCTCTTCTCAAGTATCTGAATCCCTGATGATGCCGCTTTCTGTATGATACGGTTCACGATACCGACCACCCTCCTGGTATTCAGCAGGCGGCGGAGTTCAAGTTCGGTTGCCTCGTGGTGATCCATCAGGTATTCAATGATGCGGCGTTCCTGCTCATCGCAGGTTTCCAGGAACTGCCGGACAACGAGCGAACGTTCACCGGATGGTTCGGCTGGTCGTATCCGGTGCTCCATGACCGGCAGGTCACAGAGCGCCTCCTCCTTGCAGGTCCGGAGAAGTTCCAGGAAGTCCTCCGGCCGGATATGAGCAGAGACGAGAGGGACCACATCGAGCCCCTTCATGCAGTATTCCTTACAGTGCAGGTAATCATGCTCCTTCCGTGCAGTACCTGCTGAAACGAGGTAGGCGACCGCAAGATATTCAAGGCCGTCAGAACCAAGGGATGTAATCCGTTCCTCAAGGAGGGTTACCAGGTGTTCAATGAGCCGTTTTCGCCGGTATAATTTCCACTGCTCATCGAGAATCAGCCCCGCGACCGTCTCGATATCCCGGGTCTTCCGGGCATTATTCAGAATATAGAGAAGGATCTTCTCACTCTCCCGCAGGTCATTCTGCCGGATGAGAAACCTGCTGTAATCCATGCCGCCCTGGAAGAAATCGCTCCTGAATGCCCGGTAATAGGAGGACCGGGCTTCAGACAGGTCCCCGATATCTTCGTAGAGCCGGGCAGTTGCGAGCAGGCAGATCACCTGCGGGTGTGCAGAAATCAGCGTGAGGAAGCGTGACACCGCATCCCTGACCGGGTAGTAGGTCATGAGAAATTCCCGGTAGGCAGAAAGCAGGTCTGAAAGGAACCCGGGATCATCAAGCTTCTGCAGGGATTCTGCGATGAGGTGTTCAAAGCAGCCGGAAGCGCGCTCTTTTTCACCGAGTTCTGCATTCAGCCGGCAGACCAGGAGCCGGACCGGGTAATCGGGTCCGTTGGTCCCGGAGTCGAGCACCTCACGGCAGACATGGAGCGCTTCCTGCGGTCTTTTGAGCGAGGAGAGGAGCACTGCATAATCATAACCGATGCCAGGGTCTTTGAGTGCCTCAAAATATTCCCGGTATTCTGGTAGTGCAGCTTCTGCGTTCTTCAGGGCAAGGGCCCTGAGATGGATTTGTGCAAACACCCGTTTTGTTGTTTTCCGGTACGCCAGTGCAGCATCCCGGGCAGCTTCGTGGTATCTTCCGCTCCCGATCAGGGCGGAGAGATAGTCCTGATCATCATCCCTCTTTCGCAGCTCCTTCCGGAAGACAGCGAGGGCCTCCCTGGCCTGGCCACTGGCGACCAGTGATCGGACCAGGTTCCGGGCATCCTCCTCCTTTCGTGAGAGTGCAGTCAGTTTTTTCATGACCGGAACTGCCATGCGGTGGTCTCCCCGGGAAACAAGGTAGGCGGCGTACCAGCGGAGCGCTTCCTGGTTTGCCGGGTCAAGGACGACTGCCCGTGCATAGAGGGCTGCCGCGGTGTCGTCACCCTGCGCCTCCCTGATTCTCCCGAGGAAGCTTGCGAGGTAGGAAGAATCAGGCAGCTCATGGCTGAGATCCTGGACATATGCTTCCGCTTCTTCGTAGCGGCCGAGGCTGAAGAGGTTTTGTGCCGCGAGGATGGCCAGCTGCTGGTCCGGTGCAGTCTTTCCGGCAGCCCGGCATCGTTCCAGTGACTCCGCGTATTTTCCCTCCTCGAAAAGGCGGAAAGCTTCCCGCCGCATCTCTTCATTCCTTCCTCCAGTCATCGCTCTGCCCCTCCCAGCCGTATGATGATGAGGGCGGACAACATCCTGAAAATATCGGTCCACTTCACTCTCGATGCACCCTTGTTCTGCCAGGTTATCGGACACTCCCGGATACGGAATCCTTTCCGGGACAGTCTCCAGAGGAGTTCGACATCAAACTCAAATCCCGTCGAGACCATATCACCTATCACAGCATCGATGGCTGCTTTTTTAAATACTTTTGCACCGCACTGCGTATCTGAAAAGGGTAGGGAGAACAACAGACGGACCAGAAGGTTAAACGCCCTGCTCTCCAGCTGTCGGGCAATTCCCTGGCGGACAGGGATATTCGAAGCCGGCAGCCAGCGTGAACCGATGACGGCATCTGCACGATCCAACCCGGCTATCAGACCCTGTATCTGGGAGATCGTTGCAGATCCATCCGCATCCATATACCCGACAAGCGGCGCAGCAGTCCGGGTGAATCCCTCCCTGATCGCCCCCCCCTTCCCCAGTCTCTGCGGGTAGGTCAGACAGAGGAGATCGATGTCCGGAAAGCCCGCGGAAAATTCCCGGACAACGGCCGGTGTTGCATCATCCCCGTCACAGACGATGATATACTGGCCGGGAGCTCCGGCCATCTGGCCAAGCAGCTCGCGGATCCTCTCCCCTTCATTATAGGCCGGGATGATAATGCAGGTGACAGGTGTCAAGCGGGAAATCCAGCCTCCTCACGCATGGCCGGTCAGGTGCTCCCTGAGTGCAGTCCCCTGCCGGTATTTTTCTGCAATCATGAGCGCCTGTTCCCGGAGCCGGTTATGGTCCCGGAGACAGGATTCCGGCGGTGGAGCCGCTCGCAGCAGAGAAGAGACGTTTTCCGTGATCTGGATGAGCTCGGTTGCGATCACCGCATTCAGCCAGATCAGGTCTTTTAACATCTCCCGTTCATCTTCAGCATCCATGGCACTAGTATGGGAGCCGGAACTAAAAAATGATGTCCGGCACGCTTATCCCGGAAAAGACCGAACTTCTCCGGTAATGACCTATATTGAGCGGATACGGGCTGAGGGACGGGATGCAAATCCGTTCTTCACCCTGATGGGGGTTGAGCTGGGCACGATCGGGGAGGGATCGGCAACGATCAGCATGGAGGTCCGGCCTGACATGATGAACGGGGAAGAATGGCTCCAGGGGGGTATCTTCACCGCCCTTGCCGATGAAGCCATGGTCCTCGCCATCTATCCGCTCCTCGCTCCCTCTGAGCGCATCGCAACTATCTCTGAGACCACCTCCTTCCTTGCCGGGGCACAGGGAGGAACCCTGGTCGCCACCGGGCGGGTCGTGAAAAGGGGACGAAGAATTGTTTTTGCCGAGGGGGATGTTATGAGAGAAGGATCCGGCCGGGTCCTTGCCCGGTGTTCAGCGGCCTATGCTGTGGTGAGGACATAATCGCGGGCCACATGCTGCAACTCCCTGCCGCATTGAATAAAAACTATCACCCGGAGCGTAGAATACATACACCAGATAATCGTCCCGTCTTGCAGGGTAGGTCTGAGTGAAATACATATTCATAACCGGGGGGGTGATGAGCGGCCTTGGCAAAGGCATCACTGCTGCATCAATCGGAAGGATCCTCAAGAACCGCGATTACGCGGTGACTGCGGTAAAGATCGATCCCTATCTCAATATCGATGCCGGAACCATGAACCCCGGTCAGCACGGTGAAGTATTTGTCCTGTCAGATGGCGGGGAAGTTGATCTCGATCTCGGGAACTATGAGCGGTTTCTCGACATCGAACTCACATCGGACCATAACATCACCACCGGGAAGATCTACCGGAGCGTCATCGAAAAGGAGCGGAGGGGAGACTACCTGGGAGAGACGGTCCAGATCATCCCCCACATAACCGATGAGATCAAGTCCTGCATCCGGGCCGCCGCCCTTGACGAGGTTCACGGTGACGGGCAGGCCGAGGTCTGTCTCGTTGAGGTGGGTGGAACGGTCGGGGACATCGAGAGTATGCCCTTCCTTGAGGCAGTGCGGCAGATGCGGGGAGAGCTTCCTGATGAGGATACCGTCCTGATCCATGTGACCCTTATCCCGGAAGATACGATGGGCGATCTCAAGACCAAACCCACCCAGCACTCTGTCAAAGCCCTCCGGGAACTTGGCGTACATGCAGATATTATTGTCGGCAGGGGAGACCGGCCCATCGGCTCCCACACCAAACGGAAGATCTCGGCATTCTGTGACCTGCCCCAGCAGGGGGTTATCAGCGCCGCAACCGTCCCGGACATCTACCAGGTCCCGATGGAGATGGAGAAGGAAGGGGTCGCCGAGGTCCTCTCCCAGCACCTCGGGCTCGGGGACCGGAAGCCGGACACCAGCTGGTACAGCCTTGTTTCAAGAGAATACACCAGCAGGGTGGAGGTCGGCATCATCAGCAAGTATGGTATCGAAGATGTCTACCTGAGTATCAAGGAGGCGCTCAAGCATGCCGGCCGGGCCCTCTCCACAGAGGTGAAGATCACCTGGCTCGACGCTGAGCGGTACGAGGAGCACCAGCTCAGGGAATACGACGGTATCCTCATCCCCGGCGGGTTCGGGCAGCGGGGAATTGAGGGAAAGATCGAAGGTATCCGGTTCGCCCGGCTGCACGGCATCCCCCTGCTTGGTCTCTGTCTCGGTTTTCAGCTTGCGGTGGTTGAGTTTTCGAGGAATGTACTCGGCTGGGAGAATGCCACCAGCGCAGAGATGGGGGAAGGCAGGCATGTGATTGCCATACTTCCCGAGCAGGAGGAGGTTACCGGGCTTGGCGGGACCATGCGGCTGGGCAATTACCCGGTCACCCTGAAGGAGAACACCCTGGCCATGCGGATATACGGCCGGAAGGAGATCATCGAACGGCACCGCCACCGGTACGAGGTGAACCCGGTATTCATCTCCGAGATCGAAAAGGGAGGGCTGGTATTTTCCGGAACCTGGAAGAACCGGATGGAAATCTGCGAGATACCCGGCCACCCCTTCTTCCTTGCTACCCAGTTCCATCCGGAATTCCGGTCACGGCCGACCCGTCCGTCACCACCGTTTATCGGGTTCGTGGAGGCATGCCGCGTCCCCGGGGGAAGGAGGTGAGGACCTGATGGTAAACGCAGAACGATTTATCGAACGGGCGATTGGAGAGATCCAGCGCGAGGTCGGAACCCACCAGGTAGTCATTGCCCTCTCCGGGGGTGTTGACAGCTCGGTATGTGCTGCGCTTGCCGCCAGGGCCATCGGGGATCATCTCACTCCCATCTACGTGGATACCGGCCTGATGAGGAAAGGAGAGACCGACCGGATCTCTGCAATGTTTGGGGACTTAGGTCTCCATGTCATCCATGCCGGGGATGAATTCCTCGGTGCACTTGCCGGGATTTCAGATCCCGAACAGAAACGAAAGGTGATCGGGGAGCGTTTTATCCGTGTCTTTGAGCGGGAGGCAAAAAAGACCGGGGCCCCGTACCTTCTCCAGGGGACTATCTACCCCGACCTGATCGAGAGTGAAGGGGGCATCAAGAGCCACCATAATGTCGGAGGGATGCCGCTGCACCTTGAGTTTAAGAAGGTGATCGAGCCTCTCCGTGATCTGTACAAGGATGAGGTCCGGGAGGTTGCCGGAGCGCTTGGCCTGCCCCCCGAGATCCAGCACCGTATGCCCTTTCCGGGCCCGGGTCTTGCCGTCCGTGTCATTGGTGAGGTGACCCGTGAGAAACTTGAAGTGGTCCGTGAGGCAAATGCCATTGTCGAGGAAGAACTGGTCGACCGGTACCTTCCCTGGCAGTGCTTTGCCGCAGTCCTCGGGCTCGGAACCGGGGTGAAGGGTGACAACCGTATCCATGGCTGGATTGTCGCGGTGCGGGCGGTCAACTCCCGCGATGGCATGACTGCTGATCCTGTTGAAATTCCCTATGCCGTGCTCGGCCATATCGCTTCCCGGATTACTGCAGAGATACCCCGTGTGGCCCGGGTGGTCTATGATATCACTCCCAAACCCCCGGCCACCATAGAGTATGAATAATACAACAGTCCAATACTACGGGAAGAACGCCCTATGAAGGAGATGACCTACCGTGACCTCGATGCACGGTACTATATGCCTGCATTCTCCCGCGAGATCATGATCGAGCGGGGCTCCGGCTCAACCGTGTGGGATGCCGAGGGAAACGAGTACATCGACTGTGTCGCCGGGATTGCGGTCTGCAGCACCGGGCACTGCCACCCCCGGGTAACCCGGGCTATCTGCGAACAGGCCGGACGCCTCATCCACTGCTCAAACCTGTACTATGTCCCTGGTCAGGCTGACCTGGCCAAAAAACTGGTTGAGATCAGTGGGATGCACAAGGCATTCCTGGCAAACTCCGGGGCCGAGGCAAACGATGGGGCAATCAAACTTGCCCGCCTCGCTACGGGCAGGAAGAAATTTGTGGCCTTCACGCACGGGTTCCATGGCAGGACACTCGGTTCGCTCTCAGTTACCCACAAACCGGCAATCCGTGAGCCGTTTCTCCCGCTTGAGCCGTCCTGCACCTTCGTGGAGTACGGGGATCTCGAGGGGCTGAAGGCAGCTGTCGATCAGACCACCGCCGCGGTTTTTGTGGAGCCTGTCCAGGGTGAGGCCGGGGTGATTATTCCCCCGGACGATTTCCTGCAGGGAATCCGGGAGGTCTGTGATGCCAGGGGCGCACTCATGATTGCCGATGAGATCCAGACCGGGATGGGCAGGACCGGGAAATGGCTCGCGATCCAGCATACCGGTGTTCAGCCCGACTTGGTCACCCTGGCCAAGGGGATCGCCAGCGGATTTCCCATGGGGGCACTCCTTGCCAGGGAAGGCCTGGAGTTCAAGAAAGGAGAGCACGGCAGCACCTTTGCCGGCGGTCCTCTGGCCTGTGCCGCCGCCAGGGCAACCATCGAGGTGATCGACGAGGTCCTCCCGGAAGTGGAACCCAAGGGGAGACGGTTTGCAGAGCTGCTTGCAGCCGAAAAACCACGGCAGCGCGGGCTCATGATCGGGATCACGGTGGGAGAGTCCTGTCCCGCGGTTCAGAAGACCTGTGCTGAGAACGGAGTACTGGTCAACTGCGCTGCGGATGGTAACCTGAGGCTGGTGCCCCCGCTGGTCATCACGGATGACGAGATCGACCAGGCTGTCGCGGTTATCAATGCCGCCCTCATCAGGCCATAAATCAGAAATAAAGGGGCGATACGCCCCGATCATCTCTTTTTTACTGCAACATATGCTGCGAATCCCAGCACCGCGAGGATGAGGGGGAGCGGGAGGAAGGGAATTCCCTGCCCTGCAGGAGTTCCCGGGATTGCCTTGTCATCCGGAGTTGGCGGGATAATAGCGGTTCCTCCAATGGAGGGTGTCTCGACCACCGGAGTCTGGTTCTCCCCGGCGGTGGTTACCTGAACTGTGGTCTCTGCCCCGGACTGGTTCATACCCGGGGAAATGGCCACTCCCGGACCCGTGCTTCCTCCGCCGCCACCGCTGCCGGTTGCGGAACCACCTGATGGTGCAGAACCACTTGATGAGACCGTGACGGAACCGCTGGCCAGCGAGAGGGTTATGTTGTTCCCTTCACCATCATCGAAGTCGGGTCCGTAGAGCAGGACAGGGGTCGTTCCCGATCCCTTCCCCTTGAGCGTAAGGGTTGCAAGGATGACCTGTGTTGCATTCGTCTGCACCTTTCCCTCCAGGTCAACCGCCATGATCCGGACATCGGGACCCGGGATTCCCTTGCTATCAGAGAGCCCGGCCCAGGAAGGATAGGTAACGGCAGTAACCTCGGCGATACCCGGCTGCTCTACTTTTATCCCGATGGCATACCCTGAGAGCTCGGTCGGTGCACTGTCGAGGGTAAGATTAATTTTTGAACTTTCACCCGGTCTGAGCGCAACCACCGGGGGGTCTATGCTGACCACCACGCCTGCTGCAGTTCCGGAGAAAAGGAGGAGTACGGTCAGCAGGGCAGCGACAAACGGAAGGAGAGAAATATTGCTCTTTTTTTCTGCCATATATTCAGGTAGGCATCCGACCGGGTAAAGATTTCTAAGGCCAGGGCCAGGTATGAGGACGGGAGAACCCCGGTCCCGGCAACGGAGTTTATAGGATCGCGGGGAGCATACTATTCCGGAAAAAAGAGCGTCCTGCTATGCCCGCAAGCGACAGGAATGAAACTACCGGCAGCCGGTTTACCCGGCTCGTCCGGCAGCAGTACCTCTCAGGGGGATACGTCTTTGCCACCCCGGCAGTAGCCCGTGCCCGCGGAAAAGGCATTTCCCGGATTGCACGGCTGGCGAGCAATGAGAACCCCTGGCCGCCATCGGATACTGCGATCAGGATGGGCGGTGAAGCGCTGGAAGGAGCAAACCGGTATCCTGATGAAACCATGGCCGAACTGGTATCCGCTCTCTCCCGCTACCATGGGGACTACTCGTTTGTAACCGGCGTGGGTATGGACGGGGTGATCGAGACACTGATCAGGACCATGGTCAACCCCGGCGACAAGGTGGCCGTGTCCGTCCCTACCTTCTCCTTTTACCAGCTCGCCGCACGTGCCCAGTCGGCAGATATCATTGACATTCCCAGGCAGGCGGATTTTGCTGTCGAGCCCCGCGATTTCATCAGAAAGGCCAGAGAGGCAAAGGTCTCATTTCTCTGTACCCCGAACAACCCGACCGGAACCGTAACGCCCCCTGGAGATGTCAGAGAAATCCTCTCAAAAATAGACGGGATTCTCTTCCTTGACAATGCCTATGTCGAATTCTCCGAAATCGATTATCGCCCCCTGATGCGGGAGTTTGATAACCTGGTTATCGGCAGGACAATGTCGAAGGCCTTTGCCCTTGCAGGGGCGAGGGTGGGTTATGCTTTTGTTCCAGCATGGCTGGCTCCTTTCTACCAGCGGGCCGCAACCCCTTTTACCCTCAACAGCATCTCGGCACAGGCCGCCATCGGTGCCCTTGAGGCTGGCGGCGGCGGCAGAGACTATATCACTTCTGTCCGGTACTGGAGAAAACGGTTCAGCGACGAATGCAGGTTCCCGGTCTCTCCTTCAGGGGCAAATTTCGTGATGATTGATTCCCGGCCTTATTCCGGTACCGAGATGACAGGGATGCTTGCAGACAGGGGAGTCATTGTACGGTCCTGTGCCAGTTTCCCCGCCCTTTCCGATCATTTCATCAGGGTGAGTATAGGAGAGGACTGGGAGAACGAGCTCTTCCTCGCGTCCATCAACAGCTTCAGGTAATCGGGATGATGAAAAAAATCTGTGTGCAGCACGCCTCTCCCCTTGGGGAAGGAGCCGGTCCCCGGCCATGATGTATGGCATTACCGGGACACCGGGGACCGGCAAGAGCTCAACTGCCCGTGAGCTTGCCTCCCGGGGGGTACGAGTGCTCCACCTTTCAGAAACCACGGCAGGATACGAGACCGGGAAAGATAGGTCCCGCGACACCATGGTCATCGATGAGGAACGGTGGATTGACGAGTTTGAACCGTTTGACGGAGTAGTCGAGGGACATCTTGCCCATCTCCTCCCCTGTGACCGGATCGTAATACTGCGGTGCCGACCCGATATTCTTGCCGGAAGGCTGAAGAAGCGGGGGTATGGAGCAGGGAAAGTGAAGGAGAACGCCCTTGCCGAGGCTCTCGATGTTATCCTCATTGAGACCCTGGAGTATTTCCCCCCTGAACAGGTTTATGAACTGGATACAACAGATAAGATTATCCGGGAGTGCGCTGACCAGGTGGAACAGTTTTTTCGCGGGGAGATCCCGCCTTCTTCAGGTTCCCTTGACTGGTCTTCCTATATCGGGATGATTGAATGACGCTTGATACGTATCGGCCACATCTCAAATGGATATACCGCCCTTTCGTTGATATTGCGATAAAGATCGGCATCACCCCTGATCATTTCACCATTGCTGCTTTTTTCGTTGCTCTTTTTGCAGGAATTGCATTTTATTTCGGTGAGGTGGCGCTTGGTACGTTCTTAATCATGTGCAATGCTGCCTTTGATTCCATGGATGGTGCCGTGGCACGGGCCATGAACATCCAGAGCCGGAAAGGTGACTTTCTGGACCATGTCGTTGACCGGTACGCAGACATCTTCATTATCACCGGGATATTTGCGGGGGGTTTTGCACCCTGGTGGATTGGTGTCTTTGCCCTTGTCGGGGTCCTGATGGTATCCTATCTCGGCACCCAGGCCCAGGCAATCGGAATTGGCCGGTACTATGGGGGAGTCCTTGGCAGGGCAGATCGCCTCTTTCTCCTGATAATCGCCGGCCTCCTCAATATTCTGTTCCCTGCCGGTGTCTACGGGCTTCCCTTTCTCGGGTGGCTCCTGGTCATTTTCGGCATAATCGGGAACATTACCGCCATCCAGCGATTCGTGTACGTATGGAAGGAGCTCAACAGGGAGCCATAGGGAGGGGTGTGGTGGCATTTCATCCACTATTTTTTAACCCCATCAAAGGGTTTTCTGGTCTTTCGTAACGCTCCTGGGGGTTGCGCCTTCGGCTTACCCCGCCGCTGTGGCGTTTCCCAGGATGCGATAGGGTGATATCAATGCCATGATTTCTTCTTCGTGAGTACGAATTGGTGTTTTACTTTTTTGCATTGGTTTTGGGGCTGCGTTTTTGTATAATTTTCAGACGCAACTTAATGGCAGGATTCGTGGAGAAAATAATAAGATACCCTTTTTTAATTAAAACCAGGAATCAAGGGTTTTCTGGCCGGCCCTGACTTTCAGTCCCTCCAGGGCCTTCTCGATCCGATCAGGAGAGAAATCGTAGCGGTCACAGAGCATGCTTCGCACCCCCTCCCGATCAGGTTCGCTCCAGCTCAGCGTATATTCCCCGGTAACGGGGGGATTGAGGAAGAAGGCCATTATCGCATCCACGTCAGTCCCGCTGAGACTCTCATCAGCAACGGTGGCGAATTCTCCGCTCCTGAGAACCTTCAGAGCTGTCTTTGCTCCGATTCCTTTCACGCCTTCATTGAAATCGGTGCCTGTCAGGATCGCAATCCGGATCAGGTCCTCGCGGGAAATACCCAGTCCTGCCAGGACATCGGTGAGGGTTATCCTTTCGGGAGTAACCGTAACCGTTCTGCCGTGCAGTTTCCGTTTGCCGCTCACCGTGAGGTTTCGCATGAGCACCGGTGCTCCGAAGAGGAGGGTATCATAGTCCTGGGAGACCACGTACCGGGCATCACCCTGTCTGACCATCCATGCTGCCTGGGCTTCCCCCTCGCTCGGCGCTTCGATGTAAGGGAGGCCGAGGAGGGAGAGCAGGGTCTTGGAGGTTGCGATGACCTCCTGGTCGACCCGCGATGAGGCCCGGGCCTGCCTGGCCGCTTCCTCAATTTCACCGCGGCGGAGCGCCTCCTGCCACTGTTCACGGGCCTGATCCCGGACCGCCCTGCGCTGTTCAATGGTCTCCTGTTTGAAATCAGGTGGCGTACCGTCAAAGACATAGACCGGTTTGATGCCTTTCTCCATGAAGTTGACCGCACGAAAGAGGATTCCTGAGAGGTGCGAGGTGATGCGCCCCTGCTGGTCCATGAGCGGGGTGCCGTCCGGCTGTCTGATGACACTCAAAAACTGGTAGAGGGCATTATGGGCATCGACCGCGGCAATACCGGCAAGCGCCTCCCAGGAAAGCGGCGTCTTATAATCGGTGATGATGTCCCGGAGCGCAACACCCATGGCATGACCACCCGGCGAATGGATTTAACGGTATACCCGCCGTGAAACTTCTTCGACGATACTCTCAATTCTGGCGATACTGGCATCGTAGCGCTGGCCCATCTTCACCGAGATCTCCTCAAGGTTGAGACTGATCATCCGCTCCCGGTTGGTCATATTCTGCTCAATGACACGGATCTTGTGGTGGAGTATCAGGACAAGACCGGCGAAGGAGAGGACCACCAGCAGGAAACCGGTGATGATCTCTGTACTTGCCCGCAACAATGAGAAGAGCCACCAGGTCGATGCCGCCAGTATGATAATGAGTATTATATCTCCCAGATACTCACGTATATCCATGTTTTTACATGATGATGACCGGGTAATTAAATTACCTGTGGATACCGGGGCTTTTCCATGAACTGGTCACGGGCTCTTCCGCTTGTTTCTATCCCGGCCATGCTGGTACTGGTGGAGGCTCTTGCGCTCCTGCTCTCTCTGCCCATGCAGACGGCCGGGATTACTGCATTTGAAGACCCGGAATCCGTGGCAAATCCCCTGATCTTCATCGTCATCCTCCTCGCCTTCACCGCGTTTCTGCTCCTTCTCCTCAGGTACAAGTGGAAGAAATTTATCACCATCATCATCGGGCTCTCCATCTTCTTCACCTTCATCTACATATTTGCCGGGATCACGGTGTATTTCATCGGATACATCCCCGGCATTCTCGGAATCACGCTTGCACTTTCACTCTTCTCAACTGCGCTGCTGTATCTCTACCCGGAATGGTATATCATCGATACATTCGGCATCCTGATCGCTGCCGGTGCAGCCTCAATTTTTGGCATCTCCCTGACTGTACTGCCGGTCATTATCCTTCTCGTCATCCTCATGGTCTACGATGCCATCTCGGTCTACAAGACCAAGCACATGATCACCCTCGCTGAAGGGGTGATCGACATGAAATCACCGATTCTCTTCATCGTTCCCAAACGCCGGGGCTACAGTTACATCAGGGAAGGAATCGGCGATATCAGCGGTGGTGAACGTGCAGCCTTTGTCATCGGGATGGGGGACCTGATTATGCCTTCAATCCTGGTGGTTTCGGCAAATGTTTTTTTGATGAACACCACCAGGATTGGATTCATAACCCTGCCCGCCCTCGGAGCAATGATCGGTTCGGTCATCGGCCTCACCCTCCTGATGACGGTTGTCCAGAAAGGAAAACCCCAGGCAGGCCTCCCCCCCATCAATGGCGGGGCGATTCTCGGGTTCTTAGCAGGCTACGGGATTTCTTTCCTCGTGTAACCTGCTCTGGTAATGGAGGAGGGTTTCGAGAACCTCATCTACTCCTTCCCCGTTCTCGGTGGACATGTTGAGGTAGCCGTCAAAATAGACCAGATCTGCCTTGTTCACCGCGACAACGAGGGGGACTTCAACCAGCGTCTCAATGACATGGAGGAGCCGGATCTGTTCCTCGATAGGGTATCCACAATGCTCGCTCGCATCAAGGATGAAGAGCACGACATCGGCAAGATTGATGATGGCGGTCAGGGCCTGTCGTTCAATAGGATTCCTGTCTTCGGGAGGACGGTCCAGCAGGCCGGGAGTATCGATGAACTGCATCCGCTCATCACTCACCATTCGGTGACCAACTATAATCCCTTTGGTGGTGAACGGGTAAGACGCAATTTCCGGGTCTGCGGAAGAGACAAGCCGGATAAATGAGGATTTTCCAACATTGGGATATCCAGCGACCACTACGGTGAATTCATCATCCACGTGGGGAAGTTTTCGCAGGACATTTCGCATCTCATTGAGGAACCTGAGATCCTCATCGATCTGGTGTACTACGGAAGAGAGCCGGGCTACAGCCCTCTTCCTGAAGACCGAGGGATTGTCGGACCTCCGTGTCTGGTAGGCAAGACCCGGGCCATGCGTCCGGGCCCATCGTGCCGCCCAGCCCACGGCACCAAGTGACTTTTTCACCCGGTCGATTCCCCACAGGATATCAACGACATCCCGGTAAAACGGAGGCAGTTCATTCAGTTCAGGAAAGGACTGCATGACGCTGACGAGCCGGTGATGGATCGCCTGGCTCGTTGCCCGTACGAATTCTTCGTTTGCCCGGTCCTTATTCCGTTTGAGTCGCATTTTGGATGCAGCCCGCCGGAAACACCGGTCGAGAATCTCATCGGCGGTCGGTACTGTGGGGATTTTTTCAAACTCCACCGGAATTCAACCCAATCAATATATATGCAAAATCATATGATAAACCATTATGGATTTATCCCTCATCCAGAAGGATATCCTGATTACGCTCATCACCCTCTATCATCAGCATTCCCATCCTGTTAAGGGTGAAGAGATTGCGGAGGTCATCCGGAGAAATCCGGGCACGGTCCGAAACCAGATGCAGGCGCTCAAGGCTATCGGCCTGGTCGATGGAATCCCCGGACCGAAGGGGGGTTACAACCCCACGGCCATGGCATACCGGGAGCTGAACCTCGACATCTCAGACGGCGAATATGATGTGCCGATATCCCGGGAGGGGGAGGTGATCATCGGGGTCAAGGTGGTGGAGATCGCTTTTACCACGCTCTGCAACCCTGACATCTGCCAGGCAAATGTCAGGGTCATCGGGAGCATACGGCCTTTTGAGATCGGGGACAATATCACTATCGGACCCACCCCGGTCAACAAACTCCTGATTCGCGGTGAAGTGTATGGAAAAGATGAGATCTCCCAGACCCTGCTGATCTCAATCTATGAGATGATCTCGCTTCCCAAGAAGCCTATCCGGTACTACATGAGCACCCCGCTCATCACGCTCCCGCAGGACGCGACGATATTTGAGGCAATCCGCGTCTTTGTCCGGCACCATATCCATGGAGCACCGGTCATGAACGGAGATATTCTGATCGGCATCGTGACCATGAGCGATATTGCCAAGGCCATCGGGGATGAAATCCCACTCACCGGGCAGGTTTCAGAAATCATGACCACCGATGTAGTGAAAGTGCCCTCCACCGTACAGCTCTTTGAGGTGATCGGGCGTTTCAAGGAACGGGAGATCGGGAGGCTCATGGTGATGGAAGACGATCGCCCGGTGGGAATTCTGACCCAGTCTGATATCCTCAGGCAGTTTCCTTCGCTCTGAGAGCTTTTTTATGGACCGGGGGTCTGCGGCAATTCATCCGCCAGAATAATCGTGCACCAGGGAAAATACTGTCACCCGGCATCGCAGGCTCCGGGATGGTTTCCTGACAATTCTCTCACAATCCGGGCCCTGTTTTTTGAACTGCTACCCCTCCGGAGGTTTTTAAACATATTTAAATATTAATACCACAACAGTTCTCTTATGGCCAGAGTGTTAGCCCGCAGCCTATCCAAGAAAAAGATAGTCACCAATGAAGGAAAGGTGATCGGCACCCTCAAGAACCTTATCGTGGACTATGAGACCGGGCAGGTCGTGGATATGATTATCTACCCTGATCCCTCCTATGATACAACCGGACACCGGGTAGAAGGGGATCGCCTGTTTATTACCTTTGAAGCGGTCAAGGACGTCAAGGACTATATCGTCGTAGACCGCTACCTTTCCAGGAAATAAGGCATATATCGGTCGAGGGCTTCGATAAACCCGTCACCGTACTTTTTTTCCGTGACCCAGGTGGCAGCTGCGATTAAGGGGTCCGGCGCATTTCTGACCGCCACACCGATTCCTGCATATTTCAGGAGTTCGATATCATTCTCTGCATCCCCCACTGACAGGAACTCAGAAGGATCGAGACCGAGCTCTGCTGCGAGTGTGATGAAGGCAAGACCCTTGCTGATTCCCTGTGACTGGAGGTGGATGGCAAATCCCGTATCCAGCACTTCGACCGGATAGTCCCTGACAATTCCGCGTACTTCATCGGGAGGGACCGTCCGTGCGAATGCGAGATCGGCGAAACGGTAGGTGGGACTGTACAGGTCAAGTGTTACACCTTTCTGCCGGTAAAACCCGATAACTGTGTCAAGTGCTTCCCTGACCACTGACTGGTTCCCCAGTATTCGCAGATCTCCGGTGTATCCTGCCCGGTATACACCGCCATTCTCGGCAACAAAACTTCCCTGGGTTCCGATCATCTTTGAGAGGGCATCCATGAAGCAGGCGGTGTTCCCGCTGGCAAGTACCACTTCAATACCATGGTCACAGAGGGTCCGCAGAGAAGAGATGGCACCGGTATGAATCCTCCGGTGCCGGTCGGTTATGGTGCCGTCGATATCAGTGATCAGCGCTTTTAACACGATTTGAGTCCTGCTTCCTCTACCATGAATGGTGCTTCCCCTTCCGGGAGGTTCGGGCTGTCTACCAGACGGGCGATACGTTTACCCCCCTTGCTCTTCCGCAGGTAGATACGGAAGGTTGCCGTGTGCCCAACGATATTTCCACCGATGGGTTTCGTAGGGTCGCCAAAGAATACCGCAGGGTTGGAGAGTACCTGGTTCGTGACCAGTCCCACGGCGTTGTTATCATCAACCAGCTTGAAGAGATCATGGAGGTGGCGGTTCAGCTTCTGCTGGCGTGTGGCAAGAGTCCCCCGCCCTGCATACTCTGCCCTGAAGTGCGAGGTGAGGGAATCAATGACAAATATCTTGGCCGGTTTGTCAGATGTCCGGAGTTCGGCAGCCCGCTCCCGTGCTGTATCCATCATCAGCATCTGGTGATCTGAGCTGTGGGCACGGGCAACATGGATGTTCTCAAGGAACTCCTGGGGGTCGGCATCGATACCAAGGCCGATGACCATCTGCTCGATACGTTCAGGGCGGAAGGTGTTCTCGGTATCGATGTAGATGGCACTCCCGTTCAGGCCGCCCTCATCTTCCGGCAGCTGGACATTGACTGCCATCTGGTGGACGATCTGGCTTTTCCCTGAACCGAACTCGCCGTACAGCTCGGTGATGGCCTGGGTCTCCATCCCGCCTCCCAGGAGGTCGTCAAGTTCAGGGACCCGGGTCTTGAGTTTCCGGACTTCCTTCCGCTGCTCAAAAACATCTTTCCCGGTCCTGAATCCCCCGATATCAACCAGTTCACGGGCTGATTTGATCATCTTCTTTGCAGCCGATTCACCGATCTCTGCGGTCTCTGCAAGCTCGGCAGGAGAGGCGGTGGCAATACTCTCCACGGTGACGAACCCGGCTTCGCGGAGCTTCTCTGCGGTAGTAGGGCCGACGCCAGGGAGATCTTCAAGTTCCAGGGGTCCTTTGGTCATAGCGTGTTGTCACCTTTGACAGAGAGAGCATACTGTTCCCTATCATATATCTTGGCGGCCATGCAGCGTGAAAGTATTGCCCGGGGCATTGCAGCCGGTGAACCCGGCCACACTGGCCAGGATCGCTGCAGGGTCCATCGCTCTCTCTTCGACAGAAACCGGTGTAATCCGGGCGCCGGCAAGGAGACCCCGAACCCGGATTTCGTGGCCGTGCGGGTGGTCTCCGGAAAGCAGGTACCGTTCACTCCCGTTGTCGAGGAATGTCCCCTCCCGGGTTACAATAACAGTCCCATCCATCTCGATCTCTACCTCTTTTCCCTTGACAGCCACCCGTACAAACCCGTTTCCCCCGATATGAAGTTCAAGCCCTCCCTGCTTTCCCGCCCTGCCCGTGCCATTATAGAGCGTGATGTGATCCCCGGGGACAAGGGGTACCAACGCCCGGTTCCCCCAGACAACTACCCTGAGATCCGTCGTCCCGTCGGTAATAACCAGGTTCCGGACATGGCTGGGCCTCCCGTCACGGGTTGAGAACGCCCGTGCAGGCTGCAGTGAAAGGATGGTGCCCTCGACCGACCAGGTCCCTGCTGTACTGACATCAGTAAGCCTGCTGAACCGAAAGGGAAGTCCGGATTCCGCCATGGTGACTGAGCTCCGTTCATCAGCCACGTACTCCCTCCCTGAATTCCGGGGCTTTACCAGCGCCCCGGCAATCCGGATCGTTGCTCCTTCTGTGATATCTGCATGCAGGCCCGGTTCCCAGTTCACGATACGGGCTGTAGTTTCGCCATCGAAAATGCATCCTTCTGTCAGCTGAGCCGTTGATCCGTCCCGCCGGTTGACTGCCCGTGGCTCTTCAAGGACAAGCACGGTCACGATAACGTCTTTCCTTTCAGGAGGGGCAAACCGGGACTCAACGGATGTCCCGCATTCGATTTCGCAGGGTGATTTCCGCAGGGCAAGTACTACGATGTCATGATATTGCCGGGCTGCATGCTTCCCGATGATCTCGAGGACATCACCGGGCTCGATCTCGGCAGCCGCAGCGGCCTTCTCGTCCCAGAGAACTGTCCGTACCTGCCCGGTCTCATCGGCAAGGATGAGATGGGCAACCCAGCCCGTTCCGCCATCCTGCCGGGTAAACTCCCTGACCGGAGAGACAGAGATGACCCGGCCGAAAAAGGAAAAGAGGCTCGAGCTGCCGGAAAGCCCGCTGATCTTGACATGGGAGCGCCCGAGCTCCTGCACCACCACCATCGCAGCGGTGACCTCATCAAGGAGATCGCCGCACTCCAGCATCTTCTCTTCTACCCGCCGTTCAAATTCTTCTTTGCTGATCAGGTCATCAACGAGAGCATAGTGAAACTGCACGGCAGGTGACTCTCCAGCGGCTCCTAGGGCGGTCCCTGCCAGGGCGGGACCTGCATGGTCGCCATCACGTCCTTCAGCTCTTCGGACCGTCGCATGAGGGCAGCCCGTGACCGGTTCAGAAGTACTTCAGCGCATCGGGGCCTGCTGTTGTACTGTGAAGACATGGCAAACCCGTAAGCCCCGGTATCGAGAACAGCGATAATGTCTCCGGCAGTAAGTTCCGGGAGCATCCGGTCCCTGGCCAGGATATCACCGGTTTCACAGATGGGGCCGGCGATGGTATACAGGACCGTGGCCGGTGATCCGGCTTTATTTGCCGCGACGATCTCATGCCAGGCGTCATACATGGCCGGCCTGATGAGCAGGTTAAACCCGGCATCGACGTTCACAAAGTTCCGGTGTGCGGGTTTGACAGAATTGACGCCGGAAAGAAGGATAGTCGAATCAGCAACGAGCGACCGCCCTGGTTCCACCCAGAGTTCGGGGCTGATCCCTGCTGCTGCAATACCCTCCCTGAATACCGGTACCACTGCCTGTGCATAGTCGGCAGGAGTCGGCCCTGTCTCCCCCTCCCCCCGGTGATACGGGATACCAAGTCCCCCGCCAAGGTCGATGAACTCGAGGCGGACACCGATATCGGTGACCACTGCCGCTATCTGCACCATGACCTCACAGACCCGGGTAAACGGCTCAACTGACAGGATCTGGGAGCCGATATGGCAGTGGATGCCAACAGGGTCGATATTCCGGCAGGAGAGGGCTTCCCGGTATGCGGCGGGTATGAGGGTATGGGCAATACCAAACTTGCTGGTAGCAAGACCGGTGGCAATTTTCGGGTGGGTCGGGACTTCCAGGGCAGGGTTCACCCGGAATGCTATCCGTGCGGTCTTTTCGAGTGCCCCTGCCACATGGTCAAGCTGCCGGAGTTCATCGAGAGAATCTACCGAGACTGTGACCCCCGTATCTACGGCAAGGGAGAGATCACCATGGCTCTTTGAGCTTCCGTTGAAGAGGAGACCCCCCGGAGCCATCCCGGCAGCGAGAGCCAGCTGCAGTTCACCAGAAGAAAAGACATCAGCGCCCGCACCCAGGCGGGAGAGCAGTCGCAGTACTGCAAGGTTCCCGTTTGCCTTGGCTGCATAGAGGATCCGTGTCCGGGGATAGAGCGCAGTCAGGGCTTTACCGTACTGCTCGTAGTTCCAGGTAATCCGGTCCTCATCGGTCACATAGACGGGAGTACCGTAGGTCCGTGCAAGCTCCACGGTGTCATGCTGCCCGATCCAGAGGTGGTCGTTTTGGATGGTCAGGTTCTGCGGAAGGTTCACCAGGCAATCCCCCTCATACGGGCAAGTGCTTCGCGGATCCGTTCTGATGACCGGGTGAGTGCAAACCGGACATAGCCGTCCCCCCCACTCCCGAAACCAATTCCCGGGGTAACCACGATTCCGGCCTCATCGAGGAGGCGGGTGGCAAAAGTCATGCAGTCATCGACCGGCATCCAGACATAGAAGGTGGCTTTCGGGGATGAGACCTCAAAACCGAGGGAGCGAAGACCTGTTACCAGGACATCCCGCCGGTCCTGATAGATCCGGCAGGCCTCCCTCACGCAGTCCTGGGGACCGGCAAGAGCAGTGACTGCGGCACGCTGCACAGCGTCAAAAACTCCGGAATCGACATTGGTCTTTACCCTTCCGAGGCCGGCAATGATCCGGGCATTTCCGCAGGCCATGCCAATCCGCCACCCGGTCATGTTATAGGTCTTGGAGAGGGAGTGCATCTCGATGGAGACATCAAGGGCCCCCCGGGTGGAGAGAAACGACGGGGCCCGGTAGCCATCGAAGGATATCTCAGAATAGGCATTGTCGTGGACTATGATGATATCGTTATCAGCGGCAAAGTCCACCGCCTCCTCAAAAAACCCCGGGATCGTGACCGCCGACGTGGGATTGTTCGGGTAATTCAGAAACATCAGCCGGGCCCCCCGGACCACATCAGCGGGGATTGCAGAGAAGTCCGGCAGGAAGTCCCGTTCCCTCCGGAGCGGCATCTCAAAGACCCTGCCCTCGGCAAAGAGGGTCGAAGTCCGGTAGACCGGGTAGCCGGGGCTCGGCGCAAGGACATAGTCCCCGGGGTTGACAAATGCTTCAGGGATATGGGCTATCCCGTCCTTTGAGCCCATCAGGGCAAGAACCTCACGCCCGGGGTCGAGGCTGACCCCGAACCGGCTCCTGTACCAGTCTGCAACCGCAACGCGGTACTCTTCCATTCCGGCATACGAGGGGTAGTGATGGTTCTGCGGATCGCGTGCGGCCTGGCAGAGTGCTTCCACGATATGGGGGGGGGTGGGGAGGTCAGGGTCCCCCACCCCGAGATCGATCACATTAACACCGCATGCCCGTTTTGCGGCCTTGAGCTCATCGATTCGTGCAAAGAGGTAAGGGGGAAGCTCTCCCATACGTTCCGCGTACATGCGGGTAGCTATACTCTCCGGAAACACATTAAGGTGACCTGCAGGAGGAAGATCAACCGAAGGAGTAAAATCTCCCGGACGTGAATAGAGGTCTACGGAGCTGGAAATCCATGAACCCTGAACCAGTCATCATTCTCTCCACCGCAGGAGAATCCGAGGCACCGGTCATTGCCAGGGCTCTTGTCGAGGAACATCTTGCCGCCTGTGTTAATATCACCGGTGTGACATCAGTGTACCGGTGGAAGGGGGATCTCTGCCAGGACCGGGAACAGCTCCTGATCATCAAGACGGTCCGGGACAGGGTGGACACGGTAATCGGGAGAATAGCGGCACTCCACTCCTACGAACTTCCGGAGATGATTGTCCTGCCAATTACCGGGGGATACCCCCCCTACCTCCAGTGGCTCGGGGATGAGATTCACCCATGACCAAGCTGAAGTTCACCGGGATCCAGGTCAGGGGAGACCGCGTATCCCCTCTCGATGATACCGTGGTGCGGGAGGAGCGGTTCACGCTCTTCCTGAACGATGTCCGCTTCATCGACCTGGTGGCAAGCGGGGAAAATCTGAGAGAACTCGGAGCGGGTTTTATCATCTGCCAGGGTCTCTCAAAAACAGTCGAAGAGGTCTCTGTGCACGGCCAGGAGATCAGGGTAACTGCACCGGTCGAAGGTTCCCTTGAACGGGAGATTGCGACAACTGGATCAGTGAAATTTATCAGGACGGATCCCGACCCGGTGCAATCCGGATGTTCAATCACCATGGCAGATGTATTTTCCATCACCGGGGAGATTGTCACCGATCTCTGGCGGGAAACCGGCGGGGTACACTGTTCAGTCCTGGCCAGGGAAGGCAGGATCCTGGCACGGGCGAGTGACGTGGGGAGGCATAACACGGTCGACAAGGTGATCGGGTACGGTGTGCTAAACGGGATTGACCTTTCATCCTGCGTGGTAGGTTGTACCGGAAGGCAGCCCCGGGACATGGTGATAAAATATGCCCATGCCGGTATCCCCGTCGTCATCTCCCGGGCAGCATCAACCGACAGAGGGATTGCTGCTGCAGAAAATCTCGGGATTACGCTGATCTGTTTCTCGCGGGGGGACCGGTTCACCGTTTACACCCATCCGGAGAGAGTCCGAGACCTGGGGTATCCCTGACAACCGGGCGGAAACAGGGACAGGAAAACCCTTTGAGGGGCTGTGCGCAAGGTAGTAGTGAAGATGAGCGCAGAGAAAGGGACGGCTGGTAAAAGTGCAGTGCTGGTTCTCGGATGCCCGCAGGTCCCGATCCAGACCGGGATTGCCCTCTACCTGGCCAGCCTCCTGAAAAAGAAGGGCATACAACCCACCATTGCCGGGAACCGGGCGGCACGGCTGAATGCCGAGGTATCGGATCCGGACCGGCACTATATCGGGGAGGTGATTGACCTTGACCGGTACATCGATGACATTGCTGCAGGGAAACGGCAGTTTGACTACCATTTCGTGTTCATCCATAACGACTCAGGGGTCAGTTATGCGGCAACAGTCCAGGCTATCACCGGCGCACCGGTGATTGCTCTTATTTACGGCGAACATTTCCAGGAAGTCGCAGCCACCATCGAGTTCCCCTGCGAAAAGATTGCGGTCAAGGCAGTGCACAATCCCCTGCCGCTCAAGAACAAGATCGATGAGGTGCTCCCATGGGTTGTATCGAATCTCTGAAATATGAAATTGTCCTCAAAGGTGCCAGCTTCAGGGAATGCAGGGATTATGTACGGTCCCACTGCACGGAATACCACGATGTGCAGCCCGGATTCCGGATCTTTGAGAAGCCGGTCATCGGGGTTCCCCCCATATCCATAGGGCTCGATGGTGACATGGTCACGTTTCCCTATACCAAACCCTGTTATGGTACGTTCCTGATGCGGATTGAAGACCCTGAAGAGGCAGAACATATCCGCAGTATGGCAAAAAAGAAAAAATAATCACGGGAATCGTTTTTTTTAAAAAAATAAGAAAGTCTCGAAGCCGCTATTGGGATCCACAATTCTTTTTTTACTTTGTAATTTCTGTAGAAGGAGAGTTTTTGCTTCTTCAACTGGATAATTAGGGATTATGATATATGCCATTGTTGATCCGTTCAGAACGTGACATGGGGGAGGATGTTCATGCGGCGTTGGAGTTGGGGTCGGGGTCGGTGTCACTCCCGAGTAGTATGAAATCAGATCGGTTTTACTGATCATTCCGGCTACTGGTGAAAAGACAATAGCCAGGATAATAACCATGCCGAAAAAAACAGACCACATTTTCATAATAATCAACGTGGGGGAGTTACGTTAAACGTCTATATAAATTAGTACGAAGTAAATAGTTGAGAAATGATTGTTATACATTTTTTGTCAAGAGAATATAAGTACGAATAAAAAGTGCACTATAGATATCTAATTTTTAATTAATTAACAATCAACTGTGTATTCTTTAAAAAAAAGAAACCTCCTCCCCGGAATCGTTAATACCTTGCCGGGATACCAGAGTGGTAGGAGGAGACCATGGCTGACCTTTCGGTTCTTGTCGGAGGCAGGGCTGGTGACGGTATCAACAGCGCCGGGCTGCTCGTGTCTCACCTGTTCAACAGGATGGGATACTCTACCTACATGTACTTTGACTATCCGTCGCTCATCAAGGGAGGGCATAACTTTACCATCACCCGGGCTGCCGACCATCCGGTCGGGGGATTGCGGGAACGGTGCGATATCATCCTGGCCCTGAACCAGGATTCGATCGATCTCCACCGTGACCTGATGGACGATACCACGGTTGTGATCTATGACACCAACCGGGCTGCTGCAGAAGGGCAGGGGGTGCCGGTACAGGATATCCTGAAGGAGGAGCAGGCGCCGGGGGTCATGGGAAACTCCTGTATCATCGGGGCCTTCTGTGGAGCTGCAGGAATACCCTTTGGTGTCCTTGAAGAAGTGCTCCGCCGGCAGATACCGAAAGGGCTGGAGAAGAACCTGGTCATTGCCCGCAGGGGATTTGACGCGGTGAAACCTGGACCGACGCTTGAGCCGGGGAAGAACGAACCGTTGCCCCTCCTGTCAGGAAATGAAGCAATCGGGATCGGCCTCCTGCAGGGCGGGCTTGAGGCCTTTGTCGCGTACCCCATGACACCGACCTCTAACCTCCTCCACTTTCTTGCCGGTGTTGCCGAAGAGTATCCCCTCACCGTTGTCCACCCGGAAAACGAGATCGCCGTAATCCTGATGGCCCAGGGGCTTGCCTATGCCGGAAAGAAGGCTGCGGTTGGCACCTCAGGCGGCGGGTTCTGCCTGATGACCGAGAGCTTCTCCATGGCCGGGATGAACGAGGTCCCGGTGGTAGTGGTCATGGGACAGCGGACCGGGCCAAGTACCGGGCTTCCCACCTATACCGGGCAGACCGACCTTCATTTCATGCTCCATGCCGGGCAGGGAGAGTTCCCCCGTCTGGTGGTTGCCCCGGGAGACAACGCCCAGGCATGTACCTGGTCATCCCTCGCGTTGTCCCTTGCATGGAAATGCCAGGTACCGGCGATCATTCTCGTTGACAAGACCCTCTGCGAGGGTATCACGCCGCTTGGGGAGGAGGCACATTCTGTTCCGGTTTCCGGGGCTTCCCTGCCGGTATCAGGGGTGGGACCATACCATAGGTATGCCATCACGGATACCGGTATCTCCCCGATGCGATCCCCGCCGGATCCCGGTTCGGTGGTCAAGGTGAACAGCTATGTCCACGATGAAGCGGGCATATCCACGGAACGGGCTGGTATGGCCCGGCTGATGACTGAAAAACGTCTCAGAAAGGCTGCAACACTCAGGAAGGAGACCGATGCACTCAACCCGGTCATGGTTCACGGCACAAGGGACGCAGCGACAGCTCTCCTCTGCTGGGGTTCAACCCTTCCGGTCTGCCGCGAAGTGGCAGGCGACCGTAATTTCAGGGTAGTCCAGACGGTTGTGCTCTCACCGTTCCCGGCTGAAGCACTGAGGGACGCTCTTTCCGGAGTAAAAAAACTGGTTGCGGTTGAAGAGAACGCCACGGGGCAGCTCCAGATGCTCTGTGCCTGTTACGGGATCATCACCGATGCTGCAATCCGGAAATACGATGGCCGCCCCTTCACGGTCGATGAACTTGCCCGCAGGCTTGATGAGGTGACATAATGGCCGAGCAGACCCTGATCACCGGGGCACAGAATACCTGGTGCCCGGGATGCGGGAACTTCACCATCCAGTTTGCCCTCCGAAATGCCATCCAGGAGCTCGTGGACGGGGGAGTTCCAGTCGAGAGCATCGTTCTGGTGACCGGTATCGGGTGCCACGCAAAGATGGCCGATTACCTGAACATCAACAGCTTCTACTCCATCCATGGCAGGACGATCCCGGTTGCAACCGGGATCAAACTGGCCAACCCGGACCTCACCGTCCTCTGCTGTGCTGGCGACGGGGATGCTTACGCCGAGGGGCTCGATCACCTGGTCTTTGCCGCAAAGAGGAATTCCGATATCACCGTGATTGTCCATAACAACCGCGTCTACGGCCTCACCACCGGCCAGTATACCCCGACCTCGCCTCTGGGCTTCAAAGGGCGGTCGACTCCATCGGGTACCGTTGAGGAACCCTTCAATCCCCTGGCCCTGATGCTGACCAGCGGGGCCGGGTTCATTGCCAGGGGGACATCACGGAAGATGCCCCGGCTGCAGGGGCTAATCCTTGCGGGACTGAAGCACAGGGGGTTTGCCTTCATCGATGTCCTCCAGATCTGTGCGAGCTACTTTAACGCGAGTACGCTCTATGACCGGCTGGGATATGAGCTGTCCGGGCATGACCCCGCTGACTTCGGGGCAGCATGCCGGAAGGCAGAGGAATGGAACTACAACAGTGATTCACCCATCCCGTTCGGACTGTTCTACCGGAAAGAGAAACCGGTATTCGAACAGCAGTTTCCGCACCGCATGGTGCCAGCGGAAGAGCGGAAGGAAGCGATCCGGAAGATCCTTGAATCAAAATGGTGAGGGAAAGGGGGAAACCAGAACAAGGCGCAACCTCCCCCCTTCAGCGTATGCCCGTATCACCAAACGGCTGGTTATTTGACCACTGTCTCCCAACAGAAATATGATAACCACGAATGGGGACTGGAAATGACAGACCTGACTACATCTGCTGATTTCTTTGCCTGGGTGGTCCTTCCGCTCCTCATCTTCTCCTTCCGTATCTGTGATGTGAGCCTCGGGACCCTCCGGGTCATCTTCATTGCAAAAGGTCTCAAATACATTGCCCCGGTCATCGGTTTCTTCGAAGTGATCATCTGGCTTGTTGCCATCGGGCAGGTGATGAACAATGTCACCAATGTTGCCTCCTACATCGCCTACGGGGCAGGATTTGCGGCCGGTACCTTTATCGGTATGAAGGTCGAGGAACGGCTCTCGCTTGGCACGGTCGTGGTCCGGGTTATTTCTCCGGAGGACGTGCTGCTTCTCGTAGCATACCTGCGCCAGCGGAGCTTCGGGGTAACTGTTGCTGACGGTGAAGGATCGAAAGGGACGGTGAAGATCATCCTCTCGGTCATCAAACGCCAGGATCTTGATGAAGTGATCACGGCAATCCGGCAATATCTTCCCAGGGCCTTCTATTCAGTGGAGGAGATCAAATCGGTTGCCGACGGGGTTTTTCCCGGGAAACGGTCATCACTCCTCTTTAATCACCGGGATCCTTTCGGGTTCATCAGAAAGGGAAAATAATTGAGGAATATCCAGACCTGACATCAATAGCACCAACATCGCCGGAGACCCCGTGCCTGAATGGGAACACCTCGTCACCGTCAAAAATCCGGTAATCATCTGACACCACCTTAGACATATCTGACGATTCGGGAGAGACGGTTGCACCTGTGATACCCTCATCCCGTTGTATCAGAATGATTGCACTGATGATTCTTCCCCGAAATGGACCTGATTTATGGCTTAATCGTGGTAGAAAAATATATCAATTCCTTTATTCATTTCCTGCATGTGGTGAAATAATGGACACCTTTGAACAGACCATGGCTGATGTAAAGAAGAAGAGCCCGAAGGAACAGGCTGATCTCATCGCTGACTTCAAATCAAAATGCCCCTGCCCGGGCTGTCCGAGCTACAACACCTGCGCCCAGAAAGCCGGTGAGAAACTCTTCTGCGTCACCGGCAAGAGCTTCATGTGTATCTCTGAGGAGAAAGGATGTAACTGTCCGCAGTGCCCGCTTGCAAAACAGGTCGGCCTGAAGTACAAATTCTTCTGTAACCGGGGATCAGAGATGGCCCAGCGGTACGAGCACACCATCTGGGGAGCTTCGCTCAACCGCTGAGACCCTTCCGGGAGAGGTTTTTCACCTCTCCCTTCATGGTATCCGGGTTTGCCCCATTCATGGTCTTTTCTACCACAGAGCAGGGTATTTTCAGAGGCCGCTCTCATGTCCCGGTCGTCCCCCTCCTCCGCACGACGGGAACGGTGACAACCGGGTGTTCGTCCGGCAGGGCCGGGTAAAAGAAAGATTGCCCGGTCGGGCAGGCCACACCGCAATACGAGATCCCAATCCTTTTTTCCTGGTTCCGCATTCCTTTCCTGGAGGTATTACATGTCAGAACAATCTGATGATACCCTGCTCGGGAAATCCGCTCCTTCCTTCTGCCTCCCGGATGCAGAGGGAAAGCAATGCTGCCTGAGCGATTTTTCCGGCAGATGGGTGGTACTCTACTTCTATCCCCGGGACAATACCCCGGGGTGCACCCTTGAAGCCCGTGGATTCTCCGATGGTGTCGATGAATTTGCCCGTCTCGGGGCTGTCATTATCGGGGTGAGTGCCGATACTATTGACAGCCATAGGAAATTTGCTGAGAAGCAGAACCT
>CAYGWN010000038.1:0-9354 GCA_964353765.1 uncultured Methanoregula sp. | reverse complement strand
CCGGAAGTACTTGGAACGAGGCAATATCATGTGCCAACCGGTCCTGGACAACCGCTGATGTAAACTCAACCCCTCCGGGTGGAATCATAACGGTTACCAGCAACCGGGTTTATGCCGGTGATGCAGGGACGAATGCCAGCCAAAATGTCAAGATTGCTGGACCAGTGATATTAGGTATCACATTGAACGCAGGAAATGGCAGTGCATGGATTGGATCCGAGAACGGCACCAATTATGCCAAGGTTGGTTCAGGATTTAATAACGGCACACTCACCATGAACCAACAGACAAACACAACTGCCAGCGCTTATGCAAACCAGTCTGGAACAATCGATTCATACAGTACAACCCTTGGTGGTGCATGGACTCATAGTGAAGCTGGGGACACGGGCAACAACCGGAGTGCATATGTCGATACTCAAGCAGCGTCGGGATCAACTGGAACGGGGGCGAAAGGAGTCAGAATCACGGAAACTTCCAATGCATACAGCAGTCTTACAAATGTCACAGTCTATGAACAAAAATCGACAGCAAGAATAATATGGGCACTTTCTGGTGGTCAACCGTCGAGTACTACTATTGCCCATGCTCAGAATTCAACAGCAACTATGCATACTCTTTCCAGTAGTGTAAATACACCAGTCAGTAACCAGAAGGCACTGGCATATGCAAATCTGACAGCTATTAAAGCGGAAATTACATGAAATCCAAGAAAGGAACCATGCCATAATCAGCGGCATGATCCTTCTTTTTTTCAGACTTTTTTCCTAACACTTCCTGGGACTCTCCGAATAGGGGAAGATATTCGATAAATGAAGGCTCTGACATACGGGGTTGAAAAGCTCTTAGCATCCCTGCACTGAATTGCACAAAATCGGAAAGGGGAATGTCTGGTCATGGAATGAGACCAATCATCCGATAATAAGGTATACCTTCACGCCTTCTCAACAGATCCTCCACTTGGCCAAGGGACTTTTCCCGACTGGATTACCCCAATCACACAGGAACCCTCCACCTCACCAGTTTCCACGGATACCTAACCCCCATCATCAGCACCGCCGCTCCCACAATCAGGATCGGAATCGTGTAGAGGGCTGTTGTTAGGGAATACATATCGGCAATCATCCCGTTGATCGCAACCCCGATCCCTCCTGCCCCGATAGCTACACCGAGCATCAGGCCTGAGGCCATGCCCACCCGTGAAGGCATTATCTCATGCGACATCGCGACCGTCACCGCGAAACTGGACCAGAGGAAGAATCCGAAGATGATGAGAGCGATCGAGGATACAATAGCCGTGGATTCAAGGAAGATGAAGAGGAAGGGGACCGAGCAGAGGAGACTTATGATGGTAAACTCCTTCTTCCCGTATGCATCGGAAATGATCCCGCCACTGATCTGCCCGGCCACTCCGGCAAACAGCATCAGGGTGATCATCAGGTTTGCAGTAAAGAGGTCGAATCCCCGCGAAATCAGGAACGGTGGGAAGAATGCGATTACCGTAAAGACTGCCCAGGCCCGGAGGGTTGATGAAGCGAAGAGCGAAGCTAACGGGGATAATGAGGCCTGTGGGACATTCATCCCCTGATCAATTGCCGCAACCCGGGACACTTCCCGCGGGACTACGTTCCGGAGTATCAAGGCCATCACAGCAGCCGGGGTGACAAGGAACAGAAGTCCAGGAAGCCCGAAGAGGGCAACTACCCCCCCGGCAAGGAGCGGCCCGATCGCATAGCCGATATTTCCGCCGACCACAAAAAGGGAGGTAACCTTTCCCCGGTTTTCCGGTGTTGCAATCCGGCTTACGATAGAGAGGGCGTTCGGGTGGAAGCAGGCATGCCCGATTGCCGCGAGGGCTGCACAGGCAAGCAGGAGCGGGTATCTTCCCACCACCCCGATGAGACCGATGAAAACCGCAGAGATGAGGAGGCTGGTCGAGATATGGACCTGTTTTCCATACTTATCTGACAGGTACCCGAAGATCGGCTGGGTGGCAGAGGAGGTGAGGTTGTAAGCGGTCACCATCAGCCCGGCGAGAAAGAAGGTGAGCCCCCGGTCAGCGATCAATAAGGGGAGGACTGCAGGAATCACCGGCATGTAAATGTCAGTGACCAGGTGGGCAAAGGTGAGTGGGTATATCGAGCGGTAGGGGGAATTCACGCGGATTCCCTCATGATGACCACGATCTCGACCGGGATCTCCCTGACCGGGCGGGAGTGAAAGGAGAATGTCCGGCGGATCGGGAGGATACCACCGATGACTTCTCCCACCCTCCCCCTTCCTGCAATATAGGACTCGATGAACTGCCTGCTGCCGGCATTGAAGATCCCATAGGTGATCAGGGCGATCTGCAGGGCAGCATCGATAAACGGCCGGTCTGCATGTGCCTTCTGGGCTCCGAAAGGAGGATTCATGACCACGGTGTCACAGGGACCGACCTGGCGAAGTGTATCAGGGTCCCCTGCATTCCCGGCAATGAACCTGACATCAACGCCGAGATGCCCGGCATTCTCCCGGGCAAGGGCAAGTGCAGGTTCATCTGCATCGATGCCCACAACCTCGCAGGCGCCGAGCAGGGCGGCACCGATGGCGAGAATCCCGGAACCACAACCGAGATCACAGACCCGCATTCCGGTGATATGCCCGTTCACTGCTGCATGGAAGAGGAGCCGGGCGGCAAGCGGAGCCGGGGTCTGGTACTGCTCGAGGCGGGAGGAAGGCGAGGGAAAACCTTTCACCGTCTCAAGCCGCCGCTCGAGCTCGTTCAGCCGCATGGTCATGCAATCTCATCGATGCGGTACTCATCCCATGTCCGCACCCCGCAGAGGATCTCGAACTCATCCGGGGTGAGGACCGGCACCGGGAAGCGTATCTGGTCATCATAGGAGAGTCGCGGGCAGGCTGTGTTGACATAGGCTGCAAACCCAAGGTTGAGCAGTTCATCGGGGCTCACCTCGTCCATGAAGACCAGGTATGCCCGGTCGGAAAGTGAAGCAAGGTGGTGTGCCAGGGCATAACGGTTCTGCCCTTGTTTCCTGCTGACGATTATACCATAGGATCCGGCATCCCGTGCCTTCTCCATGACCACATGGCGCCGGGAGAGGAATTTCCGGGCATCCGGCTCTTCGGCAATCCCGGTCAGGGGGTCGAGGGCAACCACATGCATCCCGGTGGCAAGCTGCACCCCCAGCGGGTGGAACACCCCGGTCCCGATGAAGAGAATGTCACTTGCCCCGGGTATGCGGGCAGACCCGTACGAGCACCCGATGACCTGGCCGGCCTCAGGAGTCCTTCCCTCCCCCGGAGTGATGACAGTCTCATAGCCCAGGGACCGGAGCCGGCGTCCGACTTCACCAAGCAGGTGGGTATGCTGCACCGTGGTAACGAGGCCGATTCTCCGCCCCCTCAGGAGCGGGAGGGCATTTTTGACGACAGCCGGATCAAAATCCACCCGGAAGGGTTCGTAGATGACATCAGGGTGCTGCAGGAGAGGGGTATGCCCGAAGTGGACGAGCACATCGGCATAGGTTAACAGGTCGAGCGCCAGGTCACAGGCGCCGTAGCAGGGGTCACCGCTGATGATAACAAAAAAGCCCTCCTCCCGGAGTCCCTCTGCAATCTTCACCGATTGCCGTTTCAGGCCGGCTGGGAACTGGAGGGCTACACTGCGGGCGTTACGGTCCCTGAGCTGTTGTACCAGGTCAGAGGTAACGGTCAATGACCTGCACCCTGTCGGTGACTTCAACGGTCACCAGCGCCTTGTATGGCCTTCCGATATCCGCTTTTCCCCGTTGTATGGCAAAGCAGATATCAGAGACTGCGGCCCCGGCATGCTCAACCGCGGCGAGAAGTGCCCGGGTGGTCCCTCCGGTGCTGATGACATCATCGACAATGACCACCCGGTCACCCCGGTCGACACCGTTCAGGAAGAGCTGCCCTTTCGAGTACCCGGTAATCTGGTGGATGGCGATCTCTCCCGGGAGCATGTACTCCCGCTTTCTGACAATATTGAGGGGAAGATCGGTCATGCATGAGACAAGAGACCCGATGGGGATACCCATCGCCTCGGCAGCAAGGATACGGTTCACCCCGTCAAGGTCCAGCACCTTGATCATTGCGGTTGCTACCTCGCGGAGGAGTGCTGGGTCGATGGAGGGCACCCCGTCAGTAATGGGGTGGATGAAATAGTTATATTCCCCCCGTTTCACAATCGGGCAGTTTTCAAGGGATGCAATCAGCCGTTCAAGCATAGTTCTCACCAATGTCATGTAAAAATGATTCAATGATGCCGGCATGCACATGAGGCATGCAGATGATCCGGAGGTGTCCGTTCCTGGTCCAGGAGACCTGCCAGGGAGGCGGGACGTTGACCGGGGAGAAGGTGGCTACATTCACATCCGGTGTGATCGCCCGGGGTATCCCGAAGCTCTCCATGCCGGCAATGAGACGCCGGGTATTCTTCATGCAACCGGCAATGACGGCTTCCATCCCTTCCCGCCCGAGATACTCGAGGACCGCAAGGGCGGCGACAACGGGGGCACCGGGCCGTGTCCCGGAAAGGGTGAACTCCTGTTTCACCGTAAGGTAGGGGGTATCAACGGAGAGGGAGCAGAGATGATCTTCCTCGCGCAGGAGGAGACAGCCGGCCGGGATGGTACTCATTCCCATCTTGTGGGGGTCAACAGCAATACTGGTCACCCCGGGTATAGCGAAGTCAAAGGGGGGGCTGACCGGGAGGAAGGGAAGCACCAGCCCGCCAAACGCAGCATCGACATGGAAGAAGATATCATGGTCCCGGGCGATTCCGGCGAGTTCCCCGATGGGGTCGACCATGCCATACTCGGTCGTCCCGGCAACCCCGATGATACAACAGGTGCTGGCGTCAACAGCGTTAGAAGCCTTTCCGGCATCCATACGAAAGTCCCGGTCAAGGGGAATCGGCCGGGTCTCGAGCCCGAGAAGATCACAGGCCTTCTGGAATGAGAAGTGTGCAGACGCCGGGAGGACAACATTGGGATGATCCTTTCCGGCAAGGGCCCTGGCAATCCGGAGTGCCTGGATGTTTGACTCGGTTCCCCCTGAGGTGGCATAACCGCAGGCCACAGGGCAGTGGTAAAGTTCCCCGAGACGCCTGATGAGGAGCTGTTCAAGGGAGGCGGTTCCCCGAAAAAGCCCCGGGTCCCCGAGGTTGGTCTCGATGAACAGGGCATGGGCTCTGACTGCGACCGGATGGGGCAGGGTGCACATCGATGAGAGGATGCAGGAGGGAGACAGGTCGAGCTGTTTTCGTTGTGACAAAAAAGAGAAGAGTTCGTCTTCGGGACAACCGGTCTTACGCATTCGAACGTCTCGCACTATCGAGAATGATCCTCTTTTCGGTCCTGGCCACGGTCTCCCTGATCTTGGCGACTGCATCGATATTTGCCGAGACGCTGGTGATACCGTGTTCGACCAGCCAGTCGACCATGGCGGGATCAGACCCTGCCTGGCCGCAGATCGAGCATTCCACGCCGTGGTTCCTGCAGACCGAGATCGTGCTGTCGATGAGGGCCAGCACCGCAGGGTGCTTGGGCTGGTACATGGAAGCCACATGTTCGTTGTTCCGGTCGATGGCCAGGGTATACTGGATGAGATCGTTTGTCCCAAATGAGGCAAAGTCGATACCGGCATGGATGAAGTCCTCGATCATGATGGCACTGCTGGGGATCTCGACCATGATGCCAAGCGTTGCCTTCCCGGTATCGACCCCCCATCCCCGCATCATCGAACAGGCAGAAATGAACTCATCAGGATGGGAGACCATCGGAAACATCACCCCGAGATTCTCGTATCCCTCGGCCCAGAGCCGTTTGAAGGCTTCCACCTGGAGCCGGAACTGGTCAGGGCTCTCGAGGTCTCTCCGGATCCCCCGCCATCCGAGCATCGGGTTGTGCTCATGGGGCTCGGTATCTCCCCCCTGCATATTCCGGAACTCATCGGTGGGGGCATCGAGTGTCCGAACCCAGACCGGCTTTCCGGGGAAAGCATCAAGGACGATCTTGATCCCCCGGTAGAGCTCCTGGACGAACTCTTCTTCCTTACTATTGGCGATAAACCATCCCGGGGTTTTGTTCAGGCCGAGGATGAGGTGCTCGATCCGGAGCAGCCCGACCCCGTCTGCCCCCGTTGCGGCTGCACGGGGAGCGGCTTCAGGGATGGAGACATTCACCTTGACACTCGTCGCGGTAATCAGGGGGGATCCTGCAACAGCCTGGACGGAGGTTACCTTTCCTGCCGGCTTTTCAACGGCACCTTCGTAAACAACGCCTTTCTCCCCGTCAACAGTCACCAGCTGTCCCGGTTTGAGCACCGAGGTCGAGTTCCTGGTACCGACCACCGCCGGTGTCCCCAGCTCCCTGCTGACGATGGCCGCGTGACAGGTCATGCCTCCTTCATCAGTCACGATTGCCGCAACCTTCCGCATGGCCGGGACCATGTCGGGATTGGTCATCCTGGTCACCAGGATGTCACCTTCCCTGACCGCCCCAATATCCTTGACGTCCTTTATAATCACTACCCGTCCGCTGACGATACCCGGTGACGCCCCCTGTCCCTTCACCAGGACCGTCTCTCCGGTCCCTTCTGTCCTGGTAAACGGAGAGGTCTGCCGGATAGTGGTGATAGGCCGGGACTGGAGAATGAAGATCTCGTTCCCGACAATCCCCCACTCCACGTCCTGCGGAACCCCGTAGTGGGTCTCGGCAATCGTTCCGAAATTCGCCAGCCGGATGACCTCGTCATCAGAGAGGACCGGGATTTCCTGCCGGTCCCCTGGTACATCAATCGTCCGTGTCCCGTGATCCCCATCGGAAACAATCTCGATCTTCTTTGCTGCAATCAGGCGGTCGATCACTTTTCCGTTCCGCTGGTCAAAGATGTACTTATCAGGTGAGACAGACCCCGAGACCACCGACTCTCCAAGTCCCCAGGACCCTTCGATGATGGCGAGCGGCTCACCGGTCACGGGGTGGGAGGTGAACATCACCCCCGCTTTTTCGGAATTGACCAGCTGCTGGACCACCACCGCAATATTTACACTCCGGTCATCAAATCCCTGCTTTGACCGGTAGTAGATGGCCCGGGCACCGTACAGGGAAGCCCAGCATTTCTGCACTGCATCGAGGAGATTTCTCTCCCCCTTGATATTTAAAAAGGTCTCCTGCTGGCCGGCAAAGCTGGCATCCGGGAGATCCTCGGCCGTCGCACTGGACCGCACGGCAACGACCATGGTGCCGGAATCAAGTCTCCTGTAGGCTTCCCGTATCTTTTCTTTCAGTCTGGCGGGCATCTTTCCTTTCATGACCGCGGCTTTGGCCTTCCGGGAGGCCTGCTCCAGTGCCGCGTTGTCATCCACATCCAGCCGTTCCAGTTCTGAAAAGATGGGCTGTTCAAGGCCGGTCTCGATCAGAAACTGGCGGAAGGCATGGCTGGTAACCACAAACCCTCCCGGGACCGGGAGGCCGATAGACGACATCTCGCCCAGCGATGCTCCCTTGCCTCCCACCGCAGCAATATCCTCCTTTCGTATCTCTTCAAGCCACAGAATGTCCGGCATCTCCTTCATACACGCACCACTTATGATCTCAACTGTCATCCGCTTAATAAATTATCATCGGTCGCGAGAATATCCCGGCCCCGTCAGGATCCGGTAGCGGCTGCATGCCGGAAAAAGAAGAAGACTCAATAGGTCCGGGGTAGAAAGGATATGGGATTTAGCGTGAGCTTCAAGGTTCTGGTCAGCGATCCGCTGTCCGAAGAAGGGCTGGAGATACTCAGGAAAGAGTTTCCTGTTGACATTCATCTGGACCTCCCGGAAGAGGAACTCATAAAAATAATCGGGAATTACGATGCCCTGCTGGTCCGGAGCGGGACCGAGGTCACCGCCCGGGTGATTGATGCCGGTGAAAAACTCCGGTTCATCGGGAGAGCCGGTGCCGGCGTGGATAACATCGATATGGGTGCTGCTACCCGGCGTGGTATCATCGTGGCCAATGCCCCGGAAGGAAATACCCTCGCTGCTACCGAGCACACCATGGCCATGATGCTCTCCCTGGCCCGGAACATCCCGCAGGCCAATAGTTCGCTCAAGAAGAAGGAATGGAAGCGGTCGAAGTTCATGGGGGTGGAGCTGAACGAAAAGACCCTGGGAATTGTCGGCCTGGGACGGATCGGCCGGGAGGTCGCAAAACGGGCAGCAGTCCTTGGTATGCACATCGTGGGATACGACCCGTTCATTACCAGGGAGCGGGCCACCCAGATGGGAGTCGAAGCGGTATCTCTCGATGAGCTCTTCCGGGTCTCTGATTTTATCACCGTTCATACCCCTCTCATCAAGGAAACCCGCCATATCATCAATACAAAGAGCATTTCCACGATGAAGGACGGGGTCAGGATCATCAATTGTGCCCGGGGCGGGATCATCAACGAAAAAGACCTCTACGATGCAGTGAAGGCAGGAAAGGTGGCCGGTGCCGCTCTCGATGTTTTCGAGGAAGAACCCCCGCTCAACTCCCCGCTGCTCACCCTCGACCAGGTCATCACCACCCCCCACCTCGGCGCAAGTACGGTCGAAGCCCAGACGAACGTCGCGGTATCGGTCGCCAGGCAGTGCATCTCGGTGCTGAAGGGAGGGTCAGCCAGGTATACGGTGAATGCCCCGATTATTCCCCCGGAATATGCTGATACCATCGAGCCGTTCGCCTACCTTGCCGAGAAGATGGCCCGCTTCCTCACCCAGCTTACCAGCGGCAGGATGGAGAAAGTGGAGTTCGTGTACAGCGGGGAGCTCGCCCAGATCGGCACGAATACCCGGTTCATCACCCTGATGGCCCTCAAAGGGCTGCTTGACCCCATCCTCCAGGTCCCGGTCAACATCGTCAATGCCGAGTTTATCGCCAAGGAACGGGGCATCAGCCTTGCCGAGACGACCACGCCCGAGTCCGGCGGTTTCAAGAGCCTTGTCACCATCCGGGTGAAGACCGACACGATGGAAGAGACCATGAGCGGAACGGTCTTCATGAAGGGCCGCTCCCGCATCGTGGCCATCGGAAGGTATACCATGGACATGATCCCGGAAGGCTACGTGATCGTCTCCCGCCACCTGGACAAACCCGGAGTTATCGGGCGGGCATCGACCATCCTCGGAAAAATAAACATCAATATCGCCGGGATGCAGGTCGGCCGTATCACGCCCGGGGAAGAGGCGATCATGGTCCTGAACGTGGACAGCGAAGTGCCCCCGGAAGCCATGGACGACATACGGTCAATGCCGGGGATCTTCACCGCGGTGTTTGCAAAAATCTCAGATAAACTGAT
>CAYGWN010000037.1:0-4722 GCA_964353765.1 uncultured Methanoregula sp. | reverse complement strand
TCTCCTGCCGGCAATCTCGAGGGCTGCACCGGAGATGATCCCGATGACACTTCCCAGCATGACCCCTGCTTCCTGGCTGCCGGTTGCATACCCGAGCGGAAGCCAGAGGGCAAGTCCCATCGCCAGGCCGATGGCAAGACCGATCCCTTTCCCGACCGGCTTTTCCGGTGCAACCCTCATTCGTTGTATCAGGAGAAATGCATTGAAGGCAAGGATGACCAGGATAAGTACCGAGAAGATGAGAAGGAAATCCATACCTACCGATAGACTCCCCCGGGGATTAAGCGTTCTGCTTGGGAGTACCTCATCTAGGGGGGGAGTGATTTTCGTGTGATTCGTGTTCCTGATAACATGGACTTGAGGCAGCAAACAGCATATCCTGCATTTGACCACCATTTTATTCTTCGTTCAATGGTGTTCATAAACGGTAAAGCGAGAAAAATAAATGCACGATCCTGGTCGGTGTTCCCCTGAGAGGGGGCCTGAATGCCACCTTGAAACCGCTCGTTTTCAGGCCGGAACCCTCGGTGTCGAACCGAACGTATCATCTCTTTCCGGAGGATGCCTTGCTCCGGACGAGGCATGGCAGATTTCCGTAATTTAACTGTTGTGGCAGGACCGCTTACCCGGGGCCCCTCGCCACCCGGCTCCATCCCTGTGGAATGGTTCCAAGTGCAGGACACCCCCGCTCCGTCACGAGGTCACCCGGGTGCGACCCTCACGCTTGGATGAACCCCCCTATCCTGAACCGGCCGGCGGTTATCCGGGCCGCACCGGTCTCCAGGCAGGCGCACTGAATGTAGGTTGCAGATACTCCCGATCACTGCATGTGCTGGTAGACGAAACCCGCCCATTCACGGGTGGTGTTCAGGTTTGTGGATTTGGGGTAGGCATAAGAATATAGGGAGGAACACCAACTATTCTTATGCCTACGGGTTGCAGGGGGTACAGGCGGGCCGTCCAGTGGTCACCCGAAAATCCCCTACAGATTAATGAGTCTTCTTGTGTGCCAATATTAATAACTCCCATAAAGATTCATCGAACCAATGAACCGCACCCTGTTCTTCCGACGGTTCGAATCAGCAATGGTGAGTGAACCCGGTACCAGGCCGGCAGGTTTTTTTAAAAGGTACAGTTTATCGGCCTCACCAACCGACCTGAGAACAGGTACCCATGGGGAGGAGCAGGCGCAAGCTCTTCATATCAGCGACGGTGTCGGGATTCGCCCTGAGGCTTGGTCTGCCCGGGCTGGCTGACCTTATCAGCCTGATCTGGGACACAGCAAGGGGACCGCTTGCCAGCCTGACTCCGTCCGGACTGGAGATCATCATCTCCCTGGTGAGCCTTGCAGTGTTCGCTGTCGTAACCTATCTCACCTGGGAAATATACCTGAAGGGTGCGAGAAAAGGGAAAAAAGGGCTCCTGATTGTTCTTGCCGGAATGATAACCGGATTTATTCTCGGGTCATTTCTGCTGGCTCTGGGAGAAGATACTCTTGCATCACTCTGATCCTTGCGGCCGTTATGGCAGCACAGGTATCTCGTGCAGGAAGATCCGCTCCGCAGGAGCAGGCCGGCACCCCGTCACACCATTGCTCATTCTTGCACCTTTCAGCCGGGACCGCAAACCCCATCATGCCGGACGCTCCATCGGGATCCATGGACCTGAACCGTCTTCCCATCCTCCCGCTCGGGGATCCCGGGCTCCGGAAGCAGAGCATCCCGGTCAGGGATCCTGCTGATCCTGCGGTAAAAGCGGACGCATACCGTCTGCTCGGTGTATTCCGGGCATTCAGGAATGCATATGGCTATGGGGCCGGGATCGCCGCTCCCCAGATCGGCCTCCTCCGACGTATCATCATCATCGACCAGGATACCGGGCCCCTGATCATGGTGAACCCCGAGGTTCTCCCTCTGCATGACCGGCAGACGTGCTTCTGGGAGTCCTGCATGTGTTTCCCGGACCTGATGGTGATGACCAGGAGGGCAGCAGAGATCGCGGTGAACTACCGGTCCCTCGATGGCAAGATGTCAGCAATCCGCGAGATCAGCCCGGATACCGCTGCAGTTATCCGGCATGAAGTGGACCACCTCGATGGTATTCTCCACGTGGACCGGGCCGTGGACAGCCGGGGAATCATCAGCCGGAAGGCATACGGGAAGGATCCCGCGTATTTTTCACGGCTTTGCCAGGAATGGAACAGGCCGGGACTATCGGGAGGGGGATGAACCGGCAGATCTCCGCTCTTTCTCAAATTCCAGATATGAATACACGATGGTATATGCGGTAACCCCGAGAATCGGTATGATCACAAACCAGATTGCAGAGGGGCCGGCAAGAATACCCGCGAAACTGAGGATCCCTGCCAGTTTAAAGAGCAACCCGCCCCGTTCATGGGTCTTTTTCCAGACCGTCCTGCTGGAGAGCGTCCAGGGTGTGCGTATGCCCACAAACCAGTTCTGCTCGGCGTGCTCGAGAAGAATGCCAATATAGATGAAGAGGAGTCCGAAAAGGATTGGGAAAAGGAGATTTGGACTTATAGAAAACCCGAGTGCCCACAGGAGTATCTGGATGATGAAAAGAAAGAGTTCAAAAAAGAGGATAAATCCATCATAATATGGCATGAATTTTTCGTAATTCTTCCGGAGAGGATCTATTCCGGGTACAACGATCAGGAGGGCAACGAGGCCGGCCATGAGGAGGGGGGGAAGAACGTGCCCCATAACTTTGGAATTATCCATCCACCTCACCGGCAGCATTCCAGTGGGAAGGGATCTGGTCAGACAGGGAAGGGGAGAGTGCAATACTGATGGCGAGGGTCAGGATAACCACGCCGATTGATGCCATCCGGACCCTATTCATAGAACCAGAGACGGGGTATCCCTATGAATCAGGATTCTCTCCCGGTTATGGGTATGGATCAATACGGCTCTCACAATCCTTAATTGGCAGGTTGCCCATACTGACTATGCAGCACACCTATGTCCCGACACCGGCACAGGCTCGCGAAGAAGGCAGGAATGTCACCCGGGACCCTCCACCTGGAGGGGGAACCGCGGACCGGCCCGGTCCGGATAACCGTCATCGATTATGATGCCGACCATCATGAAGAACGGGCGGTCGGGGATATTGCGGAATGTTTCCCCTACCGCGATACCGGCACCGTCACCTGGATCAATATCGACGGGCTTGCCAACACGGAGGTGATCGAGAAGATAGGGCACTGCTTTTCCATTCACCCCCTCACCCTCGAAGATCTCCTCAATACCGGGCAGCGGCCCAAGATGGTGGATATGGAAACCTACCTCTACCTCAGCTTGAAGATGCTCTCGATGAGGAAAGAGAGCTTTGAGATCAAGGTCGAGCATGTCTCCCTGATTGTCGGGCCGAATTATCTCATCTCGTTCCAGGAGGACGTGGGGGATGTTTTCGATCCCGTAAGGGAACGGATACGGCGGGAAGGGGGGAGAGTGAGGAAATTAGGGCCGGATTACCTCGCTTATGCCCTGATCGACGACATCGTTGACAATTACTTCATTGTGATGGAGAAGATTGAAGAACGGGTGGAAGACCTCGAGGAGGAGCTGGTGGTCAGTGCCACCCGGGAATCGGTCTGGAAGATCAACCGGCTGAAAAAGGATATGATCTTTCTCCGCAAGGCCGTCTGGCCCCTGCGGGAGGTGATAACCGGTCTTGAGCGTGTGGAATCCCCGCTGATAAAGGAATCCACGCATATTTACCTTCGTGATGTGTATGACCACACCATCCAGGTCATTGATACCCTCGAGACGCTCAGGGACATGGTCTCGGGGATGCTCGACATCTACCTCTCGAGCCTCTCCTACAGGATGAACGAGATCATGAAGGTGCTGACGCTGATCGCCACCATCTTCATCCCGCTCACGTTCGTTGCCGGGGTCTACGGTATGAACTTCCAGTACATGCCGGAACTGACCTGGGAATACGGGTACATCGCGGTCTGGGGAGTCATGATTGTCATGGTGGTGCTCATGCTGTTCTACTTCCGGAGGCGGCAGTGGATCTGATCCTCTCTCCATTTCCCTGACAGCACGGGAACACAGCCTTACCTATTATCAGCATCCTGATTCAATCTCATTTCCTGATGGAGACCGGCACGCTCCTGCTGCTTGCTGTCGCCCCGGTGGGGTTCTGGCTCTGGTACTTTTACCGGAAGGACCGGTACGAACCCGAACCCCTCTCCTGGATCCTGGTTGTCTACCTCTTTGGCATTGCGGTAACCCTCCCGGTGGCGCTGGTGGAGGGAGTGGCTGCACTCTTCCTCCCTGCGTTTGCTATCACCGTTGTCGTTGCCCCGGTGGTCGAAGAGACCGGCAAGTTCCTGGTCGTGAGGAGGACCGTCTACGAGACGATAGAATTTGACGAGCCGGTGGACGGCATAGTGTATGCTGCTGCTGCGGGACTCGGGTTTGCCACCCTGGAAAACATCATCTACGTATTCGCCGCTCTCGAGACATCGGTCTCTTTTGCCCTCCAGACCGGCCTGGTGCGGGCCCTCCTCTCGGTACCGGGCCATGTCCTCTTCTCGGCTATGTGGGGATATTCCCTGGGAAGGGCAAAATTCCTCCCGGAGGCTGGTCGTTCCCGGGTGATAGCAGCGGGCCTCCTCCTGGCCATGGCCTCCCATGCCCTCTTCAATCTCCTCCTGTACAACGAGATTGGCTTTGCACTCCTCGTCCTCGT
>CAYGWN010000036.1:0-10953 GCA_964353765.1 uncultured Methanoregula sp. | reverse complement strand
ACGAGGGTGGACGAAAGAAAAAGTAAAAAAAACCAGGGGATAAGGGGTACTCAATCCACCCGGATATTCCCGGACGACGAAGACTGGACCATCCCGACCAGCCGGTTGAGCCGGGTGAAGTTCTTCAGTTCAATCCGGGAGATCGCAACCGACCCTTTCACCCGGAGTTCCCGTCCCGTGAGCCGGCTGGCCAGCATCCGTTCAGCACCCTGCGAAGCCAGGCCGCAGGTCACGAAGGCCACCGCCTCTTTTCCGGAACATCCCTGGAACCTTGCGATTGCACCGTTGATGGCCGGCGTGGGATGGCCGGCCCAGACCGGGGAGCCGACCACGAGGCAGTCATATGCTGACACATCGATGACCGCCGGCTCTGTCTGCTCCTCGGTACCGGATAGTGCCCTCCGCACTCCCACCGATACCCGGGAGATACCGGTGTAGGGGAACCGGGAGCTTACCGGGATGAGGTCAGCCCCGGTCTGCCGGGCGATGTATTCGGCCACCTCCCTCGTATGCCCGGTCTCGCTGTGGTAGATGACTGCAATGCGCATGAGTGCTGGTATGGGGGCGGGGCGGTATAAATGTTGCCGGCTCATGACTGCAGAAGGAAATTAGAACAGTACGGGGGAATCGTCGTAGCCGGTGGACAAGGTGGCTATATCGATGGATATAGTAACAATTTGACCACCAAATCCACAATCAAATTACGACTGAAATTATGTTATGTTTCCAGTTCTGAAATCGATATAAAAAAAGTCACTGAACATTCGTATGTATGCAAAAAAGAATCTGTTACATAACGCCGACCTATCGCATAATGGGGGGACACCACAGCGGCGGGGGTAAGCCGAAGGCGCAACCCCCAGGAGCGTCTTAATCGAGATAATGATCTAAAACCAGTGGAAAACTTAGTGGCTGAAATGCCACTATACCCTATCGATAAACAGGCCCCTCATTCCTGGCAGGAAGGACAGAAGTAGGCGTACCGGCCGGCAATCATGACCCGGTTCACCTCGCCGCTGCAGACCGGGCACCGCTCCCCCGGGGCCCGGTGCGGGATCAGCCAGGTCCCGGGATACCGGTCGAAATCAGCCCCGAGTGAGATTGCGGTCCGGAGGATGTCCTGTATCGAGGGATGGAGACGGGTTGCCTGGCCCGGCGTGAGTGATGCGGCCTCCCGCAGGGGGTGGATGCCGGCCTGGAACAGGATCTCGTCAGCATAGATGTTCCCGATACCGGCCAGTTTGTGCTGGTCGAGGAGGAAGAACTTCATCCGCTGGCGGGATCGCTTGACGAGGGGCATCAGATTTTCGACCGGAATGACCAGGGCATCGGACCCGAGACGTTTTACCCGGATAAAATCATCCCGGTCAGGGATCCATCCGAGCCGCCCGAACCGCCGGGGGTCGGTGAAGGCCAGCCGCGAACCATCGGTAAAGGAGACCATCGCCCGGGTGTATGGAGGAACAGGATCATCTTCAGACACCAGGAGCAGGTCTCCGGTCATCCCGAAATGGAACATGAGCGAGGATCCGGAATCCAGTCCGGTGAAGAGATACTTTCCGTGCCGCGAGGTGCCCTCGATACGCCGGTTCTCGATCCATGACCGGGAGAAGGTGAGCCCCGGTTCAAGAGTCGGCGGAGATCCTGTTATTCCCGAAATCCGGGATCCTGTAATCAGCGGGGTGATTGCTCTCCGGATAGTCTCGACTTCAGGCAGTTCGGGCATCAAAATGTATCAGGATGCTGATGAAATATAAAATAGGCGGAAATGATGCGTTTTCTCCGCGTAAAGCATATATAGAAAAACACCAACCCATTGATGAGGTTATTTTACATGGCCGATGTGATGCATGAAGAACGGATATGCGATGTGAAGTGGGGGACCATGGTGTTCCTGGGTATTCTCTCACTCATATTCGGTATCATTATATTATTCTACCCCGGGGTCACGGCAGCAGTCATTGTCATGCTCTTTGGGGTACTGATCCTTATCCTGGCCTTCCTGGCCCTGATCATAGCATTGATGAGTACCGGCGGAAAAGCAACCATGCTTCTCCTTGCCGCGATCCTGGGATTCCTTGTCGGTGCCGGAGCCATCATCTCCCCGATCGCTTTCGGAGCATTCGTGGCGATCATGATAGCTGTCGTGCTCTTTGTGATAGGAATTGTCGATATCGTGATAGCTCTTGGCGAGAAAACCTACCCTCACCGCTGGCTCCTCTTCATCCTGGGTATCCTCTCGATCATTGTCGCCCTCCTGATCATGTTCTACCCGGCTGCAGGCGCAGTAGCTCTCTTCGGGGTCATTGTCGGGCTCTACTTCGCTATCTACGGTATCCTGGCCATCATTGCCGGGTTCGCCCTCCGCAGCGTGAAAAAGCAGTACTGCATGGCCTGAACATCTCTCTTTTTTTTAAAAAAAAGGAAACCAGGGGAGATTTCCTCCCGGATCCTGCTTTGCACCACCAGGAAAGTCTATCCCAGCGGAGAGAAGAGCCGGGAGACTGACTCCTTTGCCTTGATCCACCGTGACCGGTTCTGATACTTCTCAAGAGTAATCTCGGTGCATTTCGGGAGGTCGTCCAGGAATGCTTTCTTCATCTGGCCCCCGTATTCCAGGTCATAGAAGAATGCGTTGGCCTCGAAGTTCAGCCGGAAGCTCCGGATATCGAAGTTAGCACTGCCGACCGAGGCAGCGATACCGTCCACCACGATGGTCTTTGCATGGATGAACCCGTTGTCATAGGTATAGGCCTTCATGCCGGAATCGAGGAGATCCGCAATAAAGGAGAGGGTCGACCAGTAGACAAATGGGTGATCGGGTTTGCAGGGGACCATGATCCTGACATCCACGCCGGAGTGTGCGGCGATCCGGAGCGCATCAGAAATGCTGTCATCAGGGATGAAATAGGGGGTCTGGATGTACACCGATTCGGTTGCGGTCAGGATCAGTTTCACGTAACCTTCCTTGATCTGGCTCCAGCGGGCATCAGGGCCGCTCGAGACGGTCTGGAGAGGGCAATTCCCCGGCCCCTTGACATCAGGGAAGTAGACCGGGTCAAAGGTGAGGTGATCACCGGCAGCATAGTTCCAGTCCATGAAGAACCGGGTCTGCAGCCCGGTAACCCCCATCCCCTCGATCTTTATTGCCGCATCCCGCCAGTAGCCGAGAGGGCCTTTCCCCAGGTACTCCTCACCGATATTGTAACCCCCGATATAACCGGTTGTCCCGTCAATCACGGCAATCTTCCGGTGATTCCGGTAATTCAGGGTGAATATCCGCGGGAAGAAGACCGCGTGCTTCCCGCCAGCCTGCTCAAACTCTTGCAGTCCCTTCTTTTTCACCTTCATGCCCAGAGAATCAGCGAGCAGCCGGACCTCCACTCCCTGCCGTGCTTTCTCCGTGAGGAGCTGGATGAGTTCCCGGGAGAGAGGGTCGTCCCGGATGATGTAATACTCCAGGTGGATGTGGTGCTTTGCCGCCCGGATGGCATCAAAGAGGGATGCGAACTTGGCATTCCCGTCGGTAAAAATGGTGAGGGCATTATCGTTGGTAATGATTGCCTGGTTACTCTCGAGGAGCATCCTGGCGATACTGAGAAACCGTTCAAACAGGTCACCATGGTGTTCACGACCAATGCGCTCGAGTTCCTTTTTCTGGGAGACCACCACGTCCGCAATACGCCGGTCATCTTCCGCCTTCCTGGAGAAAAGGCGGCGTTTCGTCCAGTCCTGGCCAAAGAAGAGGTACAGGAAGAAACCGAGGATTGGCAGGAGGAGGAGGACAAGAACCCACCCGACCGTCGATGTCGGGTTCCTCCTCTGGTCAAAGATGATGACAAAAACCAGGAAAAACTGGATAATAACAATAATCATAAGGATTGTAGCACCGATGGACATACCGTACTCCGTATGACCGTGTCTAGGATGGCTATCTACATAAAGGATTACTGGAGACCGGCAAATCCCGCCTGTACATCAGGATCAAGCGCAAGGACCATCGCCTTCCGGACCAGGATCTCGGGTGCTTCATCACACATCACGCCGGATGCACCCGGATAACGACGGTAGACGTGCTCTGGTGGCATGCACTTCGATGCATGGCAGTATTCATCGCCCTGGGCGGCATAGGAGAGGAGCGTGCTGAGCGGGATACCGTTGAAGAGCAGGATATTTTCGGGAAGACCCGCTCCCGGGGGAATTTCCTCATCCTGGAAATTGAGTACAATCCTTTCCTCTGAGAAGACCGGCAGAAGCAGCTCCAGGAGCTCCGGCAGCGACCTCCCGGTATCCATGCACCGAAAGCAGGGGCTTTCCTGGTCACGGGTATGCCGCCAGCGCACGGTCAGGGTCTTCTCCATTGCTGATCAAAGATCACTGGAGAAAGAAAGGGATAAAAAATTCGGTGAGGGAAAAGAAGAAGACCTGCACTACCGTTCGATCAGGTCGATGTGGCGGGTCGCTGCAGTCTCCAGCTCCTGTCTTTTCTCCAGGGCTGCGATATCCCGGATGGCCTCGAGGACATGGACGGAATCCTCAAGGAAGCTGAGGACATCTGCCGGGTAGACATCAATGCCGTACTCGTCCTGGAGGAACACCGATATCTGCCGGTGATCAAGTCCGCTCTCCCGGAGCTCGAGGATCTCCCGGGCAAACTTCTTCTCCGGGCAGCCGCAGTGCGGTGAATCCCGGCAGGAACACTTGAGGAAGGATTTAAAAAAAGCGAGGATCTGGTCCCGGAGCACGTTGTCCAGGCGGTCCATATTCAGCCGGGAGGTGATGGCATCAAGGGTGGCGCCGTGGAAGGCGAGGTCGGGGATCCGGTAGCCGACAGCCCGCTCGATCCTCCGGGCATGCCGGAACCGTGCCCGTCCGGCGATCACGAGGCCTCTCCGGCCTCCTCGTCAAAGTTCTTGAGGGAGGTCATGGCCTCGTGCATGCTCTCGATCTCGATGAGCCATTCGTCAAAGAGGCCCGGCTGCTCGAGTTCTTCCTTCACGTACTTCCCGCAGCAGGATGCCCCGTTGATGACATTTGCACCGATCTCGGCAGCAAGAGAAAGGGCTTTCTCGAGGTCTTCATCGCCGGCCTTCTTACCGTCTTTCACCAGGGCCTTGATATCGGTGGAATATCCCCCTTCCAGGAACCGTTTGCATGCGGCAAAGAGCACCAGCAGGGAGAGCTGGAGAGACTCAATGTACTCTTCGACCTTTTCGTCCGTGACATCCGTCATCACGATGGCTTCAACCGCATTGAGTTTCTGGAGGGCCTCTTCCTTTGAAAACCTCACGTTCTGGTAGAGCCGGAGGATCTTCAGCACCTCGATGGTGATATCCATGGAAAAGTTGTAGAGTGTGGTGTAGCCGTCCGGCATCTCATCGGACCCGGGTTTCATCTCAAAATCAGAGTCCCGCAGCGTCGCAATCCAGTTGTCCCAGCGTTCCTGGTTATAGAAGATATAGAATAATTTGAGCGGTTCTTCCTCTTTACCCGCTTTTTCTTTCTTTTTTACCATCAGTATCTGGTGCATTTTTAAATCTTAAAGATTTTTGGTTTTCATCCCGAACGGAGCCCGGATAATGGTTAGTTTTATATATAGCATGAAAAGCGGATATAAAAAAGATTGATCCCTACCAGGCATGATACGACCTGTTCGGTCCTGTGCGTCTGACTCCGGCGCATGCAGGAAAACCGATTATATTTAATACTCCACGGTTTTTCACTCTGTAAGGAGACCATGGGATGCCGGAAGATCTCAGCAGCACGAGGATAGATGAGGCCACCGAATCGTTGAACACAAAAAAATTCTACCTTCTCCTCCTCTTTGTCTCGGTGATCGGGGCCATCGGTGCCCTGATGATGATCCTCTTCTTTTTCCTGGAGGACACCCTCACCGGACTCGTCTGGAACGGGATTCCTGTTGATTCCCTTACCCCTGTCTTCAACCCCTGGATCCCGGTCATCTGTGTTCTCGGCGGACTTGGTGTCGGGCTGATACGCTCCTCTTTCAAAGGAGAAATCGCCATCATGGCCGAAGACCTGATTGCGTTCAACCGGGAGGGAAGGTTTGCCCTGAAACGGGGGATCGAGCTCTTCATCCGCGGCCTGGTATCCCTAGTCTGTGGTGCTCCCCTTGGCCCGGAAGCTCCGCTCACTGTTTCCTGCGGTGCTGTAGGAACTGCCATCGCCGAGAAAGCTCGCATGCCGACCCCGGTGGTCACCCTGTTGTCGCTCTCCACCATCAGTGGTTTTTTCGGTGCGTTCCTGACGTCCCCCTTTGCCGGAGCCCTCCTCTTCATCGAGACTACGCTTGAAAAGGGCATCATGACCTGGAAAGCGGTGCTCCCCTCCATCGTGGCGGCTACGGCAGGATTTGGTGTCTATTTCCTGCTCTCAGGCACCTTCATCGGGGACATGTTCACCCTGCCGGCATATGAGGGATTCCGGGACATTGATCTTGTCTATGCAATCTTCCTTGGCCTGCTGGGAGGGATATGCGGGATTCTCTTCATCATCGTGTACAAGAGAATGCGGGCATTGTTCGAGCCTTACGAAAACCGGCCCGTGGTTCTCGGCCTCCTGGGCGGTATCGGGCTGGGCATCGCCGGCATCCTGCTTCCCCTCACCCTCTTCATGGGCAGTGACCAGCTCCAGGTGCTCATCGACCATTACCTCGAGGTAAGCCTCATCCTGCTGATCATCCTCGTAATCGCAAAGATCCTCCTCATGTCCTTTTCCTTCTCCACGGGATTTGCCGGGGGGTACATCTTCCCAAGCTTCTTCATCGGGGGGACCCTGGGGATCCTGGTATTCCGGCTCTTCCCCTTCATCCCGCTCGCTGTCTGCCTCGTCTGTGTCATTGCCGGCGTCAGTGTTGCCCTCCTCCGGAGCCCTATCGCTCTTGCCCTGATCATTGCCATCGTGTTCGATGAAACGCTCCTCCCTGCAATGGCGATCTCCCTTGTCATGGGCTTTGTCGTGAGCCACAGGTATTCACTTCCGTATACCCGGAGGAGGGTAAGAACGGAGGAATGACACCGATGGAAATACCGAAATTCACTGATGCAGTAATTATGTTACTCCAAAGCAGACAACAATCAGACAGAATCCTGAGGATTAGAGATGATTGATCGGTTCAGACTAAAAATCCCGGAGAAGGGGGCTCCCAGGATCGATATCGTTTTCGCTATTCTCCTCCTGATTGCTACGCTCTCAACAGCGTTCTGCGTGTACCAGGCTACCCGGTGGAACGGTGTCCAGGCAATAGATTTCGGCGAATCAGCGAAGTTCCGGACCGAGTCAATCAGGGCTTCGACCGTGGCCAATTCTCTGGTAATTATTGATGTACAGCTCTTCACCAGCTGGATTGATGCGAAAGGAAAGGGTGATCAGACTGAAGCACAGTTCCTGGAAGACCGGTTCAGGGAAGAGTTCAGGCCGGCATTTGAGGCCTGGCTTGCTACCGCCAACGCGACAAATCCAATACCGGCGGGAACCCCGTTTGACCGCCCGGAATACAGTATAGCAAAATATAACGAGAGTGCACTCCTGGAAGCGAAGGCAACGGCAGCATTCAATGCTGGTAAGGATGCGAACGAATACGGAGATCTCTATATCTCCAATACTGTCCTCTTTGCGATTGTCCTCTTTTTCTCCGGGATATATTCACGGTGGGACTCACTAAAAATACGGCAGGGGATCCTGGTGCTGACCCTGGTCGTGTTCACCGTTGCACTCTATCTGATGGGGACTCTCCTTCTCAGGGTAGGCTATCTCTGAATTCATTTTTTTCAAGAAATATACCAATATCCTGATTGCATAACCTCCGGGGTTCCCGGGAAAAGCGGGCGTCTTACAGGGCGGATGCAGATTTTACACGGCTATCTCCTTCCCAGGCTGATGTAGATGGCAGATAATATGCCAAAACAATACCATCGGGTGAAACTATCGGGACGAAGAGAGATAGACCTGAATTCCTGAAAACAAGATTTTGTTCTAACGAAAAAAAAAGGGTTGAACGGGATATCCCCCGTTTCAATACAGTCCATTCATTTCTTTTCTTCAGTCTTTTCGGCTTCTTCTTTTATATCTTTCTTATCTTTCTTATCGTCCCTGTGCCCTTTCACGGCTTTTGCTGCAACAACTGCACCTATTACTCCCATGGTGTGTTTCCTCCTGGCTCAACTCTTCATTTCCGGATGAGGGTTTTTTGAAGTTGGGCTACAGGATACTCCTCTTCCCAGCATTAATAATTATGTGGTGTTCACCGGAAGATTGGCTGCCTGTTGCACTATCCATCGCCAGATACGATGGAAATCCGGGATAATATTACATAATCAGGTGGATTGTTGAGACCCCTTCCTTTTCGATTCCACCGGCATTAACCTGAACATCTCTCCTCTAAAATAACAGGTTTATTACATCATGGCCGAATTTCTCTTGTTGTGAATTCTCATGTTCCACATCAAACGCAGAGAAGAACTGGACTTTGGCTATGAACTATTCATCGCCGCGATCTCCATCCTTTCGGTCTTCAACATGGTCCTTGTCTATGCCCCGGGAGTTAGCCCGGATGCGATCAATGTTGTCTACATCATCAACGCGGTACTCACCCTGCTCTTCATCTACGACTTCGGTCTCAGGTTAGCCACTGCCCCGTCCCGGTCATTTTACTTTATCCGGGATTATGGCTGGGCTGACCTGCTGGCGGTCATCCCCGCGTTACGCATCTTCCGGCTGTTCCGGATCTACAAGGCATACCGGATCATCCACAAGTACGGGGGACGAAATATCGTCACCTACCTTTCCAGGCACCGGGCCGCATCGGCATTGTATATTCTGGTGCTCATGGTCATCCTGATCATCCAATCAGGGGGATTCATGATCCTGCAGGCGGAACATCTGGCACCGTCTGCAAATATCATCACTGCCAGCGATGCGATATGGTGGGCGTATGTTACCATCACCACGGTCGGCTACGGAGACCGGTTCCCCGTGACAACTACCGGCCGGCTGGTGGGAATCCTGGTGATGACCACGGGGGTGGCAGTCTTTGCAACATTTGCCGGTCTGATATCAAGCAAACTGTTAGCTCCTTTGGCAATGGAGGAGGAATCTCCCGAAAAGGTTTCCGAGATTGAAGACCCGGTTGCCAGATATCGTGCGGAACTGAAACAACTGATCAGCGAACGGGAGAAGATAGAGACGGAGATTACCAGCCGGCTCGAAAAGCTGGAACAGCTGATGGAAAAAGGGCAGTATCGGGCTGTTGAAGGGAATTATGGGATATAGTTTAAAACTATTCTTTTTTATGAAAGAATGCACTCATATTCTGAATTATTTTTTAAAAAAGATAAGGCAATTCCGGCTCTGGCTGGTAGTTGCAGAAGCACTGGTTGCCCGAACACCAGGGGGTTATTCAATCCGTGTGGGTGGATTTTTAAAAGGCACAGGTATAAAGTTGGCCAGGCTATGGTTCAGGAAAGGAGACAACCCTAACCTCTCGAAAGGTGATGGGTTGTTGATGCTCCCCAAAGAACATATTAAGATGGCTCTCTAATCTGTTCATATGACCAATCGGTTTCGCACTCCTGGCATGTACCTTGCTTATCTTGTCCAGGCAGCCATCGCCTTCAACGTGCTTCTCGCAGTTCTGTTTAAGCCTGAGGATGTCGTAATTGGGACAATTCTCTTCCTGATTGCGCTTGCGATTTACCTCTTCTCCTGGAAGACAAAGATTTTCTTTCCCTGGTTCGTGTATTTCCTCGTGTCATTAGCTGTCCTGATACATACCTCGGGTTATATCCAGGGGCGGTATCTCACCTACGTGAACTGGGACATGCTTGCCCATTTTGTATCAGGAACTATCGTCGCTCTGATCGGCTTCCTGGTCATTTTGTTCTGGGACAGGATTAAAAATTACAACCTTGATGCCGCGTTCATTGGAATCTTCATCGTCTTCTTTGGTTGTGTTTTTGAATATTTATGGGAGATCTGGGAATTTTTCGTCGACACATTCTTTGGGGGATCCGCTGCCGGGCTGATGCAGGCGAACAACGCCGACACCATGACCGATATGATCTTTGTCCTTATTTCCTCGCTTATCGTGGGGATTGGCTGTTATTACTACCTGAAACGCTATGGAAAGGTAACTATCTTCAATAACATGGTGAAGGACAGCCCTTACGCCAAGAAATTCAATGTGTAAGATTCCAATCACTTTTTTTTAGCTATTTTACCAGGACTATCGGCTACGAAACGGGCAATTTCTTTTCTGTAACCTGCAATCTCCCCCGGATCTTGATATCCCTCAACTCATTCTTATTGGATGAAAAATCGGACTATGGAAATTTTTTTTTAAAAAAAAGGTTATGGTTTTTTGGAGCCGGGAGCCTGGGTAATAATCTTCACCGCATCCACGATCTCAGGTAACATCTCGGCGGGAAATCCCATGACCATCTCATCATCGGGTATCCCTGAAAACCTTCGAGATCCATCACAGCCAAGCGAAAAATTCGGCTTTCCGGAAAGATAGACCTGTGCGACCGCGTCAGAACAGACCGACTGGATACCAGAGAACTCGGAATGTACCCTCCCTCCCAGGCGGAATAACGAAGATTGTGCCAGCTTCAGCATAGCCCACGGATGGGTAATAATAATAATTACCTGCGGGGTGAATGGGGTCTTCTCCAGGGGAGCATACATGGTTGCATAGGTCGATCCGGTGGGAAGGTGGGGTACGCTCTCCATGGTCCTTTTACTCGAGGTGACACTCTCAAATTTCCCCAGTTTGTAATAAAACTGGCCTGACTTTAAGGTCGGGGTAAGATCCTTGAGTCCGAGAGCAAAGGCACCACCATTACATTCGTGTTTATCTCCCGTGGCATAGAAGATACTGCCCTCGTTCCTGGCAAGGCTCACCATCATGCAGTGCCTGATGGTTTTATCGACCTC
>CAYGWN010000035.1:0-15581 GCA_964353765.1 uncultured Methanoregula sp. | reverse complement strand
CAACCACCAATTTTTTTCAACCAATAGTGGGCCACATATTTTCAAGACGCTCCAGGGGGTTGCGCCTTCGGCTTACCCCCGCCGCTGTGGCGTCCCCCACAATGCGATAGCCCAGTATCAGGCATCAGATTCTTTTTTTGTTTTTGTAAATGGGGAATTCACCTTTTTTGTGATGGATTTTGGGACGATAAGTTCAACCTGTTTTCAATCGTAAATTGATTGTGAGATTGGTGGTCAAAATAGTATTATACCAAAAAATTATATCGCGGGAAGCTTCTTCCAGACAGGAAGTTCTGTTGTTGGGAACTTCCAGGTTGCAGGTAGTCCCGTTGTCTGCTGGGTCCAGGTCACGGGTAGTCCTGTTCTCTGGAAGCTCCACCCCAGTCCCCCGTCAACTGTACTGATGGACAGCTGTGAGCTCCAGCTCTGACTCGAGGGATTTGGATCCGCATACGTTGATATCCATTGATTTTTTTCAATAGTTCCATCGCTTTGTTTTGTTATTTGAATGGATACGGTTTCATTGACCGACCCTTTCACTGATACAACGGTTTGTGTCGAAAGATACCCCCCTGAGGGGAACATATATGCGGCTGTGGATATCCCTGGAAGATAACAGAGCAGCAGGCACAGTACGAAATATATGGTTATTTTGCTTCGTCGATTCATGGCTTCCTCCATTCCGACAAGAAGAACATGTGTTCAGCAACCCATGAACCCCTCCCCTTTAAATGTTTTCTGAACCATGCGGTTCAGGGAATCGCCTCAGGTTCTCCCGAAGAGTTCATCGAGCTTCTTTTTTGGAAAGAAGACCATGGTCGGTCGGCCATGGGGGCAGGTGAACGGGTTCTTTGTTCTCCGGAGCTGCAGGATCAGCTGTTCACACTGATCGGCGGTCATCTGTGTTCCCGCCTTCAGGGCTCCCCGGCAGGCAACAATTCTCCGGAATTGCTCAGCAGGATCCACACCTTTCGGGAACCCCGGGGCAATCAGCTCAGCAATGACTTCCCGCACAGTCTCAGGGTCGATCTGTCTTCCAAGGGCGACCGGAACCGATCGGACGGCCCAGGTATGGATCCCGAAAGGTTCGATGGCGAATCCTTCCTCCTCCAGGGCCGGAATGGCAGGGATGAGCATCTCTGCTTCCCGGGGGGATAGATTGAGGATTACCGGTTCTATCAGCTCCTGGGCATAATCCTGGAAAGAAGGCCACTTCCCGATCTGGTCATAGAGGATCCGTTCATGGGCAGCATGCTGGTCGATGAGGAGAAGGTCATCGTCAGGAGTCCGGCAGATGAGATAGAGGGCACCAAACTGGCCGATGATCTCGAGGTCAGGAATCTTCCCCTCCCCGGATGCTGCCGGTCCGGTTTCCGTCAGCCGGAGCTGCCGCTCTGTCGTGATGCGTTCCCGGAGCAATGGTTCTTTTACTCCGTCAGGGACCGGTCCGGAAGAGATATACCTGAGCGGGACTGAACCATCGGATGGTCCACGGCGTCCTGCCGCCCGGCTGGCATCTTTTTCCGGGATGAGCCGGTGAGATTCCAGGACAGCCCGGAGCTGGTCTGTGACCGTCGCGAGGATCTGTGCCTCGCTCCCGAACCGGACTTCCCGCTTGGTGGGGTGAACATTGATATCGACTTCGGTCACCGGGATAGCCAGGTCAAGGAAGACAACCGGGTACCGGTCCTGCGGAAGGAGTGTTCCGTATGCCTTCCTTATTGCTGCAAGGAGGTTCCGGGAGAAGACGGGACGGGAATTGACGGAAAGGTACATCTGGTACGGATTTTTACGGGAGAGATCGGGGACTGAAATGGCACCCCGGATGCCAGCACCGGGTGTTCCGGTATCTACGTGCAGGAGTTGTCCGGCAATTTCAAGTCCAAAGAGGTGGATGATGGCATCCATGAGCCCGCCGCTGCCAGGAACGGCTATCTTCTCCCTCCCGTTATGGGTGAGACGGAAGGCAATTCCGGGATGCGTCAGGACCAGCCGCTCAACCATCCCGGAGATCAATGCAATCTCTGCCGGGAGCGATCGCTGGAATTTTCTCCGTGCGGGGGTATTGAAGAAGATCTTCTCGACCGAAACACTCGTCCCGCCCGGACACCCGGCTTCCCGATCCTCCACAATCTTCCCGCCCTCATTGACTATCAGGGAGCCGGAGACTGTTTCCCCGCCTTTTTCCCGGGTGACGATGGTGACCCGTGAGACTGCGGCAATGCTGGCCAGGGCTTCCCCCCGGAAACCGAGCGTTGTACAGGAGAAGAGGTCCGGGAGGTCCCTGATCTTGCTCGTTGCGTGGCGGGTAAAAGCCATCCGGGCATCGTCATGGTTCATACCACACCCGTCATCAGTAATCGTGATTCCGGTGATCTGCCCCAGCCGGGAAGTGATCCTGATATCAATGTCCGTCGCTCCGGCATCTATGGCATTTTCGGCAAGTTCCTTGACAACGGAAGCCGGCCGCTCCACCACTTCCCCTGCCGCAATCCTGCTGACCGTTGATGCATCGAGCTGGCGGATCCTGCTTCCCGCTGTCACGGTCCCCTCCCTTTCCGTCCTCCTGCTCTCTGGTGGAGATCATAGAGGGTGTCCAGGGCTTCACGGGGGGTCATACTGTCGGGATCAAGGTCCCGGATATCCTGGATCAGGGGATCAGGTGAAGCCGCGGGGGCATCAATGAGGAGCATCTGGGTGTAGCGCTGTACCCTGCCTGCCGGCCCGCTTTCACCCGCCATGATCTCCTGCAGGATGGCTGAAGCACGGTCGGTCACCTTTGCCGGCACTCCGGCAAGGGAGGCGACATGGATACCGTAACTCCGGTCTGTGGCCCCCGGGATGAGCCTGCGGAGGAAGGTGATCTCGTTTCCTGTGTCCCTGACCGCAAAATGATAATTCCTGACCCTTTTTAATTCGGATTCGGCTGAGACAATGTCGTGGAAATGGGTTGCAAAGAGGGTCCGGGCACCTGCGCGGCCTCTTCCATGGAGGTACTCCAGTACCGAACGGGCGATGCAGTATCCATCGAGGGTGCTCGTACCCCTCCCTATCTCATCGAGGATAACCAGGCTTCTTGGAGTCACGTTATTGAGGATATTGGCCAGTTCAAGCATCTCCACCATGAACGTGCTCTGGCCACTGGCAAGGTCATCAAAGGCTCCGACCCGGGAGAAAATACGGTCCACCACGCCGATCCTTGCATGGGCGGCAGGAACATAACTCCCGGCCTGGGCCATCAGCACGATGAGGGCGACCGCCCGCATATACGTGGACTTGCCGGCCATATTGGCGCCGGTGATAATCAGGATCTGCTCACCGGTTCCCGAGAGGGTCGTGTCATTCGGGACGAATGTGACATTCCCGCTCGCTTCGACGACGGGGTGTCTCCCCTCACGAATCATGATGTCGGTGGATGTATCGAGGACCGGGCGGGTATAGCGGTACCTCACCGCCACCTCTGCAAGTGACGAGTGGAGATCGAGTGTGGCAAGCCCCCGGGATACTGCCTGGATGAGGGGCAGCCCCTCACCGAGCTCAGATAACAGGGTGGTATAGAGTTCCTGTTCGATGACGAAGAGCCGCTCTTCGGCCGTGGCAATCGCTGCTTCTTCTTCCTTCAATTCGGGAAGGGTATACCGCTCTCCCGTGGAAGTGGTCTGTTTCCGTTCATATCCGGGGGGTACCAGGTGCAGGTTTGGTCTGGTCACTTCGATATAGTATCCGAAGACCGAGTTGTAGCCCACTTTGAGAGACCTGATCCCGGTGCATTCCCGTTCCCGGTTCTGCAGGGCGACAATCCATTCTTTTCCTTTCGATGAACGTGACCGCAGGGTATCGAGCCGCTCATCATATCCGTTCCTGAACACCCCGCCCAACCGGACAGCAGCTGGAGGATCGTCGGTGATCGCACGATGAATGAGGGAGACGATCCAGCTGACATCGCCAAGGTCGCTGCAGGCAGTCTGCACGGCGGAGGGCACCGTCGTTCCATCAAGGAGTGAACGCAGCGAGGGAAGAATGGAAAGGGTCTGTGAAAGGGCGAGGAGATCCCGGGGGCTTGCATTCCTGCAGGCAATCCTCCCGGCAATCCGTTCGATATCAGCAGCTTTCGCCATGAGCTTCCGGGCATGTAACCTTGCCGGAGTGTCCCTGGTAAAAAATTCCACGGCATCGAGCCGAAGGGTAATCATTTCCACCGAAACGAGCGGGGCAGAGAGCCACTGCCGCAGCAGCCGGTAGCCCATGGGAGTATTGGTGAGATCGAGGAGCGAAAGGAGGGTGGGATCCCCGGACCGTCCCCGGATACTCTGGAGGATCTCAAGGTTCCGGATGGTGACGCTGTCTATGACGCAGAAGTCCCCGGGCTGTCTGAAGGAGAGGCCACGGATATGCGAGAGATTGAGGCGCTGGGTCTCCCTGGCGTAGCGCAGGGCAAGCGCAGCTGCTGTTACCACCGGGGAATTTCCGGTTATCCCATATCCCTCGAGCCCCTCCACCCTGAAGTGCTCCTTCAGGAACGCTTCTGCATCTTCCGGCAGAGGCCCGGTGCCTTTTTCCCGGGTGACCACGACACCGCATTTACCAAGGATACTCTCCACTTCCCCGGCAAGGGCTGCCGGGATAACACCTTCGGCTGGTCTGTACCGCTGGAGTTCTGAAACCAGTGCCGCTTTATCGTCCTTCCGGCATGAAGTAACAAAGAACTCCCCGGTTGAGATATCAAGGAAAGCGAGTCCAAGGTCAGGGGAACGCACATCACTGCAAACCGCCATGAGGTAGCTGGCCATTGGGGATGGGAGCAGCCCTTCATCGATGAGCGTTCCGGGAGTGATGACCCGGACCACCTCACGCCTGACAACTCCTTTTGCATTCTTTGCATCCTCGACCTGGTCACAGATGGCTACCCGGTAGCCCTTTCCAATCAGGCGGGCGATATACCCCTCCACCGCATGACAGGGGACACCGGCAAGAGGGATCTTGTTACCTGAACTGTCCTTTCCGCGGGAGGTGAGGGCAATATCGAGTTCCCGGGACAGGATCTCGGCATCCGCACCGAACGTCTCGTAAAAATCCCCGATATGAAAGAGGAGAATAGCATCCCGGTGCTGATCCTTGATCGACCAGTACTGGGTCATGGCCGGCGTCATTTTTTTGGATACCGGGAGGGTGCCACGCTCGGGCTCATCCATAGTACTACTACTGAATCTGTCCGGGATGACAAATGTATACCGATCCTTTGGGGATTCCCGGTGGAGCATGGTGGCTCCCTGATCCCAAACCTCTCAATAGTATCAGTCCCACATATGAGAGGAGAGGAATCGGTGAGATCATGGCAAGAGAGAAGGAGGCCGTTTCGGAGCATCGAAAACAGAACCGGCTCATTGACGAGGTGAGCCCGTACCTCCTCCAGCATGCACGGAACCCGGTTGACTGGCATGCCTGGGGGGAGGAGGCTTTCGGGATAGCGGCGCGGGAGGATAAGATGGTGTTTCTCTCCATCGGGTATGCTACCTGTCACTGGTGTCATGTGATGGAGAAAGAATCCTTTGAAGATCCTGAAGTTGCCCGCGTGCTCAATCAGCAGTTCGTGTCCATCAAAGTTGACCGCGAAGAGCGCCCTGACCTCGACCAGCTGTACATGACTGCAAGCCAGCTCCTGTCCGGCGCTGCCGGCTGGCCGCTGAATCTTGTTCTTACACCTGATAAAAGACCGTTCTTTGCCATGACCTACATCCCGCGTGAGCGCCGGTTCGGGAATCCCGGGATCATCGATGTCCTCTCGGGTCTTGCCAGGATGTGGCAGGAGGACCGGGAGAAAATGCTCACGGTTGCCGCGGCCGTGACCAGTTCCCTTGACACATCGCCAGCCCGCGGAAGGAGTCCTCAACGGAGTATGCTTGATGCCGGCTTGCAGGAACTGCTTCTCCGCTACGACCGGGTGAACGGAGGGTTTGGGGGGGCACCAAAGTTTCCGATCCCCCACAACCTCCTCTTCCTGCTCCGCTTTCACCGGCTCAGGGGGGATGAGAAAGCACGTGGGATGGTAGAAACGACGCTTCGGGCCATGGCCCTGGGAGGGATGTATGACCAGCTCGGCTTCGGGTTCCACCGCTATGCAACCGATGTCCGCTGGCTCGTGCCGCACTTCGAGAAGATGCTCTACGACCAGGCTCTCCTGGCCCTTGCCTTCATCGAGGCCTGGCAGCTGACAGGGGACCGGTTCTACGAGAGAATCGCCAGGGAATGCCTGATATTCGTGGAGCGGGAGATGACATCTCCCGAAGGGGGATTTTACTCGGCGATGGATGCTGATACCAGGGGGGAGGAGGGCGGGTTCTATCTCTGGACGAGAAAAGAGATCGAAGATCTCCTTCCTGCCGCTATGTTCCGCATTGTTGCTGAAGCCTGGCACCTGACCACGGCGGGTAACTTCATCGATTCCGTGACCGGGGAACGGACAGGAAAGAACATCCTCTACCTTGCCCGGGACCCGGGGAATCTGGCAGACCGGATAGGAATGCCCGGTGAGGAGGTTGACCAGGTCATCGCTTCTGCCCGGGATATCCTCCATGAGTACCGGAAGAGGAGGGAGGCGCCGATTACCGATGACAAGATACTCTCTGACTGGAACGGGCTCATGATTGCCGCCTTCGCCCGGTCCGGGAGGGCTTTTTCTGACCCCCGTTCTCTCGCCACAGCTGAAAAGGCAGCTGTTTTCATCCTCGGCAGGATGAAAACCGGAAATGGAGAACTATTGCACCGTTACCGTAACGGGACTGCCGGGATCGGGGGTATGGCCCCGGACTATGCGTTCCTTATCTTCGGCCTTACTGATCTCTATATGGCAACCTTCAGACCGGAATACCTGTCAGCAGCGCTTGAGCTTCAGCAGACCTTCGATGAGGCATTCTGGGATGGAAAAAACGGAGGGTACTTCACCTCTCCTGCGGACCGGGACGATCTTATTGCCCGGCAAAAAGACCTCTATGACGGTGCAATTCCTTCGGCAAACTCAGTAGCATTCTGCAACCTCCTCCGCCTCTCCCTGCTCACCGGGGATACCTCCCACGAAAAGAAAGCCTCTGACCTGGCGAAGCTCTACACCGAGTCCCTGACCCGTTCACCGGCTTCATCCACCTTCTTCCTGTCCGGCCTGTCAAACGTATTCGGCCCTTCAACCGAAGTAGTCATCGCTGAAGGGGAGGACCGGGAGAGCGCCCGCGAGATGATCCGTTTCCTTGACCAGGGTTTTTTCCCGTTTACCGTTGTGATCATGAGAACGGCCGAAAACAAGGACGAACTAGCTCAGATTGCACCGTTCACCGGGAACATGGAAGCAGATGACGGGAAGAGCAGGGCTTATGTCTGCAGGCAGCACGTCTGCTCCCGGCCGGTAACCAGTCTGCAGGACATGCTGACCCTTGTTGAAAGGACCTGAAGATCCAAAAAAAGAGAGGGTTCAGAGGTTTTTCAGGGCTACGAGATCCCTGACCCCGGTGAGTTTCCAGACCAGCGATCGCTCTTCACGGGCGATGGCCTCCGGCGGGTCCTGCGGGGAGTGCCCGAGCGCAGCAAGGATATTTTTCGAGAGGCGGCGATCCTTGACCAGGTTGACAAACTCTTCCCTGATGATCTTCTTCTCGATTGAGTCCGTCACTTCTTCGAGATATCCCTGCAGGCTGACAAAGGCATAGGAAGAGAGGTCCCGGGTATATTTCTCCACTGCCACTGCAACATAGGGACTCTTCCGGAAATACTCGATCTTCTTCCCGTACTTCGTGGAGAGGAAGTAGAGGAATTTACCATCAAAGACATAGAGGAACGGGGCAATATAGGGATATTTCTCTCCCTGGAAGGCAATGCGGCAGATGTACCCCTCCTCGATAAGTTTATCATAATCGCTCTTTTCCATGCGGGGAATTTTCACGATGTCCATGGGTTATCCACAGGTGGACATAGCAACCGGTGCACAATAAATTTTTGGAAATTCAGGTGCGGAAAAAATGGGGATTATGATCGCTTTTCGACCGGATATCCGGCTCTCAGGTAAGCGGTCATTCCGCCGAGAATATTGGCTATCTCACGGTAGCCGTTTGCGGCAAGGATACCGGCCCCGAGGGAGCCCTTGTATCCTGCGTCACAATAGACAGCAACGGGCATATCCTGCGGCACTTCGCCCAGTCTTCCCGGCAGCTCGCCGATATATATGTGGTGCGCACCGGGGATCGTCCCCACCGAGATGACATTGCGGATATCCCGTACATCGAGGATAAAGAGGTCCTTGCTCTCTCTCCTTTCCATAAATTCCTGTACTGACCACGCAGCAAATGATGCGACCGGGGCAGCTGATTTGAACCATGCAGGGAACCCGCCCGCAAGGTATCCTTTGAGATTGTCATAACCGAGGCGTACAAAGTGTCTGCCCACATCGGTAAGGTTGCAGTTGAAGTCATCCACCAGGATGATAGGATCAGAGTAGTTCAGGAACCACCCGATAAAGGCAGGGATACCCTCTCTCCAGATGGAGAAGCTGCCCGGGACATGCCCGGCAGCAAACGAGGTCGGTGACCGGATATCAACAACCTGGGCTTTTTCCCGCTGCTCCATGACCTCCTTTACAGAATATGCCGCAAGGTCGGGAAGGTGGTGGATGGGGGGCGCACCCTCCTTGTTGAGCTTCTCCATCATTTTGAAGTAGGGCGGCAGGTAGTGGTGTTCGGTAATTTTGCGGGAGATGAATTCATCCCGGGAGATCTGGAGCAGGGGATTTGAGAGTTTCTCGTACCCGATGGTGGTGAACTCATGGTCACTGATTTCAGAACCGCAGACTGACCCTGCACCATGGGCAGGGAAGACCAGGGTCTGATCACCGAGCGGCAGCAGTTTTCCCGTCACACTCTCATACAGCAGCTCAGAAGCCCAGCCCCGCCGTTCCGGGCCGAAGAAATCGGTCCTCCCCACCTCTCCGGAAAAGAGGGCATCACCGGAAAATACCGCATAGGGTTTATCGGAGACTTCACGGTCAGTCACCACAACCGATATGCTCTCCAGGGTATGTCCGGGGGTTTCAAGGACCCTCAGTTCGACCGCCCCAAGCAAGCGGACATCCCCTTCCTTCACCTTCGTCCCATAGGCAAAGTCCATCTGGTGACCATGGAGGATCTCCGCCCCGGTCCGGGCAGCAAGCTCGACTGACCCGGTGACGTAGTCCTCGTTCCGGTGCGTCTCAAAGATGGAGGTTATCTTCACCCCGGCTTCCCTGGCAAGGTCGAGGTAGATCTCGGCGTCCCTCCTCGGGTCGATGACCGCAGCTTTTCCCCCGGCACTGATGAAAAAGGAGTTATGGGATATCCCCTCTGATGAAATTTTTCGAAGGATCATGGTTCACCCCTGATCGGGAGGTACCACCTCACGTTCTAAATAGCTTTGGAGCCTGTCTGCCCGGGCTTTCTTCGGAGCAGATTTTCCCTTCGATTCTGCCCCTCACACCTTCACCAAAGACCCCGTCAATAAAAATGACAGGAACGTTCAAGACACTGTCCGGAAAAGATCCAGCCATGTCTCCCGATCCGCTCTCCCGGCTCAGGGCTCTCATTGAACAGTACACGGTCATCTCCACCATTCCCGACATCAGGGGATACCAGATGATCCGGGGGCAGCGGTCCGGCTCCTGCATCTTCCGGGGCTGTACGGAACCCATTGCCTGGGAAGATGCCCGGGGGGAAAAATTCCTCTGCCAGGGTCACTACCTCCTCATGAACCAGTGGATAGACGAAGCACGAAAAGGGCTGATAACCGGAGATCTGTCAGCACTCTTTGAAAGGGGAGCGCCGCCGGAATAATCGCATACCGACCGTGGGCCTGGAGTAATTGTATCCTCCTCCCTTCCCGAACCTGAAGTGGAGAGGTACAGAATCACCTGTTTTTTCTCCAGACTGCACCACGATTTTCTGATACAGATATATCCAGACGCTGGATTATTCCCGCAAAGGGTGCAGGGGATCATGACACTTCCACCTCTGTCAGCTGATTCCGTTTGCGCCATTGTAAGGCATAGGTTTATTCGATAGCGAAAATATCATCAGATAAGGTACCGGGGGATCCTATTGGTCGGGCAATCCTGCAACAAAACACCAATTTATGCCTTTGTTGGGATGCATGACGTCGTGATGACAATCCTCCTCTCCTATTCTGTACAAGGATCCTTCCCGGGTGGTATGACAATCGAACACTGTACGTGAGGCCCGGTAATGACAGGAACAACAGGGGATAGGGGTAAAAACTCAAGGATTCGCCTTTCTTTCTTTCATATCTTTCTCATTTCCATGATTTTTCTCATCCTTGTCCTCGCTGCAGGTATTACCTATTTCGATTACCGTCAGGCAGAGGAGACCTACCAGAAAAGTGCCCTCGCCATGCAGCAGCAGACGGAGGACGATCTTGCACAGAGCGTCCGTGTTGTCGATGGCACCTACGAGATCCTGGATAATAATCTCAATCTTAAGATGAGGGAGGGATTTGCGCTGTTCCTCCAGGAATATGAGCAGACCGGGGGAGATCCGTCAAAGTTGGACCTGCAGGGGATGAAGGAAGAGCTGGGCAATTCCATGGACCTCTATATCATCAACGATTCCCTGATCGTTGAGGCTACAACCTACACACCTGATTTATACCTCGATTTTTCCCAGTGGCCTTACACCTACGATTATTTTAAAGATATTATCAATAAGGAGGGGTTCTTTCCTGACCGGGTCGTGTTTGAGGAATCATCGGGAAACCTGAGAAAATACGCCTATATACCCACCCCTGATCACCACTATATCCTAGAGCTTGGATTATCTGAAGAAGGCTTTGGGGAACGGCCCCGTGTTCAGTACTATGACGAGCTGAAGGCAATTGCACTCCATAATCCCAACATCCTCAGTTTCAGGGCCTTTGATACGATGGGGAGGGCCATTGGGAATGAATCCGGAGGAAAAGCGCCATCCGTAGTGAAACAGGTGGCCAAGGAGAGAGGAACAATCCAGATAGAAGATAAGAATAACAATACATTTACCCGGTATCTTTTCGTAGATCTTTCCAACAAAGGGTATGCCTCTGATACCAGCTGGATTGTCGAGCTTGTTTATGATCAATCAGCAATGAAGGCAGCGCTGAACAACCTTCTCGTCTACCATGCACTGGTTGCCCTTCTTGCCGTGACCCTTACGGGAGGAATTGCCCTCGTCCTCTCACGGCAGCTGACACGACCTGTCCAGCGCATGGTTGATGATATTGATACTATTGCGAAAGGGAACCTGGATCATCCCCTCTCCCATGCTAACATCATTGAGGTCGGAAAAGTCGAGGAAAGTATCACAGCGCTGGTAAATAACCTGAAGAACATGATCCTGCAGCTCCATAAGCGTGAAGAAGACTTCAGGAACGTTGTTGAAACCCAGACCGAACTGATCGTCCGTTTCCTCCCCGATGGTACCCATGTATTTGTCAATGAAGCCTACTGTCGCTATTTCGGGATATCCTGCAGTGAAATGCTGGGAAAAATTATGTGGCCCCGGATTCCCGATGAAGATAAGCTACCCCTGCAGCGACATTTTTCCTCACTGACCCCCGAGCATCCGAGTGCAACGATAGAACACCGGATTATTACCCATGACAATGAAATCCGATGGGTTCAATGGAATGACAGGGCTATCTTCGATGCTGATGGGAACGTTACTGAATACCAGTCAGTCGGACGGGATAATACAGAGAAAAAGAAGATCGAACAGGATCTTATCGAAAGCGAGAGAAAGTTCCGGGATCTTGCCAACCTGCTGCCCCAGGTAGTATACGAGATCGATCTCACCGGAAGACTCACGTACGTCAACCAGCCTGCCTATGAAAGTTTCGGGTATACATGGGAAGAACTGGCAAATGGTCTGCACTTCACCCAGTTTATCCTGCCTGAAGATCGTGAGTTGGCGCAATTGAATTTTATGAATTCGCTTGCAGGCCAGAAAATCGATGCCGCGGAGTACCGTATGGTCAGGAAAGACGGATCCGTGCTGATAACCCTGGTCTATTCCTCACCGATTATCAAAGAAGGTAAGGTGATGGGAATCCGTGGTATTCTCGTTGATATTACCCAGCTCAAGCAGGTTGAGGAGGATATCCGGAAACTGAACGAGGAACTGGAACGCCGTGTAGCAGAAAGGACCACCGACCTTGAAATCGCAAACCGGGAACTGGAAGCGTTCTCGTATTCAGTATCCCACGACTTGCGGGCTCCACTCCGTGCCATTGACGGATTTTCCTCAATCCTCCTGCATGATTACACGGGTGCTCTTGATCCCGGGGGACAGGTGCTCCTTGAGAAAATCCGGACAAATGCGCAGAAGATGGCGGATCTTATTGATGCCATTCTTAATTTTTCACGAATGTCCCGGCAACCCCTTATAAGGCAGAACATAATTCCTGCCCAGATCGTCCAGGAAATACTCGAAGAACTTCAACCCTTGCAGAAGGGACGACAGATCCAGATCCACATTGATCCCCTCCCTCGCTGTGAAGGGGATCCGGCGCTTATCAAGCAGGTCTTCAATAATATCATATCCAATGCCCTGAAGTTTACAAAAACGAGGGAAGTGGCAAAGATTGAGATAGGTGCTTTCCAGAAGGATGGAAAGACCGTATATTTTGTAAAGGATAACGGGGTCGGGTTTGACATGAAATATGCCGATAAACTTTTTTCGGTGTTCCAGCGGCTTCACGATGAAAAGGAGTATGAAGGCACCGGGATAGGGCTTGCCATCGTTTACCGGATTATTGAGCGTCACGGGGGGAAGGTTTGGGCAGAAGGTGAAGTGGACAAGGGTGCTTCGTTCTTCTTCACGCTTGAATAGAGGGGCAATATACCAGGTTTTTTTACTAAAATATTATCCAGTTCATGGTGATTATCAGTTCAGCCCCGATCGGCTGGTTCTAGTATCTCCCCATCAATAGTAACATGATGAAAAAAGGAGAATACAATTCACAAGAAATGGAATCAGGTATTCTTCACCACCACGTTACGGCAGTAATATTGGATTCGCACAACAGCAGCTCACCCGTAAGGTAGGAATGGCTTTATTTTCTATTATGCAGTTAACAATCAGTCAAAATAATAAAATGAGAATTTATTTGAAATGGGGGAAGACTACGGAAAACAATTCTCCACAATACAAGTAAAAAAATATAAGGTGGGTGCTTAACTTATGAACCCATGCAAAGGGTGTGAGTATAGACAAATTTTTCTCCGTGAAGAGGACGATGGGAAAATTCTGTTCTGTAGAAAATTTAATTGCGAACGCGATGATGCCCGATCAAAATGTGAACGCTGGAAGGAGATCATCGATCCTTTTGTATAAAAATGGGAATGGAAGTCTGACTGTTCCAAGGCTGGTTTTCAAATATGTACTTTCGGGCTGATGGAGTCGGGCTTCCCACCGACGTTCGCGCCAATAAGCACGGTGGGGAGGACGGGTGTGAAAACGAGCGGATAACGCCAACACAAAAGAACTCCGCCTCGACTAGTACCAAAAGAGATGATACCAACTTTCAATATATAGAATTATACTCCCGATTTGAGAATTTTCTCCAACAAAGACGGTGATCCTGCCCTACCTCATCGCACAACATGAGGTGCAGGCACACCCGCGGAATCGGTATAAGATGCACTGGCTGGTCTTGGTAGTGATGCGAACAGCGCTTTTCTCAATTTCACCATGCAAACGACTATTTCATAATATCAAAAGTAGATACCAGATTGCGAAAAACGACCAAAAAGTGGTGACAAATATTATTCAAAAACCTATCAATGCCTTAATATTCGATATGGATAACACGCTCTTTGACCTGGTTTCTGCAAAGATGCAGGCCTGCAGGGAGGTGACTGCCTATATCGGGAGGGGTTCGGCAGAGGATCTCTTCTCCTACTTCCTCCGCAGGCAGGGAGGATTTGAAGACCCGGCTAACATCAGGGATTTCCTTGTCGACCATGGCTGTTTCGATCCCGCAACCTTCGAAAGATGTTGCCGGATTTACCGGGCTGAAAAAATTGCAAACCTCGTGACCTATCCGGGGGTCCCCCGGACACTGAGCCTCCTTGAGGAGCACGGGTACCCCATGGCCCTGGTGACCGATGCCGGCTATCAGGATGCAATGGCCAGGCTGAACCATACCGGCCTCGCCGGGTTCTTTGACCCGGTGGTCACATTCGAGCTGACCGGTTCATTCAAGCCAAGCACCCTTCCGTTCCTCTATGCCCTGGAAAAGATGGCGAAGGGATCGGCAGAGACCATCCTGGTCGGCGACAGTCCCCGGAGGGACATTGCACCGGGTAAGATCCTCGGCATGAAAACGGTGTATGCCCGGTATGGGGACCACTTCCCGAAGGCCGGGACGACCGGGGGGGCTGACCATGCAATCGATGATATCCGCGACCTTGCTGCCATAATTGGTCTCCCGGGACGGTCAGCGGAGCATTCCCTGGTGCAGGGGGAGGGATGAACCATGTGCGGGCGGTTCACCATCACCCTCACCATCGGGCTCCCGGAACGGTTCGGGGTGACCCCTCCCCAACCTGCGATGGAGCCACGCTATAACATCGCCCCGTCCCAGCCTGTCCCGGTGGTGACCCGGACCGAAGGCGGGGAACGGGCCCTGGTGGAGATGGTATGGGGGCTCATCCCCTCGTGGACAAAGGACCCGGCAGCCGTCCGTCATGCCATCAATGCCCGTGCAGAAACCCTTGCAGAGAGACCTTTCTTCCGGCATTCTCTCCTGAACCGGCGCTGCCTGGTCCCGGCCAGCGGGTTCTATGAATGGAAAAAGTCAGGGAAAACGTCCGTGCCCCACTATATTCACCGGAAAGATGACGCCCTCGTTGCCTTCGCCGGGCTGTACGATCTCTGGAGATCACCGGATGGTACGGTCAGAAAGACTTTTGTGATCGTTACTACCGAGCCAAACACCCTTGTTTCCTGCTACCACGACCGGATGCCGGCAATCCTCCGGTCAGAAGACGAAGAGACCTGGCTTCTCCAGCAGCCGCTTGACGCGGAGACCCTCCGGAAGGTACTCACCCCGTATCCGGCAGGTGAACTTGAGGCCTATGCCGTATCCCGGAAAGTCAATGATCCTGCCAGTAAGGGAGCAGAGCTCATCAGGAAGGCCGGGGGAGAGACCCTCCCGGTCTGAATCAGGAACGATCTGAAAGTTCTCGCAGTCTCTGTTTCACTTCTTCGACGTGGCCGAAGACCTTCACCTTCCGCCATATTGCTGCTATGTTTCCCGCAGGATCGATGAGGAAGGTGCTTCGCTCGATGCCTGCGATGGATGAAATCAACGGCACATCCTTCCAGACGCCGTACAAGCGAAGTACCGTATGGTCTGCATCAGAGAGGATCCTGAACCGTAGGTTCTGCTTCTCAGCAAATTTCCTATGGCTGTCAATAGTATCGGCACTCACCCCGATAATGACAGCCCCGAGACGGGCAAATTCATCGACACCATCGGAGAATCCACGGGCTTCAAGGGTGCACCCCGGGGTATTGTCC
>CAYGWN010000034.1:0-54806 GCA_964353765.1 uncultured Methanoregula sp. | reverse complement strand
AAAGGAAGGAAAGCCGGGAGGCGCAGCAGAATGAACGGCAATACAACGAAAAAATCAACCACCTATACGATCCCGATAGGACCCGTGCACCCAGCCTTAAAAGAGCCGGTCATGTTTACCTTCCAGATGGAAGGAGAAGTGGTCAGATCGGTGGACTTTGCGCCCGGTAATACTCATCGGGGCATCGAATGGATGGGCATGAGGAGGAACCCGATCCAGATCCTCTACCTCTCCGAAAGGATATGCGGCATCTGCGGGATTGTGCACTCACTCACGTTTGCACTGGCTGTGGAGCAGATTGCCGATATTGAAGTCCCCGTCAGGGCCGACTATATCAGGACCATCATGCTTGAGCTCGAGCGGATCCAGTCACACCTCTTATGGGCTGGGGTAGCCGCTCATGAGCTCGGGTTTGACTCCCTCTTTTACCTTGTATGGAAAGTGAGGGAGCAATCGCTGGACCTTATCGAGATCATCGCCGGAACAAGGGTACACTACGCGATGATCCAGATCGGGGGCGTCCGCAGGGACATCAGCAACGACCAGCGCCCCGCAATTGAACGGTGCCTTGCCTACTACCGCGGGCTGCTTGACCAGATGAAGACTGTCTTCTTAGATGACAGCACGATACGCATGCGGTGCAGGGGCCACGGTCTTTTGAGCTACCGGGATGCCCAGTTCCTCTGTGCCGTTGGCCCGACCGCACGGGCATCAGGAGTCGCCATGGATATCCGGCACGATTACCCCTTCTGTGCCTATGGCGACCTCGATATCCGCCCCGTCCTGCCCCCGCAGGAATTCGGGGGACCTCAGGGGGATGTATATGACCGTATCATCGTCAGGCTCCTTGAGATCGCCCAGTCGATTGATATTATCCAGCAGTGCCTGGATAATCTGCCTCCCGGAGAGATCCTCTGGGAGAAGAAGATGCCCAAACTGCTGCTCACGTTAAAAAAGGCACAGGGAGAGGCCATCAGCAGGGTGGAAGCCCCGAGAGGCGAGTGCCTGCACTATGTCCGCATGGACGGGAACGAGGCCCCGGCGACATGGAAGGTGAAAGCCTCCTCCTATAGCAACCTGATGTCCTGGATCCCGATGCTCAAGGGCGAGCAACTCGCGGATATCCCAATCATCGTGGCATCTATCGATCCCTGCCTTTCCTGTACTGACCGGGTAGCGGTGATACGGGATGGAAAGTCCGGTATTCTCACAAAAGATGACCTGACGCAGCTGTCCCGCGAAAAGACAAGGAGAATGATGACATCACCTGACTATTGAGAATACAACGGTTCATAACCCTCATACACCCCAAAGTGTATTTTCAAATGATTGGTGAAGAAGAAGCTCAGAGACACGAATCAGATGTCATCAAGGGAAGGCAAGATTACACCAGACCTTTGAGAATCGGTGTGATCGTCACCGTGATGGTCTTCTTCATTGAAGTTGCCGGCGGGTTCATATCAGGATCCCTCTCCCTCCTCTCTGATGCCGGGCACATGTTCATCGATGCATCATCGCTTCTACTTGCACTTTCAGCGATCCGCGCCGCCCGTTCCCTTCCAACAAAAAAGAGGACCTATGGTCTCCATCGGGCAGAGATATTTGCAGCATTTATCAATGGCATCCTCCTCATTGGAGTAAGTGGACTGATCCTCTATGAAGCGTACCAGAGGGTTCTCTTCCCGCGAGCGGTTGAAAGCACGGTGATGCTCATCGTCGCCCTTGTTGGTCTTGCGGCGAACGTGATCATTGCATATTACCTGCATGGGAGTTATAACCTGAATGTACGTGGGGCTTTTCTCCATGTAATGAGTGATGCTCTCTCCTCGCTTGCCGTCATCGCAGCAGCACTCTGGATCATGGTAACCGGCCAGAATCTGGTCGACCCAATTTTATCGGCAGGTATCGCCCTGGTCATCATGGTCACAGCCCTGGGTGTCCTCCGGGAGGCTACCGAAGTGCTGTTCCAGTTTGCCCCTCGTGACTTAGACTATGATGATGTTATCCGTGAAATAACGGCCGTGGATGGTGTACAAGGAGTTCATGATGTGCACATCTGGAGCCTCAGTTCAAACGTACGGGTAATCGATGCCCATATTTACAGCTGTGAGCACGATGCACGGGAGAATGAGACTATAAAGCGTGAGATAAAACGACGGTTGGAACGATTTCGAATCTACCACTCAACCCTTGAATTCGAATGTGAGGAATGCCAAAACAACGGGAAAGAGGCCTGTGTTCTCACTCAAGGAACAGCATCCCGGATTGATCATGGCTGATGAAATCTTACCATGCGAGAGAAGATACCTGATGAATTGCTTCCACCATACCCTCTGATAGGGAAGGATCCATCATTATCAATCATGCTAATTTTTTTATTTCTTCCTGACTAAGGTATAGTACAAATTCAGTATCGCCGGTCGAACAACCTTCCATAATTTACAGTTGCGCCAGTTGACTGTAAATTAATCATGTAAGATTATACAGGGATTTTCTTGAGAGAGCTTCGTATTCATGGCAGGGGTGGCCAGGGCTCGGTCACCGCTGCCGAACTGATCGCGGTTGCTGCCTTTGAAGGCGGAATGTATGCGCAGGCGTTTCCGGCGTTTGGAGTCGAACGTCGCGGTGCCCCGGTGCAGGCATTTGTCCGGTTTGATAACCAGAAGATACGCCTCCGCAGCCAGATTTATGAACCGGATTACATCATTGTCCAGGACAGCACCCTCATCCGGGACGTCAATGTCTTTCTGGGATTAAAGGCGGGAGGGATTGCCATCATCAATACTGAGAAGGCTCTCATGTATCCCTTCCCGGAAGGGGTGAAGGTCATCACCATTGATGCCACATCAATCGCCCTCAGGCAGCTTGGTGTTCCAATCACCAACACCACGCTCATGGGTGCATTTGCCGCAGCAAGCGGGGAGATCAAGCTTGCTGCCCTTGAGGATGCAGTCAGGAGACGGTTCAAGGGAGATCTTGCCGAAAAGAACATAGCAGCAGCCGAAGAGGCATACCAGGTTGTCAAGGGGGCGGCCTGATCATGGCTATCGGACTGGGCTGCACGGCAAGACCCGGAAAGTCCCGTGATAACCGTACCGGTTCCTGGCGGGTATTCCGGCCGGAATTCACCGCTGAGAAGTGCACGAAGTGCGGGATGTGTAAAATCATCTGCCCGGAAGGGTGCATTGGGGAGGATGAGGAAGGACTCCCTGTGCCCGACTATGATTACTGCAAGGGGTGCGGTCTCTGTGCAGAGGAATGCTCGTCAGAAGCCATCGAGATGAAAAAGGAGGAGAAGTAGGATGCTCGAGATCATGGAAGGTTCTCATGCCGTTGCCGAAGCGGTTGGCTATTGCAGACCGCAGGTCATCGCCGCGTACCCCATCACCCCCCAGACCCACATCGTTGAAGCACTTGCAGACATGGCGGCCAACTGCAAGATTGATGCCGAGTATATTACTGTCGAGAGTGAATTTTCAGCGCTCTCAGCCTGTCTGGGCGCAAGTGCTGCGGGATCACGGGTTTACTCTGCCACGACCTCGCAGGGGCTTGCCCTTATGTTTGAGGTCTGTTTCAATTGTGCAGGAATGCGGCTCCCGGTGGTCATGTCTATCGTGAACCGGGCGCTGGGAGCACCGCTCTCCATATGGAACGACCAGCAGGACTCGATCTCTCTCCGCGATTCCGGATGGCTCCAGCTCTACGCCGAGGATAACCAGGAGGCAACGGACCTCCACTACCTGGCCTACCGGGTTGCCGAGGATCACCGTATCCTCCTTCCGGCATTCGTCTGTTTCGACGGATTCATTCTTTCCCATACCTACGAACCGGTGGATATGCTCACCCAGGAGCAGGTGGACGGGTTCCTCCCGCCATTCAGGCCTTACCAGAAACTGGATGCTGCCGATCCCATCAGTTTCGGGTTGTTTGCATCACCCGATTACTACATGGAGTTCCGCTACGCCATCGATCAGGCCATGAACAGGGCCCGGACGGTTATCCCGGAGGCAGGGAAGGTGTTTTCCGAGATGTTCGGCCGTGACTACAGCGGGCTTGTCGAGGAATACAGGCTTGACGATGCAGATTGTGCTATCGTGGCCATGGGATCGATCTGCGGGACGGTCAAGGATGCCATTGATGATATGCGCAACGAGGGAAAAAAGGTCGGCCTGCTCAAACTCCGGGCGTTCCGCCCGTTCCCGGTAAACGAAGTGCAGAAGGCGCTGAAGGGAGTAAGTACCGTCGCGGTCCTTGACAAGAACATCTCCCTCGGGTCCAAGGGGGCTGTCGCACTCGAGGTGAGGGACGCTCTCTATGGCACACAGATACCGGTTTACGATTTCATCATCGCCCTTGGAGGACGGGACGTGAGAAAGAAGGATATTGCAGCGGTTGTCGCCCATGCGGAGGCCGGCAAGGGGGACACCTACTACGGCCTCCGGGAGGAGGTGCTGAAATGAACGATGAAGCGGCCTGTGTGCTCTTTGATTCGGGCCACCGGGCCTGTGGCGGATGTGCGGCAGCGATGGCTGCACGCCTTATCCTGGATGCGGCCGGGAAGGATACCATCGTGGTCTCATCCACAGGGTGCATGGAGGTCTTCTCAACCCCGTATCCTGAAACCGCATGGAATGTCCCCTGGATCCACTCCCTCTTCGAGAACAACTCAGCGGTAGCCTCAGGGATTGTGGCCTCCCTGGCAAAGCAGGGGAGGAAGGAGAAGGTCATCGCCCTCGGAGGAGACGGAGCTACCTTTGATATTGGTATGCTCTGTCTCTCAGGGGCGTTTGAGCGGGGTCATGATTTCACCTACATCTGCTATGATAACGAAGCTTACATGAACACCGGTATCCAGCGTTCCGGGGCCACTCCCTATGACGCCAGTACCACCACCAGCCCGGCAGGGTCCTGCTCGAGCGGCAACCCCCGCCCGAAAAAGGATCTCCCGGCCATACTGGCCGCGCATGGTGCACCGTACGTGGCAACGACTTCCATCGCTTATCCCCCCGACCTCAAGAAGAAAGTGGAGAAGGCGGTCCGGACTCCCGGACCGTGTTACATCCAGATCCATGCCCCCTGCTGCACGGGGTGGGGATTTGAGGGCGAGAAGAGCATTGCCATTGGAAAACTGGCCATTGAGACCGGGCTCTTTGTCCTCTACGAGATGGAGAATGGCGTGGTCACCAGAGTGAAAAAGGTGGTGCGAAAGCCGGTGGAAGAGTACCTCATCGAACAGAAACGGTTCCGCCACCTGTTCAAACCCAGACGGAACGAGGCTGAGATTGCCAAGATCCAGGCTATTGCTGACCGGAATGCCGAGAAATTTGGCATTGATATCAAACTGAAAAAATAATTTTTCAGGGATTCGGGACGGTTATCAGGGCGGTTCAGGTACTGCCCCGGTCCGGCAGGGGTAACTGCCTCCCCGAAATCTCTTCCTCCCCTGTCTCATCCCCTTTTCCGGGAAAGAAAGAATGGCAGGAGCAGGATAATAGCGACGATGATCCAGAACTGCCCGAACCAGGTGAGCCACACTTCCCGGTCAGGGGTATAAAAACGGAGCTCTGCACTCCGGGTTGAATTCCAGGACACCATCAGGCTTCCGTCCTTCTCTTCAGAAACAACTGCGCCAGAGGGATTTATCATGCCAATGAGCCGGTTCCTGATATCAAAGTCAGAAGGGAGAAAAATGCCCACCTGATACGGCTCTGGAAAAGCAACCACCATGTGGTTCTGATTGATGGTCCCGGTAAAATGAACGGTGTAGTTCCCCTTCGGAAAAGTGATGGTTGTCCGGTCCCTCCATGAAAAATTACAGGGTGTACATTCACCGGAAAGCGAGACACCGGTAACCGGAACAGGGATCTTTTCACCAAGCATTCCTACCTCGGTAAACTCAAACCGGTCGGCATTCTGCAGCCGGACCGAGCCCTGGTAGGCAGAACCATTGGGATATACCCTGTATTCAGCGGAGAGCGCCAGTGCCGGCACGCTCAGGATGAGCACTGCAAGAGAGAGAGCAGCGACTGCAGATCTGCATCTATCTCGAGGGGGGACTCGCATTGCTGTATCACCGTTTCCGGATCCTTGAGGAGGTGCCCGGTCACCACGCATACGACATGTTCACCAGGATCGATAATCCCTGCTTCTGCCAGCTTCCTGACCCCTGCCACGGAGGCAGCCGATGCAGGTTCAACCCCGATGCCTTCCTTCCTGGCGAGATCCCGCTGCATTGCGAGGATCTCTCCGTCAGTGACAGACTCAGCAGTCCCCCCGGTCTCCCTGATTGCGGTGAGTGCTTTCTCTGCATTCACCGGGGCTCCTATCCGGATGGCTGTTGCAACCGTCTCCGGCCGAATCTCGGGGATCACCTCAGGAAAACCCTCCCGGATCGCACGGACGACAGGGCTTGACCCTTCGGCCTGGATGCCGGTCATCATGGGGAGCCGGTCGATGAATCCGAGACTGAGGAGTTCCCGGAGCCCCTTGTGGACCGCAGAGATATTCCCGGCATTTCCTACCGGAAGCACGAAACGGTCAGGGACATATCCGAGCTGATCAACAGCCTCAAACCCGATGGTCTTCTGCCCTTCGAGGCGGAAAGGGTTTATCGAATTGAGGAGGTAGAGACCGTGCGAGATGCAGAGCTCCTGCACCATCTCGAGCGCACGGTCAAAATTGCCCCTGACAGAAATGACCTTTGCCCCATGCATGAGTGCCTGTGCCACCTTTCCGAGTGCCACCTTGCCGGCCGGGAGGAGAACCACTGCCGGAATCCCGGCCCTGGCAGCGTATGCTGCAAGACTGGCCGAGGTATTCCCGGTGCTTGCACAGGCCACGCTGGTCTTGCCCAGCTGGAGGGCCATGCTCACGCCTACGGTCATACCCCGGTCTTTAAAGGACCCGCTCGGGTTCATGCCCTCATGCTTTGCATAGAGATGGGGCAGCCCGATCTCCCGGCCGATCTGCTCGAGGTGATAGAGCGGGGTTCCCCCTTCCCGGAGGGTGACGGGTTGGATGGTTACCGGGAGCAGTTCACGGTACCGCCAGACGGAAAGCGGCCGGCTATCCCATACTTCATGCCTGATTTTGAGGGAATCGAGGTCATACTCGACCGCGAGGAGATGCCCGCATTTCCGGCAGGTATAGATGATCTCATCGGGTTGGTATGACTCGCCGCAATTCACGCACCTGAGGCGATACATCTGCCTAGCCATTGGTATCTCATCACTCATATACACGCGGGATGTTGTCAGGAGGCAGGGTCGCCTTCGCAGCGGGACCACTCACTCTGGTCTGTGAAAATCCGCAGAGAGAAGCCGGTCATACAGGGCAGGGTTCCGGTCACGGGCAACCGGGAATGCATCTCTGGTCCGGTCAACGAGGTCCTTTTCGAGAGAGACCGGGAGAAGGGTTTCTTCTTCTCCCGCCTGTGCAACAATTGTGCCAGACGGGTCAGCGGCGAGGGAATGCCCGTTGTAGCAATCGACCGGATTGGTGCCGGTGGTATTGATCCCGACAACATAGATCTGATGCTCAAGGGCACGGGCCCTGATGAAGAGCTCCCAGTGCCCAATCCGTGAGGCAGGCCAGGCGGCAGAGACGATCATGGCATGAACCCCCCGCTGTGCGTAGGCATGGAAGAGTTCAGTGAACCGGAGGTCATAGCAGATTGCCAGCCCGAACCTGATCCCATCAAGCTCGAAAACTCCCAGGCTATTTCCTGCAAGGTAATTATCCTCCTCATGTGCCGGAGTAAAGAGGTGGCACTTGGCATACGAAGCCAGTTCCTCTCCATTCTTACCGATAACGATACAGGTATTCCTCGGCTTGCCGGGATGCTCTTCCCTGAATGAACCGAGGATGGCAATCCCGTTGTCCCGGGCAAGGTTCCTGAAGGAGGTTACGATGGATCCGGAACGGTCCTGGATATATTTTCCTGATGCGGGGTCCCAGCCGGTCGCAACCTGTTCCGGAAAGCAGACCAGTGATCCTGCCTCCTCAGCTGCCTTCCGGACAAATGGTTCTGCCTTTCTCAATGTCGCCTCCGGGTCTTCCCAGACACTTCCCATCTGTGTCCCGAAGAGCTTCATCAGGGTAAGGGGTTTGACCCCCTGTTACGTGAGCCTTTCGGCCCGGGCTGTCATTCGGCAAGGACCGGAAAGGCAGAACTGAGTCCGGAAATGACGAACTGAACGGCTATAGCAATCAGCAGGATGCCCATCAGCCGGTTAATCGCCCGGAACTCCTTCTGGCCGATTCGGGAGACAATACTCTCCGATCGGATCATCATAAGGTAGGTGAGGAGGATGGCGATGACAATGGCAGCGAGGATCATAGCCATATCCGGAACAGAACCGACTGCCTCATTCATGAGCACGATAGTGGTGGTGATGGCCCCGGGCCCGGCAATCATGGGGATGGCCAGGGGGGTCATCGAGATGTCATCTGCGTCCATGCTCTCGTATTTCTCTGTAGCCGTGAGCTTGGTCCGGGAGGTCCGTGCGTAGACCATTTCCATACCAATCAGGAAGAGGAGGATGCCACCCCCAATCCGGAAAGCCTCTATGGTTATCCCGAACAGCTGGAGGATGATACCCCCCAGGAGGGCGAAGACGAGGAGGATCAGGAATGCATACCAGCAGGATTCTTTTGCAACCTTTATCCGTGCAGGAACGTCCATACCGGAAGTGAGGGACACATAGGTCAGGGTTGCTCCCAGGGGATTGACGATGATAATAACGGAAGAAAGGGAGAGAAGAGCGAATGTGACCGGATCCCCTGGCATCATGGGGGATTAGACCGGTAAAAATAAAGAATCTTTCCTTGCCCCCGGGCTACTCGTAGAGAGCCGGCTCATCGGTCCGTTTGTAGGAACAGAGTTCATGTTCAGGAAAATGCAGGGCGATCTCGCGCCTGGCACTTTCCGGTGAATCGGAAGCATGGATTACATTTCTCCCGATATCCATGGCCAAATCACCCCTGACGGTTCCCGGCGCAGCATCGGCAGGGTTGGTTGCTCCGACCAGGGATCTCACCACTGGCACAACGTTCCTTCCTTCCAGCACCATCAGGAAGCAGGGACCACTGGTGATGTAGTGATACAGAGATGGAAAAAATGATTTCTCGAGATGTTCCCTGTACTGGTCCCTCACCCGCTTTTCCGGTAGTTTTTCGAGACGGGCAGCGATCAGCTTCAGGCCTTTTTCCTCAAAACGGGAGAGGATATGACCGACAAGCCCCCGTGTTACGCCGTCCGGCTTGACCATCACGAAGGTCTGGTCCATGCGCGTTTACTCCTTTCCCATCGCTTTCCGGCCTGCCCGGGTCCAGGCAACCCGCCGTGGTGCCCGGCCGAGCCGGAAATTATTCTCGCACTTTGAGCTGCAGAAATAGAATATTGATCCGTCTTTCCTGACAAAGAGCTTCCCGGTACCTGGTTCGATTCCTTCCCCGCAGAAGCTGCAGTTCTTCTGATCCACCATGCGACTCACCGCCTCGAGAGTTTTTTTGCTTCTCTCTCGGTTTCAAGGAGCATCAGGATATCTCCTTCACGGATTGGACCAACTGTGTTGCGGGTAATGATACGGCCTTTATTGTTACCCTCAAGAATGCGGCACTTCACCTGCATCGCTTCCCCGTGCATCCCGGTAGAGCCTATCACTTCGATAACTTCGGCAGGTGTTCCTTCATCGGCCATGGTCTGTTCACGCTCTCAGGTCACTGATTTGCTTGGCGATCTGATCGACAAGGTCTTTTGCCTTTCCTGGCTTGACTATCGCAGCAGCAGTGGATCCGACCTCAAGGCCGCTGGCGGTCCCGATGTCATTTTGTTTATTGATAAACAGGTACGGGATCTTCTTCTCTTCGCAGAGCGGCCCCAGGTGCATAACAATCTCTTCCGGCTCAACATCAGCGCCGATAAGGACCAGTGCAGCAACACTCCTCTCGATCGCCTTGGTAGCCTCGTTTGCACCCTTCTTGATCTTGCCGGTATCCCGTGCCAGCTCAAGAGCCTCGAGTGCCTTGTTCTGAATCTCTTCAGACGCCTCGAATTTTACGTATGTCTTTGCCATAACTCACCTCATTCAGGAGTAGCGTAGTCTCCCTCATCACTCATCAGTCAGTAACGACGATGTAGCCATATCAGTTCAACAGGAATGGCAATAAATGTTTGTGAGTAGGCGGAGGGAGGGGATAAAGTCAGTCGGGTATCGTGTAGATACGGACCCCTGACCGGTCATAAATAAGTTTGAGACCAGCCTCGTCAACCCGTACTGCATACCGTTCTTTTTCGGGTTCACCAACATAGAGGTGAGTGGCCCGGTACTTTGTCATCAGCTCACGGGTTTTGGCCGGGTCTTCGTAGATAAGCCGGACATCATTCACCCGCTCGCTATACCATCCATCGGCGCGCCACATGTACTCATGAAACGGCATCCCGATAATGCCGGGGATTCCGGTGAATGAGGATATCCGTGAATAATAGGTGTAATCGCCACCTTCCGCTTCAACAATCCCCGATACACCGTCCAGGGAACGGAGGAACTTCACTGCTTCCGCATCACCAGGGTGGGAAGCGGTCAGGTAAGCCAGCCCGTCAAGGGTCATATCGCGGTTGGGATTCTCGAACGGGATGACTACCGGGAGCGTGAGAAGGAGCACCACGGAAATGACCAGGGCTGCCCGTTTTGCACCTCGTGTAAGGTTCAGGCGGGCACAAAGAGGGGATGCCATGGTAGCAGCCATGGCAAAACCTGAAGCTCCCATGAGGATCCAGGCCGGAAGATAGAATTTAAATACTGTGTTCATCCGGTAGTAGGTATCACCCATGTTGTCTTTGAGATAGAAGAATTCGCAGATGATGATGACGATAAGACCGATGACCGCGAAGAGTTCGGCGGGAGTTTTCCTCTTTCGTGCCAGGAAATAAACCAGGGGGAGAGCCGCAACCCCGGCAGCGGCATATCCTGCCAGGGCAAAGGGGACCGGAGTGAGCAGCAGGAGTGGCCGCCCTGCGATATCGCGTGCAAGGTAGATAAGGAAGAGTATGATGAAGATTCCATGAACAAGGAGAAATGCCGGTACCGGGGTGGGGGTATCCACGATCCCGATACCCTGAATTCCCCGGGTATTGATCTGCAGGTAATAGGGAAGATAGAAGAGGACTGAAAGCAGGGGAACCAGGACGAGGTAACTCCAGCTCCGGGTGATCAATCCACCGGTCAGGGGGATACCGGTCTCAATCTTCTCTCTCCCTGTAATCCGTCCTCCTGCACGTTTCAGGGCATCAACTATTCCTTCGGAAGGGATCTCTCCCGCAAAACCGCTCCGGTACCAGATCAATACCCCAAAGAGGACGGTTACCGGGGCATACAGGATCACGTCCCAGGTGTTAATAAGCGGCATGGAACCCAGGGAAAGGGCAGTGAGCACAAGGATGACAACGCGTTCTCCCGGTTGTGCCTCCCTCCACCTCAGGAGGGCGTAAACCAGCATGAAGAGCAGGAACAGCTGGTTGAACAGGGAGATTACATGGGCGTGAACATCACCCCAGATGAAGGAGAAGACCGGGTATTCATTGATGGTGTTGGGGATGGTCCTGGTACTGTCCCAGAGCACGGAGCCAAGCGCCTTTCCCTGGAGGAGGTTCCAGACAAAGGACGGGTTTACGACCAGGAAGGTGAGGAGGGGAAGCCACCTCATCCGGGCAGTGAGCAGGTGGGCGAGGGCAAACATCCCTACTGCGGCATTGGCAAGCACGGTTGGCAGGGCGAGGTTGAATACCAGGGGGGACGGGATGCCGGTCACCACCCCGAGGGACCCGAACATCCAGTACCCGAGGTAGTAGTAGACATCAAGGGTTCCTCCCAAGAACCACGGATCAAGAGGGGGTACGACCGGTACCCGCATGATCGATGCCATGAATGCATGGTCCATGAATTTCTCGGCAAAGGAGATGCTCGGGTTGATGAACCGGAGCTCGAGCATGAAGAAAAAGAAGACCAGGAATACTATGGCCCATGGCCATTGCCCGGAAAAATCCTTTCGGGAATACTCCTGTTTTACAATATAGTACAGGAACAGCAGGACAAAGGGAACCAGGGCTGTCTGGAGGGGGAGATGGAGTAGCCCGCAGTACCATGAGAGCAGGGTAAAGGAAAGGAGCGAGGCCGGAAATGAGAGCGGGTAGGCAAATTCTTTGAGTGCAGGGCGGAGAGCCGGCCAGACCGAGAGCTGCAGAAAGATCAGGAGACCCAGCCAGCCGATGACGGCAAAGAGCTGGATTTCATACGCCAGGGCCTCCACCTCCGTACACTTCTTTTCTGAAGGCAGACCGCATGGTGTCGATCACCCAGTCACCGAAAAAGTATATGGAGATTATGCCACCGGCAAGGGTGACCAGGTTCTTGAGGAGGTGATCGATCACGGCGATAAGGGTGGCAATGGCCGGGTCGACTCCGGCAGCAGTGAAGGTCAGAGCGACGGCCAGCTCATACGTTCCCACCCCGCCAGGTGTCAGGGGTATAGCCTTTACCAGGTTTCCGATGACGATGGCAAGAACGAGTACAGCCAGGGGAATCGTCTGCTGGAACATCAGGGCTACAAAAAAACAGACGAAGACATCAAGGATCCAGATCACCACCGATTGGACTGAAAGGGAGGCAACAGAGCGGACCGAGAGGGAGACTGCCCGGATCTGATCGAGCATAGAGAGAAATATCCTGATATACCGGTTCTCGGATACCAGGCGGCCGGAAAAGATCAGGAAGATGAAGAACGCTGCTCCAAGGACAAGGGTGAAAATGATGATAGTGTAGAACCATTCGGGGACATTAATCACAAAGAGGAGCGAGACTGCGCCAAGGAGTGCGACAGTCACGATATCAAAGACCCGTTCTACAACCAGGGATGAGATACCCTGTGAGATTGTGGCCTGATATTCGTGTTTCAGGATGAACACCCGGACAAGGTCGCCGAGTCGTGCCGGAACGATGAGGTTTGCAGTCTGGCTGATAAAAATGCATCCTGTTGAGAAGAGAAGTCCACAGGAAATACCGATTCGGGAGAGGATGACCTTGTACCGGAAACCGCGGAGGAACCAGGCCGCCAGGCAGATGAGGGATGCAACGAGGAGATAGTACCAGACGGCATGCTCCAGAGCTACCAGGAGGTCATCCCAGACCCGGTAGAGCATGAAGGCAATAATCCCTACCGCGATGATGGTAGAGATCAGGATTGCGCTAATCTTCCGATACATGCACCTGCCACCAGAGTCGGAAAATCGCCCTTCCCATATCCCAGATGTCTCTTCTCTTCACGGTAGTTTTTCCACTCTCCTTCCATATGACCGGGAACTCATAGATGCGGTATCCTGCCCGTCCGGCCCGGACCAGCACCTCGGTATCCCAGAACCAGTGCGTGTCTCGTACAGAAGGAATCAGGGCAAGGAGCCGGTCCCGTTTGAATCCTTTGAACCCGCACTGGTGATCGGACAGCTTACTCCCGAGGATTGTCCTGACCAGGAAGTTGTATCCCCTGCTCGCAATCTCCCGTCCTCCGCTCCGGGTGATCCTGCTCTCCGGGAGCAGCCGGGATCCGATGGCAATATCATATCCCTCGCGGATGGCCTCAACGAGGGCAGGGAGATGCTGGATATCGGTCGCAAGATCAACATCATAGTAGCAGACCACCGGTCCCCGTGCCTCGCGGAATGCCCTGTTCAGGGCTTTTCCCCGCCCCAGGCGTTCGTCCGAATGAAGGAGTCTCACCCGGAAATCTGCAGAAGAAAACGAACGGACCAGGTCTGCACTCCCATCGCTACTACCGTCTTCGGCAATAATGATTTCAAACCGGTCGGTGATTTTCCCTATCGCATCAGCTGATCGGGGGATAGCACGCCCAAGCGCCTCCCTGTCGTTGAAGACCGGAATAACCACACTTAGCTCGATATCTTTCATGGCCGTTACCCGTTCCGTTCAAGTTCTGCGGCGGCGGCATACCCGGCCCTGATCGAGCCTTCCATGCTTCGTTCGGGATAATTGGATGGTGAAAACATCCCTGCAAAGAAGAGCCCCTTTGTCTGGTATGCCGGTATTAGCTTGCGGTATCCTGTGGTGAAGACCGGACCGGCGAGCGGCTCGACTGCCATCCGCTCCCAGTGGATCGATGATTCCGGGACTGAAAAAGTCCGGCAGAAGTGATCCCGCATGAGCCTGCCTGCACCTGCAGGGAGATTACCAATGAAATAGGAAGCAAGATACACGATATGTTCACCATATCGTTCTGAAGGGACAAAGTTGGTATGGGTGATAACAGCTCCGTACGGACCGGGGTCCTTCATATTCAGCCAGTAGATGCCCTCAGTAACTTCTTCTTCGAGTCCCAGGGTGAGGCAGGCCGCCCCCTGGTAGGGGAGAGGGGGAAAATCCGGACCGCCGAATCCCACGAGTGTATGGGGGGGGAGGGTGGAAACAACTGCATCATAGCGTCGTCCGTTTACCCGCCAGCCATCCGGTTCCCGTTCAATCGTCGTCACAGGGTCGCAGAGTCTGATGGTGCATTCCCGTCCCACCTTGTCAGAGAGGGCATTGACCAGCTGCTGAAAGCCCCCCTTCAGGTAACCGAGCCTCTCCCCTGAAATCCCCCGGTTGGACCGGATCGCTATTCTGCCGATAAGCCAGGCAGCCGAGACCCTGTCACGATGATCACCGAACTTGCTCCGCATGAGCGGTTCAAAGAAGGATGCATAGACCCGTGGCCCGAGCTGGCGGATGATGAAATCCTTTGCCGTGATCTCATCGAGTGTTCCGGGGTCCATCCGTTTCGAGCGGAGGGTGAGCAGGGCCAGCCTGGCTTTATCGGGCACCGAGAGGAGGGGATACCGGAGTATTTCGAACGCTGTATTGAGAGGATAGATGGTCCTGTTTGCATAGTACCCGGTGGTTCCCCTGACCCATTCAAGACGGTCTGCAATCCCCAGCTCGGAAAGGAGGGAGAGGAGCTGCTGATCTCCGGAGAAACAGTGGTGGTAGTATTGTTCAATCCAGTACCCATCGATATGGTGTGACGAGAGACAGCCGCCGAGATGAGATTTTTTTTCATACACATCAATTTCATGTCGTTTTTTCAACCGGTTGGCTGCTGCCAGGCCTGCAAGTCCGCCACCAATGATGCATACCTTCATCAGAGAACTCTCACTATTGATTTGAAAAGAGGGATAAAAAAGGCTCCGGAAACCTGTACAGCGATTATAATGGCTTTGTGGTGTTCTTATACAAGAAAGTTTTTGAACTTCTGCACGTACATTTTATACTTAAAAAAAATTATATTATCGCACTATATGCTGCCGGTGGGTGTTTTGGCTCCATGAGGATATTTTTCATCGGATTTGGTCAGGCGGGAGGAAAAATTGTCGACATGTTTCTTGAACAGGACAAGAAACTTGGCCGTACCAGTTTCCGGGGTATTGCAGTCAACACTGCCCGGACCGATCTGATGGGCCTCAAACACATTGAACTCAGGGACCGGATCCTCATCGGGCAGACCGTGGTAAAAGGTCACGGTGTGGGAACAGATAATGCTGCCGGGGCCAAGATCACCATGGATGAGGCCGATGCTATCCTGAGTGCTATTGACCATCGGGGTACTCATGACATCGATGCATTCCTGATTATTACCGGTCTCGGCGGGGGAACGGGATCTGGTGGGACGCCGGTTCTTGTCCGGCAGCTCCGGAAGGTATACCATGAACCGGTCTATGTCCTTGGAATCCTTCCGGCACCCGAAGAAGGCCGCCTCTATTCCTTCAATGCTGCCCGGAGTCTTGCAACCCTGATTAAAGAAGCCGATAACACCTTTATTTTCGACAACAGTGCCTGGAAAAACGAGGGGGAGAGTGTCAAGAGCGCATTTTCCCGCCTGAATGATGAGATTGTCCGCAGGTTCGGGGTCCTCTTCCGGGCAGGGGAGGTCGGGAAAGCAGGAGTCGGCGAGATGGTGGTCGATTCCAGCGAGATCATCAATACTCTCAGGGGAGGGGGTATCAGTACCGTGGGGTACGCTATTGCGGCGGTAACGACCAGCCGGTCGAAAAAATCAGTATCCGGTATCATCGATGGAATCAAAGGCTCGATCAGAAAGCGGGAAGCTGCGGAAGAGGTCCTCCTGGGGGAAGACAGGACAGCAAAGATCATCTCTCTTGCGAGGCGGGCGATGCTCGGCAGGCTTACCCTGCCCTGTGATTTCTCGACCGCAGAACGGGCACTGGTCCTGGTGGCCGGTCCGCCCGATGAGCTTGACCGGAAAGGCATTGAAAAGGCCAAGAGCTGGGTGGAAGAGAATATTGCCGGAGTAGAGGTCAGGGGTGGGGACTATCCGGTGAACAGCAGTTATGTCGCAGCAGTCATTCTCCTGTCGACAATAGGAAGTGCTCCGCGTATCAAAGAGCTCCTGTCAATTGCCCGTGAAACGAAGGAAGAGGTAGCTCGGGCACAGGACCGTCAGTCGCTGACTATCGATGAAGATATTGAACCGTTATTCGAGTGAGGAAAAATGAAGAGGTCACAAATCGTCGTGGGAATCCTTCTGGGTATTATCAGTCTCGTCTGTGTTACATCGGCATTCTCGGTCGGAAATATCACCATCAAACCGAGCGGCGATCTCGTCTCGGGTGTAACCAGGGCATCGACATCCTATATCGTAAATTTCCCGAGTTCAGGAGGCTATACCTTTGAAAGCGGCAATACCCTGCAGATGGATACCGAGATGGATGGTGCCACCTGGACCTATTCCCTTGTCCTGGATGGGATAGAGAATCCTTCCAAAACTGAAAATGGGCCGAATATTCGCCTTTCCGGGTGGGAGCTCTCATACCCTTCCAAGCGAACTGTCTCTCTCAAAGTGAAGATGGAAGGTGTAGCCCCGGTTGTCGACAAATCAGAGGAGAAGATACTGGTAAGGGTTCGTGAACTGACCGGCGGAAACGCTCCCATTACCGGAAGCCAGGTGGTGAAGACCAAGATGGTGCTCAACCCGTCCAGTATAGGCCAAACCATCAGTGCGGAATCTGTAAATCTCACCGCTTTGCGGACGAAGATTGATGCCCTGGCAGGACGAGGAGTTGATGTCTCCTCCGTTGAAGGTAAATATGGCCAAGCCAGTACTCTCCTGCAGAATGCACAGCAAACAACTGATCTGGCCCGGGCATCGACTGCTCTCTCCCAGGCAACAAAAATAATTGATGAGATCGAATCGGCGGTGGTGGTCATGGAGGCAGATAATGCCATCTCCCGTGCTGAATCCTCCATTGGGCAGACTGACGAGATCATCAATTATCTGAACGTGAACAAGAGCATGAGCTCCGATGCCCGGTTAATGCCCATCATTGCCAGGTGGGAGATTGCTGCCGAGAAACTGAGCACGGCAAAAGACCTCTACAGTCAGGGGAAGTATGATGAGGCGGCAAAGAAGGCCGATGAAGCTGTAGAAAAAGGAGAGGATGTTCTCGCAGAGGCCCAGGCCTTGAAGGAGAAGGCGGATGCAGGACTCTTTTCAGGACTGGGGAACCTCGGCAGCGATCTTGGCGGCAGTATCCTTACCATTGTCATCATTCTTGGCGTTGCCATCCTTCTTGTGGTTGGCATTATTCTTTTCCGGAGAAGAAGGAGCTGGGACGAGCTCGGATAACCGGTTCATTTTTATTTTTTTATCAGGATAGTGACGCCCACCACCAGATGAGAGGAAGACCATCATCGGGAAGAGCGATGCCCGGTATTGCGCCATGGATGTCTATGCCACGAAGGCATCCGATCCGGTTGACAGTCCGTAAACCCTGAAACACATACTATCGTAATCAGGTATCCGATACTGGCTGATGGTATCCGGGAGGTGATATGGAACGGTCCCCGTTACCACAAAAACGGGCATTACGGCCGGGGGATCCCGGCCTTTTCGTAGAGTCCCGGCCGGGTGAACACATCGATGTTGATACTCCCCATCTTCCCGTCCCGTTTGAAATAGTATGCAGGGATCCGGTGCTCGTTATCATAGATCGAGAACCAGTAACTGAGCTTGTTGGTCTCCTTGTCATAGCCATCAAGGGACGCGTAGCTCTCCAGGTCATGGGTGATCACCATGTCGGGATTGATCGGGTAGATATCTGACTCGTTTATAATCTTTCCATAGAACCGCATCTTCTCCCAGGCCTCACCCCGGTAATACCAGGGAAGGGGCCAGTAGTTCTGAGACGCAACGACCACCACATCAGAGGCATCGATCAGCTGCATGACCACCCTCATCTCTTCAGAGTTCTGGACCTGCACAACCGGTTCGTTCACATCGACGGGAACAAAGCAGATATGCCAGGTCATGACGATGAGGAATATACAGGAGATCACGGCAATCAGGGTCTTTTTCGGTGTCATGAGATAGACGGCGACAAAGATCATCGGCATGAGCTGGTGTACAATGAGCCAGGGGACCTTCTCCCCGATATATGCATATGCTGCCAGGGATACAACCATCCAGGTGATACAGAACAGGAAAAAGAGTTCCTTCTTGTCCCACGGAACTGTCTTTGCCGGTTGTGCCGGAGGCGGCTCGTGTGAAAAATCTACGATAGTATCCTGCCCTGGAACAGGACGTGGCCTGATCCTTGATATAAGGGCGGTGAAGGGGTTGTGGCGGATCGTAAACTGGATGGTACCAAAAATTGCCAGGAGGAAGATGGGCACTTCATAGAGGAGGAAGAGGAGAATATAGAAGAACCAGGGCCCGCAGATCCGGCACATACCATGCATGGAAGCCCAGTGTTCGTATGCCCTTATCCATCCGGTCTGGATGATCTCCGGGTGCAGCCCGAACGAGGAGTAGAGCAGGACCATGATCCCGAGGGCCACGACAATCCCCCCGACCATATCCCGGAGCCAGGTTTTGGGCAGTTGAATGTGCTTCCTGATAAAGAGGTAGAGGGCAAAGGTACCGACAACAATGAGGAAGATGGGCATATCCTCTTTCAGTGACATCCCGCAGCCGATGGCAAGGCCGGCGATAAGAGCATAGCGGAGCCTGCCCCGTTCAAGGTATGCCAGCAGGGCAACAAGGATCAGGACGGTGAAGAAGAGCTGGAAGATATCATGCCGAAGAAACCGTGAGAAATACACCAGGTTGGGGGAGATCGCAACAAAGAGGGCTGCGACAAGAGTTTGCCGCTGGTCGAGGTAACCCAGCCGGTAGATCCCGTAGATGAGGGGAATGATTGCTGCACCGAAGAGGGCAGGGAGAATCCGGGCCACAAGATCGGTATCGCCTAAAAGCGTAAACATCGCGGCCGTGGCATAGTACAGGAACGGGCCATGGTACATCGGGTCATAGGCATAGGACCCTTCGGTCATCAGCTTGTAGGAAAACCAGGCATGGACCGCTTCGTCGTGGTGGAAGAGCTTGAGGTCCAGGGCAAAAAGACGGAGAAACAGCCCGAGCAGGAATATAACTAAAAAGAGGTTTCTGAAGGAGAGCCAGGCCCGGATCCGGGACTGAAATCCGGCGGTCAATCCGCTCCCTCAGCTCTCGAGTACAATCTCGATACCGATATCCTTCGGGACCTGGGTGCGCATCAGCTGGCGGAGAGCCCGCTCGTCAGCGTCAATATCGATCAGCCTCTTATGCACCCGCATCTGCCAGCGGTCCCATGTTGCGGTCCCTTCGCCGTCCGGGCTCTTCCGGATGGGTACTACCAGACGTTTCGTGGGGAGCGGGATAGGGCCGGCGAGGTTCACCCCGGTCCTCTCTGCAATCTCCCTGATCCGGTCGCAGACCATCTCGACCTTCTTGAAATCGGTCCCTGTCAGGCGTATCCTGGCCTTCTGCATGATTTTCACCAAAAATATTATGGGATTTTTCGGAGTTATCTCATCTGTTTTGCCTGGATGGCAATGCACATACCGGCGGCGATGGTGCTGCCCATATCACGGATGGCAAACCTGCCGAGCTGGGGAAGCTCCTTGACGTTCTCGATGACCATGGGCTTGGTCGGTTTGACCTGGACAATGGCGGCATCCCCGGTCTTGATGAATGTCGGGTTCTCCTCCTTGGTCTGCCCGGTTCTCGGGTCAAGTTTCTTTTTCAGCTCCACAAACATGCATGCCGTCTGGGTGGTGTGACAGTGGAAGACCGGGGTATACCCGACGGTGATCGCACTCGGGTGCTGGAGCACCACAATCTGGGCGGTGAATTCTTCTGCTACCGTTGGTGGGGCATCGGCTGGTCCGCAGACATCCCCGCGGCGTATATCACCTTTACCAAGCCCACGGACGTTAAACCCAACGTTGTCACCCGGGATTGCCTGAGGAATCTCTTCGTGGTGCATCTCAATGGACTTGATCTCACCCTCCTTATTGGCCGGCATAAAGGAGACCTTCATCCCCTTCTTCATAATGCCGGTCTCGACCCTGCCGACCGGCACGGTCCCGATACCACTGATACTGTAGACGTCCTGGATGGGAAGTCGCAATGGCTTGTCAACCGGTTTCTCGGGCTCCTTGAGCGTATCCAGAGCCTCGAGGAGCGTGGGACCGGTATACCAGGGCGTCTCAGGGCTCTTCTTGGAGATATTGATCCCCTGGAGGGCACTGGTGGGGATAAAGAGGGTCTCTGAAGGTTTATAACCGACCATCTGCAGGAGTGCGGCGAGATCCTTCTTGACCTCCTCAAAGCGCTTCTGGTCATACTTGACTGCATCCATCTTATTGACCAGAACGATGAGCTGGGATATTCCAAGCGTCCGTGACAGGAATACATGCTCCTTGGTCTGCTCCATCACCCCGTCAGGTGCAGCAACAACGAGAACTGCTGCATCGGCCTGGGATGCGCCGGTAATCATGTTCTTGACAAAGTCCCGGTGTCCGGGGCAGTCTACAACGGTAAAATAGTACTTGGGCGTATCGAACCTCTTGTGGGCGATATCAATGGTGATACCTCTCTCACGCTCTTCCTTGAGGTTATCCATAACCCAGGCGAACTCAAAGGTCGCCTTACCCTTGCTCTCTGCCTCCTTCCGGTAACCCTCAATAATATGAGGAGGTACGGCTCCGGTCTCGAACATGAGCCGTCCTACCATGGTCGACTTCCCATGGTCGATATGTCCGATAACTGCCAGGTTAAGATGGGGCTTCACAGCTGCCATAACATTCCTCCGATAAAGACAAACTGCAGAAGTACAGCCTGTTTACGCGAGTATTATGTATTGGAGAGGGATCCTTATTAATCATTTCGATGGACGAAATCCGGCTGTTTTGACTGAAATAAGGTCAAAAACCGACATTATCATATCAGATGGACACGAAACAACCTCCCAGTCCATGAAGACGCTTGTGATCCACAGGGATGAAAAAAAAACCCGCGCAATGGTCGATTGTGCCGACGGAGAAGTGTCCGTATACCGCAACTGCGCGTACTGTCGTCACTGTAAAGGGATTTTTTTGGGAGATAAGCTCTTTCCACCCCCCCAGGAAGCTGCAATGAAAGGTCTTACCGGCTCCGGTTCAGGTGATGAAGCCCTCATGAATGCGGCCATGCAGTTCAATTCACTGGTGAACTCAGGTATGGCGGTAGCCTGCGATGATGAAGACAACACCGGATTTATTTCCCGGTACCGGCGCTGACATCTTCCCGTGCGATGACACCGGGTGTGAAGAGTTCCTTTTCGGGGATCTGGTTGCGAAGCTCTGCCCTGAATTTCTCGAACTGGAGATCATCCAGCTGGTCCGAGAGGAGCCTGCCGCTCCACGCCCTCCGGTAAATCCAGATGACGACCTTTTCGACCACATCGGCAGCAGCGCTGCTGCTCCTGACCGCCATGAGTTCGCGCCCGACCTTCGGGTGTCTCCCCCTGCTCCCTCCCACAGTGATAAGGTAGTAGGGACCCGATGACTGGAGGAGATCGTAGGGGCAGGACCGGATGCAGACCCCGCAGTCGATGCATTTGGAATGGTCCAGGACCGATATCCCTTTCTTGATGGATATCGCATCTTCCTTGCAGTACTCGACGCAGGTTCCGCAGCCGGTGCACATTCCCGGGACCCGTATCGGCTCTATTCTCCCCATGACCCCGATCTCGTTCAGCATCGGGCTCGTGCAGGCATTCGGACAGCCGGAAACTGCGATCCTCAGTTTCACCGGCATCTCTTTCCCGAAGATCCTCCGGTCGATTTCCATGGCAAGGGCGACGGCATCGATGTTGCCGAAAATGCAGCGCTGATTCCCGGTGCAGGCGATGATGTTTTTCACCTCCTCCTTCTCTGCACCAACCGGGGTGCCGTTCGCGGTAAGATCACCAGAAATAGCATTGAGCTGCTCCGGGGGCATGTGGGGCAGCTCGATGGTCTGGCGCACCGTCATCTGAACGGCCTCAGCACCGTATTTTTCGGCGATATCTGCCAGACCCCTCAATTGTCCGGGTTTTATCATCCCCGCCGGTATTCGCGTGCGGATTGTGCAGTATTCCGGATCCCGCTCGGTGATGACCCCTCCCTTTATATGAACTCCCTGATCTTTCAACATCAGGAAATAGGTTCACTCCCCATACGCTAAAAAAGTGCGCTCACCGGAATGACCACCATTGCTGCCAGGACGAGAGCCCGGGTCAGTTCGTTGGACGCACCGACCACATCCCCGTTCACCCCACCAAACAGGCGGTTGGACAGGACGAGGATGGAGGCGGGAACAATGAGCATGACCAGGGCTGCACCCGCAAGCCTGATCGGGGCAACCGGGAGCAGGATGAGCGGGACACAGAGCAGTGCAGAAAGGACCGGGAACCATGATCTGGCCTCGGCATGGAGAACCGAATGAAGTCCTTCCCGGAACGGGGTGCCATATGCAGTGAGAAAAGCCATGGAAAATTTTGCAGCGACTTCTGCAACAATAATCGCAACCCACAGCGTCTCAAGGGATGCCAGCGATGCAAAGGTGATCAGGAGGGTGGATGCCCCCAGGGCTACCCCCCCGGCCCCGATCTGGCGGTCAGTCAGGGCAATCCGTCGTTTCTCCTGGCCTCCATGAACCATCAGACCGTCACCGAGATCGAGCAGACCATCGAAATGGTGTGCACCCGTTATCAGGAGGAGGAGGGAAACTGCTACGGCAGCGGCAAGCAGCGGTTTCTCAATCCAGAATATCCCGACTGCAGTAAGAGCTCCGATCAGATAACCGGCGACCGGGTAGAGCCATGACCAGCGGGCAAATGAGGTGAAATCGGCTGTTCTTCCCATCGGAATGATGGTGGTGAACTGGAGCAGGGCACGGAGCGGTTTCAGCAGCATTCGCTATAGAGACGTGATGTGCACCCGGCAATGAGCCCGGCTACTGCATCATCCAGGAACGGCCCGAGGGTCGCGAGGATTCCTGGTTTCTTCTGGTCATACCTGGTGAATTCAAACCGGGCATAGGTGCCTCCAATGCATTCGGCGATGGCCATACCAATGATCTCATCTGAGAGCAGAAACACCGGATCGCCATGGATCTCCGGATCGCGGGAGCCAAAGATCTCCTCTTCAAGGAGCAGGGCCCCAAGGAGGAGCGATGAAACATTGGGATCAGTGAGGTATTTGGTGATCTTTTCGCGGATTCTGCCAGCTGCCTCATCTGCCTCCAGACCATGGGGAACATACAGGATCATTGCAGCATCGACCATATCGTCCATGGATACCCCTTTTTCCTTCAGACGTTCTTCGATCCTGAACATAGCTGAGATCTTCGCCCGATCTCCTTATTAGGGTTCCCAAGGATAGATTGATGGTTCGGGACGTATGAAGGATAAGGGAGAAAAACATGGCTTTTATGACGAGTGATCCGGGAATTGTCCCAGAAAATCCACTTTTTTGCTGTATTCTCGCCAACACTCTTCTCAGCACCGTGCCCGGAATCTCAGGAGCCGGCCCGAGCCCGGAAAAGACCCTGCTCACCCCTATCCTCGATGCAGAGCTGATTGTTCATGGTTCCATAACCAGTATGCCGGTAAAGCCCAATACACCGACCGGATGCCCGACACCGGCCTCCATTACCCGGGCGATGATGGAGCTGACCGGCCTCGTACCGCTCTTCATCAATGCCGGTCTTGCCTGTCAGCCTACGGTCCCCTGCCTTGATGTATACGGCGTCCCCGGGGATGATCCCCGGTTCGGTGATGCGGTCCCCCGGGCCACTGACCTCTTTGCCCGTGGGGAATCGCTCGGGAAGTTCTTCTCCCGCATAACAGATTTCCTCGTCCTTGGTGAGTGTGTTCCCGGCGGTACAACCACTTCCCTCTGCGTGCTCCGGGGCCTTGGCTACCCTGCCCGGGTAAGCAGCAGTTATATCAACAATCCGGTCTCCATGAAGGAGCAGGTGTGGGAGATGGTGGCCGCGAGGATGCAGGAAGCCGGAATTTCTTTCCCGATGGATACGGTCCGGATCGGGGGAGACCCCATGATCGCGCTTGCTACCGGTATTGCCAGTGGTTTCTCCAACAGGCTGGTGCTGGCTGGAGGAACGCAGATGCTCTCGGTCGCCGCACTCTTACGTGCGATGGGAAAACCCATCCCCGGCATTGTAACCACCTGCTATGTGCGGGACGACCCCTCTGCAAATTTCGGAGAAATTGCAGAAAAAGTCGGGATCCCGGTATTCTATATTGATCCTGACTTTGGAGCCCTCGGACATTCCGGCCTTGCCAGGTACTGCATCGGTGAGGTTAAGGAGGGGATGGGCGCAGGGGGAGCGATGTTTCTTGCCTACCTGATGGGATTTTCACCGGACGTAATCAGGAAGAGGATCCTTGAATTTGTCCATGCTTACACCTGAAAAGAGGACTTATCATCAATCGCGATCAACTGATCAGGGATGCTCCCGATATATGTGGTGAACAACTTCGGTCAGTTCAATCACCTCATCACCCGTATGCTTCGTGACCTGGATATTGATGCCAGAATGATACCGAACAGTACATCCACCGGGGAGGTTTCTGCTGGCTGCAGGGGTCTGATACTCGGGGGCGGTCCGAGCCTGGAACGATCGGGGAATGCCGGTTCATTTCTTTCACTGGGGATTCCGGTTCTCGGTATCTGCCTCGGTCTGCATATTATTGCTACGACATTCGGTGGAACCATCAGCCAGGGCCGGTCCGGCGGTTATGGTCCGGTTGATGTCGAGATCAGCGAGCATGGCGAAATCCTGGAAGGATATCCTTCCCGGATAAGGGTCTGGGCTTCCCATGCCGATGAGGTGACCGGTCTTCCCCCGGATGCGGTCAGGCTGGCCGCATCATCGGTCTGTGCCAACGAGGCCATCGCCATTCCGGATCGTCATATCTACGGGCTCCAGTGGCACCCTGAGGTGAGCCACACCGAGAATGGCAGGCTGGTGTATGAGAATTTCAACCGTATCACCCTTGAATACGGAAAAAGATAACCGGAAATACCATGGAACATACTACTCTGGCCCGGCGCATCTGGAAGACCGGATTTTCATGCACGCGGTGTGGTGCCTGCTGCAGAGGCACACCGGAGGATGCCAATCTGGTCATGGTAACACCTGCAGAGATCGATCGTCTTGTCGCTGAGACCGGCCTGGATCCGGGCAGCATTGCCGAACCTTACCCGGATTATATCATGACTGACGATGGAGGAAGTATCACCTTTGAATGGTGCGTCCGGAGGAATACATCAGGCTGTATTTTTCTTGATGGAAATCGCTGCCTGGTCTACGATTCACGGCCATGGATCTGCAGGACCTACCCGTTCATGCTTGAAGGAAAACGGCTGATGATATCTCCCTGTGATGGGATCGGACGGGAGATTCCGCCCGATGAAGCAGCACAGCTCGCCGGGCTGGTGTTGCAGAGGAGATCTGAAGAGGAGCAGGAAGAGGAGCGGGTCCGAAGTGTCCTCTCAGCCGGTCCGATACCGACCGGAAAACGCGTGCTCATTGACGGCCGGGGAGTGCGGGTATTCTGATGCCCGAGATTCGCATCATCGGGACAGCCCATGTCTCGCAGGAGAGTGTCGATGAGGTCCGGGCAGCAATATCTGACTTCATGCCTGATGTGGTTGCCGTCGAGCTCGATCCCGGAAGGTATGCTGCCCTGAACAAACAGGTCCAGGGAGCTTCCGTGGATGAGGTTCTCGAGGCAAAGACTTTCACCCAGCTCCTGGTGCAATGGCTCCTTGCCTATCTCCAGCGGAGGATCGGGCTTGATGTCGGGGTGGAGCCCGGTGCCGAGATGAAAGCAGCGGTCATGGAGGCCGAGGCCCGGGGAATCAGGGTAGGCCTGATTGACCGGGATATCCGCATCACCCTCAGGAGATTCTGGCGGTCGCTGTCGTTCTTCGAGAAACTGAAGATGTTCTATGCCCTTGCGGTCTCTGTTACCCACCTCGATGACGAGGAGATCGATGTGGAGGAGCTGAAGAAACAGGATGTCATCACCCTTGCCCTTGAAGAGTTCCGGAAGTTCTCTCCAAACGGAGCCCGGGTGCTTATTGACGAACGGGATGCCTACCTTGCCCACCAGATCGTAGGGCTTTCAGCGCACTACAATCGCATACTCGTGGTCATAGGAGCCGGACACCAGCAGGGAGTGAGGCAGTATCTCGACCACCCCGAAAACCTCCCCCCGGTTGATACCCTCACTGCCGATATTAAATCTCTCCCCTGGGGCCTCATATTCGGGGCACTAGTGACCTTCCTCTTCATCTTTCTTCTTGCCGCAATCATCCTTTCGGGAGTCGGCATTGAAGTCCTGATCACGGCACTGCTCTACTGGGTCCTGATCCATGGAGTGCTGACCGCTGCTTTTACCCTCCTTGCACGGGGTCATCCGCTCTCGGCACTGACCGGTTTTGCAGTCTCCTGGTTTACCGCGTTGAACCCGCTGATTGCTGCAGGTTGGTTTGCCGCGATTGTCGAGGCAAAGATCCGGAAACCATCACCTTCTGATTACCGGAAGATCTTTGAGGCCGAGACCCTGTCCCAGATGATGGACATCCCCCTCTTCAGGGTGGTTCTGGTTGCAGCGCTGGCAAACGTGGGAAGTACGCTCGGGACGGTGCTGTACTTCATCTTCATCTTCCCGATCCTGGGGGTCGATATGGGGGTTGTCATGACCGATGGGGTTGGAAATATGATGCAGGCAGTCCAGGGACTCCTGTAGACTCCTTTTCCAGAAACAGAAAGTATTTGGCCGGAGTGCAGCCATGTTCAGCTTGGTGAGGGATTTATGAAGGCGTTTAGAGGAAGTATCATTGCCATTCTTCTGTTCCTGATGGCCAGTGTGACGGTTACTGCCGGTCAGGCAACTATTCCCCCGTCAGGAACGGTATTTATCGGGGAACAGGGGCTCGATATCACGGCAACCGGTGCCCTGGCAGGCGACCGGCTGGTATGGTACGGCCCCGGGGGAAGTACCAGCAATGCCCCGTCTGCGGTAATCAGCGTATCTGACCCCGCCGATTTCTATATCTCTCCGGTCCTCTTTGCAGACAAGACTGGTCCGTGGTTTACCGAAACCGGTAATATCCTGGCCTTCTTTGTCCAGGAACCGCAGATAGCTGTCCGGGTTTTTGACCTGTCGGCAGGATTCGAGGTCACGAAGGATACCGTCTGGGTGCCGCGGGGTGATGCGGTCGGCTTCCAGATCGATACCAATGTCGCTGAACTCGCGAACCGGCCGGGGTCATCCGGTGCTCCGGTCACGATCAGGATCCGGAGTCCTTCAGGGATTATGTTTTCCGCAGTCACTGGCTACCAGCTCGAAGATATCCTCATCTCCTCCTCTCCGTTCTCAACCGGACCGGTCTGGTTTACTGGTGATTATGAACGGGGGAACTACACGGTCTGGGCGGAAAGCACGGGGAACGACATGAACGACAACTACCCCCGGGAGGGAAAGACCATCAGCCCGAAGGTCACCTTCCTCCTCCAGAGTGTAAACCCGCTGATCACGCCAGATAAGACAACGGTGATAACCACTGCTCCGACCCAGCCCCCAACCCCTATCGTCACCACGGTCCCTCTCACCGTTATGACGACCTTGCAGACTCCACCCCCGACAGAACTGCCGACAACTATTCCTCCAACCCCGACCCCTGGGTTTTCAGCATGTATCGCGGTACTCTCCCTGGTTGCCGTACTGGCACGGGGCCTCTCCCGGCGATAATTTTTTCGGGCTGGGGAACACTGGGGAAATCCTTTTTTTATCCGCGGGCAAGCGAAGTACCATGAATGTGGGAACCACCATCATCAAGTCCCGCCACAGTGTCCGGAGCTATAAGCCGACACCGGTCGAGGATCACATTATCAGGGATGTCCTAGAATGTGCCCGCCATGCTCCGACTGCCATGAACCAGCAGCCCTGGCTGTTTGGCGTCATCAGGGAAAGGGATATCCTCAAAACAATCGCAGGTCTCACCGATCATGGCCGGTTTATCGCTGATGCGGCCGTCTGTTTTGCGGTATTTGCCGAACGGAATGCAAAATACTATCTCGAGGACAGTTCGGCAGCGACTGAAAACCTTATCCTTGCCCTTCATGCCTACGGTGTCGGATCCTGCTGGGTGGCAGGAGATAAAAAGGACTACGCTGAAGCAGTCCGGAAGCTCCTCAGTGTACCGGATCGCTATACCCTGGTCTCGCTGCTCCCTGCCGGGTATCCCTCTGATATCACTATCCAGAAAAAGAAAGAACTGGAGGATATTACCTTTTTTGAAAAATATACTGAAGACTAAACTCTTTTCCCCCTCCCGGGAGGTTTGAACAAAACCTATTTTTTATTACAGGATAAGCGAATGCTGGTGGAACCTGATATGGACAAAACCGATCTTGGATCCCTGATTTACACCTATGACCTGGCTGCCGGGGAGGCTCTTGGGAAACGTGAGAACCATACCCCCAGGATAGAAGCACCGCCGACGGCAAAGGCCGACCAGCAGGTCACCCTGATAATTACAGTCGGGCCTCACCCGAACACCGTTGAGCACTCCATCCGATGGATCGCGCTCTTCTTCCAGGAGGAAGGGCGTGCATTCAATCCGGTCATCCTGGCCAAGGTATCGTTCAATGCTCCGACTACCGAACCGGAGATCACGCTCTCCGTCAGGTTCGCGAAGAGCGGGGTGATTCACGCCCTTGAGTACTGCAACCTCCATGGCCTCTGGTCGGGCAGGAGAGAGATCACCATCGGATAATTTATTTACCTGCCGTAGCAGACCGGCTCACCATGGAACCAGGTGAAGGGTGCAGGGACCTCTCCCCCCGGGAGGGTTTCCTGCTCATTGATGGATCTCCGCAGGAACGGTGTATAATTCTGGATGTCAGGACTGCAGATGAATTCCGCGGATGTCACCTGGGGGGGGCAGAAAATCTCGATTATTACCGCCCCGATGTTAAGGAACTGATTTCCAGCCGGGATAAAACCTCCCGCTACATTGTTGAGGGTATAGTACCAATTTGACCACCAAATCCAAAATCAAATTACGACTGAAAATGTGTTATGTATCCAGTTCTGAAATCGACATAAGAAAAGTCACTGAACATTCGTATGGATGCAAAAAAGAATCTGTTCCATAACACCGACCTATCGCATAATGGGGGAGGCCACAGCTGCGGGGGTAAGCCGAAGGCGCAACCCCCAGGAGCGTCTTAATCGAGATAGTGATCTAAAATTGGTGGAAAACTTCGTGGCTGAAATGCCACTATACCCTTGTTTATTGCAGAAAAGGCTCCCGGGGAAAGAAGACCATGGAGATCATGCGGGAGTGCGGGTTCCGGGATGTCACCAATTATCAGCGGGGGCTTTGAAAACTGGATGGCCTCCGGACTGCCGGTGAAACGATAGGTCTGCCCCACTGTTCAGCTTTTCCCGTTCGCTCTTAATCCGCTACCGGGCTCCCAAAAAAAATCTGTTCACCCCTGTCAGATTTGACGGCAGGGAATCAGGGAATTCTTTCCCGCGATCGGTTCCGGATTTCGGAAGCAGCCTGACAGGGCCGAGTGCTGGGTTGGACATCCAGACGATCAGCCAGGGGAGAATGGCACGGATAACGAACACGGCAATGAACAGCCCGTACACGAGGAACCAGCGGCGGGCCCATGCGGCCATTCCGGAGAGGACTTCGGCATTGATGATGGCGTTATCAATACTGCAGATGACCTCAAAGAGACAGAGCCCGGCAATGGTGATGATGATATAGGAAAAATCCATCCGTCTGATGAAAGGTTGAAGGCTCTTGTTTTAAAGGATTGTATATATCTTGCTCTCAAAAGGTCAGCCGTCCCTGATTCCGGCCGTTCCGGGACAATCCGGGAAATGCCGCGGCAGGCCTAAACCATTATCTCTCTCCTCCGCTCATCCAGTTATCATGAAGAGGCCGGTGCTCCAGGTAGCTCTGGATCTCCTCGAGCTTCCACGGGCACTTCAGATTGCCCGTGAGGCAGTGGACGGCGGGGCTGACTGGATCGAAGCGGGAACCCCCCTCATAAAGAGCGAAGGGATGGCTGCAGTCCGTATCCTCCAGGCAGAATTCCCGGATTATCCTATTGTCGCCGATATGAAAGTCGCTGATACCGGAGCACTCGAGGTGGAGATGGCTGCCAGAGCCGGAGCGTCCGTGGTCTGCGTCCTGGCAGATGCTGATGATTCGGTAATTTCCGAGGCAGTCCGGGGAGCTTCTGTCTATGGCGTGAAGCTCATGGCAGATCTTATCAATGTCCGTAATCCTGTCGAACGCTCCCATGAACTGGAAGTCCTCGGTGTCCACATCATCAATGCCCATGTCGGGATCGATCAGCAGATGATCGGTAAGAGTTCGCTCGCGCTCCTCGAACAACTCAGGGGAGCGGTCGGCATTGATGTAGCAGTCGCAGGAGGGCTTGATGCAGTCACCGCACCTCTGGCGGTGGAGAAAGGGGCCGATATCGTGATTGTGGGAGGAGCCATCACCCGCTCTGCCGGTGTGAGCGAATCGGCACGGAGGATCAGGGACGCAATTGATCACCCTTCCCATGCTCCACCACCACGAAACGAGGAGGGGAGAGGAATCAGGGAGATCCTCTCCCAGGTCTCCTCACCGAATATCTCTGATGCCATGCACAGGAAGGGTGCCATGACCGGAATGATCTCTCTCTGCGGTGAGGTGAAAATGGTAGGACGGGCGATTACTGCCCAATCCTTTGCCGGGGACTGGGCCAAGCCGGTCGAAGCGATCGATCATGCTGCCCAGGGGGATGTCCTGGTCATCAACAATGAGGGCAGCACGATGGTGGCGACATGGGGTGAACTGGCTACCTTAAGCTGCATCAGTCGCGGGATCGCGGGAGTTGTTATAGATGGGTCAGTGCGGGATATTGATGATATCAGGAAACTGAATTTTCCCCTCTTTGCCCGTGCCGTTGTCCCCAATGCCGGTGAGCCGAAAGGCTTCGGCGAGATTAACTGCGAGATCACCTGTGGGGGACAGGTGGTCAGGCCCGGAGACTGGATTGTCGGGGATGAGAGCGGGGTCGTGGTCATTCCCCGGGAACGGGCTCACGAAATTGCCCGGCGTGCACTCGAAGTAAGGAAAACCGAGGAGCGGGTACGGGAGGAGATTGCGAGGGGAAGTACCCTCTCCAAAGTTTCTGATCTCATAAAGTGGGAGAAGAAATGAGTAACGATGCAGTCCGGTACAATGCAGCACGGTTCATTGTTGCTGAATGAAAGGATTGATGAAAGGATTGAACCCGAAGGGAACCCTTCCCGGTTTTCCTCATAGGATTATCCCGGCTGCCAGAACGTTTCTTCAGCTGGTCGGGATCGGTATCATCATTCCCTGGTTTTCCGGGTTCGTTGAGGTGCCCGGGACGAAATCAGTTAAAAAAAATTGCCGTTGAACTACCCCTATGCCCGGAAGAATTTACTGGAAGAGCGAGCTCTCCAGGACGGTGCCGCCACCTTTTCTGATGGCAGTAATTGCGGCATCGACATTGTCGACCCGCAGGATGAGCACCGCTGCGTCTTTTCCGGAGTAGGCATATGAGTATTCAATATTGATCATCCCCTCACCCAGGATCCGCGCGATCTCATAGAGCCCACCCGGCTCATCTTTCATCTTCACTGCAATGACATCGGTGAATGCCACATTGAACCCCAGTATCGAGAGTTTCTCGAACGCCTTCTGCGGCTTGTCAACGAGTGCCCTCACCACTCCGAATCCATTAGCCTCTGCAATGGAAAAAGCCAGGATATTGATCTTCTCCACCTGGAGAGCTCTCGCTATGGCTGCAAGCCGTCCTGGTTTGTTCTCTGAAAATACCGATATCTGCTTGATGATGTAGTTCTTTGGGTCCATGTCAGATCTTCCTCCGGTCGATAACCCGTTTTGCCTTGCCCTCAAACCGCGGCAGAGAGCCCGGCTCGACCAGCTCGACGTTCACTGCAACATTGAGGGCGTTTCTCAGCCGGTGCTCAACATTGTTCCGGATAGCCATGAGATCGGTTATCTTGTCTGAGAACGCTTCCTTTTTCACTTCCACCTTGACCAGCAAGTCATCGAGGGCTCCCTTCCGGTCGACCTCAATCATGAAATGTTGTCCGACCTCGGGGATGGTCAGAAGGGTGTACTCAATCTGGGACGGGAACACATTTATCCCCCGGATAATCAGCATGTCATCCACCCGGCCCGAAATGCGCCGGACTCTCGGATGGCTTCTTCCGCAGGTGCAGACCGTATCGTCCACGGACGTGATATCCCCGATCCTGAACCGTATCATGGGGAGCGCCTCCTTCTGGAGCATGGTGATCACCATCTCACCCTGTTCTCCCGGCCCGAGCTGCTCACCGGTCTCGGGATCGAGGATCTCCACATACGCGAGATCACCCCAGACATGGAATCCGGCCTGTTCCGTACATTCACAGAACATGGGCCCTGAGAGTTCGCTCGTACCGTAGATATCATAGGCTTTGATTCCCAGCCAGTCCTCTATTCTTCCCTTCATGGTGTCAGACCATGGCTCGGCACCGAGGATACCCATCCTGAGACTGGTATCGTCCCTGATGCTCACCCCCATCTTCTCTGCTACTTCTCCGATATGGAGGAGGTAGGACGGGGTGCAGGCAATGGCAGTGGTGTGGAGGTCCTGCATCAGCTCGATCTGGCGTTCCGTGTTGCCGACACTGGTTGGGAGCACGGTGGCCCCGATTCGTTCTGCCCCATAGTGGAGGCCGAGCCCTCCGGTAAAGAGACCATACCCGTAGCTGACCTGGAGGACGTCTCCCCGCCCGAGCCCGCAGGAGACGAGGCCCCGTGCAAGGGAGGCCGTCCAGTTGTCCAGATCATTCCGGGTGTACCCGACGACTGTTGGTTTCCCCGTGGTCCCGGATGAGACATGGTAACGGACGAGGTCGTCCTGTCCCGCAACAAAGATCTTGTCCGGATAATTGTCCCGGAGATCGCTCTTGACCATGAAGGGAAGTTTCCTGATATCATCAAGGGTCCTGATATCGTCCGGGTGGACTTTTTCCTCTCTCATCCGGTCATGGTAAAACGGGGAGAAGCTGTACAGCCGGTACACCAGGGTCTTGAGCAGGCGGTACTGCATGGTTCTGAGCTCATCGCGTGGCATTTCCTCCACCCGGGGATCCCAGCATTTCATATCAGTCTGCCTCCCATATTAGTCTGCCTCCCTCCGGTCGATAACCCGTTTCGCCTTCCCTTCAAAGCGGGGGAGTGAACCCGGTTCGACAAGCTTTACCGTGGTGCGAAGTTCAAGGGTATCGCGGAGTTCTTTTCCTACCTTCTTCTGGATCCGGGCAAGGTCCGTCAACTCACCGGAGAAATAATCGCGGTTGATTTCAACTTCAATCGTCATCTCATCAAGATGATTGATTCGATCGACATTTACCATAAACTGATTCCCCACCTCCGGGATCCGGAGGAGCACATGCTCGATCTGGGAGGGAAAAACGTTGATCCCCCGGATCACCAGCATATCATCACTCCGCCCGGTGATCCGGGCGATCTTTTGAGCCCGCCCGCACGGGCATTCATCCGGCAGGAGCATGGTGATATCCCCGGTCCGGTACCTGAGCAGGGGCATGGCTTCCTTTACGAGGGGTGTAACGACGAGTTCGCCCCGTTCGCCCTCCCCCAGGGATTCGCCGGTGGCAGGGTCAATGATCTCTGCCAGGTAGCAGTCATGCCAGATATGGAGCCCGTTCCGTTCCTCGCATTCGAAGGCAACCCCGGGGCCGAAGAGTTCTGAGAGGCCATAGCTGTCATAGGCCGTAACCCCGAGTTTCCGTTCCAGTTCCCCCCGCATCGAATCAGACCAGGGTTCTGCCCCGAACATGCCGGTCTTCAGGCTGGAGAGATCTGCCCGGATCTCCTCTGCCACTTCGGCCAGGTGCATGGCATAGCTCGGGGTGCAGTGGATTACGGTGACACCGAAGTCATGGATCATCTCAATCTGGCGTTTCGTGTTTCCGGTTGCACTGGGGATAACCGTGAGCCCTATCTTCTCGGCTCCATAATGAAATCCGAGTCCGCCGGTGAACATCCCGTAGTTGACCATGTTCTGGAATATGTCCCCTTCCGACAGACCGATCATCGTAAGGTTCCGGGCAATCAGGTCTGCCCAGGTCTCCAGATCCTTGCGGGTATACCCGACAACAGTCGGTTTTCCGGTTGTTCCCGAGGTGGTATGAATCCTGAGCACCTTTGAGAGCGGAACGGCAAGGAACCCGAAGGGGTAGCCATCCCGGAGCTCCTGTTTTCTGGTAAACGGAAGGCGCCTGACATCATCGAGGGTTTTTATGTCCCCGGCCCTGATGCCTGCCTCTTTGAGCCGTTGCCGGTAAAAGCCGACCTGCCCGGCCTGGTTCAGGGTCCACCGGAGCCTTTTCACCTGGAGCTTCTCCAGTTCGGCTCCTTTGAGGCGCTCCACTTTCTCATTCCAGAACATTTCTCAGCTCCCCTCCTTCCCGGGTCCGGCAGACAGGACAGGACATATCAGGCAGACGAATAACAAATTTCATGAAACATGCACCTTGTACAGCAGATTGCTACCTGTATCGTACGGAATACGTCAGTCGTGTACGCTCAAAAACCTTGTCAGGATTTCGCAAGACCTCCTGCAGCTTGTGGTCGGCCTTCACGTAAAATCCCGGATTTTGCTCTCAAAACGATGAATTGATGTAGATGGCTTGCCTATTGGTCTCTGCGGGCATGAATTCCTTCGGCCTGCTGGGGAAGGGATGTGGGAGTGGTAGTACCATGGTATGTTGTTTCGGGGTTCGGAACCCATCTCAAAGCTACCAGAAACACCCTCGTTCTCCAGAAGAACGGAAAAAAAGAAGAGATACCCCTCGACCAGCTTGACCACCTCCTCCTGATGGGAGGGCATTCACTCCATACCTCGGTGGTAAATTCGCTCCTCCGGTCCGGTAAGGCCATATCTTTCTTCGAGGCTGACGGTGAACCCCTCGGTATCCTGAGACGATTTGGTGATCATCCTGACGAGGTTCTCCGGAATGCCCTGCAGAATGCCCCATCCCATTCCTATGCGCTAAAACTTGCACGGGCTGCCAGCATCTCCCGGATTGGGGTGATCGAGCAATGTGAGGAAGGACGGGAAGAACGGCTTCTCTACGAAGGTGAACTGGAGATTATCCATCAGAACCTTGCCGAGCTTGATAATCTGGTGAGGGTTGACGAGATACGCAGAGTCCACCGGCTTATTACGGACATGTACTACGAGATCCTGGGACGGACGGTATCCCCAGATCTTGGTTTTCGCCGCAGGACAACGCGACCCTACCGGGACGTGGTCAACAGCATCCTCTCGATTGGCTACGGCATGCTTTTTGGCAACGTCTCCCTCGCCGTCATCGGAAGCGGGTGTGATCCCGATGGAGGGTTTCTCCACAGGGGGAAAGCAGGGCTGGTTTACGACCTTGCCGAACCCTTCAAACCGGCAATGATCGACCGGCCGGCCCTGGCGCTGGTCCGGGAAGGACTGGATCCCGGTTTTTATGAAATCGGTGCTGAGCGCTGCATTCTTTCCGATGAGCTTGTTGGCTGCCTTCACCGGATGTTCCACGACACCATCAGGCAGGATGTCATCGATGAGCAGGTGCTGGTGCTCCGGAACTCACTCCTCGGGACCTGTGATTTTGTTGTGGAAAAGATCTGACGAGAGGCCAGCCCTACCAGTGAGCTGCAATTCTGGTCCTGTCACCAGCATGAACCCGCTGTCATCAGAATTCCCGCATATAACCGGTATCATCAATCACTGATTGTCTGGACCGGGAGGTGTTTCCCGGCCCTGTCGGGAGGTGTTACAGATCGATCCGTTTCACCAGGAATTCTTCAAAATGGGTGAGCTCATACTCGGTGATCTCAAGGTCACGGATCACCGCTCTCGGGCATCCATAGATCATCGAGACAAATTTTTCAAGGAGGATAGGGTCACCGGTGGCGATGGCAAGGACCGTTCCGTCCGGGAGGTTCATGACCTCTCCTTTGATATTAAGCCTGCCTGCTATTGATCGGATGCAGTTCCTCATGCCAACCCGCTGGACTCTCCCTGATACCCGTACAGCTATCGTCTGCAATTCCTGATCGGCAATGGTCCTGCCCGTTTGTGCACCGGATACTATATTGTCCGGGTCTGCTTCCTCCACACCCGCTCCTTCTGTCTGTGTTGCCTGATAACGATTATTATGGTTTCCCTCCCCTGCACTCCTTTTCCCCGATGCCATCGTTACGATATAGCACCATATGGTTTATTTGGGGGATTTCAGCGAGACCTCTCATCCCTGAGAATATCCAATAAAACGTGTTAAAATGATATTTTAGACCAAAAAATGAGCTTTTTTGAGCAGGAGAAATAATGTTACCCCTTCTGGATGCACTGCATGATTTCCGTGAAAAGCTGTTCAGCTGTTTTGCGCTCTGCCGATTCAACAATAACCCTCACAAGAGGTTCTGTCCCGGAGGGCCGCACCAGGGCCCATGCATCAGGCCGGTTGATCCTGATCCCATCGGTCCGGTCAAGGATCTCGCCGGCGAATGAGGCTTCAATGGTTTTCATGACAAGTTCCGGTGTATCGGCACTGAATTTGTCTTTGATGAGATGGAACCGTGGCAGTTCATCTGCCAGCACCGAGAGCGGACGGGACTCACCGGCAAGAATGGCCACCATCATGGCGGCAGTCAACCCACCATCACGGCAGAACTGGTGGGAAGGATAGATAATGCCCCCGTTGCCCTCTCCTCCCAGAACCACCGGGATACCATCGGCTTCAAGCATCCGCATGGTCCGGGCAACATAGATGCTCCCGACAGGGGTGTAGTGAATCTTGCCCCCGTTCCTTCTCACTAAGGTCTCGACAACGAGAGAGGTCGAGACAGGGGCAACCACGGTCCCTTTCCGCTCCCTGCAGATCCGGTCTGCGATGAGGGCAAATTCGCAATTTTCCTCAATGAACCTGCCGTTTTCATCGAGGAAGACAGCCCGGTCTGCATCCCCGTCATGGGCGATCCCGAGATCCGCCCCGGTAGCCCGGACCAGGTCCCCCAGGGGGACAAGACCATCTGCCGATGGTTCAGGCAGCCGGCCGGGAAACCGCCCGTCCATCTGGCTGTTGATAGTATATACCCGGCATCCCAGTCTGGTGAGGATGGCAGGGGTGGTGAAACACGCCGCACCGCTCCCGGGATCAACGACAACGGTACAACCTTCCCCTATTCCTGCCGGAACATGCCGGACAACTGCATCGATGTATTCATGGACAAGGGCGGGGGCAACGTGTTCGCTCCCCGTGTCATTCCAGGGAGTTGTGGTAAAATTGCGGGAAAAGATCCGGCCTTCAAGGAGAATGGTCTCTTCATCCCCCATCTCAGTTCCATCGGGCTCGATGACCTTCACGCCGTTATATTCCGGGGGATTATGGGATGCAGTAATTACTGCTCCTGCGTCAAAATGCTCCATTACCAGATACTGGAGGGCAGGGGTGGGAAGAATACCACAGTCAGTGACATCACATCCGGTGGCAAGGAGGCCTGCCTTGAGGGCGCTGGCCAGTGCCGGCCCGGAAGTCCGGGTGTCCCTCCCGACAGCAATTCTCCCCTTCCGCAGGGATCCCAGCGCAAGCCCGATGGAGAGCGCCAGTTCCGGGGTCATGTCTCTCCCGACAATGCCCCGAACACCGTTGGTCCCGAAGAGTCGTTTCTTTATCTTCCGGGAGGACATGGCTCAGGTCTCACCCTCACCTGCCGGGGACAGTGGCAGGAGGAGATCAGTAGCAAAGAGGGCTGCTTCAATTGCGCCATTGGTATTGGTTGCACAGACGCCAAAATGTATCTCGGAGTGGTCTTTTCCAGGGATCTTTCCGCTAAACCGGAGCTTTGCAGAGATGATACCGCTTAAGTCACCGATATTCTTCAGGAGATCTTGTTCGGCAGAGTGTACCACTTCTTTACGGGTAGTCTGGGGGCAGGCCAGGGTGCAGATGAGGACGATCATTCCCGGCCGGCACCCCCTGCGAAGCTCCCTGGTGAATCCTTCTGCAGTGGTAAACTCTTCAAATTCATCGAGTCTCTTGACTACCTCGTCAACGGATGGATCGGTCATGAGAACATTTTGTGTGTCCCCTCCTTCTCCGATCACAATCTTCGGGTCTGGCCTTGCCTTGAAGCCTTCAACAATCGCAAACTGCATACCAGCATCGCACAGCCGCACCAGCGTCTCTTCAAGACTGGTCTCCTTTGCCACCATCATCATCTTCTCGCTGTCGATCCCGGCGGAAATGCTGGCCCCGGCGCCATAGAAGCTGGTGGTATCCTTGCCCTCTTCGAGCTTCATGGCATGGTGTCCGATATGCTTTACGACGCCGACTGGCCCGATGGTCTCCAGGACCGGGATCAGGTCCCGGACCAGGGTTGTCTTTCCGGAACCCGATGTCCCGGCGATATGAATAATTTTCAATATTCTCTCCCCCCTTGTTCTCTTCCGCCCTCTTCCCGGGAGCGGATGAGGGCCGCTGCCGCCTCACCGACACTTCGCATCACGTCGGATATGCGGTCCTCGATATCAATCTCTTCATCAATGTCCAGGGATGACCGTTCAACTTCGAGCAGGAACCGGGCCACCTCACTTGCTTCAAACAGGAGGTCATCGAGTTCCTCTGAGGTGAAAAATCCGCACATGGCCCCGTAGAAGAAGGTGGCACCCGACTTGTACACCTTCTTCTTGAAGGAGTTCCTGGCCTGGTTCACTGCCTGTGGTGAATAGCTCTCCTGCATGAATGGTACCAGCTCAGGGAGATGCTCACCAATAAACGTCATCTCGGCACCGGCACGGGTCCGGAAATCCGTACAGAGACGGGCAATCGCCCACTCCCTGGCAGTGATGTAGGTACGCTTTCGTAAGAACTGGTTAACCTTCCGGTAGGTTGCCCCGTCCACTTTCTTGAATTTCCTGTACTTGGTCACATCATCCTGGCCGAAGTGCTGTATCATTTCCAGATACCTTTTTTCACGGGATTTCTTATACGCAACGGATTTGCATGTCAGATTTGAGCCCTTTAGTATATAGCATCATATGGTTTATGATGAATCACGGCAGAGCGGTTTTGTAGATAAAAATATCGCAGAATTTCATTTCGTTTTAAAAAATAACACTTTTATTCGTTCTTTATGTTCACTCAAAGGTTCGGAAATACCTGGTTTGCGGTACTGAGTATCTCCTTATCCTGAGGATCATCACCTTTCAGATCATTCTCTTCTCCGCAGTATTTGTCATGGACAGACCTGGCGATTCACGGGAATTGCCCGGTATATCCTTCCAGGAACAGCAGATCTGCCCTTCCAATGTCCTTTCACTCTGCTTCATGACATTGTCCCGGAAGTTCATCCCCTGAATGCATGAACGATTTTCTTCAAGGGAAAGGACCATAATCCGGCGAGATTTTAACCATCGGCCTTCGGGCATGGTGATATCTGACACCTGGACTCGGACTAACCGGTCTTCTTCGGAATACCAGGGAGTGACATCTGATCATTCAAGGGTTCTCTTCATCCGGATGACAGGACTGCCATAGGGATCAACAGCCGGAAGGCAGGGTCGTGACAGGCGAGTGGATTTGCACAGCCATGGTGTTCATTGGGGGGATCCTGCCTTCTGTTTCCCTCCAACTCCCGGGATTTCCCCTTGGACAGCACGCTCCCGGTTGAGATGGTGCCCCCTCCCCTTGCATTCCGGTCTGAGGTTTCCATCACCCATCACCAACGGGGTAGCAGTTTCCCTGAAACAAAGCCAGCGAATTCGGGATGGAGAAAAAAATGGTATAGTATATAGTAATCATTTCGCCACGAAACATACCATCAATTTACGATTGAAGATTTCACATCTTCCCGGTCTTAACATTTCTACCAAAAAAAGTGATACAACACGTGATAAGGTCGAAGAAGGAATCTGATGGATGATGCCCCCCTATCGCGTCGTGGGGGGGACGCCACAGCGGCGGGGTTAGCCGAAGGCGCAACCCCCCGGAGTGTTTTTTAAAAATATGGAGTGTTGAATTGGCAGAAAATAATTGGTGGTTGAAATGCTGCAACACCCCCAAAAATATATATATATTATCCTGTGTTCTCCGGTCCGAATGTCACTTCCCCTGCGGGGCAGAATTCGTTCAGCTGTTTATCATGCGACTCGGTATCGCCATACCTGCATCTTCCAGTTCTCAACTCCCCCTGTGTCCAGGGAACAGAACAAGTCTCTCCCCCTTCCATAGCCATCGCAGTCTCAGGACAACAAAGAACCCGTGGTGGTTGATCGGTACTGGTGAACGGGCAGGTATGGAAAGTATGGGAACATGACGATTGCCGGGTGACAAGGGACAGGTGATGGCATTATGATTCACAGATATTTTTCCGAGGAAGGGAACGTTCGGATGTATTCGGAGCAATCCCCCCGATACAATGCTTCGGTGAAGTTTCGCCTCGTTTCAGTAAGAGGAATTGCTCCTTGCCTTATCCCAGGTGCCCCGTTTTATCGCGGCGCGGGTTCAGGGTTCAACGCTTATTAAAAAAAGCAGAAAAAGGGTCTCCAGATCGCGCAACCTCACAGAAGCCGTAGAATGGCAAAAGTCCCCGGACGCGATGAAATATACCGGCCGCAGGGAGAAAGGCTGTTGAAACGCGAATATGAGGGTCATTTTCCGACCCCCCCATCCGAATTTTTCCGAGGGGGACAGAACCATGCAGAGAAATATCCAGGGTCGACCCCAACTTGCGCTAAATGACTATTCTGCGCAAAACTTTAATTATCGGAGGGAATAAAGAACTGACCATGCAGGGGGGGTTTTTTTCGGAGTGGCTCACCAGCTACCGGCATTACCTCCGGATGCGGAATTATTCCGCCCGGACCATCCAGAGCTACGAGCAGGTGGTCCGCCATTTTGCCTACTATGTCTGGCTCCGGCGGAACAGCGACCCCCAGAAGCTGGTGGTGTACTGGGATGATCTCTCCAAGGCCCGGCTCGACACCAGCGTCGATGTAAAACCGGTCCTCATCTCGGATTACTTCTCTTTTTTGAGTTCAATAAAGACCTACAAGCCAAAAACCCTCCACCGGATCATCTCCACCTTGAGCTCCTTCTACCGCTTCCTGTATGCGCAGGAGGCAATTTCAACAAACCCCCTGCTCGGGATTGAACGCCCGAAGATCAAGGACCAGGAGCTCCGGTATCTCAAGCACAGCCAGGTGGTCAGGCTGATCGAATCAATCGAGGACCCACGGGACCGGCTGATTGTCCGGACCATCTATGCCACCGGGGTCCGGGTCTCCGAACTCTGTGCCATGGACATCGGGGACATCGATTTTGAGGAGGAGACCATCAGGGTCAGGGGCAAGGGAGGCAAGATACGGATCGTCTTCGTTGACCGCGATACCCTTGATGACATGGCAACCTTCATCGATGACCGGATAGCCGGACCCCTCTTTCCCGGCCAGCAGGGCCACCACATCTCCCCCCGATCGGTACAACATATCTTCAAGCAGTATGCCCCTCCCGGGATCACCCCCCACAAGATCCGGCACAGCTACGCCAGCGAACTGTACCGCCGTTCGAAAAATCTCCGGGTGGTGCAGGAGAACCTCGGACACACCTCCATCAAGACCACCGAGATCTACCTCCACACCGACCTCGATGAACGACGGAGGGTTTACCAGGAGTTCTTCCCCCTGGCCGAGCCGAACCACCGTTCCTCCGAGGACAGGAAAAAAGAGCTGAAGCGGGAGTACCCATGAAAGGAATCATACCCGGTTATACCCGTGGCTTCTATGAAAAGGATGCCCGTTACCAGGGACCTTTATCAGAGCCTGACGATAGTACATCTGATTATTCACCGCATACTCCAAGGAAGGATAAGCGTCAGATGAGGCACCTGGAAGGATAAGATCCCCGGTTGTAAGATATGTTCACGGTCATGGAATACCACGAATATGTTCACGGTCATGGAATACCACGATAGGAACACTCTTATGAATCTATTACCCGGTGTCACCCCATGCCCAAAGGAAAATATTCAGATCAAAATAATTATTATCATGACTTTGTTTTGAAAATAAATCCCATTGTAATAATATCGTCTCTTTCTCTCATACCGGATTCCCCGAGGCAATAAACCATATAATGCTATATGCAAAAAGGGATCTTTTTTTCTTCGCTGCAGGATTCCCGGTACCGGGAACCGGATTCTCTGCATTCATATCCCTTCACTAAAATATTGAAGCCTGGATGAAAAGGCGATGAGAGAAAACAACAATTCACGCTTTTTTCCAAAAAAAAGGGAACAATTATCGCTTTTCACCCCTCCCCCCCTGGCGGGATTTACATCCATTCGAAGCTATTTTGAACCCCTGGAGTGCATCATCTTGTGCGTGAACCAGGACTATACCGTCCCACCGGTATGGGAAGAACTCCGTGACCTCATTGCAGAAAGGGATGGGGGCGTCGTATATCTCCTTGGCTCAACCGATCTCGGCAAGAGCACGCTCTGCCGGTACCTGGTCACTGAACTGGCAGCCCGGGATACAACCGCATACCTTGACTGTGATACCGGGCAGGCCAGCATCGGCCCTCCGGCAACAGCGGGTCTTGCCCTCTTTTCCGGTGAACCCCCGCATCTCCGGCAGACTATTCTCCGGTTTGTGGGATCCACGTCCCCCCAGGGCCACCTCCTCCAGGAGCTGGTCAGCACCACCCGGCTCCTTGATGAAGCCCGTAGTCTGGGTACCCGGTACGTGGTCATCGACTCGCCGGGATGGGTCATGGGATCAGCGGCCGGTGAGTTCCAGGTACGGATGATCGATCTCCTCAACCCTGATTTCCTCGTGGCTATCCAGAAGGAGGACGAGCTTGCCGCAATCCTTGCAAACTTCAGATCCCGCTCCGGTATGACCATCCGGCTGATAGATCCCTCTCCGCATGCCCAGGTCCGCTCCCGGTTCTGGCGGGCACGGTACCGGCAGGAACGCTTCCGGTCCTATTTTGCCGGGCATATCGGTGCAGAAATTCCCCTCGAAGGCACCGGTTTCCATGGAAAGATCCCTGACAGCTTCCGGGACGATGACTGGCAGAACCTGCTTATTGCCCTCTGTGACCGGGACATGCGGGTCATTTCCCTGGCCATCGTTGAGAAGCTGGATGTCCCAGCGGGAGTGCTCCGCATCAGGGTCCCCCCTGCAGACCTGTCGCAGGTCTCTTCGATCCAGGTTGGATCGATGAAGCTCGAGCCGGGGGTGGAATTTCTCGAATAGCCGGGTTAACGATTACGAGAACCATGAGAAGCTACCTGAATCCGGAGGAGTAATGTGCCCACCATTTCAGATACGGGCAGAGGACTACCGGCTTCAAACCGACTCCTGAAAATTGAGAATGAGAGGATGGTTCACCTCTCATCCGGTATCTGCTGCCGGGTCGTGCAGAGAAACGTAACGTCTCTTTCTCCCACAAGTAGGTCGATCCGGTCTGGGAGGATACGGTACCGGAACCAGTACCGGTCCGGTCCCCTGACCCAGAGCTCACGGACGACGCTCTCTCCGACCGGCAGCTGCCGGAGGAGGGTAATCTCCTTTCCGCACGTATACTCGATCTCTTCTGTCGCAAACTTCCGGTAGCGAACCCTCCGCACCCGGACCAGCGTGATGCAGCCGTCCCGGACAGCCATGAAATCGAAGGAGACCCAGGAGGCCTCTACTGATGCGACCCGGAAGCCGATAGCAGCTGCATATCGTTTCGCTTCGGCGATAGCTTTTTCCGGCCGGTTTCCCCGGTTCACACCGTATCCCTCAAGGATTCTCCAATGGAGGGGCCAGATAGTGACGAACCTGCAGCGTCTCCTCCAGAATATATGGTCGCACATCTCCCCTTAGCCTCCCCGACATCACCCGTCTTGCTTTGAGGGCTTGGAACGGGTGATTTGTATCCCGGTAAATTCTCTGTTCTTTTCTCTGTATCAGGCTCACCAGTCCAGGAAAATGATGCGCTTTCTTTCCTTCCTGGTAATGATCGCTGAGATCTCCTGGTTTTCGTCATCGCATCCATGGCATTTTTCCTGCGCACGCGATCCAGGACCAGATGAGTGTACAGAGCATCCGCTCCGGTTAAGAATTGGTCAGAAACGCTCCGCACACCCTGCTCCCGGCTTCCCGGGACCGTGTGGCATAGTAGAATTCGTGGTAAAAGGTGAATATAGTTCACCCGCTTTCCAAACGGAGCCCGTTCAGGGATATCTTTCGCTGATCAGAGAAAATTTGGTCGATTTACCAGGGTTCTGGGTTACGGCTCAGCAGGATCTTCAAGCACCATAGGTCTCACGTGGAAAATACTGACCATAAGCACACAGGCTCCTGATAGTCATAGAGTATCCAAAACATCGATGAGAAATTACAACCTTCCCAGAAATATGGCTTATTTGGCGTTATTTCATTAAAATAAACGATATTTAAGGATTTTTTGAAAACCTTCACAGATTGCATCCAGCGGCCGTTCTCGCTGCCGATCGATCAATAATACCCCCCTTTCAGAATGCCCGCCAGAACGACACCAGCGAGCACGGATTTATGCCGTTTTAACGGCTTATTTTTTAAAAATAATCGATTATATCGCTATTTTTCATGCGTGTGGACATCGTTTCCTGTGGAACAATGACCTGGGGAGTAAAACAGGCGTAACGGAGCCCGTACAGGGCTCATTTGAGATCAGGCAGGATACCCCTGGACAGGGGAGACGCTTTCCCGTAATGTATATACTCCCCTGGTCTGGCAATTCCCGGCAGGCTCTGATTTATCGGGTCCGGACGCGGTACCCGGCATTCTGCAGCTTGGACAGGATTCGTTCACGGTGTTCAGGTCCCCGGGTTTCGATCTCCAGGACAACCCGGACAAGATGGGGCGGGAGATGAGACGATCCTCGTTCTTGTTCGATGCGGGTGATGGTCCCTCCTTCCCGGGCAATGAGCGTGAGGAGCATGGGGAGGGACTGGGGCCCTTCTTCAAGTTCAAAGCTCCATTCCTGGATCTTCCCGGCATCAAAGAGCCCCTTCCGGAAGATCCGTTCAAAGAGGAACGGATCGATATTGCCGCCGCTGATGATAACAACAACCCGTTCTCCTGGTTCTGTCGGGATTTTGCCCGAGAGAAGGGCGGCGAGCGGGGCAGCCCCGGCCCCCTCGGCAAGGACCTTCTTCCGTTCGAGGAGTGCGTACATTGCGTGGACGATTTCCTGTTCCTCAACTTCCACCACTCCATCCACCCGGTCCTTCAGCACCGGGAATGCAAGCTCCCCAATCCTGGTTACCCGGATCCCGTCAGCAATGGTCGGACCGGAGCTGATGGTGACCGGTTTGCCGCTCTGGAATGCATTCCGGGCTGAGGGACAGGCGGCTGCCTGGACCCCGATGATGCGGGTCTCCGGACGAACTCCTTTCACTGCCACCGCAACTCCAGCGATTAGCCCGCCACCCCCTACCGGGACGAGTACCGCATCAACATCCGGGAGATCCTCGAGAATCTCAAGCCCGATGGTCCCCTGCCCGGCTATCACCGCCTCATCGTTGTACGGATGGATGAAAGTCAAGTGGCCGGATGCTGCCAGTTCCCGGGCATGACCGATGCTTTCCTGGAGGGTTGATCCTTTCAGGATGATTGCTGCGCCATATCCGGCCGCCGCCTCCTGCTTGCTTGGTGAGACCCATTCCGGCATCACGATGGTGGCCGGGACACCGGCACTCCGGGCGGCGACCGCTACACCCTGGGCATGGTTTCCAGCCGAGGCAGCAATCACGCCGTCCTTCCCGATAGCGCTCCCGGCTGCCAAAATCCGGTTGGCGGCCCCCCTGACCTTGAACGATCCGGCTTTCTGCATACATTCGAGCTTCAGGTACACCTCAGCTCCGGTCATCTCGGAGAAGGTTGGTGAATAGACAAGCGGGGTCCTGATGATCTTCCCTTCAAGGAGCGCTGCAGCCTCCTGGATCCGGGCTAAGGATACCATTGAATCGGATCTGGGATGTCGCTCCTCATATGGTTTGGGGAGCCGGGGCTCTCCCGGGGACAAAGGAAGAGCGGTCTGCACTTTTTCCATGAGAAAAATCCCGGTAAGAGAGCTCTGCGGAAGGACTGCCGAATCCGGAAGCCCAATAAGGGAAAAAGGACAACATAATTGAGGATACCGTATCCCTTCTTCCGACTGATATGCCCCTGCTGTCCCGCTTCCAGAAATATTCTCTTGTCGTGCTCGCTTTTTTCATGCTGGTCGATCTGGCAATCTCATCCTGGGGTGTGCTCTTTGCACCGGGGTTTACGGAAGCAAACGCACTCTTTGCCCGGCTCGTTCACCGGCCGCTTGAATTCATCGCTGCCATCGGTGCGGCAAAACTGGCGGTGATGGCAGGTATCATCGCAGCGACGGTCTGGTTCAACCAGCGGGAACGGTCAGATGAAGACTGGCATGGCGGGGATATTATCTGCTCCACGGCGGCGATGGGGATGGGAGCCATGCTTCTGGTTCTGCTTGCAGGCAATATTGTGCTCATTTCCTGAAAAGGGGTAACATTTCAGATACTCATACGGCATAAATTCCGAACCGAGGTCTAAGAATAGATTAAATCCCTGGAATCCTGGTTCTTTTGAGGCAGGTACGAAGCTATTCATACCCCTAACACACCGGCATTTTTCGTAGTACCGGGTCGGGAACTGCCTGCCATGCTCCGCGGTTTAATAACGGATATAAGTCATTAGAATCCATGATCCTTATCAGAAACGGGAAAAACGAGCATGAAAACCCTGATCCTGGCCGGTGGAATCGGCACACGTCTCTTTCCGCTCAGCCGGGGCCATTACCCCAAGCAGTTCCTGAAGATATTTGATGATCATTCACTCTTCCAGAAGACCCTCAGAAGAGCCCTGATCTTTTCATCACCCGGTGACATTTTTGTTGTCACCAGCAGCGAACAGGAGTTCATTGTCCGGGACCAGGCAGACGAGATCCCGTGTCCCTGCCGGGTTCTTGTTGAACCGTCCGGGAAAAATACCCTGCCGGCCATCTACTACGGGATGAAGGAGATTGAGCGTGAATTTGGTCCTTCCACGGTAGCGGTACTACCCTCTGATCACCTGGTTCACAGCGGACCGGCCTATGTGGATACATTCCGGAAGGCTGAGAGCCTTGCGGAAGAATGGCTGGTGCTGTTCGGGATAGCGGGGACAACCCCGCACACCGGATTCGGATACATCAGGCCTGGCAGGGATCTCCCTGGTGCCTTTACTGTCGCGGCATTTACTGAAAAGCCTGACCGGCAGACAGCATCCCGCTATCTGAAAGAAGGGTATCTCTGGAACAGCGGAATGTTCCTCTTTACAACCGACCTCTTCTTTGCTGAGTGCCAGGAGCATGCACCGGAAGTATCAGACGCATTCCGCCTGCCCCTGGAAAAGGCCTACCAAACAACCCCGGAGGTCTCCATCGATTACGGCCTTATGGAAAAGACATCGAAAGCCGCGGTGGTGCCGCTGAAAACGGCATGGAACGACCTCGGGTCCTTTGATTCCTTCTACGCGGTATTTGAAAGGAACGAGGACGAGAACGCGGTAAAGGGGGAGTATCTTGGTATCGACTCAACCCGGAACCTGGTTATCGGCGACCGGATGGTGATCACTATCGGCGTGAATGATACGGCTATTATTGCAACCCCGGATATAACCTTCGTCGCGCCCCTTGAACGGGCCGGGGAAGCAAAAAAGGCGGTCGAGATCCTGAAACAGCAGAACGATCCCCGTGCCGACAGCCACACCACGGAGCACCGTCCCTGGGGATCATTCACCCGGCTTGAAGACGGCCCCTCCTACCGGATCAAGAGGATCACGGTCCCGCCCGGGCGGCGGCTTTCCCTCCAGATGCATCATCACCGGAGCGAGCACTGGGTGGTGGTGCAGGGAACTGCAAAAGTGACAATCGATGAAGAGGTGCGGCTCCTCCGGAAAGGTGAGAGCACTTTTGTACCCATCGGGGCTGTCCACCGGCTGGAGAACCCGGGGCTGGTCCCGCTCGATATCATCGAAGTGCAGATAGGGGAATATATCGGGGAGGACGATATCGTCCGGTTCAAGGACGATTATCACCGCATCAGGGAACCCTGACCATTCAGATGAAAGTCTGATTGATTATCAGAAATCAGGGTCACGTCTCTTTCTAAGAAGAATGGGATAAGGCTGCCGCTCTTTTACCGGACAGCACGACGCGGGTGATCGTCCCTGGAGCGGGCATCAATATCTCCGAAGTTATATTATCCCTGTTATCCATGCTTTAGTTGCGATAGGTATGTGGCAGAAAGAAAGGAAGGGTGTCCTTCTCCTCCCCGTACTGGTCCTGCTTGCTCTCGGGCTTTCAGCATTTCCCGCAGGAGCAGCACCGCTCACGGCCGGCGATTGGTACAATGAAGGGGTCAATTATACCAACCAGGGAAGGTATGACGGGGCGATAAACGCTTTTAACCAGGCAATCACCCTCAACCCGGGCTATGCGAGGGCTTCCTTTGCAAAGGGACAGGTACTTGCCACCATCGGGATGCATTCCGAGGCAATCGTGGCATATGAAATGGCAATAGCACGCGATCCCGGCCTGGCAGCGGTGGTAGAGAATTACCTGGCGACATCGGAGAAGGTGGTGTACCCTGATGTCCCGAGCGGCTCCCTCATCACGGGCTCCTGGGTCTTTGGGTGGAACTACCTGGAGATCAACAACCAGCAGGGAACATCAGACGTAGTCGTGGTACTTACCCCGATGGGAACAGAAGCGGCTACTACCGCAGTCTATGTCAAAAAGGGATACTCCCATACCTTTGAAGGCGTTATACCTCCCGGGAGCTATGTGGTCTATATCACCTATGGTGAACGCTGGAACGGAAAGGAGAAAAGGTTCGACAAGAATGCCGGGTATCTCCAATGGGGATACCCCCAGCATACCTACGGTGCCCTGGGGTACGGGTATACCATGACCTTCATCCCTCAACAATACTACCCGAACTGGTTCATCTACAACCTGAATCCGATCCCCGAGACCGAATTTCCGAATCTTTCGTGAGCCATGGACAAGGACGACATCAAGCAGATTGAAGACAAGCTTGCCCTGATCGAGTCGAACCTCCGGGCAATTCGTGAATACCTGGACGAACGGATTGAGGAGGTTGAGGAGCTCGAAGACGAGATCATGGCCATTGTCCGGAAGGAGTAAAATCCCTGAATAACAAGCTGGTCTTATTTTCTCTCCACAATAATTTTAGAATGTATCAGCGGGAAAAAAATCGCAGAGGATTTCCTCATTTTAGAGCCATTGCCAGGCCTGGCAAAGAGGCGAGAATCTATTACTCCAAAAATCGATTTTATTTCCGGAACCCCCGTAGTGTAGTAGAACACATAGACCAATACACTTATTTTCAAACACAGCATCAACACTTCATGCAAGATCAAATTTTTCACCGGAGGGACGAGCCCGAATACGCCGGATCCCGTCTTGCACAACAACTCAAAAAGGGCCGATTAACAACAAAGGAAGTAGCGCTCATCAAAGATTTTCTCTATGAGCGTAAAGCAAAGAAGAATCTTTCAAACGGACGAGTGGCCCTCTATGTGAATCATCTTATTCGCATCCGGGACTTTTTACCTGGCCCGTATGATGATATGACGACCGGCGTATTCATGCAGGCAATTTCCGAAATAAAAACTGGGAAAAGATTGGATGGTAAGCGTTTATCGAAAAGCACCATCCACGACTATATTCTAACATTAAAGGTTTTTTCCGAATGGCTTACTAAAAAGAAAATTGTTGAGATTCCCATTGAAGAAATCAAAGAGATCAAGGTACCCAAGGCCCCGCTCATGACCAAGACACCGGATGATATGCTCACTGATGAGGACATCCAGAAGCTGATCGGGGTTTGCGACAACTCCAAGGAGCGTGCAATTATTGCCTGTGTCTTTGATGGCGCCTTGCGAATTGAGGAAGCAGGGTATCTTAGATGGCGGCAGATCCAGAAGCTGAAACACGGGATCTCAATATCGACAGACAAGAAGACAGGATTTCCTCGTTACATCCCCTGCCCCACAGCCTGGACCTACCTCAAGACCTGGAAAATGGATTACCCGGCAATCTATGGAATCCCCCCAGAGGGAGACAATTTTGTATTTCTCACTCAAAAGGGGGAGCCCTACCAATATACCGGATTTCAGTACCTGATGAAAAAATTCAGCCGAAAGCTCCGAAAACAGGGTGACAAGCTCCTTGCAGATAAACTTCACTTCCATTTACTTCGGCATTCAAAGCTTACTGCATACGCAAAACAAAATATGAATGAATCAATCCTCTGCAAGATTGGCTGGGGAAAAAGGTCGGCAATGGTTGAGCGGTATGTGAACCTCTCCCAGGTCGATGTCGAACAGGCCGTGATGGGAATCGCCGGCATCAAAGATATGGAAGTGCCAAAACCGATCTTTGTCCCAGGCATTTGCCCACATTGTTTGTGTAAAGAGGTGCCGCCGACTGCAGCCTATTGCCCGGAGTGCGGAACTGAACTAACCGAAGAGGCCCTGACAGAAACAGAGACGCTTGTTCGGAGCGTCAGAGACAATCCGCTATCATTGAGAAAAGTAATTGATGTGATGGTTGAAGAGAAAATGCGGAAAGCAGAAGTAAAATAACTTTATTTTTGATCCTTCCGACCCCTCTTTTTGGGAGCACAGATCGTTTTAATGATATTCTGTCCCTCTTCACTCGATAAGACCTTGATGACCGCACGCTCAATAATGGCCTCATCTAGTTCAATCAAAATTTTCCCTTCATTTAAACTCAAGTTTTCTTTTGTTGTGGCAACAGGTCCTTGAGATACGACCTTCTTTTCTTTTGATCCAAGAATTCCCAATAATTCAGGGATATTCAACGTATATTGGGTGATATCCTTTCCCTGGGCTTGTTTTACAATCTCTCGTCTGCTTGCCTTCAATTTCTTTTCTTCAGAGAGATTCGTTTTGAATGCTAATATCTCGCGATAGCCCTGATTACAAATTGCACAATCACAAAAACCAAACTCTGATTTCCCTTCGACAAGGAGTGATAATAGCACTAAAACATGGGGCAATTGCCAGCTGCGGAGCCAGCACCATTTGATAACACGAAGGAGGTCATCATCCTTTTTCTCTTTATTGGAATATTTAGGGGATTTCATTTCCTTTTGAATCGGGAGCTTCTCTATTGCCTCTGAATCATCATCTTTGGGCTCCCTTAAATCTACACCACATCCGGAACAGTAATTCTGCTGACCCACAATGGGAAAACCGCAAATATCACATTTATCGGCCATCAATGGAACTGTTTGGACAGGGAAATAAAGATATTTCAAGTGTTATCCAATGATGGAAAAAGTCTATTTGATATCAATAATTATTGGTGATTATGCCAACCCTTGAAGCTACAGTAAAATTTAAAACATTTGTTACCGACAAGCAAACCCTAGGATCAATTCCATATAATGTGATTAAATCCCGCATTTCCGATGCTCGAGAAATTCAGGTAATTGATTATAAAGTCCTAAATGAATGATGGAATAGAAAAAAAATATTGAATGATTTTTTAGAAAGTGATTGATATTCCCCTTTCAGCAGTTATTAACGGTGAAAGAATAATCGGCCAGGAATTATCGGATGAAGAATGGTCCGAACTCAAACATCAGCATAAAAAAGGCCTGCAAATAATAATGGCATGTTGCGGTCAGAATGGTCATTTAAGGACTTCCAAGAACGGATTAAAACATTTTTATCATGCACACAAGTCAGATGACTGTGGTGGAGAACCCGAAACACTCGACCATTTACAATTGAAATACCAAATTTATCAGATATGCAAATCAGAAGGGTGGGACGTACAACCAGAATATCAATCGCCAAATGGTGACTGGCGGGCCGATGTTTATGCAAAAAGGGACGACAAACAAATTGTTTTCGAAATTCAACTGAGCATAATCAATCAAGAAGATCTCAAAATCAGAGATCAGAAATATCTTCGGGATGGAATCGAATCATATTGGATCCTAAAAGATTACTTAAACATTCTTCCCTATGACAATGTAGATTCAAACGATAATCCAGGGATTTTTATTGATACCTATATTAATGAAGCCGAATTTTCCTTGAGTCGGGAGCAGTTATATTCCATAAAAAAAGGAATCCGAACTATTGGTATCAAATTACCCAGTAAAAGATTGTATACAACCACCAATTCTTCCATTGACTTAACGGAGTGGATAAGAAATACCCTAAATGGCGAGTATTCTCAATTTCTTAGTAAAACCGAAACAAAATATCGGGAACAAAAAAAATTGAGGAAACTTGCTAGACCTGTGATGACAGAACTAAACCACCTAGAACAGAATTACTATGAATATAAGGACGACGTAAAGAGACTTTATGCAATTTTTATGAATAATACCTGGGAGAATCGACCAATTTTAAAGCAAGAAATTCATTCGATGTATGCGTATCTTAAATCGTTCAAAGATGCCTTTTGGAAGGCTTTCTCTCCAAAAAATGGATTTCTATGGAAAAATTACCCTGATTCTGAACGAAAGTATCGGGAATTACAGCTTATCTCGGAAGTCCAAATAAATTCTATTCAGGACCAGATTAACCATGTAAAAGATGAAGAGACAAAATTTTTATCCGTTTTCAATAGTGTAAAAGAATATCTTGAGAAAAACAAGAAAGATGCCAAACGTGATTCTTCCGATAACAATCAACAAGGTAAAATAGTTCCCGACAACCGGCGATTGGATGTCTCATTCGAAGTCTCAAAACAAGATGGCAACTCCGATCTTCGGGAAGAAGGATTAAACCTTAAATCCTTGCCGGATTATTCTGGTTACAAGAAAAGAGAAGTGCCACTTTCTGAAAGCCGGCGGTTGAGTGTCGATAATAAAGGAATCAAACAAGATCGTTATTCAAAATCTCTAGAACAGCGAATAAATCTCAGATCCCAAAAGAGGCCTAATCATAAACCAGATGAGGTCCTTTTTGAATTCTCCAGAATGTTACCCTCTCTTATCATACAATCTCAGCGCGGACATCAATATCAAAATCCTGCGGGTGCTAAGTTTCATATCAACGCGGCAGACGCATTAGAATTTGAGCAAAGAGGTTTGGGAAAAATTATCCGCGGCACCTCTGTTGATAAATCTTCCAATAACCGCTAATTTCTTATTAAATTGAAGATTTGGTGCGCTTCGAAAGTATAGCTTCTCTTTCATCAGCGTTTTTTATTGAATTCAAGAAAAAATCTCGCAATTATCGGCTTAAATTCCTGATTTAACCCACTGGTTAAGTAAAATTTAATATTATCACCGATCTTGAAATGTTATAGAAAATGGACCTGAATTTTTGTATAGGGGCCAAATGGAGGATACGAAGGCTGGTAAAATCGCGTAAGAAGGCGGATTACTTGACCAAGTATTTTTTCTTCACATTCATGTCTCTGTACATGCTGATGGGGGCGCTCTGTGTCCCATCGGAGAAGCAGAATTTTTTGAAAAAAGGCCGTAGGAATATCCCGAGCACCTCGGTCTCTCCCACATCGCTCACTTTTTTCGGTTTAGGTCATTGACCGCCGGTTCCTGAAGGTGGCATTCCGAAGTAAATTCTCCTAGGTCACCTGCCAGTTGTAGGCAGATTTTCCCTGACCGGAGGGTGCAGTGGCTCCGCGTGCCTCCCCGAACCGGCTCTACCGATTGAAAGAGAGCGGACGCATTTTGGGTCGTCCCCATGGAATCGTTGTTGAACAATCGCTGAAGGTCGGTGAAAATTTATGCAGAGTGGATCTGCTCACGAACCCTTACGGGTCACACAAGAGGCCGTCGATGCCTATGAAAAGAGAACAGGCTTCTACGGAATTGGAAAAATAATGGTCGAAGATGGTCACTGGATAATTGTCTCTCATGAGGAGGCGCGACGATGCTGGCGCAAGTAATACCTTTGAATAATTCCTCAATGAGCCAGGGTGATATACCATGACGCAGTATCCTGCAGGTATCGTCACGAGCGGCAGTGAAGGATGCGTGCATCTGCGCATCTGGGACGAACGATATATCATCCAGAGTGAAGACCTTGGAGCGCTGGTATTTCTTGGTGAACTAGTGCCCTTGATCAGGGACAGCCCGCAGCCGAATGAACTATCGGTGACGAGAGGAGTT
>CAYGWN010000033.1:0-12378 GCA_964353765.1 uncultured Methanoregula sp. | reverse complement strand
GCCGCCGGATTATACCCTCCTCCTCGTCCTTCTCATCGCGGCACTCCTCCTCTTCGGGGCGTATGCCCTGGTAAGGTCACGTTCATCAAAGACCCGTTCAGAAGAGTCCCGGGACCTGCATGTGGAGGTGTCCGGCGGGATCGATTATGGCGACGGATTCTCTTCCCTTATAGACGGGGCGGAGAGCAGTGGAAAGGAGAAACCCCGGGAGAAAGAAGGAGAGGGGGGAGATGAACATGGTTCCGGATGAGGTGGATACGATAGAAGCAAGCCCGGAGATAACCGATGAAGTCACGGTTATGCTCCGGAAAACAGGTATCCGTGCCCTGCAGGAAGCAGAGCAGTACATCAGGAAATCCGGGAGCAAACCATCGAAAAAGACCGATCTCCGGGCAGAGTTTACCACACGCCTCTCCGCCTACATCACCCAGGGAATGGTCAGACTGACCATTGAGAAGGTGAAGGCCTCCGATGAGGTACAGCAATCCCTCAAAGACACCCATTCCCCCTATACCATTGTCCTGAAAAAAATCGCCCCGTTGAAACTCCCGGAATATTCACCGTTTATCACCATTGCCATAGGATCCGGTGCCGCGGAACTCTTCAGGACTGATGCGACCTTTGTCGTCAAATCTGCCATAGTCCTCCAGAACACCCGGATCACCCTGCATGAGAAGAAGTTCAGGGAGTTTAAATTCGGGTCGCTGAATGCCGCGATGTCGATCTACTTAAAAAAAGACCAGTTCAAGGAACAGCTCCATTCTTTCTCACGGGACCTTACCGTACCGGGATTCATGAGCCACCCGGGCAGGTGACGAATCCGGGTGACAGCCAGACATGAGACCCCGATGGGGAGATCCATGTTCTCCCCGGGTGCAACGAACCTGGATCCCTGCCCTCACTCCTTCCTGTGTTTGCCGACCTTCCCGTTCCAGGTCCGGAATCACCGATTATTCTGGACGGTCAGAGATATGCAGGAAAGAGGAAGTTGTTCCAGGCCAGGTTCTAAAGAAAAAGGAACGGGGACCACCAGCAGGTCAGTCTATTTTCAGTCTTTCCGCTCCACAAAAAGGCCTTTCTTTGCCTTCAGTACCTTGCACTCCGGGCACCGCCAGGTGTCAGGAAGGTCTTCAAAGGGGGTCCCGGGAGGAAAACCTGCTTTCGGGTCTCCCTTCACCGGAATATAGACATACGCACACTCGAGGCACTGCCAGCAGTTCATATTTTTTCCTGCCATGGAGCAAGGTTTGTCTTCATCCAGATTAAGCCTGTTTTTGGGGAACGTCCGGATTAAGGGGATACCAGGATGGTTTTGCTATTCTCTCTTCTACCGGTTCTTTGATCTCCCGGTGCAGGCAAAATCTATGAAACCGTTGTAGGGATCGGCCCTGAGCAGGCGGACGCGGACCTTCTGGCCGACGGCAAGACCCCGTTCACCCTGGACAACCCGGCCTTCTGCCGGGGGAGTGAGGAGCCTGACATAGGTCCCCTTCTCTGCAGCACCGGTAACCAGGGCATCGAAGGATTCCCCGATCCTGTCACGGAGGAGCACCGCGGCAGCGGCCTTCCGCATGAAGCGTTCGGCCTTCTGGGAGGCTTTCTCCCGGTCGGTCAGCCAGCGTGCGAATTCATTGAGGTCCCGTGCTGTGTAGGGGACCGGGTTGTTATCGAGGACTGATTTTAACAGCCGCTGGTTGATGATGTCCACGTAGCGCCGGTTCGGGGCAGTGGAATGGGTATAGTCCATGACCGCAAGGGCGAAGTGGCCGATGGGCACATCGCCGGGCACAAACGCCACGTATTCACCCGGCCCCATCAGTTTCACGATGGTCAGGGAGAGGTCCGGGAACCGTTCGGGATCGGCAGCCTTCTGCCGGTCGAGGAATCCGGCAAGGGCCTTTGAATCGGGATCGCGGGGGAGGGTTACCTTGTATTTTGCCGCTGTTGCCACGATCCCGTCCCAGTTCCTCGGTATGCGGACGATCCTCTGGATCATGGGGATACCTGCTGTTTCGAGCCGGCTCACCATGGTCCCGTTGGCAGCGACCATGAACTCTTCGATCAGCCGCCGGGCAGCATTCTGGCGCTGGACGACAAGGCCCCTGACAATGCCATCCTCCGCGACTGCTTCAGCTTCGAGGGTATCGAGGTCGAGTGCCCCCTGCTCCATCCGGTGCCTCCTCAACCGGCGGGAGGCTTCTGCCTGCAGGTGGATCTGGTCTTCCAGCCCCGGTACATCCCGGACCGTCCGGGGGATTGAGCCGGTGCCTTCCAGCCAGTCGCCGAGCTGCTCGTAGACGAGCTTTGCCTTGTTCGTCACCAGCGCCCGGTAAATGTCACCGTGGCGGACCTCCCCGTGAGGAAGGACCGTGTACTCTATGACTAGTACCCGCCGGTCCTGCCCGGGAAGGAGGGACGAGATGCCTTTTGAGAGCTGGTCCGGCAGCAGGGGGAAGATCCTCACGCCAAGGTATACTGATGTGCCATTGTGGGCCGCATGACGGTCGGTCGGCGAGTCCCTGTGGACAAAGAAATCGACGTCGGCAATGGCAACCCTTACCTCAATCTCCCCGTTTGTTCCCTGTTCGCAGTATTCCAGCTGGTCGAGGTCCATGGAGTCGGGGTTATCAATGGATGACCAGAGGAGCGGGCGGAGATCCTCTGCACCGGTCAGGTCTTCCGTTATGGTCTCGTCCTGTATGGCATCAACTTCCCTGACGACAGCCTTCGGGAACTGCGGCTCAAAGCCGTACTTTTCCATCACCTGCCAGGCGATGGCTGATAGATCGATGAAGCGATGGTGTTTCCCCATGGGTAGGGAGAGAGTTGGTCCGGTGACCTCATGAGACTGTCGGATGGGAGCAGCGGGGTGCTCAGGAGCGATATCTGACAGGGAGTATTCCCGCGGGATATATTCCCGGATATGCTCATTTTCAAGGCTCTTTCGAAACGAACAGGTCGCACCAGAAGAGAATTTTTTTATTCCCTGAACGCCCTGATGGATAACGTGAGAGATTATGGGATTGAAAGAGAACTTTACTCCCGGAGAATGGGAAAGCCTGGTGAGCCTCCCCTACGCAGTTTCAACGACGGTTATGATGGCAGCCCCTAACATCATGGGTCTCTGGGGCGAGACGAAAGCGATGATGCAGGAACCGGCAAGCCTTGCAGCCGCCAGCGGAAGTTCGCTTGTCGGCCTGCTTATTGCCGAGATGCAGGCACGGGCAAAGGACCTGATAAAAGAGCAGCAGAATGCATGGAAGCATGACCAGGCCGGCTACCGGACAACGACCCTCGAGGTGTGCCGATCCGTAGCGACGTCGCTGGCAAAGGTTCCCCCGGAAGAGGCACTGGCCTATAAGAAGTGGGTCCTGGCCCTCGGCCTGAAGGTGGCAGAAGCATCAAAGGAGCACGGGGTTGCGGTCAGTGAACCGGAAAAGGCAGCACTTGCCGAGATCTCCGGGGCCCTTGGTATCGAGGAATAGTGATTCCGTAGGAAGAAGGAACCACAGAGGTTCGTCAAAGAGCAGGAAGAGTCCTGATGGATAAAAAGAGCTTTTACCAGATTTTGTTTTACTACGAGGTGCTTCTGGAATGTGCTCCTGTGGATTGTCTACGATCCGCTCCGTGATCTTATGGGCGTCCCTCTGCTTGTCGCTGTTGTGCTCTTCCTGCTCATCGGAATACCGGCCGTATTGTATCTCATATTCTTTATCGGGATGCAATGGGACCGAAAAATCAGGAACTGGCCGGGTTTGCCACCCGTCCCATGAACAGGATATTCCCGGTCTCATCGTCCTGGATGAGGAAGATGAACGGGTGATCGGCCCGGAACACCGGCACTGGTTCTTCGACCGGCATGGACGTCATTCTCATGACCACGGCTGTCGCAGCCGCTGCCTCGGTCCCTTCCTCGTTGACATCCACGAATGCCTGGTGAATCACGTCATCGATGAACAGGTCCTTCCTGCCGTCCATCCCTGAGAAATCGGCTGCACCGGTAAATGCCGTTGGCATTCCCATCGCCGAAAGTGTCCGGGGCAGGGAGTACTTTGTCTCCATGGTAAACTTCGGGAAGTATACCATGACCCGCCGGGAGGTGAGGTTCTGTCGCAGTTCCGACAGGTTCATCGCACCAAGGGACTGCTCTGCCGTGGCCAGGTCATCGCCCTTGGGGAGGAGGACGAGCATGGACAGCTGCTTTCCGCTGTCAGATTCGTAGGGCATCGCGAGCACCTGGAGGGTTCCGGTCTCACCATACCTGTAGATGGCATCTTCGTCAGTCCGCTGCATCATCGGCACCCGGACGGTCGTGCCGGTCCCGGTCCGGAAATCCTCTTCGGTGGTCTTCTTCTCGTCAAACTGTTTCACCCAGCTCCCCTTGAAGTAAATGGCATTGGTGATCACCAGGCGGGTCTGCGGGTTGATCGAGCCGGCCGGGAGCAGATCCCTGATCTTATCTTCGGTCTGCTCCTCCACCCACCGGTTGATGGTCACCCGGGACTCATCAGGCCTGGTGGTGAAGTCAAGGTTGGTTGTCTTTGCACCGTAGGTGCGGTCGGCAGTGCTGATATACTCCGGGAGGAAGGAGAAGGTCTGCTCTGCCCAGAGGGCGTTTGCCGTCCGCAGGGTGTAGGCTGATGACCCGCTGTTGATGCCCGCGATAATCCCGGCGAATTCCTCTCTCATGAGGGTGCTGTTCGCAGGGAAGTGGAACACCGACTGTATCTCATCAGCCGTATTCCCCCGGGCTCCTTCATAGGTTATGGCAAGCGCCGATGAGATGCTGAACGGCGAGAAGAAGATGTTGCCATCTTCGCCTTCAGACAGCCGGGCATAGAGATCGAGCGCAAACTGGTTATTCGCTTCCACCACGCTTCCCGATGCAGATGTGGAGGGCTCTGCAGATAAAGGAACCGGTGTTTGCTGGCCTGTGGGCGGGCCGGGCTGCTCCGGGCCGGTGCAACCGGCAAGGACCACGATGAGGAGGGCCAGGGATACCAGGGCAAGGACTGCCAGGGGTTTCACCATCATACGGGTGTTTTTGGCCTGCGATTGGTTAAATGTGGCGTTAAGTGCGGAAATTTTCGGAGCTATCCGGCAGAACATTTCTGTTCACCGCAGGACATTTTTTTCCATGAATCCGGTATACCCGGGTCCTTCTCTGGGAAAAATATCTCATGGCTGGCAGAGAGACTCTTTAACCGGAAAGGAGGGGAAAATTTGAATCGCACGCCATACACCTGGAATGCAGAGGATTATGCCGGTCATTCCGGTGCCCAGTACCTGTGGGCACGGGAGATCATCGGAAAACTCAATCTCTCCGGTTCCGAATCAGTTCTTGATATCGGGTGCGGTGACGGAAAGATCACCGCCCTGATGGGGTCGCTCCTCCCCGGGGGTACTGTCACCGGGATTGACAGTTCAGCATCGATGATTGCCCTGGCCCGGAAAAAATATCCTCCGATAAAGAATCCGAACGTGTCATTCCGGGAGATGGATGCAACCAGACTCACGTTCAAAAACCAGTTTGACCTGGCATTTTCCAGTACAGCTCTCCACTGGATACCAGACCAGGTGTCCGTAGTACAAGGAGTCGATCAGGGCCTGAAAAAATCCGGAAGGATATTCTTCCAGATGGGGGGCAGGGGCAATGCACAGGATATCATCGATATTGCCGGGAGATGCATAGATAACGAGAGATGGCAGCGATATTTTGCCGGTTTTTCCTTTCCCTGGCACTTCTGGTCCCCGGACGAATATCAGGCATTCTTCCGGAATACCTGCCTTGTTCCGAGACGACTGGAACTGATAGGAAAAGAGATGACCCAGAACGGGAAAGACGGGCTGTGCGGCTGGATCCGGACCACGTGGCTGCCGTATACCGAAAGAATTCCGGAACATGCGAGGGAGCGGTTTATCTCCGGACTGGCAGACGCATATCTCAGAGAATTTCCCCCTGATAATGCCGGGCTCGTTCATGTGCGCATGGTGCGCCTGGAGATCGAAGCGTTCAAACCCTGATCATCCTGCGTTCATAAAATGGGAGAGTATTACAGCTTCCGTTCCAGCAACGCACGGACAGCCCTCAGTTCCTCAAGGATCTGCTGCAGATCGGCCGGTTTCATGATCTGAGCCTGATCCGGTCCACCGGTACCCGTCCCGTCACCCCCGCTGCAGAACCGGACCATGGTCCGGATCAGCTCCCGCAGTTCCTCGGCATGGATAATTGCCTCGATCCTGATCTCGGCCTGGTCCTGGCCTGAATATCCAGCAGTCTGTATCGACAGCGTCGAGATTTCGAGTGCCCGCATCACCGGGCCCTGCCTGATGTCGATATTGGTGATCCGGTTGTAGGGGACAATTCCTGTCCTCCTGAATACCACCCCCCGTTTCCACCGCATTTCATCGTCGTGCAATTCGTACCACATGCTGTCAAAGTAGAGCCTCGTCCAGATGATAAACAGGACGATGAGAACAACCAGTCCTCCCAGTGCCCAGAGGAAGATCTGCGGTGACCCAAAGAGGAAGAGGGGGACGAGTACAAAGATGCTCGTGAAGACGACCAGGAGGAGGAAATTGATGATGAACCACGGGATGAGGGCCGGCGAGGGTTTGAACGGGGTATTGAGGGGAAAATGTTCGGTCTGCATGGCTTACCGGATAGAGGTAGGGAAACGGAGAGGATAAGGATATCGGCGATAATCTCCCATGTTTAAGAGCGATTACCACGATATGCTCTGCGAAAAAGGCCGGTATGCAGTATGTCCCTTCCACTCCGTTTATCTGCCGGATTCCTGCCAATCACCGCTGGGCTAATACTTATTACGACCGGTCCGTGAACGACACACGGAGGGATCTTTTTTTTTCACTACCGGTCAGACCACTCCTGCCTGGATGCAACCATAAAAATAGGTGCTGATCCATAGTTCCATGATTATCAGAAAGGAGGTTATTGACTATGGAAAAGTTCTATTCGCTTCCCAAGCTTCCGTACGACTACAAGGCCCTTGCGCCCCACATGTCAGAAGACCAGCTGACCCTGCACCACACGAAGCACCACCAGGCTTACGTGAACGGTGCAAATGCTCTCTTCGAGAAATTCGATAAGGCACGGAAGGAGAAGACCGATTTTGACATCAAGGCGACCGCAAAGGAGCTGTCATTTCACCTGGGAGGATACAGGCTCCATAACCTGTTCTGGCAGAACCTGGCTCCCGCGGGGAAAGGAGGCGGGGGAGTTCCCACGGGTGACCTGGCGAAGGTCATCGATGGAGAGTTCGGGGGATTTGACCGGTTCAAAAAGGAGTTCTCGGCAGCGGCAACCAGCGTGGAGGGATCAGGCTGGGCTGCCCTCAGCTACTGCAGGGAGACCGGACGGCCACTGATCATGCAGGTCGAGAAACATAACCTGAACGGGTTCCCCGGACACCCGATCCTCATGGTGCTGGATGTCTGGGAACATGCCTACTACCTCGATTACCGGAACGACCGGGCGAAGTTTGTCGAGGCATTCTGGAACATCGTGAACTGGGACGAGGCCGGGAAGCGGTTTTCCGCGGCAGCGAAGAAATAACAGCAATCCTTTTTTCTCCCGGTATTACGGTTCCAAACGAAGGGTGATTTTCTTCGTCCTCACGTTCCTATCGGACCCTGCATTCAGTGCCGGATACTATGGGGTTATTACCCGGCAGGTGAGAGAGAGATGACAGGAACAGTACCCGGAGGAGTATGAACCATGATCATTGATGCACGGGTGCGACCCCCGTACAGGAGCCTGACCCAGGTCCTGGTACCAGAGCCGGGGGCACGGCCGCCGGTCAGGCGCAGCCCCCTGGTGAGCGGCTACGACCGCACCCCCTCCATGGTGCAGAAATCATGTGAGCTGTTCATGGAGGAGATGGATGCCGCGGGTGTGAACAGGGGGATCCTCGTCGGCAGGCAGGCAGGCCACCGTGTCATTCTGAATGACGACATCGCTGAACTCCGTGACCGGTATCCCGACCGGTTTCCTGTCGCCCTCGCGGGCATCAACGGTGCGGACGTGGCAGCAGGCGTTGAGGAGATTGACCGGACGCTCAGGGAGTTGCGGTTCAGGGGTATTGCCGTCGATCCCGGGTGGTGGGTCCCGCCCCGCTACGTGGATGATCCGGAGAACTATCCCCTGTACAAGAGGTGCGAAGAACTGGGCGGCGTGATGTATCTCACCTGCAGCCTCATGCAGGGGCCGGACATCTCCTATGCCGAGCCCTACCGGATCCAGCGGGTCGCCAATGCCTTTCCAGCCCTGCAGATCGTTGTTGTCCATGCTGCATTCCCGCATACGAGCGGGATGATCGGGGTGATGATCGCCAATGCACCGCTGGGGAACCTCTGGGTGATCCCTGACTTCTTCCAGTTCATCCCCGGATTCCCGGGATCGGGGGACTGGGTGGAGGCAGCCAACCACTTCCTTTCAGACCGGATCCTCTACGCCTCCTCCTACCCGGTTCGCCCGCTCGCCCAGAGCCTTGCCGAATTCAGGCGGTTCCCGTTTAAACCGGACGTGCTCGAAAACCTCCTCGCAGGAAATGCAGCCACCCTGTTCGGGATGCGATGAGAGCGTGATGCAATGACCCTCATGGACGAAGAGATCAAAGCGGACCTGCTGTCCATCGGCGCCGTGGATGTCGAGCCGTCCCTGCTCCCCCCGCCCCGGACTTCAACGGCAGGCCCGGGGATGGGGCTCCAGTCCATCTTCTTTTCTTCCGGTGGCCTCCGGGTCAGGCTGGAGGTCACGCCAGGATCTCCCCTGAAGATGGTGAGGAAGAATGGCCGGGTGGTCATTCTGCAGGACCACCGGGAGATCGTCGAGGGTTCTATCGAGGAGGTCGTTGCCCACTGCCCAGGCCAGGTCTATATCACCATCAGTGAACGGTGCATCTACAACTGCCAGTTCTGCTCCGTGCCGAAAACCCAGGGGAAGATAAAGACGAAAGAAGAGATCCTTGCCATCGTGGAGGAGGCAAGGAAGAGGGGACAGCTGAAGGTCATTGCCCTGACTTCCGGGATTGCAACATCACCAGAGGACGAGATCGACCGGGTCGTGGAGATCGTCAGGGCACTTGCACCCTACAATGTCCCCATCGGCGTAGCCGTACACCCGGCAGAGAACTGCTCCCGGCGGCTCCGGGATGCGGGAGTTTCCGAGGTGAAATACAGTGTCGAGACCCTGGACCCGGAGATCTTTGACCGCATGTGCCGGGGGAGCAAAGGCCATTCCCTTGAGTTCATCCTGGAATCGCTCCGCGAAGCGGTGGAGGTCTTTGGCAGGAACCATGTCTCGTCCAACATCATCATCGGTCTCGGGGAGACCGATGCGTGTGTCCGGGAGGGGGTGGAGTGCCTTGCACAGATGGGGGTCATCCCCGTGCTCCGCCCCATCTCCATCTCCCCTCTCCGGAAAGAAGAGCTGAAGACGGCTGTCCGGCCGGGCCCCGGACGCCTCCTCGACCTGACAAGGATGACCCGGGAGATCCTCAGGAAGTACGGTCTTTCAGCCGGCGAGTCAAAGACCATGTGCCTTGCCTGCACAGGGTGCGATCTCACCCCGTGAACCCTGGCTTTCCCGCCGCTCTGTTTTACCCTGTTATCGACCATGGCAGGAACCTGGAGGGGTGATTCCTGGCAGCATCCCCCAAACCTTCCGGTTTAAAATAGGCCGGCATCCTAGCTACAGATCGACAGATGGCGGCCGAGAACCATCCTCCTCCTGAGAGTATTGAGAAATCACGGGCCGAGGCCCTGAGCGACGGGATATTTGCGTTTGCCATGACCCTGCTGGTGATCAGCCTCGCGATCCCCCCCATTCCCGAACAGGACGCCCCGGTGCTCCTGCCCGGGATCCTTGCCGGCATGTGGGGCGAGTTCCTCATCTTCGTCATCGCCTTCTTCATCATCTCCTCCTTCTGGATCTCCCACCACCGCATCATCAGGAGAGTCCGCTACATCAATGACCGGCTGATCGGGATCAACCTCCTGTTCCTCTTTTTTATCGTGCTCATTCCTTTCACCACCACCATATCCGGCGATTACCTCAATGTCCTTGAGGCAGTTCTCTTCTTCCACGCAAACCTCCTGGTTGCGAGCCTCCTCCTCACCGGGATGTGGGGGTACATCGTTCATCACTACGGAGAACTGAATCCCGGGGGCGAAAACCCGGGGTGGACGGGACGGGAACGGGCCTTTATCATCCCGGGCGTTTCCCTGCTGGCCATCGGTATCTCATTCATCGATACCAGCGCGAGCATGTGGTGCTATACCCTCATCCCCCTCCTTTTGTTTATCGTCCCCCGGGCTCCCGGCCTGGGGGGCCGGTCAAGGGAGGGAACGGGAGAACATCCATGATCAGCGTTGCAATCGTTACCCGCAGGTTGCGGGAGGAATACCGATGAGGACTTCCGGAAGGCATGGTTCCATGCCACCGGTTCCGGCTTGCACCCCGGTGGCAAGAGGATGTATACGTTGATCAACGCCTTTGCCACCCATGAGATCGTCGTCATCGGCTTTACGGAAGCTGCACCGGAAGAGCTTGGGGAGGGACAGAAGATCGATGTCACGTTCCGGATTGACCATTCGCACGATGACATCGTTGAGCCGGAGATCGGGCGGACATTCGGGATCCTCGTCTCTGAAGACGAATTTTCAGCTGCGGGGGGCAATGCCTACATGCCTCCCGCTATCAGCGCGAAGGAGACAGCCCTTACCGAGTTCTTCAGTGATTTATCCCGGGTTGCACAGCTATAAACCCGGGCAGCAGAAGAACGGGAAAAAGCCCGGGCAGAACGGAAGAACGGGTGAGGCCGGAAAGGATAGATGGATCACCCCCTGATGGGGGATCTGGCCTTCCCACCTGGTCTGGATCCTGGAACATGAAGCTTTTTAACAGGTATTTTTAAATAGGACAAAATCCTTGCTATTTATTAGGTGATCAAGGTGGCAGATTTACCTGTAGCTGCAATTGTAAGAATTGCTAAAAAGAATGGAGCAGAGCGTGTCGGTCATGACGGTGCTGTTGCTCTGGTGAAGAGTGCTGAGGAATATATCGCGCATCTGACGAGGGAGGCAAGCAGGCTCGCAATGCATGCAGGACGAAAGACTATCAAGGAAGAGGATATTTATCTCGCGGTAAAGTCTCTTTAACCTCCCCCCTCCCAAACTCATTGCATCATTTTTTCCGGTCCGGGTTGTTGTACACAAGGTCATCGAATTTTTCTGGATCATGCACTGTCAGGAGTGCTCCCGGTCCGGCGTGTGAAGAGAGTGAACAAATAACCGGGTGCTGGTCCAAAAAAACTCAGGAAACCGCGCCCGTCCCTGCAGTTTTTTTTCCTGAATCCCCCTGTTGTTAAAGGAGGTTCCTGTTCCCTAAAAAGAATTCAGTTCAGGAGCTGGTCATCGATCTCCATCATCTCGATATTCAACAGCTGCATGTTCCCCTGGGACATGACCGGGCCGGCATGTCGCGCAACCGCTGCCCGGTAGCGTTCAGCAAGGAGCACCTTCTTCTGTTTCTCCTCTCCGCCCTCCCTGGTTTTCAGATAAGCAGTCAGGACGGCTTTTCCTCCGAGTCCCGAGATGAGCCCGATGACAACAAAAGTGGGAGCGGAGAGTGGCGGGTTCAGGGCATAAATAAAAGCAGCTGCGAAGGCCCCAATTATCAGATCGGCAAAAAACCCGAAATTGAGCATGGTCAAACTACCATGCGTATCGTAGACCTTCGAGGGCATGGTGAGCCCCTTTTCCATCAATAAGGCGAAAACAATCCCTCCGACCGCACCCAGCGCGAGAATTGCAAGGGTGTCCCGGGCAAGGCTTCCAAAGACCGGCACAAAAGCTGACATTAATTCTTCACGTTCCGTTCTTTTCAGATTAGAAATTCCATTCATTAATCTTTTTTGCTCTTTTGTAACGGGATATCGCTCTTTCTCCGAATCCCGGAGAGGTTAGGTGACGATGGATACCAGGAATATCCGGATTCTCACCTGTGGAGTGCCCCGGGTTGAGAGGGGGAAGGTGGTTGAGGCGTATGAACTGTGTGCGGCATATCTGAAGGAATATGCAGAGGGTGTGCCGTTAGGACCGGTACTATTTCCTGGCGACTGAGGATACGGATACGCTGAATTTCTCAACGGTGAATAGTGGACACGGATCGCGACTACCCTGCCGACTGAAAATTTGGAATTGCGGGGGTCATATTCGTGTTGTAGCGGCAATGGTCCGCCCGCCTGCTCCGGTTGATGTGGTGCATTGATTATATGGAAGAGCTTAATGGGGGGTGTATGGGCCTTGAAGTAATCGGCAAAGCGATTATATCGGGGCATTGCGACCGGTGCGGAC
>CAYGWN010000032.1:0-46442 GCA_964353765.1 uncultured Methanoregula sp. | reverse complement strand
GAGAAGAGTAACTACCAGACCTGGAATGGAACGTTCAACGTAACAACAGGCAATACCACGGTAGTGAATGCAGTCCTCACTCCCATCACAACCCCGACCCCGACCCCCACCCCCACCCCGTCCCCCATCCCGACTACTGTTCAGGAAGGAAGGGGAGGGCTCCTGGTACTTTCCGAACCCATTGCAACAGTATTTATCGATGGGAAGGAGAGAGGGATCTCTGGTCAGGTTATCGACCAGGTCCAGGCCGGGACGCGGGCCGTGACCCTGTTCAAACCCGGCTACAAGCTGGTGAGTTTCCCGGTGAAGATAAACCCGGCCAGAGCAACAGTTACCCCGAAAATTATCCTGGAACCCGATTCCGGTCCACCCATTCCGCCAACTACAGTACCAACAACAATACCCACAACAGTACCCACAACCCTTCCAACCATCATTCCGACCACATTCCCGACCATCATACCAACATATCCTGGCCCACTGACAGGGAGTCTGTTCGTATACTCGGTTCCGTGGGGGTGCTCCGTGTATATCGATGATACCTACAGGGGTGTAACACCGGGTCTCTACAGCCAGCTGGTTCCTGGTTCCCACGTATTGAAGGTGAGCCGTACCGGATATGTGGATGCAGTCCGTTCCTTCAACGTCAATGCAGGGGATGTTACCACCCTGACGATCATCATGGTCCCGGACATCAGCGGTTTAGTTGCGGCCTTCCTCTAACCCAATTTTTATTGTATAATTGTTTCAACGATTTCTCAGGATACCTGCATACATACATTGTCCATATGATATGCATCCATCCCCGAGCGGGAGATCGGCATTAATCACCAGCTCAAGACCGGCAGATTTGATCTGGTCGGTAATGGTTTCCCTGATGGCACGGTTATACGCAACACCGCCGGACAGAACCACCCGGTCAATCCCCCGGTCCCGTGCGGCATGGACGGCAAGCCCGGCAATTCCTCGTGCGAGATTGAACTGGAATGAAGCAGCTATATCAGCTATTTTCTGTGAATCATCAGGTTTTCCGAGACGGTATTCCGTTACTGCCCTCCTGCAGAGGGCTGTTGTGGAGAGGGTCTCGCAGTGACCATCACGGGTAAAGGCAAGATCCCATACCTCTGGTCGTCCATCCACTGCGGCCGACTCGAGTCTCATGGCCGGTTCTCCGTCATAGGTCTTCTCCCGGCAGATCCCGAGCATCGCGGAGACTGCATCAAGAACCCTGCCGGTGCTGCTGGTCATCGCCACATTCAGATCCTTTACCAGTTGGACTTTGAGGACATCCAGTTCGACATCGGTCCAACCCCGCAGGGAGAGGAGTTCTTCTATTTCCTGTTCGGGAAGTATTCCATAGAGCATCCGCTCAGGGTAAGTGGCGGCGAGATCCCCCCCGGGCATGCGAACGACCTCAAGGTGGGCGACCCGTTCAAGATCCGGTACTGCCCCTGCAAAAATCTCCCCGCCCCATACGGTCCCATCATCGCCGTAACCGACCCCGTCGATAGTGATGCCGATGCAGGGATTCGATGTCGAGGCAGCTACGTGGGCACGGTGGTGCTGGACCGGAACGAGCTCTGCTCCTGCTGCGTCAGCCAGCTCTCTTGCATACCTCGTGGACAGGAACTGGGGGTGGGCATCATGGGCAATGATATTGTATTGGGCACCGAGCAGATCCCCCAGTTTTCCGATGGTTTCCTTCAGGTAGTCAAAGGTCCGTGGATTCCTGACATTACCGATGTGGGGAGAAGTCGTGCAGAACCCTCCTTTATAGATGGTAATGTTGGAATTCAACTCGGGGCCGACAGCAAGGATTGTCGAATCACCGAGATCAACCGGGACCCTCCGGGGAGCCATACCCCGGGAAAGCCTGATAATATAGCCATCACGGACCACCGAGTCGTCGCACCGGTTGACAATCATCCGGTCATGTGTAAGGAAGAAATCGACATCCCGGTTCAGCCTGGCCATTGCCTGGTCGATATCGGTAATCATCGGGTATCCGGGCATATTGGCGCTGGTCATGATGAGGAGCGGATGCTTGAGGTGGGAGAAGAGGAGCTGATGGAGCCCGGTGTAGGGCAGCATGCATCCAATGGTATGGAGGTTACTGATGGTCTCATGTGCTGTCGGGTCACGTTTCTCAAGGACAACGATCGGGCGTTCTGAACTCTCCAGCTCAAGTCGTTCAGCAGCAGAGACAGCAGCGATACGATCGACCTGATCACCCTTGATCATGACTGCAAACGGCTGTTCCGACCGTCCGAGCCTGCTCTTCAGCTCGTGGGTAGACTCTTCGATACAAGCGATATGGAATCCCCCGATCCCCCTGATTGCGACAATTGACCCGCTGTCAAGGAGCATGGCGGTTTCCTGGATGACATCACAGCATGTAACATCATTTCCGTCCCGATCGTAAAGGTGGAGATGGGGACCGCATGAAGTACAGGCAATGGTCTGGGCATGATGCCTCCGGCATTCGGGATCATGATATTCCTTGCTGCATTCCGGGCATACGGTGAACGGAGCCATGGAAGTTCGCTCCCGGTCATAGGGGAGTTCAGATATGATGCTGTACCGGGGTCCGCAGTTCACACATGATGTTGCCCAGTACCGTTCATACCTGCCTCCCCTCTGAAAGATATCACCGAGGCATTCATCACATACAGCAATATCCGGAGGTATCATTCCCGAAAGGGCACCTCTGGCGCTCGGGAGTATGGTAAAACCATCAGGAACCGGATCCATGAGGGGAAAAACCTGGACACTATCAATTCGGGAGAGGGGCGGACCGGCCCGGACGGCGGTGAGAAATTCTTCAAAACGGCCTCCCTTTGCACAGATCTCCACTTCACTTCCGAGATTCTTCACCCAGCCGGATATGGAGAATTTTTTTGCCTGGGCATAAACAAAAGGACGAAAACCAACACCCTGGACAATTCCACGGACGATAATTTTTCCGCTTTGGGGCATTTGGTCTCGACAAAACTTTATTGATTTCTTACGCCATATAATATTAGGGTTTTACGATTGACTGGTCATATCAGGATTGTCAATGATCCGGTGGAATTGGTCCCCCTCCTTATCACCTTCAATAACAGCTGCTACAAACAGGTCTATGATCTCCTGAACCGATCATGGATGACCGAAGAGGAGCTCTGTGAGCAGCTGAACGACGATAGTGTGGGCCACTGCATTACCATCCTGAAGAAGGGAAACCTCATTGAGGAACAATGGAGGATGCCGGATCCCGGTGAACGACCGGTCAAAGAATTTCGGGCGAGCTATAACAAGTTCAGAGCCAATTTTCAGTGCAACTTCTCGGATCTCTCCGATCTTCTCTATATTGCCATCTCAAATGAGGAACACCTCCGCGTTATGGTCGAGAAGATCGAGGAGGAACTCAGCAATGGGAACAGTTCGATCAATGACCTGGCCCGCAAGTTCGGTGTCAGTCCCGTTTTTATCAGAGGTCTCGCAAAGCGGATCCCCCATATGGACGTGAAGGGACAGGGACTGGTGCTGCTTGACCGAAGCCGGTAACGATCCCCTGTACTCAATTCTCCGGAGTAAACGCGAAGTCACAAGACTCCAGATTCTCGTTGAAATCGCAGAGCACCAGCCGGCCGTCCGCCAGCAGGAGATCGCTGAAAAACTGGGGGTAACTCCCCAGGCCGTATCGGAATACATCAGGGAACTTGTAGATGATGGGATGGTAGCTGCCCATGGCAGAGGCAGATACGGGGTCACCAGGGAAGGCATTGAATGGGTGCTGAATCATGCTGAAGCACTGGAGAGCTATGCCCGGCATATCAGGCGCGACATCATCCAGCAGGTCTCTACCTGGACCGCGGTTGCAGCTGAGGATCTTCGGGAAGGTGACCCGGTCGGGGTTTATATGAAGGACGGATGGCTCTATGCGGCGAAAGAGCCGCGGACCGCAACAGGCACCGTCATAAGGGATGCCCGAAAAGGGGAGGATGTCGGCGTTGCCCGCCTTACTGGACTTATCGACCATACTGAAGGGACAGTTCATGTCTGTAAAGTACCGAGGATCCAACGGGGTGGATCCCGCATGGTCAGACCTGACCGGCTCCGTGAAGTGATAGGGAAGGCAGGTGTGGTAGCAGCAGTCGGGCTCGAAGCTTACATCGCCCTGAAACGGGCAGGCCGGACGCCCGATATGTTCTTTGGATCCCGTGAGGGTGTCATCGAGGCCGCCTTCCACGGGATCGACTGCTGTATTCTCATTGTGGATGAGGAGTTCACGGATTTTCTCAAGCGCCTGGAGGCTGCCGGCCTCTCCTATGTGATCCATGACCTGATCGCATCATGAGAATGATCATCCATCCCCAGAAGGGGAACTATAAGATTCTCTTTCTCGAAAACCATCATATCAGAGGCACCGGATTCGCCGATTTTTCGGAAACTCCAAAAGGTGTCCGCCCCGTTCTGTACCGGCTCCGGTGGGGGAGTAAAAAACAGTTCCGGAACACACCCACCAGGGATCTTATCGCATCGTTCCGGAAGGTCGAAGTCTTCCTGACAAGACATGATCATCTCATCGAGTCCTTCCTAACAGACTTCCAGATTCCATTCTTTCTCGTAGACCTCTGCCGGATCTGCCTCCTCGAAGAAGGTATCACTCCGCTCAATTCGGAAACTGCAATCCGTTACCGTGGCTCTGAGTCGATATGCCCGGAGTGTGCAAAGCGGGAACTTCGGAGGGAACTTGCTCATATGGGCCGGATAGGCCGGCAGGCCATGGCCCACATGGAGACCCTTATCCAGAAGTACCGCGATGTGGACAAGGTACTTGCCAGCATCCAACCCGAAGAGATACGGATGTCCCAGACCCTCTTTGACCGGCTCGAAGCACATCCCGTCCAGCATACCTCGCGGCTTGAAGAGCTCCCTCTTCCCCGGAAATTCATTGATGCATCGGGGGTTGAGTACCTCATGCCCGCACAACAGATGTCGGTTGATGCGGGTCTCCTGTATGGCAAGGATCTTCTGGTCGTTTCGGCGACTGCAAGCGGGAAGACCTTCATCGGTGAGATGGCCGGCCTGAAGAACTTCCTCGAAGGGAGGGGACAGATGCTTTTTCTCGTACCCCTGGTAGCCCTTGCTGTCCAGAAGTACCAGCGGTTTCTGGAACGATACGGTGAGATCAGCGCGGTAGGGATCATGGTCGGAAAGAGCAGAATTCACCTGCCAGAGAACCGCCCTATAGGAGACCGGAACACGGGTGCTCCGATCGTTGTGGCTACCTACGAAGGGATTGATCACCTGATCCGGTGTGGAAAAAGAATCAGGAAAGTGGGAACGGTGGTGATCGATGAGGTCCAGATGCTCGAGGACAGTGACCGTGGCCATCGCCTGGACGGGCTCATCGCCCGCCTCAAGCACATCGCCCCGAAAGCACAGTTCCTGTATTTGAGCGCCACGATCGGGCTTCCCAAGACCCTCGCCAAGAAACTGGATGCTGTCCTCGTACGATACGATGACCGCCCCGTTGCCCTTGAACGATACCTGCTCTTTCTTGAACACAAGCAAAAGATCCCAACCATCAAGCGACTCTGTGAGGAAGAGTACCGGCACGTTTCATCAAAGGGATTTCTGGGACAGACCATTGTTTTCACCCATTCCCGTGCCCGTTGCCATGTCGTGGCCGATGCGCTTGGCCTGAAATACGCGGCATACCATGCAGGCCTCACCTCACAGGAGCGGCGGGATATTGAGAGCCGTTTTCTCACCGGGAAACTGAAGGCGGTCATCACCACTGCTGCGCTTGGCGCGGGTGTCGATTTTCCCGCCTCCCAGGTCATCTTCGATTCTCTGGCCATGGGGATATCATGGCTTTCGGTCCAGGAGTTCAACCAGATGGCCGGACGGGCCGGAAGGCCTGACTTCCATGACCTGGGTAAAGTGGTTATCCTCGCTGAGCCAGGGGCAACCTATGCCAGAAGTTCTTCACAGGCAGAAGAGGAGGTGGCGATGCGACTCCTCAAAGGGGAGATGGAAGAGGTGGCGCCAGAGCATGATCTGGAGCAGAGCTCAGAGGAATTTGTTGCAAATGCCGTAGTATGCAATGGAAACGAACATGATCTGGAGCGAATTGCAGCGGCGATGGTCGGCTCAATGGAACCGGTGCTCACCCCCCTCCTTGACCGGGGACTGGTCCGGAAATCTGATGGAACCATAGAATTATCACCTCTCGCCAGGATCATGGCCGAGCACTTTATCGGGATAGAACGCCTCTCTGATATCCTGGTCCTGACTGAAAAGACAGACGATCCAATCGAGATCCTGACCGAACTCGAATGCAGGGAAAGACGGGGGGACCAGGAAAGGAAAGGAAAGAAAAGCCGCCGGTAAATGGTCGGGCTGCATTCTTGCCGGTTCCTTTCCGGTAGTTTCATGGTTTAGTTGAAATCAGCCTGCTGGATGAGAGGCATACAACCGATTATGACGAGGATTGTGTCCGGGCAAGAATATATTCCCTGAGCATTCCTGCATCGGTTATCCCACGGATCTTCAGTTCACGTGAGGATGCGGATCCAACAGCATCAGCAATCCTGATCGTGAGGAGGGAGATCCCAAAACTCCGCGAGACGGGCCCCTGAATAATCTCTGTACTGGTAATCAGATTATAAGGGATACTTCCAGTCTGATGGAACCATACTCCCTTCTCCCAGGTAATATCTGTGGGTGTGAAGCAGTACCTGATCGTGCGGGTGTATGCTCCAATCCACCAGAGGAGAAAAACAACAAGCAGCAGGAGACTACCGCTCAACAGCAGTATAAGCTCCGGTGGAGAGACAAAAGCGAGTGGAAGGAGCCAGGGCAGAATCCCCGCCCAGACAGCAATGAGGAGGTAGATGCGGTACAGGCTCCGAAGGTTCCGGTGCGGGAGCACCATTCCCGGAGCACCTCCAGCCTGACCAGACAGGGTGATGGTTCCCCTGGAATTGATGACAGGGTCCGGGAGGGGGGCATTCATGATAATCAGCCCCGTGAGAAGCTGCATACCCACCGGTCATAGATAGGGTCGCGGGTATTTTCGGATACATCTACCCTGCACCCACAGCGTTCGACCCAGCTGGCGATCAATTCTGCCTCCTCCCTCTTCCCGACCGTAATAAGGGAATAACCGGTGAGGTTGACCAGCTCCCGGGTGATCTGCTCCCAGGTATCACTATTGAAGGTATAGATCTCCCCGAACATCAGACCGAGACCGGCAGGGACAGGAGATATATAGGTCCTGGAACGGGTCGCATCGATACACATGGTCTCATGGGGGAGTAACCTGCCGGTTGAAAACCCGAGCGAGAGCAGCCCGAGGTCGATATCACAAGCCAGCACAGAGTATCCAAGATCCCGAAGTACAACCGATCCAAGGCCTGATCCGCAGCAGAAATCCAGGCAGGTCGTCCCCCTCCCAGGGCCCCACATATCAGTAAGGAGTGAGCGCACCATATCCTTCCTGGCCGGGTTTAGATCATCAAGGGAAGGAGTGATATGCCGGGCAATCATGAGGCTGTAATAACGCCGGACCGCAGCCTCCCAGACTGACCGCTCCTCCTGGTAGATATCCCCGCCCAGTTCCTCAAAGAATGTGATGACTGAGGCATTGGCCTTCCTCAAATGATAGCACCCGGCAACCCAGTGATCATTTCCCGTATGCACCGCAACTGCAAGGGGCTCTGACTCTTCATCGACAAGAAGCCTTCCCTGGTCTCCTTCTGTCTCGAGCAGCGTTGAGGTGAACCAGTCATCAGGAAGGTCGGCGAACGCAGGTTCAACCAGTTCAACGGCTCCGACGCCAAGAATTCCGGCAAGCGAAGACTCTTCTTCCACGGTCATCAGGCACCGTATTTTTTCGTACGGTTGATCAGGTCGCCTATCATCGGCATCAGGGATAGTCCGGGGATCCGGTTCAGTCCACCCTTTGCACAGGAGACCTCATCGTAGTGTATAATGTCATCGATCCGAACTCCGTCTCCCCGGATGACCAGCGGGACGGGATCGGCGCTGTGGTCGCGGATACTGCAGGGAGTACTGTGGTCGGCACAGACCACGAGAAGGATCTGCTCGAGGTTGAGGAAAGGTTGGACTGCAGTATCAATCTGCTCAATAAAATCCCTTTTTTCGACCGCTTTGCCGTCATGCCCGGCCTCATCGGCCCCTTTGATATTGAGAAGGACGAAATCCTGGGTCTCCAGTTCAGAGATGGCTGCCTGCACCTTGCCCTCGAGATTGGTATCGACAGAACCGGTTATACCACTGACCGGAACATGGCGCAGTCCCACTGCTACCCCGATCCCGGTAATCAAGGTTGCAGCCGCGATCACACTTCCGGAAAGGCCATAGCGTTGGGGAAACGGCTCAAATGTGCCCATCTCTCCAGCTCCCCGTAGAAGGATAGTATTTGCAGGGGCAAGGCCCCGTGATGACCGTTCCTGGTTGAGGGCATGGGTGGAGAGGACCGCATCTGCCTGCCTGATGAACATATTCAGTGCCTGCGCCGTCTTTGCATCGGCCGGTTTTGAGCTGAGTGCTGTGAACGGTGGAGGGGCTGCGCCCTCCTTTTTGGGGTCGTTCGATGAGACGCAGGCACCCAGCCCCTCCCCCCGGAAAGCAAGTGCAGCCCGGTGGCCTGCTCCTGACCTGAACAGAAATTCAATCCCAAGCTCCGAGAGATTAACTTTTTCAGATACCGCCCGTGTGAGAGGGGCAGTATTATGGATGCGGCCTGCTCGCCGGTCGATGATACATCCGGACGCATCGATTGTGGCATAGTTACAACGGAACCCGATCATTCCCGGTTCCATCCTGATACCTGTCCCCAGGGCCTCGAGGGGACCACGACCGGTATAATACGTCCCCGGGGGATACCCGAGAAGGCTCAGGTGAGCAGTGTCCGAACCCGGACGGATACCGGGACCGATGGGGTCCATGATACCGCAGATCCCTTCACGTGCGATCTGGTCAAGGACGGGGGTGCGGGCAGCCTGGAGCGGGGTAAGGCCCCCGAATTCTTTGCAGGGACGATCAGAGATGCCATCAAGTACAAGGAGCAGGACCTTTCGTGCCGTCATCAAGAGAAGATACGGGTCAAAGGGTAATATGCTTCACCGTTAGCGAAAAAGGCTGTCCTCTCCTTTCCGCAGGAGAAAATCCTCTGCAAGAGAGGGGCGAAAAAGGCAGTATTATGCCGCCTTGACTGTCCCGACCCTTGATTTAATGATTTCAACCCGTCGTACCGGAAAGAGCGGTTTCACTGCTTTGAAGAGCTCCTTTGAGAGCTCACCGGTCACAATCCCGTTCAGGAGAGCATTGAAGTCCACTTCTTTTGCCATACCCCCTACTTTCTGGACTATGAGCCCGCGGATGGCATGGGTCTGGCTCAGGTTTGCCCGGGTGAGGGTGTAGCAGGTTACCGTAAGGTCGACTTTCTTGCCATCTTTGGTCATGACCGGGATATGAGAATCAATCCGGGAGGTCCTTCTCTTGACCAGCGAACGCAGATAATCGCGGGTCAGCTCATGGCCCACAAATTCGGTATATGCAGCGTCACCGGTCACGGTCGCGATCCTGAACTTCATCTTCACATTCTGCCGGCCGTAATCATTGATAATCTCACCGAGGGTAGTCTGCATGATCCGCCCGACCACGCTCTCGGGATCGTTGGCGATGGTATCGCCAATGTATACTTTGCCGAGGGTTTCAGGGGTATATACCTTATACCAGCTCTTGGCCTTCCAGCCCTCGACCCTTCGTCCTACCTGTTTCTTTTTTGCCATTGAATCACCCATCAGAGAAATTTAAACAGATTTTTTGGTTCTCCAACCAGTCTGGCCACTGTTTCCGGCCAATTCCCATAATCCAGCCCTTTCTGGGCCAGGAATGCTGCGGTCCACCGCTCGAGGCCGATCCCTGAGCATCCGGACCAGCATTCGGTTCCACTCTGGATCTTTACATTGAATCCTTTCGGGTATTTGTCCCCGTTGATACTTACGTTCTGGAATTCAAGCCAGCTCCCGCTGTAAGGAAGATATGCCTCATAATCGGTCGTTCCTATCCGCCCTCCACAGCCGCAACCGGCTTCGCTCCCAATCATCCCTTCCTGGGCCATGAACCAGGGGGTCACCCTGGCGGACCGCCATTCAAGCTCAAGGATATCTTCAAAGACACGGCGGTATGACTCATGGAGCTGATCGGCTATCTCGATGGTCTGCCCGGCCGTTCCCAGCCAGAGGACTTCAATACGGTGGAATTCATCAACACGCTCGATACCGTGAATTCCCCCGCTTTCATACCGGTGGGAGGTTCCGCTCCGGTCAAAGACCCGGATAGGGAGACAGTCATTGGCGAGAGTCTCACCCTGGACGAAAGGCCAGAACGGAGGACACTGCGCATAGCACATACCACCAATTGGACCGTCTATGCGCTTCCTGATCTCCTCTACCCATACCTCGCCGGTTACTTTAAAATAATCGGCAATATCCTCCCAGTAGGAGGCGTCACGGGTTTTGGGCGTGCAGATGTAGTAGATCTCAGGATATACTCCTTTGGCATGTCCTGATCGCATCCATACCTCCCACGGGACCATCTTTGGAAAGATCATCTCCGAAAAGGAGAGTGGACCGATGATCTCTTCCATGACGATTGTCTCAAAAGCCCTGAAGAGCTGAACTGCCTGGGGACCGAAAATCCACTGCCCCCGGGCCGGGGCATGCTTGATCCAGCCCCGCTCAACCATCTGCCTGGTCGGGTCTTCCTCGTTGTGCCGCAGTTTTTTTCCGCTCTCAAAGATGAGCTCCCAGTGCTCTCCTTTCCCTCCATACGTAGCTGCCTCGATCTTCTCCTCAACAAGACGGACAAGCCGGTCAGGAATCCGGTTTTCGAGGTCTGCTGAGCTCACGATAAGATCCATGGTCAGCGACCCGTTCGTGAGGTCGGCATGCCGGATGAAGGGGAGTCGAGGCACCCTGAAACCGCTGGGAAATTCCCCGGTCATGGTGACAGTGTACGAGCCGATATCGATATCACGGATACCAAGCCGATACCTCCCAAGGGTCAGCGCTATCTGCTTCCTGAACCGGAACAGAGCATCGTGAGCCCTGGTATACGGGCCACTCTCGAAGGTGAGATCAAGAATATTTTCCCTGAACTGAGGAATGCCGGTAATCCTGCCAACTTCGGATGGATCCACACCTTTCGGAACCCCTTTCATGAAGAGCAGCCGGTTGGCTTCATCTATCAGGACCAGGGTTGCCTGTACTGCTTCTGGTGTGAACGGCGAGCTGAACCGGAGACCGGCCTCTAATCTGAACCGTACCTGCATAGCTCCTCCGCAATTGCCAGATTCATGAGGTAATCATCCACCGATGCAATGAGAGACCGTAGTTTCGTGCCTGAGATAACGGTCCTGACCTCCTCTCCTGATGCCGTCGTGATCATGCTGAGGAGATTGTCAGGCCTGATGGCCCCGGCCACACACGATGCATTCCGGTGCCGGGTAATGATCTCCCCCTCAATTTCCATCATGCAGCGACCGCCCGGGTAAACGCCGCCCTGAATTCGTCAAGACGTACGCAGCTCACTGTTGCTCCCGCCCGTCTGTGGTGACCCCCGCCAAGGCCCCCACATTGGACTGCCACCTCATGGACCACATCTCCGAGACGGAAGGGATGATCACCCGGAATCCGGACCGAGATATGGCAGAAATCTTTCTTTCGTGCTGCAACCATAACCGGGCTATCCCGCAGAGTATCCCTTGCCAGGGCATCAGCCACGTCGCTGATGACCGTAGCGTCTTCAACTTCATAAAAACCGTCCGGTGTCTGCCGGTCTATTGCGAGCCGGAGCGCCCTGATAACCCTCAAACGATGTCCCAGGGCAGTCTCCCATGCTTCTCCGATGCTGCCGGTGGACCGGAAGCAGAGCGATGCGGCAAGCCCGCCGCGACCGCATTTGCCGCAGGCATCCACGACTGCTGTCAGGGCATGTGCATCGGGAATCACTTCCCGTTCTAGCGTATAGCGGTCCCCATACAGGGATTGCATGGTCCCTGCCGGCGCAAACGGGCTGACCCTCAGCACGATGAGAGAAATTAGCGCCTCAACATCGAGGGTATCGTTCCCGGCAGCACTCTCGATGAGATCGGCCACTGCCATCTCATCTCCGCTAATCCGGTGGAGATATGGATGAATTGAACAGAGCAACCGTTCATGGAGATCTCGTCCGACAAGCCTGCAGCCTTTCCCTGGTGAGATGATTGACTCAGCTATGGCCTCATGGAAGATCTCCCTGTTTTTCCCGGCAATGTTCTGGTCATCACCCATGATACCGAGCATGACAAGGCCGGCCAGGTCGCGGTTATCCCCAAGCATTTGTGCCACCAGGTAGGCAGCGCCTGCTGAAGAGAGGTCGTGGTCTGCATCAATTCCCGCCAGCCTCGGGTTGACATGCAGGTCACCAGGGAAATGAGGCAGGTGGTGGTCGATTACCATTACTTCAGGAGAAAGGTCTCCGAGCCCTGATCCGAGGTCGCAGAGCAATATCGGAGTATCAGGGGAGAGGGATGCCGGGCTTACCCGGTGCCGGATCCGGAGCCTGAACCGTATCCCCTTTCGGAGGAGTGCTGTACAGATTATCGTCCCTGCTGCAATCCCGTCCGCGTCATGGTGGGCATAGATTTCCACGTATTCCTGCCGTGACAGGTGTTCAGCAACCCGGGATGCGGCTTCTTCAAGGGACATAGATCATCGGGAGAGCAGTATCTCCGCGGTCTCCGGTTTGTAGCTCCAGTCGCTGGGAAGTCGTCCGCTCGAGACGTAGTACTTGACCAGCCGCCGTACTTTCGACTCGGTCAGCTGCAACTGCCGCTTGTTATGGAGATCATTCTTATTCTCACCTAAATGCTTCCGCAGACCGAGTGCTTTCTGGATCAGGTTGCGGAGATCTTCGGGAATTTCTGATTGCAGTCCGTTCTCCTTGAGTATCTGATCGATCCTTTTCCCCATAACCAGTTTGACATCAGGAATGCCATAGCGATCACGAAGGATGAGGCCGATGCGGCTGCTTGAATGCCCTTCCTTTTTCAGGGTAATGATGACTTTCTCAATTGCTTCCACGTCGGTATTTGACCAGGACGGCGCCTCAGTACGGTGGGGGCGTACCGAACCTGAATCTCCTCTCCGGCGTGCATGAATACGTGCCATAGTTCACCTCCACATGACACCCTGTAAATCCGTTAAAAGAGCAGACACTGCTGACTCTCCTGTAATCCCAAGCCATAACCAGCAAGGCCGTGCCAAAAGGCACGTCGGACTTACATATGCCAGCACGATTTCGTGCTTGTTTTATTTATCAGTGGGTTGGGATAATAAGGGTATCGAAGGAGTACGGGTCAGGGGCACGGCTGACCGTGGAGGTTGATAAGCCGGATAAGTCCGGCAAATCCCTCTATCTCCATCAGAAGCACGCCGTCCCTGGTCATGCCCATGCTGGTTTCAGCATCAGCGGTGAGCATTTCCGGGCCCCGCAATACTGTCCGCTGCACACCATCACGGGAGAGGACTTTTTCAGCTTCGCGGTCATGCACAAATGCCCGTCCCGGGATAATGACGAGATCTTCGATTTCTGCCAGATCAAGTCTTTCAAGATCATCGAGGGTGATGAGGCAGGCAATCTCTTTCTCAGTTGCCACTACCTTCACCCCTCCTCCCCGGGTATCGAGAACAGCCTGGATGGCCGGTGCAGCAAGGCTTCCGGTGATGACTGTCGCGGTTCGAAAGAGTGCCGGCAACTTGTCAAGGAGTTCCGGTTCATTCCTGATAGCGAACGGTGACCCGATGGCCGGGTCCCACAGCGGTGTACCGCTGATCTTCATTTTGAACCGGCTGGCAAGGTCAGATACCATATCCCGGAATTCATCGGGCCTTTGAACCCGGTGACCCCTGATGACCGGGGCATTGCCGAGAATGAGCCCCTGCCGGGTGCTATTCGCAAAACGCATGAGTATGAGTCCCTTCGCCCCCCGTTCCTCAAGCCACTGGCACATATCCTCAAGGTTTTTTCCGTCATTGACCCCGGGGAGAACTACAGCGGCACCATAAACGTCTATCTCACCGCAGAGCCGATCAAGGATCCTGAGTGAAATCTCGGGGGTGGGATCGTGCATATACCGCTTTCGTTTCCGGGGATCAACAGAAAATACGGTGAATGAGAGTTCGGAAAGGCCATGGTCGATGAGGAAATCGGCAACAGCCACCTCATCAAAACCCTTTCCGCTGGTATAACCGATATGGAGTGGAACCTCCATGCCGGAGAGAAGCTCAATGAGGTCGGTGAATTCAGGGTAGCAGCTTGGATCTCCCCCGCCACTGATTGTGATCCGGTCGATATCGGCAGTCATTCGCTGGAGGTTTCCCAGTGTCTCCTCCCCGACCTCGCGAAGAGTTTTCCAGCCCCGGTAGTATTCCCGGACACTGCGGCTGCAGTAGTCGCAACCTACCTGGTAGGGGGGGCAATGGACACACCCGAAGGGCCGGGTCTCCTTCACATGCTTAAAATAACAATATTCACAAAATCCCCGGCAGTTGACACCGGGCCGTCCCCCGATATCAACGGTCAGCTGCGCCATATTACTAACAATGTGGGCCATGTCGGGGGATAATTGCATCTATCCGAGCAGCCACTTGCTCCGTCGTTTGCCCGTGAAGTGGATCATCCTGCCATGATTCCTTTGCTAGCTGGAGATGCCCGGGATTAATCCATAAGGTAGGCGAGAATTCAGGCTCCACGGGCACCGGATGCCGGTATACGGTAAGGTTCTATTGTCTGCTAATCGTTCATTGAGGACTGGCATGAACATAACGAGGGCAGAAGGGCTTGAGATCCCATCCAGGCCATACTGTTTATTCCTTCGGAGAGCCGTTCCTGAGCCATTCATGCTCTCCTGGAAGGGGTCAGCGGCTATCGTGTCCCCTGATTTTTTGTTAAACAGAGATACAACGTTCTCTCTGGGGAAGGTGTGAATATATCCTCTATCTGCACATGAGTACACCAGGATGCGAAGAAGCAGGGAGATTCTTCTGATGCTGTATCACGATCCCCGCTACCATTTCGATCGGGTAGTGGTCTGCTATACTGACCGGGGAGCCCCTGGTGATGAGTCCTGCGCCGGAGGCGGACGGATCAGAGTTCTCGGTTCACAGTTCATGGAGATCGAGTCCCTGGCGGGTACATCCCCGATACCCTACCACCGGATTACGCGGATTCTTTACGATGGTAATCTGTTCTGGGGGAAAGGTGGGAGTACATCAATCCCCGGATAATTTTCTCATGGAGGATATCTCCGGGGGTCAAATCCATCCCAGGTTGTCAAGCAGAGCCCTTGTTTTATCTTCAGGACGGGCATCCGGTCTCCGGGGTTTTATGAGGAGAGAGATAGCGTGCTTTAAGGGAACATTCCGGTTCTCTTCTTTACAGATGATAAAATCACCACTGAACCGCTGGAGAGCCGAGGTAAAAGCACCGATAATCCTTGTCCGGCTTCGCAGGTCCTCTTTCTTGAGTGCCATCACGTGCTCAAGGAGGGAGAGGTCAACGAGAGTACTTGAGATCCAGTCGATCTCACAGGCATACCCGAAGATCCAGACAATAGGTGAGGCTTTCAGAGTGGAAAGAAGGTCGGAACGGTTCGCACCGAGAGTACAGGAACCGAGGAGCACTCCTTCGATATTTGAATAGCTGGCCACTTTCCGGACGTCCTTGAGGAGGGTGGTGAGCCGCATCCCGGTGGTGATGGTCTTCCCGGATTCCGATTCCATCGACCCGACCATCCTATTGCCACCATGCGCTGCGATGTAGAGAAAGAGGCGGTCCTCCCGGGTATGGACCAGGTCATCCTCAAGTGCCCTCCGGAACCCCTTCGTCTCATAGAAGTTGGAATGGTAAATGTTGAAGTTCCCCTTGTACTGCTCAAGTCCCTCAAGAAATGGAAGAACCGAGGGCCGTTTTGGCTTGTCGGCTGGCGTCCACCAGGGCCCCTCGAGAATGAGAAGTGCAGACTCTCCCATATCGCCTCACTCAGTGGGGATATGCGTGTTCCCTGTTCATTGGTCTATCGCCAAATGCAAAAAAAGGGACAGGAGGATCAGTCAAAAGGTATGCTGACCTTGATTGTCGAAGGTATCTGTGGCTTACAGGACACCCTGGTAAAGATACCCCGGGGGTGCTCGTGATTTATGAGAATATCTCTTGATGGTTCATACATGAGGTTTTCGTTATGCTGAGAAACCTCCCGGTTATCGGTCTTAAAATCGTGGCTGATAATCTGGCCGGCAACATTATAACTATCAATACCCGCAGCAGTCCAGGATCCGGTGATCCAGACCTCATAGACAAGTTCCTTTGAATCATCTCGTGGAATGGCAGCAGCATCATACCGGCCGGAGTCCTTGAAGATGAAGAGGAAGACCGCGTCTCCCAGACCCCCCGGATCATAGATCCATGTACCGACCACCGGCTCCTGGTCATCACAGGGTGGTTGGGTGCTCTCGCTGGTTTGTTTAGTCAGACAACCGCTCGAAAACAAACAGATACAAAGTAATACAGAAATTATGGCTGGAATTGCGCATTTCATCATGAGGACTCCATATATCAGGACAGGATCTTTTTCATCTGGGTATAAAGAAGATTTTCAAGGTATCTGAAATTGACAATATCACCTTGTTCAGGTTAAAACCTGCCAGTCACCACTTTTTTTAGTCAGTACGGCGTACGGTATATGGCGCCCCAGTGGCTTAGCTGGCAGAGCGGCTGACTTGTAATCAGCAGGTCCCGTGTTCAAATCACGGCTGGGGCTTTAAACATCATTTGGATAGATGATAAATTACCTTTTATTTTGGAAAATGAGTCTAATTAATACGATTATCTTAATTAAATGCCCTGTTAGGGATTTGAACACATTTTACTGATCTTGTTGTGTTAATGAAGCCCTTTCTTTACCGGACGAGGAAAAAAAGGGGATAGCAGTGCCCCCCTGGAAGCGACGAGAGGCCGGGAATTGGGTTGCCACAGCGGCCCGAGCGGTGCTGGTTGCCGAGTGAAGAAGCACGAGGTCGAGCAGCGTGAGTCACCGATCGTCTTCATATAAACGGTCCACAGCGACAAGCACGATACGGAGCATGGTGTCAGGACAGGGAAGTGAGCGGCTTCATAAGTCGAGCCATTTCTTTGAAAGGAAGGGAAATATCTGAAAAAATAGCCGATTAAACAGATACTAATCCACCGGTATCTGCCCGTATCGGGCTTCGGTTATCATCGTAATAATCCGGTTCAGGTAGGCATAGTCTTCACGCTGGCTCCCATGCACGACAATTGACCCCTTCACCCTGATTTCTCGTTTCCAGAGCGAGTCCCGGAGGGTTTCAGGGGCCACTCCTACCGTGAGGCAACAGGTCACAAAGACGACACCTTCCTTGCCGGCGCAGCCCTTCAGGTTGGCGGTCGCCCCATTGATGACAGGGGTGGGATGTCCGGACCACACAGGTGATCCGATCATGATACAATCGTATCCTGATACATCGATCGGTGTAGGATCAACCGGGTCCTCTGTCCCAGACAGCGCACGTCTGACCCCGACAATCATCCGGGAGAGGTGGTTGTAAGTCAGGGAGCGGTTCCTCCCGTGATGGCAAGCAGCCGGGGAAATGAGTAGATGGCCGATCTTTTTCTTCTTCCTCCCCGTATCGGCACAAGCACCCCGTGCTCCCTCAGGTTCTGCAGAATCCGGTGAGCGTTCTTATCGGGTATTCTGTGATTCTGTGATGAAATCTGCAGTCTTGAAGACCGGTCTCATGAACATTGCATCGACCCCTTCAGCGCACACTGCGACTGGGTCAAATCTCCGACAGTCTGCGAGGTCTCGCCATTGAGACTTTGGATGGGAAGTGACTTTCTGGTATTCTCATCTGCCTGCTCTGCAAGTGCCCGGAGGAAAAACGTGATCCATGAGCCTGCCCTGTACCAGCTTGTCCGGCGAGAAGCCGATGCCTGGGACTACCGCGGCGGGATTGAACCCGGCCAGCTCCGCGTGCTGGAAGTAGGGGTCCGGGTTTCTATTCAGGCATATTCAAATCACCAGAGGTGGATAAAAATCATACAACGATGGGAAGGTGACATTATGACTGACGACAGCAAGAGCCCGGTATCGGGCGGGACAGACAAACAATTAACCGGCCGAGGCATGTCCATCCGGGACTGGTGGCCGAACCAGTTAAACCTGAAGGTTCTTCACCAGCACTCTACCCTGTCCAATCCGATGGGCAAGGAGTTCAACTACGCCGGGGAATTCAAAAAACTCGACCTGGCGGCCGTGAAGAAGGATCTGCGGGCGCTGATGACCAACTCGCAGGACTGGTGGCCTGCGGACTTCGGCCACTACGGGCCCCTGTTCATTCGCATGGCATGGCACAGCGCCGGCACGTACCGCGTTGGTGACGGGCGCGGCGGCGCCGGTTCCGGCCAGCAGCGCTTTCCGCCCCTCAACAGCTGGCCTGACAACGCGAACCTCGACAAGGCGCGCCGGCTGCTCTGGCCGATCAAGCAGAAGTATGGCAGCAAACTCTCATGGGCTGACCTCCTGATCCTTGCGGGAAACGTCGCCCTTGAGTCGATGGGATTCAAGACCTTCGGTTTCGCCGGCGGTCGCGTGGACGCCTGGGAGCCGGACGAAGACATCTACTGGGGTGCAGAGGACGAGTGGCTGGGTGACAAACGCTACTCCGGCGACCGGAACCTCGAAAATCCGCTCGCTGCCGTGCAGATGGGGCTGATCTATGTCAATCCGGAAGGCCCGAACGGGAAACCGGATCCGGTCGCGGCAGCCAGGGATATCCGAGAGGTCTTCGCCCGCATGGCAATGAACGACGAAGAGACGGTTGCGCTCATCGCCGGCGGTCACGCGTTTGGCAAGACCCACGGTGCCGGCCCCGCGTCACACGTAGGGCCGGAGCCCGAAGCGGCCCCCATCGAGGAGCAGGGCCTCGGCTGGAAGAGCAGTTTCGGCACGGGCAAAGGGAAGGACACGATCACCGGTGGCCCGGAAGTTATCTGGACCCAGACGCCGATAAAGTGGAGCAACAACTTCCTCCGGAACCTGTTTACCTTTGAATGGGAACTGGAAAAGAGCCCTGCCGGTGCGTACCAGTGGAAGCCGAAGGGCGGTGCAGGCGCCGGGACCGTGCCGGATGCCCACGACAAGTCGAAGCGTCGCGCACCAGGCATGCTGACCACCGACCTTGCCCTGCGGTTCGACCCCATCTATGAGAAGATATCAAGGCGCTTCTATGAGAACCCGGACCAGCTGGCGGACGCATTCGCCCGGGCATGGTTCAAGCTGACGCACCGCGACATGGGTCCACCCTCACGCTATCTTGGCCCGGAGGTGCCTGCCGAAGAGCTCATCTGGCAGGATCCCATCCCTGCGGTCAATCATGCATTGATTGATGAAAAGGACATCGCCTCCCTCAAGGGCAAGATCCTGGCTTCCGGCCTGTCAGTGCCAGAGCTGGTCTCAACCGCCTGGGCGTCGGCCTCCACCTTCCGTGGCTCTGACAAGCGTGGCGGTGCGAACGGTGCCCGCATTCGTCTGGCGCCGCAAAAGGACTGGGAAGTCAACCAGCCTGCCCAGCTGGCGAAGGTGCTCAGGACCCTGGAGGGCATACAGAGCGCGTTCAACAGGGCGCAATCAGGCGGCAAGAAGGTATCGCTAGCTGACCTGATCATTCTGGCCGGTTCTGCCGGTGTCGAGCAGGCTGCGAAGAATGCTGGTCACAAGGTGACGGTTCCCTTCACACCGGGACGCATGGACACCTCTCAGGAGCAGACCGACGTGGTCTCCTTCGCCGTGCTCGAGCCGAAGGCGGACGGTTTCCGCAACTACCAAAAGGCCCGCTATGCCGTATCGGCCGAGGAGTTGCTGGTCGACAAGGCGCAATTGCTGACCCTGACCGCGCCTGAGATGACGGTGCTCGTGGGCGGCATGCGTGTGCTGAACACCAACTTCGGACAGACCCGGCACGGCGTCTTCACCAGGCGCCCGGAGGCGCTCACCAACGACTTCTTCGTGAACCTGCTCGACATGGGTACCGAGTGGAAGGCGGTCTCGAAAGACGCTGACGTGTTTGAAGGCTGCGATCACAAGACGGGTGAAGTCAGGTGGACCGGCACGCGTGTCGATCTGATCTTCGGTTCGAACTCCCAGCTCCGGGCTCTGGCCGAGGTCTACGGAAGCGCGGACGCACAGAACAAGTTTGTCCAGGACTTCGTGGCGGCCTGGATTAAAGTGATGAACCTTGATCGCTTCGATCTCGCCAGATCGTAGCATACACGTCTTCAATGGAGGAGAACCTCACGAATGCGGATAAGGAACCCGGGCAGTGTGCGGCAAAAGAGCTAACGCTGTGAAGGGTATATCCACTGGGGCGCCGCGTCTCGTATCGTGGAACATTACCCTGCGGTGTCCGCTGAAGTGCTCCCACTGCTACGTGAAAGCAGGTGAGAACGAAACAGCAGGAGTGCTCACCACGGACGAGGCATTGGCGGTCATCGACCAGATTAGGGATGTCGGGACGCCTATTGTCGTGCTCTCCGGGGGCGAACCGCTCCTGCGGGACGATCTCTGCGAAATCGCACGGTACGGTACGGAGCAGGGTCTCCGGATGGTGATGGGCACCAGCGGGTATTTCCTCGGCCGGTCCATGGCGGCACGGTTGCGGGATGCAGGAATCCGTTCTGTAGCGGTCAGCATTGACTCCGCGGACCCTGCCGTCCATGACTCGTTCCGTGGCATCAGCGGTGCCTGGGAGAAGGCCGTGCAGGCAATACGAAACTGCCGCGATGAGGGTATCGGGGTTCAGGTCAACATGACCGTGATGCGGCCCTCTGCCGGGGATGTGAAATCCGTGGTGGAGCTCGGGAAAGGTCTGGGTGTGATGGATTACCAGGTCTTTTTCCCGGTTCCCATGGGACGTGCACGGGATTCGGGCCCGTTGGATCCCCAGGAATATGAAGAAGTTATCCGGCAGGTGCTCCTGAAGTACCATAACACCAGTGTGAACCTCCGCCCGACCTGTGCACCGCAGTTCCGGCGGATTGCCGCAGAACTCGGGATCGGCAACCCGACCTGGGGAAGGGGCTGCATCGCCGGGACCGGCTATTGCCGGATCTATGCAGACGGGGATGTCACACCCTGTCCCTACCTGCCGGTGAGTGCCGGGAATGTCCGAAGGAACCCGTTCGGCGAGATATGGCATCACTCGCCGGTATTCTCCGCACTCCGCGACCCGGACCGGTTGACCGGGAAATGCGGGGAGTGTGAATATAAAACCATATGCGGCGGCTGCCGTGCCCGGGCATACCGGGGAACGGAAGCGGTTTCCCCCCGCTGGTGCGACGGCCTGTTGCAACCCGGGGAAATTGCGGGGGAGCTCTGCGCTGATGACCCATGGTGCACGTACGAACCGGGAGGCACGCCATGACCACGGGAACACCGGCTGATGAACTCGATCTTCGCATTCTCGATGCATTACAGCGGGACATTCCGCTCGTACCCCGCCCGTGGGAGGCGGTTGCGGCCCTGCTCGATATCCCGGAGGCTATGCTTCTTGAACGGCTGGAACGGCTGTCCCGGGAGGGAATCGTGAGGGGCATCTCGCCCATCATCGAATCCCGGCCGATGGGCATTACTGCCGCAACGCTTGTTGCGCTTCCTGTGCCGGAAGAACACATCCGCGAGGTTGCTGACATCATCAGCCGGTACACGGATGTCTCGCACAATTTCCAGCGTGATCATCAGTATTCCCTCTGGTTCACGCTCTCGGCAAAGGATGAGAAAACGCTGCATGAAGTTCTCCAGGAGATCCTTGAAAGAACAGGCTATTCCCGGGACGATATACTGGACCTGCCGACCGTGAACAGGATCAAAATCGATGTCCGGTTCCCTCTCGCAGGGATCCTGAACGGAGGTTCGAATGGATCAGGGTGACCGTGATATCCTTGCTGCGCTTGAAGAAGGCCTTCCGTTTGTCCCCGAGCCATTCGCGGAGATCGGGAAAAAGATGGGTCTCGACGGTAGGGAAGTCCTGGAACGGGTCCGGGAGTTAAAGGAGGCTGGTATCATCCGTCGGTTCCGGGCCCGTATCAACCAGCGGCAGCTGGGAATCACTGCCAATGCCCTTGTCGCATGGGACTGCAACGGAAAGTCGCCCGGAGAAATAGGATCCTGGCTGGCATCGTACCCCTGCGTAACCCACTGTTACGAACGGAGACCTGTGCAGGGCCGGTGGGACTACTCCCTGTATACGGTGCATCACGGGTTCTCGAGGAAGGAAGTTGAAGAGGAGGTCTGCCGGCTTGCAGAAGAGACCGGCCTGTCCCGCTACCTCATCCTCTTCAGCACCGAGGAGTTCAAGCGTGTCCCGAATGTCCGCGTCCGGGAGAATGGGAGGGGGAGATGAACCGGATCACGCAATGCCTCCACGGCAAAGGCACGGTCAGTGCCATTATGAAACACCGGCATGGGAAAGGGGCCGTCCCAAGTAAATATCTTGCCTTCGCCGGCCAGCGAAGGCCGGTCATCTTCTGGAATCTCACCGACCGGTGCAACCTCTCCTGCACCCACTGTTACAGTAGGTCCGGGCCGGGATGCGGGTCCGGGGATGAGCTGACAACGGCCGAGGCCCGTACTTTCATTGACGACCTCGCGGCATCGAACGTCCCGCTGGTCATTTTCACCGGCGGCGAACCGCTGGTCCGTCCCGATATCTGGGAGCTTGCGGAGTACTCCAGGGAGAACGGGATCAAGACGGCGATCAGCACCAACGGAACCCTCATCACCGATGAAGTTGCGAAAAAGATCAAACGGAGCGGGATCGAGTATGCCGGTATCTCGCTGGACGGGGCCACGGCAGCAACTCACGACCGGTTCCGGAATACCCCGGGAGCGTTCGACCAGGCTGTTGCGGCCTTCGCCTGCTGCCGGAAGGCAGGGGTGCGGTGCGGAGTCCGGGTGACCCTGACAACAGAGAACCGGGACGAGCTCGGGGCCCTTGTGGACCTTGCCCGGGACCTCAGGGCCTCCCGTTTCTGCCTGTACTGGCTTGTCCCCTGCGGCCGGGGAAGCGATGCCTACGAACGGCTCCAGGTGAACGCCCCGGATGTCACCCGGGCGCTCACGCTCCTGTACGGAAAGGCAAAGAAGATTCCCGCGGAGGAAATGGAATTTTTAACCGTCGATGCACCGCAGGACTGCATCCACCTGCTGCAGTCTATGGAACAGGATCATGCACCGGACCTTGAGGATGCCCGCGAGCTCCTTGCTTCGCTCAACGGCGGATGCAGTGCGGGAATCCGGGTGGCGAATGTCGATCCCCGCGGAAACGTGTATCCATGCCAGTTCGCAAGGATCCCGGAATTTCTCATCGGGAATATCCGGGAGCGACCGTTTTCTTCCCTCTGGAATGATCCTTCTCATCCGGTCCTCTCCCGGTTCAGGGAAAAAAATCACCATATCGGTGGGAAATGCAGGGCATGCGGATATTTTAACCTCTGCGGCGGCGGGTGTCGGGTCCGGGCATTTGCTGTTTCAGGGAATATTTCATCCGAAGATCCCTTCTGTTTTGTCAACAATACAAAGGGAGAGGATGGGGGCCTGACTGAGGTGAGGACCAGCCGGGCGTTCCGTTACTAGGGAACCAGGACTGATACAAATCTCCATATAAATCGCCCCTTATAATACGGGCGGTCCTCAGACGATATTTAAAGGACCTTCACAGATGCGTTCTGTTGGCAGTTCTCAGAGCCAATCGATGTTTAGCCCCTCCCCCCGTACCCCCCTGCTATAGGCCCGCTATTGGGCTCGTTTTTATCCGTTTTAAGGGCTTATTTTTTCAAAATAATTGATTATAGAGGACTTTAATGGTGGGAGAGTTGGATTTCCAGGGGAACGGGTGTCAGACAGGAAAACGGAGGCCGTATCGGGGTTATTTGGGGTGAGAGGGGATGGTGAAACGGAAGATCTGAAAGAAGGATTTTCAGGGCTTATTCAATTCACCAGGGGGCGGAGGAAAAAACGAACAGCACCCGATATCATCATCGGTATGCCACGATTCCTGAACACGAATCATGCCAATAGCTGTCAAAAGATGTAGGGGGGGAAGGGGATGGCGAAGAATGTAAGTTAAGATTATATTACTAAATGTCACAATCTTCAGACATCAGGGATTCTATGAAGCTTAATACCTTCTCCATTCTCGCCGGGATTGTGGGATTGATCGAGGTTAGGCTGTTCTGGATATCGGCAGTGTTCCGGAATCCCTTTTTCATTACTGTTGATGCTCTTCCTCTACATCAGCTTCAGGATCTAGTATGCCCCCCGGAAGTACGGAGCGTGCGAATGGGATGAAGAACAGGATTAAGGTCTTTCGGGCGATGCACGATCTCACCCAGGAAGCGCTGGCAAACGACCTGGGGGTCACCCGGCAGACCATCCTCGCCATTGAGAAGGGGAAATACGATCCATCGCTTGATCTTGCTTTTAAAATAGCCCGGTACTTTGGGGTTAGTATCGATGAGATATTCATATACGAGGAACGCACATGAAGTCTTCGGGCAGCACAGTCTTCGAAACCATCCACCCCGGGACTTCCTGGAGTCAACCCCCAGAATGAAAAGCCTGTAACCCTCCACCCGTTTTCTTTGAAATATTGTCACCCGTGAAATTATTACCCTGCATGGGATTCTATCCTCGTTCATTTTTCAGTGTGGAGGTTCTCATCGGCCATGTCGTTTCCCCATGGACAGGTGCAATATTATTTACCATTCATCTGCTTTGTAAGTTAGAGGAAGTACCCCATGGCCATTGACTGGTACCTGGATTTTGTCGATACACATTATGAACCGGCAAAGGATGAGATCGTCTGCCTCTATTCATTTGAACCTGATGATGGTATCAGCAACGAAGAGGCAGCAGGAAGAATTGCCTCGGAGAGCTCGACTGGCACCTGGACGACCCTCCACACCCTCCCTCCCCGGATGAAAGATCTCCAGGCTACGGCATTCGAGATCGATGAAGGCTATGTCAGGATTGCCTATCCCCTTGCCCTGTGGGAAGAAGGCAACGCTGTCCAGCTGCTGAGCGGAATTGCAGGGAATATCTTCGGGATGAAAGCTCTGAAGAACCTGCGGCTCATTGATGCAACCCTTCCTTCAGCCTACCTCAAGCATTTCAAGGGTCCCTTTTTCGGCAACAACGGCATCAGGAAGATGATGAAGGTGCATGGCCGTCCGTTAACCGGGGCGGTCCCCAAGCCAAAAATCGGGTTCTCCGCCAGGGAACATGCGGAAGTCGGTTTTGAAACATGGATGGGGGGATTTGACTTCGTAAAGGATGATGAAAACCTGACCTCGACATCCTTCAACCGTTTCGAGGAACGGGTGGACCTGATGACGAAGATGCGGAACAAGGCTGAGCAGGAGTCAGGAGAGGTCAAATCGGCATTCCTCAATATTACCGGAGATACAGAAACGATGGAAAAGAGGGCAGTGCTCCTATCAGAATACGGATGGAATTATGCCATGATTGATGTGGTTGTCGCCGGGACTGCTGCGGTGATGACCCTGCGGGACTTCTGTTCCGATCTCGGGCTCGCCATCCATGCTCACCGGGCCATGCATGCCGCGTTTGACCGGAACCCGAGACACGGGATTAGTATGCAGTTCCTGGCAAAGATCATGCGACTTATCGGGGTAAGCCAGATCCATACCGGCACAGCGGTCGGAAAACTTTCGGGTACAAGACAGGAATCAGAGATCCTTGCAGATATCCTGAGGGAGAAGAAGGTAAAGGAAGTCCCGGGAATTGCACTTTCCCAGGACTGGGGCCGAATCCGGGATGCATTCCCGGTCTCATCAGGGGGGCTTCATCCCGGTCTTGTGCCTGAGGTGCTTGATATATACGGCACCGATCTCGTGCTCCTGGTCAGCGGGGGCATCCATGGACATCCGGACGGTACACAGAGTGGCGCCCGTGCGGTCATGCAGGCCATTGAGGCATGGAAGGATGGGACGCCACTTGAAGAAAAGGCCAATACCGCACCGGAACTTCGGAAAGCACTCGGGAAATGGGGATTCTACCAGCCAAAATAATCCGGGTTGGGCTGCCATGACGGATACCAGTCTGAGGACTTTTTGTTCAATGAGGTAGCCATATCAGGAGAGGAATCTTTCCATGGTCTTTGAGTGCCAGCAATGTGGAGAGTGCTGCAGCGTAATGGGGACGGTTCTCTTTATCAGTCAAAAACTGAGTTCCCATAGCTCGGTTCTGACCAACCGCTATACCGGAGAAAAGACCGTTGTCGAAGTGGATCCTGACAAGTACAGCCTTTATAATGACGACCAGAGTGTTTTCCAAAGGTTTCCCGAGGCCTGCCCGTTTCTCAGGTTTCATGAACAGACCGGAAAGGCATACTGCACCGTTCACCAGACCCGTCCCGAAATGTGCAGGGATTTTGGCTGCTGGCGGGTACTCATCCTGAAACCGGACGGGAGCCGGGCGGGGCGGGTCATGTGCTGGCGGTATTTCTGCCCTGATGATCCGGATCTTGCCCGAATCTGGGAAGAAAGGATCCGGGAAATCGATGAATCAGATGATGATGTGTGGGACAGGACAGTCCGGATGATTCTCAGTGGGGAAGGATATTCAGTACGAAAGTGACTGGCCGGGAAGGATGGCCATCCATCATTCCAGATCAGCCTTTCCTGATGACTTACACCTCCGGAATGATCTCCCCCTGCCGGGATTCCCGCCGTATCTCATTGTAGAGTGATACTCCTGACAGGCTGATCAGGTTGAGTGTGGTTGCGGTGTACCAGAGGTATGATTCGGGAGTGGTAAGCCTGGTGATCCATCCCGACCAGAGCATAGCACAGATGATGAGGAAGGTAATCAGGGTGTCGATTGCCAAAAAGGCTAGCGGCATCTGGAAAAAATGACCGATTTGGGCGAGCGTGCAGTACTCAAAAGGACTGGACCTGTGGAGGAGATCGAGAGATGCACGTCCCAGGTTCAAAAGGAGGTCGACTCCTGCCCAGAGGATGACTGTCCAGCCGAATACTACAATCAAGGGCGACGGAACCGCATCACTCCGGACGGCAACGGTTCCCATGAGGAGCTTGAATATGCAGAATGGAATTCCAATGGTAAGGGAGAGAAAGAACGGACGTCGGAAGAAGGGCTGGATCCGGTCGGTTTCGGGGTCACTTCCATAAGCAGGGGAACTCGCTTGGTTACGGTGTTCATCAGCCATATGCAGGTCAAGCATTGGTACGCCAGACCTTGAATATTCAGGTCACCCGCAGGTCATGAATTGCCAGGACCCGAATACCTAATACTCCCCCGGGACAAGAAGGAACCTGGCATGACCAATCCATGGCTACCCTATGAGCTTCCTAAACTGAAAGCCTATATCCTCGGCCCGGGAATCGTCCAGATCGAAGACGTGTTCTATAACCTCCCGGAACGGACCCGTGAACAGGGCAGACCTTTGCCGGACAGGGCTGAATACATTGTTCCGGTCAGAGAAAACAGCGAAAAGGCAGCCCGTGCCGCAATGGAGGGTTTGTACCGTATCGTATTTGACTGATGAGGGATTTGGTCCTGAAAGGAACAGGATCCACAAAAACATTTTTCAATGCAGCCAGGAAAAAGGGTTCAATTACCCGTTTTTAAGGGCAACAATATCCCTGACACCCTTCAGCTTCCAGACCACCGTCCGCTCCTCACGGATTATGATCTCCGGTGGATCAGCGGGGGAGTATCCCAGGGCGGAAAGGACGGTGGTAGATAGATTTCGCTTTTTCATCATATCCACAAAATCCCGCCTGATTTTTTCTTTCGGAACCGAATCGGTTATCTCTTCCAGATCTCCCTGAAGGCTCATGAAGGTGAAGCAGGACAGATCCCTCGAAAAGCTGTCCACCTCAACTGATACAGAGGGACTTTTCCGGAAATAATCGATCTTCCGGCCGTATCTGGTAGAAAGGAAATACATATACTTCCCATCAAATACGTAGAGGAACGGGGCAATATAGGGGTAATTATCGCCCCGGAATGCAATGCGGCAGACACAGGAATCATGAATCAGCTTGTCATACTCCTGTTTTTTCATTCTGGGAATTTTCAGGATATCCATGGCGTATCATACGTTGGCCGGAAATATGAATATTCTCAGTTGATGGAAGGTATGAACTACAATGGAATCGGCTGTATCTTCTGTCCTGCACACAGGAATTCGTAGCTTCCCGGTTAGAAGGCAACACTCTTCCCGGATCACAGGATGGGCTGACCCGAAGAAGGGGGTCATGACGAAGACTGGGCTGCCCATGCCGGAATTTACAGCCTGTTTCAATCGTGGAGTGTTCCAGTGAAAAAGATGTTAAGTCCCCCCGGGCACAACAGGATACTGGAACGGACCGCCCGTGATAGAGGAAATGGATACAACACATGACCACCCCGACCGGTGCGAGCAGTGCGGCCTCTGCTGCAAGGTGTTTGGTGACAGGATTACACCGACCACCATGAACCTTTATGCCTGGCTTGAGGATGGGAGAACTGATATACTCCGGTATTTTTCGGCCTGTATGGACGATGGGACCCGGCATAATTGTGCTGATCTCCATCCCGGTGTTCTGGGATCAGTATCGTCGGTTGAGCTCAGAGATCCGGATACAGGGGGATATCTTCCCGTCTGCCCATTCCTCAGGAGGATTGGGAAAACACGGTACAGGTGTGCTATCCACACGGTAAAACCTGATATGTGCTGCAATTATATGCCGTGGGTCTTTGGTGAAACCTATTTTCCGCGGTGCAGGGCGCTGGTCAGCAGGGAGCAGCTCTCCCGCTGGCAGGGGATGGGGAATGGTATCCCCTGATCCTGCAGGCTGAGAAAATCACCGGGTCGTTGCTGAAGGCCTCAATCTTTTTAGGGCAGAAAATCATCATCATCAGATTGCCCTGGGAGGGGGGAAAGATGACAAAATGGAAATGTTCGGTATGCGGCTATGTCTATGATGAAGAGATCGGGGAACCGTCAACAAATACACCATCCGGAACGAAATTTTCTGACCTCCCGGAAACCTGGCGGTGCCCGGTCTGCGGTGCAGACAGGAGGGCATTTTCCAGCGTAGGGGAGGAGACTCCTGCCGGTGCCGCTATCCCCATGATCTGGAAGTGCATGGTCTGTGGTTATCAGTACGATGAGAGCAAAGGCGAGACGGCAACAGGAACATCACCCGGCACAAAATTTTCTGACCTCCCGGAGACCTGGCGCTGCCCGGTCTGTGGAGCTGACAAGACTTCGTTTTTCATGCTACGGAAAGATGAAATCGCTCATGAGGCTGCAGAGACAACGGTCTCGGACGTGCTGATCGGGGAGCTTGCAGCACAGGGGATCGATCTGGTCTTTGGTCTTCCCGGGACATCCTCTCTTGGACTGGTAGATGCAGTTCGCAGGAACCAGGCAATGCGGTATATAGTCGTCCGGCATGAGGAGAGTGCTGCAATGGCCGCATCAGCCTACCATAAGCTCACCGGAAAGATTGCAGTCTGCCTCACCATCGCTGGTCCGGGAGCGACCAATCTTGCCACCGGTCTGTATGACGCCAAAGAGGACGGAGCATCGGTCCTCTCCATCAACGGACAGGTCGAGACCCAGTACACCGGTCCGTATGGGATTCAGGAAATCGACCAGGACGCCTTCTTCAGACCTATCGCTGTTTATAACAATACCATTTATGACAGGAAGATGACGATCCTGCTGGTGAACCGGGCCCTCAAATATGCGATACTCAGGCAGGGTGTGGCACAGCTTTCAGTGCCAAACGACATACAGAAACAACTGCTCGATGCCCGGTTCTGCAGGAGAGAGACAACCATTTCCGGCTCCCATATCCTTCCCGACGACCGCGAGATTACAAAAGCCGTTGCAGCTATTGATACGGCAACAAACCCGGTAATTCTTGCCGGATGGGGCGCCTACGGGGAAGGTGATGCTGTTCTTGCCCTTGCCGGGAGAATTGCTGCCCCCATCCTCACTACCTTCCGGGCGAAAGGGATCATTCCCGAGGAGAACGAATGGGTTGTCGGGGTACTTGGACATTCAGGTTCACCCCAGGCCAGGGCACTGGCAACCCGCGCAGATCTCATCATCACCCTGGGGGTCGGCTTCTCCAAGTTCACCAATGTTCCTGTTGATAAAACTCTGATTCAGCTCGATACCAACCCCGTCAAACTCGGGAAAGGACCGCACACCATCCCCCTCTGGGGAAATTGTGCCCTCATCATCCCGAAACTGGCTACCCTGGCCCGGGTGCGCAACAGCGAGCATATCCTCAAAGAGATCGCAGGGATGAAGAGAGAATGGGCCGACCAGATGGACCGCGAGGCAGATCCGGAAGCAATTCCGATCCGGCCTCCATATATCATGAAGATTCTTTCTGACGTTATTCCCGAAGATGCGGTTATAACGGTTGATGTGGGTGAGAACCAGTGGTGGTTCGGGCGGAACTTCCGGATGAAGCGACAACGGTTTGCCATGTCAGGGTATCTGGCGACCATGGGGTTCGGGTTTCCTGCATCGATTGCGGCAAAGCTAGCCTATCCGGAACGGCAGGTCTTCTGCATTACCGGTGATGGTGGTTTTTCACAGGTTATGGCCGATTTTGTGACGGCAGTGAAGTATCAGCTTCCGGTGGTTGTCATCATCCTGAATAATCACCAGCTTGGCATGATCCAGGTTGAACAACTGATGGAGCACTACCCCAACTTCGGTACCGATCTCCTCAATCCCGATTTTGCGGCTTACGCCCGGGCCTGTGGCGGGGCCGGGTTCAGGGTTGAAAAACCGGGGGCACTCAAGGCGACCCTTCAGAGGGCTATGAGCCTGAATCTTCCGGCCATTGTGGACATCGAAACAGATCCCCGGCGGTTCCCGTGACTGGTGAACGCGCTCTGCAAACCATTCTCCTGGATTTTGGAGAGACAGGCAGGGATCCAGGCCAGCGGGGTTTCGGTAGTTCAGTCATTAGCATCGATACAGTCGAGTTCGTGAACATACGGCTTGATGTCGATGACCGGTGAACCATCAAGAGCCTCAAGGCCGGTCACGGTGATTGTCTGGTCCTGAACCGATATGATCCTGCCGAGGGAGAGGGCGACGGGGTTTGGCCGTGCCGGTGAGCGGATGGAAAAAACAGGCCGGGCTTCATTCCAGTCAGAACTCCGGGCAATGAGGAGATCCCGCTCTGCCCGGTCCATCCAGTAGAGGATCCAGATATACCGGATTCCCTCCATGGTCCCGAGGGCCGGGGCATATTCCGGAAAAATCTCAATAGTTGAGGTTACCATGCTACTGTAACCCTGACGGGGGGCCTGTCCTCTATCCCTGAATGGTGAATGGATCAGCCCCACGGGCTGGATTGTAATAGTTCCGGATTCCATCATTCCGGAACATAATTGCACCGGCTCCCTATTCTTTCTTCGTCCCATACTACCGAGCCCGGAGTATCATTGTCAGGATGCAGATCGTACTCTTTTTTCCTGCTGGTTCCCCCAATTCCAATCAGGTGTTCTGTTCATGAGGAGACCCGCATTGCTGGTTATCGATATGCAAAACGACTTTGTCCGGGAAGGTGCCCCCCTCCAGGTAAGTTATGCAGGAACAATCATCGGGCCAATCAGAAAGGTACTTTCCCTCTTCCGCAAGCGTCGCCTTCCGGTATTCCATATCCTCCGTGTTCATCGGAGGGATGGTTCTGATGTTGAAATCTTCCGGAGGGAAATTTTCAGAAAGACTCCCTTCGCGGTGGAAGGGACCCCCGGGGCACAGGTCGTCACCGGACTCGAACCCGAGGCCGGGGAATATATTATCCATAAAACAAGGATGAGTGCTTTCATGCATACCGAGCTGGATCTCATGCTCCGGACGCTTTCAGTTGATACGGTCTTTGTTGCCGGAATCCAGACCCCGAACTGCATTCGCACCACGGTCTTTGATGCATTTGCTCTCAATTACCGGACGTTCCTCATTGAGGATGCAGTTGCAGCCCAGAGCGAAGAGATTCACCGCGCAAACTGCGGGGACATGGCAGCAATCGGAACTGGCATGGTTCGGGTTGCAGACGTTGAGGATCTGATAAAATTCCAAATGCCGCTCCCAGAAAACACAGAGGAATAAGTCTCTGAAAACCGGGCGGGTCTTCCCCTTTGTTCCGGCTACCCTCTCCCTGGCGGGAGAATCTCTCCGCGAGGAACGAGGGGATCGAAGGGGATGTCTAAACCCGATCACTGGTTAACCCTTCTTTCTCCAGAACATTCTTTATCTGCCGGAAATCCTGGATGAGATCGTCCCTGAGCCGGGGATTATGAGTAACTACCGCCGGGTGATATACGGGAAAAAGAATAACTGAACCGTACGGGGTTTCTGCCCTGAATAAATTCCCGTGGATCTCGCTGATACGACCTTTTCTCATCCCGAACTGGTCCATCATTACTGCTGCTGAAAACCGGCCCATGGCGACGATGACCGAAGGACGGAGCAGCGCAATCTGCCTGAGGAGGTAAGGTCTGCAGGAGGCGATCTCGTCATCCCTGGGATCACGGTTTCCGGGAGGCCGGCATTTGAGGATACTGGTAATGAAGACATCTTTTCTGGAAAGGCCAATAGAAATGAGAAGATCCTGTAATATGGCACCGGCACGCCCGGCAAAGGGTCGCCCGGAGCGATCCTCCTTTTCACCAGGAGCTTCACCGATAAACATAAGACGGCAGGGTACCGTCCCCTCTCCCGGTACCGCATGGGTACGTCCAACCGATAGTCCGCATTTTGTGCACGAAAGGATTTCATTGGTCAGGATGCGGTATTCTTCCTGGTCTGCCGGTAGCATTATATTTCCCTTGCTTGCAGACCTCAAAAATCTGTAGAAACAACATCTTCTGGAAGAAAACAAACCACCATGGAAATCTTTTCCGGATATCCATCGGAAAGCAGGGTCCAGGACAGGCGGGGTGAAAAAACTTCTCATAGTATCCCGACATTTCTGAGCTTTAACCCTCACCGTGACCTGTCAGGGTGATTTATTGTCAGCATTATCCTTACCGGTAAGGGCAGTGGTAACTGCGGTGCGGACAGTATATTCCGTTGCCGGAATCTTCCTGATATCACGCAACTCGTCAATTCCATCGATAAGGGCATCCCCCGCCGGGGTAATATGCAGGTTTCTCATACAATCGTGAATAATCCGCCTGACACAGGTGAAGTTATCGGCACCCTTACGGCCGGCGACAGAGAAAAGGAGTCCTTTTTTTCTTTCGGAATTCCGATACAGAGATATTTCAGCATGGTATGCCTGAAACCGGTCAACCACCAGCTTCAGGTTCCCGGGAACGGAACTAGTGTAAACCGGGGTGCAGATGACAAGGAGCCGGGCATGCCGGAGGGAGGCGATGATGGCGGTCATATCATCATCGAAGGTGCAGAATCCGGTGTTATAACACTGGTAACATCCGATGCATGCCCTGATCCAGAGGTCATCAGGGTATACTACCTCAACGGTGAATCCAGATGCGACTGCAGCCTCTGATGCCCACCCGGCCAGTATACTGCAGTTTCCGTCTGCTCTCGGGCTGCCCTGGATAATGAGAACATCGGGCCGGCTTTGTTCCGGCAATTCCCCACCCTTTTCCAGAGAGGTGGCAAAGAATGCCGCTGGATCTGTTCTGAGGAGAGCGCCCCACTCGATGGCTTTTTGCCGGGCAGCAGATTCAGCATCGGAGGGGGAAGTGGGGGAGTACTCATAGGTGTTCGTCCTGAAGAGACGAAGGATCTTTTCACCTGACCCGAGGCGAAGGGTGTACTGGACCATTCCAGGATACAGGGAAAGGAGATCCCTCCTGGTGAGAACAAGGGTATATACCTCATCGCCTGCAGCAATTTCATTTCTCTCAATGAGCTCCTCCTCCCTTTCTGGTTCCATAGCGAACAGATCGAATCCTGCTGTCATAAGGATGCCCCTTGTTTCCACCACCTCACGGCATTTTTTCACTGTATGACAAACAACGTTCTTTTTATCTCACGGAACCCGATAAACCAATAGAATGAATCTCCTCCTCGCCTTCGCTATCACCCTCCTGGCTATTTCAGCAGTGGCAATCCGGTTCCGGATATCCCCGTTCTTTACCCTGGTAGGTGGTGCAATTTTTTATGGCCTTCTCGCAGGTATCCCCCCCGACCGCCTGATAACAGTGGTCATCGGAGGCCTCGGGAAGATCTTCGGGCTTTTTGCCATTGTCATCCTGTCAGGGGCAGTCATAGCAAAAATCCTCGAGGAACAGGGCCAGGTTGCGGAGATTGTTTCAGATATCAGGGGGTATGTCAGGAACCATGTTACACTGACTGGTCTCTCTGCCTACCTTCTGGCCCTCCCGGTCGCCTGCAGTATAACTGCCTTCATCATCCTTGAACCGGTCATCGGGAACCTTGAGAAAGGGGAACAATTGTATAAAGGACTCCTCTACACAGCAGCTATCGGGAGCCTCATCTCTTTTACCCTTATATTTCCAACCCCCGTGACCATTCCTCTTATCGAGACACTCTCGGGCGGAATATCACCCTGGTACTATGATGGTCTGGCAGTCCCGCTCTCCCTCATCCTCCTTGCCGCGATAATTATCCTGTATCAGAAGGGAATGTCAAGTTCAGGGATAACGGGGGGGGTCAATCCGGATGAAAAAAAGGAAAAAACCATGCATCTCCGTGCCTGGGCACCGTTTTTTATCATTATTCTCGCCGTTCCCGCAGGGTTGGCGATTGGCCTGACCACAAGTTCCCTGATCCAGGTTATCATGCTGGCAGGGGCGCTGACCGCGCTTATCCTTGCACCATCCGGAGCACGATCCGCAGGACTGCACCGTGGGGCAAAGCACGCCGGAGTCATAATCTTTGACATCTGCGGTGCCGGTGCGCTGGCCGCGGTCATCCTTGAGTCCGGATTTGCAGAAGCTGCCCTTGGGGGTATTACCGGAATCATCCCTGTTTTGTTCGCTCCGTTTGTCTTTGCAGCCCTCATACAGACTGCACAGGGATCCCGTGTAGTGACAGCGGTTGTCACGTCAGGGATTCTCGCCGGGTCATTGGTAGCGGAAGGGTTCCATCCCATAGCCCTTATCCTGATGATCATCGCGGGATCCTTCGTAGTCAGTTATGTCACCGATCCTTTCTTCTGGATTGTACATCATGCGACCGGCGACGACCTCCGCACAGTTGTCCGCCGCTACACCCTTCCCCTGGCAGTATCCGGGGCCATCATCTTCTGCGCAGCCCTCATGCTTCAGGTGCTGGCCGGAAGTGGATGAATGGCTATCTGACGATACTTTCAAGAGGTCTTCGGGGAGCGAAGGGGACAGGGCGGGCATACCCCATCCGGAAGAACATCTGAAGCGTGCTTGTTTCGGGAATACCCAGGATTGCCTTGAAATCATATCTGGTGTTCTCCATGTCGGCATAGGTATGGAGGACATGATTCATCGGCTGCAAGGACAATCCGAGTAATGCAGCGGTGAGATGAACCCGTTCAAAAGCTCGTCCGGCCCGGAGTTGCGTAATCCTATGGTTCTCAGGAGTTACAATCCAGCCAAATGCAGCGGCAGACGTCGCCTGTTTTCTGGTCTGCGAGAGAAGAATATGGTGCAGAAAGGACAATCGCCCCATCTCCCCGGACAGACAAAGAATGAGGCGGGTAAACCACCCGGAGAGTCCGGCTGTGCCGAGCTGAGACAGGTTCAATCCGTCAGAGTTCCGGGCAGATGGAGTTTTGCAGGAGATCCATCTGGCAACCTCACCAAACCTCTCGTTGTCAGCAAGCTCAATCTCCATACCCCGGATCAGAAATCCGCAAATATCGGTCATCAGTCCCGGGTGGACGGTATATGCCATTGCCATCGGGAATTGAGCAGGCCCCAGCGAACCCGTGAGGCGCCCCAGGAGAGTCTCGGGGACGGGCTGTGATCTGTATGCCCCCCGGTTGGATTGTCTTTTTCGAATCGCAGAAAAGAGAGGATCTTTCGTCACCCTGTCATCCGGTGTCAGATCAATCCTTGCCACCGGCTGGGCAGGGTCAGGCATTTCTCCCGGCCATCCTGCAGGGAAATAAGTAATCTCTGTCCGGAAACCGTTTTCGTGTGAGGAAATATCAAGATTTTCGATGAAGGCCCCGAACGAGAGGAGAATCTGATGGCAGGACGGATCAAGTCTCGGAAGGAGGCGCTGGGGATCAATGAAGAGATCGATCCTTTGGGGGGCAGGGAAGGTCACGTACCAGGGCTGGATGTTGAGCGGGCTGGGGGATGTCAGGGCCGGGGAGAGGATCCGGAGTCTCTCCTCCTCACTCTCTGCAGGTTCGTTCATTGCTCCCTTCCAAGAACCGGGTCCTGAACGGAAGTCATGAACAGCCTCGCTGAGATGGTGCCCGGTAATGGTAGTACAGTACCAGTGCTGCCAGGAGGGTTGCAAGGCTTACCAGGTTTGCCCCGAGGACAATGGGGTCCCGGATGCCATATCCATAGACTGCCCAGAGGGAGACCCCCGCGGTGAACTGGAAGAGGGTCAGGGAACTGACATCAGAGACGGACCGGGTCCGGTACATTTTTATCACCTGGGGCACGAACCCAAACATCGTCAGGAATGCAGCGGTAACCCCAATAAGAATCAAAGAAGACATGCGATTTCCATGAAACTGATTACCCGTGGATTTTCTCACAGGAAAATTCTTTTTCATCGCCGGCATCTGGTAAGGATACCGCACTATTCGAAAGTGATCCCCCTGCAATCGGAAGTTATCACAGGTGTATATAGATGAGATGGTAGAGAGGTATCGAGACCGGTCAGATGGTTGGGCTCTCCTTGCCGATGATTCGTGCGATATCGGCCATTTCCCTGGCCAGCAGGCGGATGAGATCATCAACGGTCAGGAGGCCGACAAGCCGTCCCGCGGAATCAACAATGGGCATCCTCCTCACTCCGGCCGATTTCATCTCCTGGATGGCATCAAAGATACCGGCATCCTTCCGGATGGTCAGGATATCAGTGCTCATGACACTCTCGATCAAGGCCTCTTCAGGGTCGCCACAGAGGGATACTCCCCTGAGCGCGATGTCGCGATCGGTCACAATTCCCACTGGTTTATGATTTTGAGTCACCACAACGCACCCGATGTTCTTCTCTTTCATCAGTTCAGCAACAAACTGCACGGTAGCGTCCGGTTTAACACTCACCACATTGGTCTGGGCACATGCGTAAACGGTCATTCGGGTTTCCTCAGGTTCTAAGAAAAAGGACCCGTGGCTATATATAGACCATCTGCACGGCAGGTCAGACAATCAGTCTCCGGCGCATCAGCGAGAGGGATATAATGAAGAAGAGGAGTGTTACCACCGCTATCCAGACTAAACTGTAAAAGAAATACGGCGATATCATGGCAAGGGTGAGTGACCGGGTCACAATTACCAGCTGGGTGAGTGGGAGGAAGACCACAGCCAGCACCTGCACGATTTCAGGAAGAATAGAGAGCGGAAAGAACGTTCCGGAGAAGAGGAACATTGGAGTGATAAAGAGGAAGGACGGGTAGTTAAGGGCATCTATGCCCGGGGTTATCGCCGTGAAGCACATTGCGATACAGGCAAAGAGGAGCCCGGCGAAAAAGGAGAAGGGTATCACCAGAATCGAGGACGGAAGACTGACCACTCCAAAGGCGATGAGAACGAGGAGCATGACTGATGAATAGATGAGACTGCGGGTTGCTCCCCAGAGGAGTTCACCGGCAATGACATCATCGATGGAGAGCGGTGTGGCAATCATGGCATCGAAAGTTTTCTGATAGTACATGCGGACATACGAGGAGTAGGTACATTCAAAGAACGCTGAGTTCATCATGGAGATGGCCAGCAATGCCGGCGCGATATACTCGACGTAAGGTATTCCGTCAATCTCCCCAACGAACAGCCCAAGTCCAAATCCGATGGCAAGCAGATAGAGCACCGGTTCGATGAACGGGGGAAGGAAGTTCACCTGGTAGGTCTTGAAAAATACATCCCAGTTCCTCCGCCACACTTTCAGGCATGACCGGGAGATGCGGGGAATCAGGTATGAGGTCAAAGCCGGCTCTTCCCTCCTTCAGTCACGGAGCACCCTCCCGGTCAGTTTGAGGAAGACATCTTCAAGAGAGGCCCTTCTGGCAAAGACATGCCCCGGGTTACACGACTCAAAGAGCCGTTTTGCCACCTCCCGCGGCTGGTCCGTGAGCACCTGAACCATATCCCCAAACACTTCATAGCGGACCCCCATCCCATCGAGGCATGCAAGTACTTCAGGAGTATGCTCTGCCTCAACGATATCACTCCCCACAAACCGGGACACGAGATCCTGGGGTCTTCCCTCAACGAGGATTTTTCCTCCGTCCATGATAACAAGCCGGTTGCAGAGCCGTTCCGCCTCGTCCAGATAGTGAGTCGTAAGTACAATGGTGTTCCCGGCAGCCTGGAGTGCCTTGAGTTTTTCCCAGATCAGATGACGTCCCTGGGGATCGAGACCAATGGTCGGTTCATCAAGGATGAGGAGACGGGGGTTATTGATCAGGGCCCGGGCCAGGAGCAGCCTCCTCTTCATACCCCCGGAGAGCTTGTCAATCGGCACATCCCGTTTCTCATCGAGCTGGACGAATGTGAGCAGGTCGTCAGCCCGTTTACGGGCTTCCTCGGGAGGGATGTCAAAATAGCGGGCATAGATGAGAAGATTCTCCCGGCAGGTAAAGTCAGGATCAAGGTTGGTCTCCTGGGGAAGAACCCCCAGCTGATTTTTAATGTCGCGGGGTCTGGTGTCAACGTTCATCCCCAATACCCGGAGTTCACCCCCTGTTTTTGGTGATGTGCACTGGATCATCTTCATGGTGGTTGTTTTACCTGCCCCGTTAGGTCCGAGAAAACCAAAGACCTCTCCATCGGAGACCGAGAAGTTGATACCATCAACGGCCGTAAGATTACCAAACCGCTTTGTCAGTGCCTCTGCCTCAATGACAGGAGTCAACGAAATCCGCCTTTCCTTCTCCCCTAGCTATCCTCCTGCCCCTAAAACTCTCTTTCGATCCTGTCTGCGGTACCGGGAGAAACGAAGACCTTTTGTCTCCTGCCAAAGAATCCTCTCTCATGCCTATCAGGGAGATCTCGGTCAGTAATTTCAAGAGCTTCCGGGAGCTCCGGATCGAGCCTGACAACTTCAATATTATTATCGGCTCAAACGCTTCCGGCAAGTCCAACCTTATCCAGATTTTCAAGTTTCTCAGGGACATTGCCAAATACGGCCTGAATAATGCCATATCCCTCCAGGGAGGTGTTGAATATCTCCGGAATACCAATATCGGCGCGAAACAGCCGTTCTCTTTCAGAATACTGTACGTGCTTGAAGAGAAACGGGAAGACGTCATCGCGGTGAAGGACGGCCTTCCCATTACCTTTGAACCATATGAAATCCTCTATGATTTTTCCCTTTCATTTGCTGATGCAGGTGAAAGTTATGAAGTCACCCGCGACCTGCTGGTGATCACCGGTACTTTTTCCCGTCCCGGCGCAGAGGAAGTCACCAATCTCGGGATGGGGCGAATCACTCTGGCCAGGGCAGACGGATCGGTTGCTTATGGCATCGTCCCGCCTGAAACACTCGATCTCCAGGATCAGGAGCTCTTTCCCCAGTATTTTCAGAAACGTGAGGTACCCGGCCGCTGGCTGATCATGAACCTTCCCATCCCGGTACCGGGTATTCCTCCCCTCGAATGGATCTTCCGGGGCATGAAGGTCTTCGATTTTGATCCGCGCCTCCTCAAGCGTGCAGTCCCCATTGTAGGAAAGACGGAGCTCGAGAAGGACGGAAGCAATCTTGCCATCGTGATCAAAAACATTCTCGAAGATCCGGTTAAAAAGGACGAATTTCTCGCACTAATCAATGAAATGCTCCCCTTCATTGCAGAAATTGCGGTTGAGAAATTCATGGATATGTCGCTGTTCCTCAAACTGAAGGAGACCTATTCCGGGAATAAATATCTGCCGGCCTCAATGATTTCTGACGGGACCATCAATATACTGGCCCTTGTCATTGCCCTCTATTTTGAAAAACGACCGGTCACGGTTATTGAGGAGCCGGAGCGGAATATCCACCCCTTCCTCATTTCAAAGCTTGTCGAAATGCTCAAGGATGCCGCATCCACAAAACAGGTCATCGTCACCACTCACAATCCTGAAATGGTCAAGCACGTGGCTGTGGAGGACATCCTCCTGATAGCGAGGGATCGTGACGGTTTTTCCCGGATTATCCGCCCCGGAACAAAAAAAGAGATCCAGGTTTTCCTGGAGAACGAGATAGGGATTGAGGAACTCTTTATTCAGAATATCCTGGGTATGGAATGAACACCCGGCGCCTCTTTATTTTCGTGGAGGGAAACGATGATCACCGGTTCTTTTCCCGTGTTATCCGGCCTCCCTTGGAAAACAGCTACGCCTCTGTCGAGATCATCATGTATGCAAGCATGAAGACCGTCAATGTCTGCCGTTTTGTCAGGAGTATCACTGCTATGAACCATGATTTTATCCTCTGTGCGGATATCGATCAGGAGCGGACTGTCAGGGGAAAGAAGGGCGAGCTTAAAACACGGTTCTGCACCCTCGCCGATGACCGTATCGTCGTGATTATCCAGGAAATTGAGAGCTGGTACCTTGCCGGTCTCGATGAGAAGGCCCAGAAACGCTACTCGCTTCAACCCTATCACAGCACAAACCACATCACCAAGGAGATATTTAACCGGATGATTCCCCGTTATTATACATCCCGGATTACATTCATGGCCGATATTCTCAGTCAATTCGCGACCGACGTTGCGAAGGAAAGGAACCGATCCTTCCGGTATTTCTACACCCGTTTCATCCAAACCGTTGCATGCGAAGAAAAAGAGAGCAGAGAGAAGGTCTTGTTCGGCGGGCAAATAACCGGCCGGGAGAAATCTGGCGGGGATGATTTGAGAGAACAGCCCGGTGAGTCTGGGTTAAAACGGGATATTCTGCACCCCGATGCATCTGGCAGCAGGGAAGATTCCTGAAAGTTCGTTTTCTTTCAGCGGATTTACCCTGGGAGAAAGCGATCGGGGGAAGGCGTAAACGGACCAGTTCCGGAAACTGAAGAAAAGTCCTTTCGAGGGCGTTGCATTTGATTTCTGTTCGGTTAAAAAAAATTTCTTTTCCCCCCTCAGGGTGGTAAAAGGCTTATCATTCCCCGGTTCGAACCTACATACAGGTGGTTCCTGGTGCAGATATCCATGAAACTGGAGATGAAAGACACTCCCGGGCAGCTGGTAGCGGCGTTAAAACCGATATCTGATGTTGGTGGAAATATTATCGCGGTCATCCACCAGAGGGATGAGAAGACCGATGGAGATGTGCTCGCAGTGCAGATCGTGCTTGAGCTTCAGGAACAGCGCCTCGGGGAACTCCTCGCCCTCATCAAGGGACAGGGGGTAAATGTAGTCAGGATCGGGAAGGAGCGGCTGCTGTACAAACAGACAGTTATCATGATTGGTCATATCATGCATACCGATCTGGGGGATACCATCGACAGGATTGATTGCACAGGGTTTGCCGAAGTGACAGAACTCACCATGGTGATGCCTGCCATCAGGGAGCCGTCATCAGCCCGTCTGGTTATCAAGGCAATAAACAAAGGGGATATGGAGCAGGCTCTTGGAATCCTGAGGGGAGTGGCCAAGGAGAAGAACCTCCTCATCATCGAGCCCCTGGAGGAGATTGGATGAAGATTGCGATCATCGGGATGGGTTCGGTCGGACGGGGAATCCTCGAGATGGTTGACGGAAAAGATCTTGGTCTTACGGTTACCGGGGTTGCCGATTCGAAGAGCGGGCTGATGGACAAGGATGGCATCCATATAGAAGAAGTGCTTGCGGCCAAGCGGGAACGGGGATACTGCGGTGATAAATCGCTCTCGGCCACTGATATTGTGGAACGGGGAGATTATGATATCCTCGTTGAGGTTACCCCAACCGATGCACGGACCGGTGAACCGGCCACGGAATTCATGAAGAAAGCCATCATCAGGGGAAAACATGTGGTCACGTCCAACAAGGGTCCGATAGCCCTTCACCATGCAAAGCTCCAGAGCCTGGCCCGCAAGCACAGGGTTGCGGTCAGGTACGAGGCAACGGTCGGGGGAGCAATCCCGGTCATGCATACCCTCGAACACGGTCTTGCAGGGAACCGGGTACTCGCCGTATTCGGCATTTTGAACGGGACCTGTAATTTTATCCTTACCAGAATGGCGGCCGAAGGCCTTACGTATGCCCAGGCTCTGCTCGAAGCCCGGGAGATGGGCTATGCTGAGGCCGACCCTACCTATGATGTAAAGGGTATTGATGCAGCAATCAAGCTCGTTATCCTTTCCAATTCCATATGGAAGCGCAATGTTAAGCTGGAGGATGTTGAGATCACCGGCATTGATATGCTCACTACTGACGCACTCAGGCTTGCAGAAGATCAGCACTGCACGATCCGGCTCATTGCCGAAGCGGTCCCGGATCGGGGGATTCTCCGGGTTGCCCCTCAAATCCTGCCAAAGAACCATCCGCTGGTAGTGGAGGGAACCTTAAACGCTCTTACCGTAGAGACAGACATGGCCGGTGAAATAACCCTCATCGGAAAAGGGGCGGGCTCAAAGGAGACCGCAAGTGCGGTAATAGGAGACATTCTCTTCATCAGGGATACCCATGCGCGGGGTCATTAAAAGACGGAGGGAATTCCTCCACCTGATGCGGGCATATACAAATGAGAACGGTTACTTTACTGTCACTGATATCCAGAAAGCGGCGGGAGTCCCGAGGAGCACGGCACAGGACTGGATTGCCCGCCTCGTCGATGAAGGTTGTGTCATCCAGCGGGAAAAGAAACAGGGTCGGTCACCGGCCCGGTACGCGACCCTGTCAGCGCTCCCCCAGAGCGCCTGCCGGAAAATTTTTACCACGGTAGATGGAGACCAGGTCCAGATCTATCACGAATGCCTGAGCGGGGCATGTGCAGCGTTCTGCGGGCATCACCATACCCTGGCCGGGGGGGTTATCCTGCAGGCAAAAAGAGACGGCCCTCTTCTCCGTGAGTGTGCCCGGATGGGAAAGAGCGAAGTAACCATCGGACTCCATCCTGCCGCAGCGGTTGGCATTGTCGGGGTAGAGCGGGATGGCGATTATATCATACAGCATATCAGGTGCATTGGTGGGCCGGCATACTCGCTGACCGACATGATATCGCATGCTGACGGGGTCTGTGATGTAAATGTTAAAAAAAACGGTGGAGTTGTCGAGGGGGCTGTCCGGACGCGTGCACTCACCCACCTGATCATCGGAATTGATGACACGGACAGCAGGGAGGGGGGGGCTACATTTGCCCTTGCCCTTGCCCTGCTCCAGTATCTCGGAGCGATAAAAGGGGTTATCCCCATCGATCACCACGTCGCCATGCTCAATCCGGACATAGCGGAAAAGACGGCAGGGAATTCCTGCAGCTCCATTGAACTTGCCCTGCCCCTTGAACTGCTGGGGAAAGTGACAGAACGGGCGATTCTTTTTGTGGAAGATGAAGCCTTCTCCACCGACTGGGGGGTGGCGGTGAAGCAGGGATTCCGGATTGACCCGGAACTGAGGTCATATGGACGAAGGATCAGGATGGGCAGGGTTGATACCACACTGGCCAGGGTTGTAGCGGCGCGCCAGGGAATTGCTCTGTATGGGGGACGGGGTTTTATCGGTGCCCTTGCAGCCGTAGGCCTTACCGGCCTTCCGAACGAAATTCTCCTGAACCCTGAGCGGCCGGTGCCGATAATTGGGGAACCATCGAAAGGGACAGGAGAAGGATGACCGGAACTATCAGAATCCAGAGCACCAATCTTCCACCGGAACTCCTCTCCCGTATTTTGATCTTGCAGCGGGGGGAAATAACGGAATATCATATTTACCGGAAGCTCGCCGCTCTTCAAAAAAATCCCAAGAACCGGGAAGTACTTCTGAAGATGGCAGAAGAGGAGTATGCACATTACCGGATATGGAAGCGGTATACCGGCAAAGATCTCGGCCCGGAATGGCCACGGGTCTGGTTCTATTCCGTTATTTCGGTAATCTTTGGCCTGACTTTCGGCATCAAGCTGATGGAAAAGCGGGAGAATGATGCGATTTTAACGTATAGCGAGATTTCCCCTCTCATTCCCGATGCAAAGCAGATCCTTCGCCAGGAAGCAGAGCACGAGCTGGCCATTATCGGTATGATTGATGAGAAAGGTCTCAGGTATGTCGGATCTGTTGTCCTTGGGATCAATGATGCTCTCGTGGAATTCACCGGCAGTCTGGCCGGTTTTACCTTTGCCCTCCAGGACACGAGGATTATCGCAGCGGTTGGTTTCATTATGGGAATCGCAGCAGCCCTATCCATGGGCGCATCTGAGTACCTGTCCCAGAAGTCAGAGGGATCGGCCAATAATCCCGTCACCGCTGCATTCTACACGGGAGGGGCTTACCTGGTAACCGTCATCGTGCTCGTTTTACCCTTTATCTTAATGACCGACGCTCTGAAAGCCTATTCCCTCACCCTCACGGCAGCAATCCTGATTATCGTTCTCTTCACCTTCTATACGGCTGTTGCAAAGGATCTTCCGTTCTGGAAAAGGTTCATTGAAATGGCCGGCATCAGCCTTGGCATTGCTGCGATTTCATTTGCTGTGGGAATCCTGATCCGGATGTACCTGCAGGTGAATGGATGACCGGTCGTCCGGTAATCAATGTGCTGATTCGTGTATCCCGGATCGGGAATCTCGCGAAAATGCGTCGCTTCTGCTTGAATAAATACAGCAAAAAAACTTGATCCTTTCACAGGGATGGGGACGTGAAAAGGCCATTTCGGCCTTTTCACCTTCAACCGGACGGAACAAATCGGGATTTTTCTGCGCCACAGACCGGACACGACCAGTCTTGCGGGACATCCTCGAACGGGACTCCGGATGGTACACCGCTGTCACCCTTTCCAGGATCATAGATATGACCACAAATCGTGCACATCATTTTCTGCATGGGCATAGGTTCTCTTCCAATAATTATCGCTGGGAATATATATCCCCGGAATCCTGCTGCTGGATTCAGGCTGCCTTGAGCTGGTACAGAGGTTTTCGCGCATCCCGGAAGTTGAACTTGGCCACGATGAGACCGCACTCTTTCAGGCGGTTCAGGGCGTTTCTGATGGTTCTCGGGGAGAAGGAGACATTCCCCACCATCTCATTCAGCGTCCGTGGCTTGCCGTCCTCAAGGAGAGAGAATACTGCCTTTGCTGAGGACGGGAGTTGTTCAATCTTTGGTTCTGTCTTCTGTGTTGCCTGTATCATTTTTTCTCACCTCATTCTCATGGTTCTGTTCATCGCTCGTTCCGTCACCTTGTCGCATCCACCCCGATGACCATCGGGTTGGGCAGGAAGTGGTTTGCCACCTCGTAGTTGTTCATGGTCACGCTGTAGTAGCGGAGGAACTTATCCCGGATATCGCGCATGACCTGGGGGTTGTCGTTGACCTTTGCGTCCACCCAGAGGGTCCGCTTGTTGCCGTTGGAGACGACCTCGCCGTTGATGACCACCGGCACACCGGTCTTCAGCACGTAGGCTGCGGCCGAGAACGCCTTCTCGATCTCATCGGGCTGGTGCTCCTTGTCCGGGTTGAAGTCGTAGACCACGACATCGGCGTCCATGCCCGGCGCAAGCCCGCCGTAGATCCTGGCCAGGCCGAGCGACTTCGCCGGTCCGGCCCGGGTCATCTGGGCCAGTTCGTAGAGCGAGATCTCGCGGTCCATGCCGGCGATGTGGGTGGCCTCGATCATCTTGGCCGAGTGCTTGAACGCCTCGATCTGCTGTTTGCGGGCTTTTTCACTCATCAGCCACTTCATGATCCGCGGGTAGCGGGTGAACGGCCCGGCGTTGGGGTGGTCGGTGGTGATGAAGGTCCGCATGGGGTCCTTCGTCATCAGCGCGATCTCGAGCCCGATGGCCCACTGGATCGCGCAGACCTTGATGTCCGGGCTGTAGATGTAGGGTACCACGCCGGACCCGGTCTCGAGTACCACGTCGATGTTGGCCCACTTGAGGTGCTTGAGCTCCGTCAGGTGGTGCCCGAACGGCCCGTCCGCGGTCATCGTTGTCGTTTCATCGAGCGTCACGCAGCCGGTATCGATGGTGATG
>CAYGWN010000031.1:0-36024 GCA_964353765.1 uncultured Methanoregula sp. | reverse complement strand
GGGAACAAACACCCTGACCTATAATCACCAGTTACCCTCCTGCTCCCACTGTTCCGGTCTTGACCCGGGCACCTATACCTTCAATGTCACCCTTGAACGGGATGGCACGACCCTGGACCAGACGAATCACTCCATACGGATCGAACAATAACCCTTTTTTTCCAGGGATGCGGGAGAACTACCGGCAGGACCTTTCCTGTTTCCGGGATTCAGCCCCGCTTATACCCAAACTTCCTCAGCAGTTCCACCCGGTGCTTCACATCCTCCGGACCTTCAACCCCCTTCGGTGCTGCCCCGTCAATGACTCCCATGATACCCCGGCCATGGGCTGATTCTCCGATGATGACATCAACCGGGTTTGCGGTGGCACAGAAGATGGTGCAGACCTCCTGGATGTTTTTTACGGCATTCAGCACGTTGATGGGGTAGCAGTCACGGAGAAGGATAAGGAAGGAATGTCCAGCGGCAATCGCAAGGGCATTCTTTACTGCAAGTGCTTTCAGCGAATCATCATTTCCCTCTGTCCGGACCAGGCAGTCAGCTGAAGCCTCGCAGAACGCCAGCCCGAATTTTCCCCCGGGGACCGAACCGGCCATCGCCTCATACAGATCTTCAACAGTCTTGATGAAGTGTGACTGCCCGAGGATAACATTGACCTCCTCCGGCTTTTCGATGGTCACGATTGAAAATTCTATGCCCGCTGACATGGGATCCACCAGAAAACACTGGTGGTCGTTCTGGGATTTAAATACATTGACAGTTTTTCAATTCAGGCAGCAAAAAGGAAATTGCGAAAAAACAGTACCGGGACGAGTCACAGCCGCATTACGTCATCGGAATTACAGTCGGGGCACAAGGGTTTTTTCGAAAGACTCCTGAACCGCTTGCCACAGTGGTTGCATTCACAGTTGTCCTCCTCCACATCCAGGATATCAATCTCCATCGGACCTCCAACCGAGCACATGTCATGTCACCTCCAACCGATACTCATCCATTCCTCTTCAATAGCTTTCCGGGTACCAGGACGGGTGTGGTAGGGTTCCCCGAAAAGATGAAATCTTCCCTGACCTATTGTCCTTGATGACAAAGAAGCATATACCGGTCCGGATCCCCGATGAACTCCTTCCTGCCCTGGATAATATGATGCAGGACCAGGGCTACGACAATCCCGGGCGCTTTGCCTCTGATATCATCTGTGCTTACATCTCCAGCCGGGCAGGGCACCAGCGTTCACCTGACGATCTGCGGTTTGAGACAGAGATGCTCCGGATGCGGGTTGATGACCTCACTGAGCAGCTCAGGAGAAAGGAGGAAGAGCTCTCTCTCCTTCTCTCCTTATGGGAGCAGTGCCCGGTCAGGGAGGGAGAGCGGGAAGTGTCCCCCGAGGTTGACGAGAAGATCTCCCGGCTGATGAAGAACTGGATCGATGACAGCGAACGGAAGGACTTTTCCGGTGCCGATGGCGGAAAACCGGGCCATGTCTGATGGTTCCCCTGCCATCCACCTCCCGGATGAAACCCGTGTGCCCCCGTTCCGCTCTTCCCCATGGTGAGGCAGGACCATGACGCAGGGACGGCAGGAACATCACCACCGCTGGGTACTGCCCGACCTTGACCGTGCCCTTGCGTGGTGCCGTGGCAGGAACCGGCAGCATATCTCCTGCACCCTCCACGTCCTCGATGAGTATGCCCGGACCGGGAGTGAGGTTGATGCCGTTTCCGCTGCTTATGAGGAGACCATTGCCGGGATTGCCGGACACGGGCTTGATGCCGCAATCGCCATCAAGTTCTCCTCTCTCGGCGCCCTCTTTGACGGGGACCTCGCCCTTGAGAAGGTGTATGGTCTCTGTCACGAAGCTGCCAAACACGGGGTGGGCTTCGAGATCGATATGGAAGGGAGGGCTCTGGTTGGTCCCGCTATCGAGGCAGCCTCCCTCTGCAGGAGGAAGAGCCTCCCGGTCACCCTGGCCCTCCAGGCCTACCTCTACCGGACACCCGGGGACCTCCGGCTGCTCCTTGCACTCGGCGTAATTCCCCGCTTTGTTAAAGGTGCCTATCTTGGCGATACCGGGAACTTTTCAGAGATACAGGAACGGTTCCTCGCCCTGGTGAAGGAGGCAGCCGGGTTTGAAGTCAATTTCCAGATCGGCACCCATGACCCGGTCCTCATCCCGGAGATCCGGTCACTGATGGATGACCACCGCGACCGGATCACCTTCGGATTCCTGAGGGGACTGGCCGACCGGACCAAGGAGGAGATGGCGGCTGAGGGGTGGCAGGTATCAGAGTATGTCCCCTTCGGGAACGATGCGGGTCCGTACATTGTGAGGAGGGAGCGGTATATCCGCGATCTGGAGAAGGCGGGGAGAGCAGCGGTTGACTAGCGTACCCAGCCCGGTCCATCAGGGGATCCCCCGTTTATCCCTCGGACAGAAGCTTCCCCGATAAGGCGATATTCTCCTTCTCAAGTTCGTGGATGAGGATAGTCACCCGTCCCACCGGCACGCCGAGTACGGTGGTGAGTGCCCGGGCTATCTCTTCGGTGAGCTGTTTCTTCTGGTCGTAGCTCCGTCCCTTGGCCATGGTGATGGTCACAACTGGCATGAGGAAAAATGGGAATTGGGAAGACTGAAAGCTGCCGGTTTTTACCCGATATCCCGGGCAACACCGGATGCAACGGCCGCGGCCTGAACGGCATCCGCGACCACCCGTACCACGTGGTGATCGAGCACCGGGGGCATGATGTGGTCACGGGTGGGTTTTTTCACATACCCGGCAAGGGCGTGGGCGGCAGCAATCTTCATCTCATCGGTTATCCGCTCGGCGCGGGCATCAAGGGCGCCCCGGAAGACACCGGGGAAGGCCAGGGCATTGTTGATCTGGTTCGGGAAATCGCTCCTCCCCGTACCGACAATGTAGGCACCGGCATCGCGGGCTAGATCGGGCATGATCTCGGGGACAGGATTGGCCATGGCAAGGACGATGGCCTGGTCGTTCATGCGCCGGATCATCTCCCCGGTAACGATGCCCGGTGCTGATACCCCGATGAACACATCGGCCCCTTCCAGGGCGTCGGAAAGGCTCCCGGTCCGGCCGGACCGGTTGGTCTCATCGGCAAGGATGAACTTGTACTTGTTGGCGTAGAGACCTTTCCGGCCGCGGTGGATGATCCCCTGGGTGTCGCAGACGATGATATCCCGGACCATGGTGCAGACTTCAGGGTTATACCCGATGCACCTGAGCAGGCGGGTGATCGCAAAGCCTGCCGCTCCGGCGCCGGAGACCACGATCCGGAGGTCCGCAAACTCCTTTCCGGCAACCCGGCAGGCGTTCAGGAGTGCGGCGAGGACGGTGATGGCCGTCCCGTGCTGGTCGTCGTGCATCACCGGGATGCCGATGTCCTGGAGGGCCTCCTCGACCTCGAAGCACCTGGGGGCGGCAATATCCTCGAGGTTGATCCCCCCGAAAACCGGGGCGATGTTCCGCACCTCGTCCACGAAATCGGTATGGTAGCTCTCAAAGCAGATGGGGAACGCATCGATGTTGGCAAACTTCTTGAACAGGAGGGCCTTTCCCTCCATGACCGGGATTGCAGCGTATCCCCCGATATTCCCGAGGCCAAGTACCGCTGATCCATCGCTCACGATGGCGACCGTGTTCGATTTAAGGGTGTAACGCCACACCATGTTCCGGTCCTTCTGGATTGCCCGGCAGACCTCGGCTACCCCGGGGGTATAGGCCAGGGAGAGGTCGTGCCGCGTCTCAAGGGGGACCTTCGGTTTTATCTCGATCTTTCCCCGGTGCTTCTCGTGGAGCCGGAGGGATTCCTGGTAAATATCCTGCCGTTCCCGTTCATCCATTGGTTCCGTCATCGCCTTCCCTGCATGAGAGTGCATCGGAGCAGGAGACCAAAGGCATTTCGGTCCTGCCTGGTATGATAGGGGTACTCCGGTTTTAGCGGGTACTCCGGTTTTTTCACGGATAGCACCGAAGATCTCAGGGAAGATGCCCCGTTTGTTTCCTTCCATCGTGCTCACCGTTCTGCTCACCGGTCTCTTCCTTGCCGCCGGATGCACCGTGCAGATCAGCGATGGCGGGAAGGGAGGAACGGAAGCAGCGCTGTTCTCCCCCGGTATTCCTTACTCCGCCCGTGCCATCCGCACCATCGATGGTGATACCCTGCGCATCGCCCTCCCTGATGGCCGGGAGGAGACTGTCCGGATCCTGGGTATCGATACCCCAGAAGTGACGCCGGGCGGTAATAATCCGGATACCTTCGAAGGAGTCACCGATCCCTGGTTCCTCTCTGCATGGGGGGAGGAGGCATCCTCCACCCTGCGCCGGGAAGTGGAGGGGCGGGAGGTGGCGTTTACCATTGACCGGGCCGCAGGTGAACGGGACCGGTATGGCAGGCTCCTCGCCTACCTCGAAAGCAGTGGAACCGATGTCGGCGAGCTGCTGATCTCCCGGGGGCTGGCCAGGGTCTATACCGCCGAATCTTTTGCACGGAAAGAGCGCTACCTCCAGGTGCAGGAGCGTGCCATGCGGCAGCGCACCGGGCTCTGGAGCGGTATGACCCCTGTACTTCCAGAGTCAGAGGGGGTCTTCATCACGGCCGTCCACTTCGATGCTGCCGGCGATGACCGCACCAACCTCAATGACGAGTACATTACCCTGCAGAACAGTGGCAGCACCCCGGTCATCCTTGCCGGGTGGCAGGTCCGGGACAGTGACGGGTTATTGTATTCTTTTCCCGGGACCACCATTGGCCCCGGTGCCTCGCGCATCCTGCATACCGGGAACGGGACCATGAACGGTACCGATCACTACCTTGGTTCCCCGGTACCGGTGCTGAACAACGATGCCGATACGGTAACCCTCCATGACACCGGCGGAACCGAAGTCTCCCGGTTCTCCTGGGGATGACGGTCAGGTCGCCTTCCGTGCCTGGTCAATCGCAAATACCACCTCGTCCCAGGCCCTGTCCAGGAGTTTCCGGTAGTAACCGGTATCAAACCGGGTCGCGTTCCAGTCCAGTTCCACCGACCAGGTCCGGGCATCGGTGACCACGTACCCTACCTCCATACCCGGCGAGAGGTTGATCCCGGCAGCAGCACAGGCTGCCACTGCCGAGGCCTCGGGACAGGCATGCCGGTACGAGAGCCGGCTGATCTGCCGGTGAACTGCCATGGCCGCGGGGGCTGCACTGGCAAGCCCTGCCACCGCTTCACGGTACCTCTCCCTGACCCGCTCTGACAACTCCAGCAGTTCCTTCCGGTCCGCTGCCTCCCGCAGGATGGCAAGCATATCCTGTTGCATCTCCCTCACGTAGGCAGGGGTATCCCCCCGCCGGGCCGCAACCCCCCGCACCTTCAGCTCCCCCCCTGAAAGCCGCCCGTAGTAGCGGTTGTAGGCCCCGGACCCGTCCGACTGGGGGAGGAAGACGAGCCAGTCGTAGGTATCGAGCGTGGCATGCAGCCCGGTCTCTTCCTCCACGCGGGCTTTCATCCCCTCTGCAGGACTGCCCTGCACCCAGAGGCAGTCCACGATCCCGTGCAGGACCGAAAAACCCATCTCCTCGGCAATGTCCTTGGTCCTGATCAGGATCTCCCGGGCATGACCGGTGATCTGCTCGTGTACTTCGATCTGCCCGAACTTGGCGTTCTTATATCCCGTGTACCCGAAGCAGGTCACCAGCATCCACTTCAGGATGGCATCAATCCCGGCATACGCGGGATCCTGTGCCTTCCGGGCCTTGCTCTCCTTCCGCAGCTCGAGGAGCGGCCGGAGCACCGCGGGCAGGAACCCCGGTCGGTCCGGGGCGGCAAGCGTTTCGGGCGAGAGGTTGTACGCAACAATGATCGAGGGGTAGAGCGAGGTGAAATCGATCTCGTGCACCTGCTCGTACAGGCCGGGTACCGGCTGGAACATCATCCCTCCCCGGTCGGCTGCCTTCAGCTCATCAAAGCGACGCACGCACTCGGGATCGCTCTTCCTGAAGGGGATGGCAATGCCGCACCGGAGTGCTTCATAGACCTCGTAGGCCGAGATCAGCGTCCCTGACGTGAACCGGGCGGAGAGGTTCGGGGAGAGCCCGGTGAGCCGTGACCCGAGCACGATGCCGGAAAGCCCGCTCTCCCGGTAGTGGAAGCTCTGGGTGGTGTCGACCAGGATCCTCCCGTCAGGGATGAGGGAGCCTGCCCGGTACTCGGTCCGGCCATAGCTCCAGTACGACGTTTCGGTCATCTTCCGGTACCGCCCGCTCCGGGAGAAGGGGACCAGGATCCCCCGTTTCCGTGCTGCTGCAAGGAGGCGGGGCAGCCAGAGGTCCGAGCGCGGGAAGAGCACGATATCGGGGTCCCAGGTCTCCAGGAAGACCGCCAGGTCGGAAAGGACCGTCTGCTCGGCTCCTTCGAGCCGTTCCCGCCGGTCGGCGATCACATCGATCGGACCGAAGCCATCCGTTCCAAACGGGTTGCCCTGCACCTGCACCTCCAGTATCCTGAAGGGGAGCGGGAAGTCCAGGGAGAACCGGGACTCCTCCCCGCTGCAGCAGGGGACACGGTTCTGCCCGGCCAGGTACCGCTGGTCGGGCCGGACATCAACGTTGTAGAGCTGGGCGTCATACCCGGTCTGCCGCTCGATCGCTTCCGCGATCTCCCGCCCGGCCGGGACCACGTGGCCGTCACATTCGCCAAAAATGGTCCGGAACGTGCATTCCCGCGCCCCGTAGTCTGCCTCAAGCGCCTCGAGAAGCTCCCGGTGCGTGGCAGGGTCCGGGAGGTGGAGGTAGAAGGGAGGCTGGAACGGCACCGTGAACCGGCGGGTCTTTCCTCCCGTCCTTTCCCAGATCTCGACCCCGTCCCGGTAGCAGGTGTCGATGATCACGGTCCCGCCCCTTCCGGGACCGGGGCAGGCCCGCGATCCCGCCCCTTCAGGACCTCGACCAGCACCGAGAAGATGACCGATTCAAGCGGGTCGCCAAAGGCATAGAACCCCTCGCTCGTGTGCCGTTTTGCCATCGCCACCACCCGGAGCGCAGCGTCACGGTCCGGTCCCGGCAGTGTCCATGCCATCCGTTCCCAGCGTCCGGTGATCGCTTTGCTCCCCATCCGGACACTCGTAAAACTCCTCCCCATCAGAACCCCTCCAGCGTGGTCTGGCCCCGCGGAGGTCCGGCGGGATACCGCACCCTTCCCGCCCGGCGGACTCTCTGAGGCGGCGGGGAGGGAACCGGGGCGAGCGAGAAGAACCGGTCTGCCCGCTGTGCTAAACCGGTAAACGTCCGGTCTGCCACCGGGGCATACAGCACCACCGCGGACCCCTGCCCCGCGTCTTTGAAGGCCTGGGCCAGCTGCGGGATGACCTCCTCCCCGGCCCCCTCGTACAGGCCGGGGTCGTGCTCGACAAAAATGATGGTATGGTACGACTCCCGGAGGATGGTGAGGAGCTGGAAGGCGGTGAACGCCCTTCTCACCTCGATGCTGACCGACCTCCGGTTGATACCGGAGAGGAGCCGCGAGTAGTTCCCGCAGATGAAGAGGAAGAGGAACCGTGAGAGCACCGGGTTGTCATTGAGTCCGGCCAGCACCAGCTCCACGGGCGCCACCAGTGCCGAGAACGTCCCGCTGGCGAGGGTGACGGAGGGGTGCAGATCGAACTCCATGCACATATCCCTCCCCTGGCCAGCTCCATAAGCGTGGAGAGCATGCGGGGCGAAAGTGGGATCGATACCTTCATGTGGAGATAAATATCCTTGATTTGAGCCTTAAATAAGAAGTAAACGATATATCAAGGTAAAATAATGGTTTTACCTTCCGGGAGGGAGGGAACAGGAAACCCCGATCCAGGGGTGAGGGAACCACCGGGGACGCATGCCGGCGGCATCCGCGGCGGTAAGGGGATCCTGGCCGGTTTCCTGGTCAGGTCTTTTGCCGGAACGTCCGTGACGGGCAGCGCTCGGCATCGCGGTCTGCGGGTACCGGGCCGTTGATGGTGCAGATCCCCTCGCGTTCATCTTTCGGGGTATAGACGAAACAATCGGCGCAGACAGGCATGGGGAGATGGTTCTCCCTCCCCCCACTTGTAGCTTGCCCTGCCAGGGGTGCACAGAAAAAAAACTTATTGCTGTCTCGCGCAGAGGCTAAACCATGCGTATGCGGACCAGTATATTCCTGTCCCTGGCCATCCTGCTATTCCTGGCCGGACCGGTATCAGCCCATCCACCTGCAGATATGCAGCTGACCTATGACCAGGCAGCAGGTGAGCTGGTTGTCACCATCTCCCACATGGTCGCTGACCCGGCATCTCACCATGTCGGGGAAGTTGAGATCCGGAACAAGGGGGATGTGATCCTCAAGGAATCGTATACCAGTCAGCCTGCTGCCGATACCTTCACCTACCGCTACGACCTCCCCCCAGTACCAGGTGACGAGATAGAGGTTACGGCACATTGCAACATCGGCGGATCGATCACCCGGCAGGTTACCCTGCCGGGGTCCGGAACGGTGCCGCCCGGTGAAACTCCCCCTGCGCCAAATGCGGGAAAACCACTCTGGCCCGTCCATGCTGCCCTCCTGGTAACCGGGATCATCTGTATCGTTGCCGCAGGGCTCCTCCCGGTCTACGGGAAATCCATTTCAGGCTGGTACCGGTTCCATGTCGGGTTAGCCGTCATCGGGAGCGTTCTTTCCCTCATCGCCATTGTCCTGGTATTCAGGGTTCCCTACCTCTCGGCGGATCCGACCGCCTTTTCCATCCACGTCATTCTCGGACTCCTCCTCTTTGTTACCCTCCTTGCAGCCCTTGTGATTGCCCTGGCCAGAAACAGGGCAGGATCTCGGAAGGTACTGTTCCGGTCCTCTCACATCTGGGCAGGCCGCCTGTTCATCGCCCTGGTGCTGGTCAACATTCTGATCGGACTGGTGGCTGTCGGACTTATCTGATCCCTACCCTTTTTGGACATGGTATTTCAGGCAAACCCGGTGCGAAAATCGTGCTCGTGAACGGGATACCGGTCGAGACAATTCTTGGTGCAAACGTCAGTTCACTGACTGCAGCTGGTGCTCGACCATCATCGGAGAGCCGGCCTGCTGCCGGGCGGTGGCAACCGATCGGGACATCTTTGAGGCATTACCGGAAGGGATGTTGCGGGCAGCTATTCTTACAATTCTCAAGCGGGATAAGAGGTTCGATGAGGTCAGGTGACGTATCATTTGGGGAAGGGGATATGAGCACCCCCTATCCCCTCCGATCCCCTTCTTTTTGATTGAATTCACGTCACGATAGCCGGTAAAAATTGTAAAAATGCATCGAATGATTATTCGTTCATCACGATATGAAACTACATAACAGGTGGTCGCATGGAGGCATCAACACAAGTTCCGGAAGCTATTCTCAAACTCATCGAGAAATATGAATTTCACCAAGCAGCCGACAAACGTGGCCAATTCAATGAAACCCAGCTCCGAAGGGAATTTGTCGATCCCTTCTTCAAGACTCTTGGGTGGGATGTTGACAATTCACAAGGTAATTCGGAACTTTACAAAGAAGTAATCCATGAAGACCCTATTCGGATCCGGGGCTCGACAGAATTTATCGATTACGCCTTGGGAGGCTCCGTTGGTTTACTCAAGACGTATCCAAAATTCCCATCCGCACCATCAACTTCTCTGACTCCACTGATAAAGCCCGGCATGATAAAATGGTCGCCCTGGTCGAGCGGATGCTTGCCCTCCATAAGCAGAGGGCCGAAGTGAAGACCGATCACGAGAAAAACCTGGTCGAGCGGCAGATCGAAGCCACCGATAAGCAGATCGATGCCCTTGTCTATGAGCTGTATGGGCTGACAGAAGAGGAGATCAGGATTGTGGAAGGAGAGGGGAAATGAACGAGGAAAGCGCGCCTCCGGTGCCGGTCACAGAGTCCCGGATCCTGTTCTACCAGTCGGAGGACGGGACCAGCCGGATCGAGGTCAGGCTCGAAGAAGGGACCGTCTGGCTCCCCCAGGCATTGATCGCGGAGCTGTATCAGACAACCAAGCAGAACATCAGTCTTCACATCCGGAATATCTTCGAAGAGGGAGAGCTACAGCCGGAAGCAACTGTCAAGGAATACTTGACAGTTCAACATGAAGGATCGCGGGCTGTCCAACGCAGAGTGGCATATTACAACCTCGACGTGATCCTCGCCATCGGATACCGGGTCCGTTCCCACCGGGGCACCCAGTTCCGGATATGGGCGACCGAACGCCTGCGTGAGTACCTGGTCAAGGGTTTTATCCTGGACGACATCAGGTTGAAGGAAGGCAGGAGTATTGGTGCCGACTACTTCGACGAACTGCTCGAGCGTATCCGGGACATCCGGGCATCGGAGAAACGCTTCTACCAGAAGATACGCGACATCTACCGCCTCGCCATCGATTATGACCCGAGAGCTGAAACGACCCTTGCGTTCTTCAGAACTGTCCAGAACAAACTCCACTGGGCGATCACCGGCCGCACCGCGGCCGAACTCATTGCAGAACGTGCAGATACACGAAAACCGAACATGGGCCTCACGAGCTGGAAAGGTGCAAAGGTCCGGAAAGGGGATATCACCGTTGCGAAGAATTACCTGAACGAGGATGAGATCCGGAACCTGAACCGCATCATCACCATGTACCTCGATTACGCGGAGGTCCAGGCCGAACGTAGGCAGCCGATCTATATGAGAGACTGGGTCCAGAAACTGGATGCATTCCTGCAATTTAACGAACGGGAGATACTGGCAGGGTACGGACAGGTCTCGATGGAAGTCGCTAAACAGCTCGCGCTCGAAGAATATGAGAAGTTCTCCATGCGTCGGATTGAGGAGGAGGATGCCGAGGCCGAGGAGGAGTTCGAGCGGACCGTCCGGGAGTTGGAGCAGAAAGAGGAGGAAGGATAGAGCCATTATTTTTTTCTCATCATAAAAGCAGAACGTGAGCCTATACATCCGGAATACCTTCGATGAGGGGGAGTTGCAGCCCGGGGAACTTGTCAAGGAATACTTGACAACTGCCGCAGATGGAAAAGTAAAAGGGGCGGAATTCATCCCTCCGTCGATATATAAAGGACCTTCACAAACGCATTCCAGTGGCCGATCTCCCTTATGATCGATAGATAGCACCCCCTCATACTGACCCCCCCTTGGAAGCCCAATAAAGAGCAATTTCTTAGAGCGTTTTTAGGGGGTATTTTGAGAAAATAGTCGATTTTATCACCTTTTTCTGGGCATGTGATCATCATTTTCCAGAAATATGATAACCGGGTTGGATCTCAGGGTAAAAGGAGCCCGGATTGGGCCCGGATTGGCTCGTCCGGGATACGATCTGCTCCATGGCCGGAACACCTTCCAGGACAGGTGCAGGTATATAAACCCTTTATAAATGATTGTGACCCGGGAATGCGGCATTTGGCCGGGTTTCCGGTTACGGGCAGGAACAGGGAGCAGCTTCAGGAATCCTGCAGGTGGCCTGAACTCTTTTCACCGGGACTGCTCCTTTCCATCTTTTGCCATCCCCCTGATCACCACCAGATCCTCCCCCTCTACCCTGGTCCCTGCAACGATTTCTGACGAGAACCCGGCTAGTTCCATCATTCCCCGGACTTCACTGATACCGGTGAGCGAAGAGACGAGCAGCAGGAACCGGCCACCGGGGACAAGCACGCTGCCGACCGCTTTGATGAACCGGGCAATCACCGAACGACCGTCCGGCCCGCCATCAAGTGCGTATTCGAGCCAGTCATCGCAGCGCTCTTCCGGAAGGGTGGGAAGGTAGGGAGGGTTGAAGAGCACAAGGTCAAACCTGCCGCAGATCCCGGCAAAGAGGTCAGCCCGGACCACTTCGATGCCGAGGGCCCGGGATGCACGGACAGCAAGGGGGCTGATATCTGTGGCAAGAACATCCGCAGTCTGGCAAAGATCTGCCGAGATGTGCCCGCCGCCGCAGCCGATCTCAAGAACCCGTTCACCGGGCCTGCACTCGGCACGTGCTGCTGCAAGGAGCAGGCGGCTGTCTTCTTCAAAAGGATAAACCTGGGAAGAAGTCATGGGAGGGACTGGTGAAGAGGGAGGAGTCCGGTCATGGTGCCACGATGTTTGTTATGGTGGCAAAGTCCTCGAGGTAGAGTGCCTCCGGGCGGGAGGCGAGGATCTCTTCCGGCAGGGTGGCAATCATGGTCTCGACATGCTCTTTTTTGAGCATCCCTGATGAGGTCCGGAGGCAGTTCCGGACGGTCTTTCGCCGGTGGGAGAAGAGGGCCCGGACAACATCGGCATACAGCTTCCTGTTGGAGATGGGAAAGATCGGTCCCCGGGGGATAATCTTCACCACCGTTGATTTTACCTGGGGTTGTGGCGAGAAGCACCGGGGGGGGAGGTCAAAGCACCGTTCAACGCAGCAGTAGGTCTGGACCATGATGGAGAGGCGCCCGCAGTCCGGCGTTCCCGGTGGGGCGATCATGCGACGGGCAAATTCTGCCTGGTACATCAGCACCGCAGTTTCAAACCCGGCATCGAGGAGCCGGAAGGTGATCTTCGAAGAGGCAGAGTAGGGGAGGTTCGAGACCACGAGCTCGAGGGGCGGGAGTTCACAGCGGACAGCATCACCGTGAATGAGCGAGAGCTGCCCTGCTTGTATCTCATCAGAAAAAAGGATACCCAGTTCCTCGATGAGCTCCCGGTCGATCTCGATGGCAGTAATCCGTGCCCCCCTGCTAAGCAGTGCCCTTGTCATGATACCGCTCCCCGGGCCTATCTCCAGCACCTTGCGGCCTTTTACCTCAAGTATGCCGGCGATACGGCGCACAGCATGCTCGTCGACCAGAAAGTGCTGGTCCTTTGGCGCTCTCATTTTGAGGTGAAGACGTGGTACTTCACATTCGGATCCTGGAGCTCTTCCATGATCCGGTTTGCAACCATCTTTTCCGGGTGAGGGATAGATTTTATCCGGTGACTGATATCGGCAAAACTTTCGAACGGTCTCTTCCCCCGTTCCTCAAGGATCTCCCACATCAGCTTCTTTCCGATGCCCGGGAGGAGATGGAGCATGTGCAGTTTCGGTGTTATTGAAATGGACTTATTGAAAAACTGGACATATTCCGGTTCCTTTTCGGCAACCAGCTGCTCGACCACGAAGGGGAGTTCCACTCTTGCCGTCTGGGTCAGCTCATCGTAGCTGATCCGCCGCTTCACGCGCTCGATCTTTTCCCGCTCCCCGTCTCCGATATACACATTCTCATGGATCTGGATTTCAAGTGACTTGGGGACAAGTTCCAGCAGCTTGAACTGCGATATCCCGATCGCCTGGATGATCGGCTCCCGCTTGAAGATCGGGCGGGGATCGTCAGGATGTCCTTTCATGAGGATATCCAGAACTATCGCACTGACCTCTTTTTTATCGGTTCTCATGGCGATACCCTCTAGAGGTTTGGCTTCACCAGCTCGAGGATTTCGTCAAGTTCTTCCCCGCTTAAGGAAAATTTCTCTTTTGCGTAAATCGCCCGGAGCTCATCCCGGGTCCGGGGCGCGGTATTGGCAATGCGGAATGCAATGTCCGGTTTCACCTTTTCGAGCTTGAGAAGTTCCTCGACCAGAGCTCTCGATTTCTCTGCCGGCATCTTGGCAAGCTGGTTGGCATGCTCGATACTCCTGCGGAGCTCATACGACATCTCCTTGCCGGTCCCGAGCCGCTCGGCTTCAACACCGGCGAGAACGTCCCGGACTTCGGAAAGCGTCACCCTCTCTTCGCTCCGTATAGCCTTTACCTTCATGCCTTTACCTTTCTGCAGAGTGTTACTTTTGTGCTTTTAGATGTTGCGGTCTTGCAATAACGATCTTATCTTTACCGCCGTCCCTTATCTCAAGGAGCCATGCACGGCCCCTTTGGCCGACCACCGTCCCGGTCCTGCCATGGAACCGTGGATGAGGCATTCCTTTCTGGATGCTTGGCTCACAGATGACATGCACTTTCTGGCCGATCTCAAATTTCTGGATAAGTAAGGTTACCGGCAGGATACCCCGTCGCCTCTGATCCTTCCTGAACTTATACCGTGTCTTCTTTCTTGGTCCGTTGTGATGTGCCATGGGAATTCACTCCGATTGTCTGCCCTGTACCTGGAGTACGTCGAGGCTGCTCACCCGGGCAGGTCGTCCAAGGATCTCGGCGAGGCTTGGCCGGGTCCTGCCATTGTCTCCTGATATGAGCTCCTTGATATAGAGTCCTGCCTCACCGGTGACATCGAGGACAAAACCATCACCCTCCCGGCCGATGCATATCACATCGAGAACCTTTCGTTCCCGGATTTTATCGGCTCTCCGGTGAGCGACCCTTTGCGGGGTGCGCTGCTCTATTGTCACCCCTTTCAGGGCTTCCAGTGCAGATTGGAGCTCATATAAGGACACCGGGTCTTCTATCTCGACCAGGATCCTGTATTTTTTATGCGCTTTGTCCGATTTAATGGTTTCCACGTCTTCACGCCGGCTCCAGTGCTCAAGAGCAACCTCAACTCTCCCGTTCGCCTCTCTATTAATCGCCTCTTCAAGTGCCCGGAGGTCGACCGTCCGCCGGCGCGGAGAGACCATCTCCATGACGAACGGCCGGCCGGTTCCCATCATCCGGGCATCGATATCCTCCCTGCCTGCCCCATGGAGGACTGCCCCGCTGGCAGAAAAAAGGCCGATTGCCGGCCTCCCGATCAGTTCTTCAACAGAATCCTGGTACTGCTTTCCGGTAAAACCACACCGCTCGCACCCTTTTCCCCTGCAGGTCCGGCAATACCAGTGGGTCTGGGGAATGCCCCGCTCCAGTTTCCGGTAGCGTCCTGAAAAAAAGACGGGATTGATCTGTACTTCGATGGAACCTGAAAGGAGGTCAAGGAGGGCGACAATATCAGGATGGACAAATTCAGCCTCCTTCCCGGTCTTTTCCGAGACTGCCTTCCCCACCTCCCGGTTGATCTCAGACTTCAGGGGTTCGGCATGGGATAAAGAGAGATCGCTCCATACCATCTCCTCGCTCTCCGCCATGAGCGGCGGAATACGGGTCCCGATCAGGAATGTCCCGACTTCGATACCATCCAGTGCGGAAACGACCCGTCCTGCCCATTCCCCGCTCGTGTCAAAGAAGTCGTGGCAGATCCAGCACACTCCCTCGTGACGCCGGTATGGTTCATTCCGGGCAAGAAAATATGCGACCCGGAGAGCGCTGCCCCGCTGGTCATTGGTCAGGCCAAACGAGCACTTCCCGACCATCCGTCCCAGGCAGTGATCACAGATTTCGCCGTATGCAAGAATTGCCTCTGTCAGACCGGTCAGGTCCATTCTCCCCTCCTCCGGTCATGTTCGTTCAGCATCAGGGTAATGGCATGATCAGCGTGGAGCGCGAGCGGGCCTACCGAGAATTTCGGGCAACCTGAAACAAGCTCAAGTTCCTCTCCGGTAAAGTCGAGGTGGTCCGATAGCAGGTAGTTCTCAGGGAGGAAGGCTGCCTTCCGCAGATCCTCACCCGCCTCATCAAGGACAGCAAAGGGATACTCCGCGATGAGCCGTTCCAGCCCACCCTGGCGGACAAAGACTCCCCGTGTCGACTCGCGGAACGCAGTGCCCCGGGGGAGGGCGAGGGCTTTTTTGAGCAATGACCCGGCACTCCGCTCATCGGGATTCAGGTACCTGACCTTTTCACCGGAAAACATGACGGTGACCGGTGGTTCGGGCGGTCCGAGCAGGATGAGGGTAACTTCCACGTCCCGGCGCATCCCGTGCGAGAGAAAGAGGGAAGAGCTGACCGCCCTGCAGAGGAGGTCCATTCTCCCCGCCCCGCCGGGAAGATCGTTGAGGGAAAAATCGCCCGAGCTCTGTGCACGGTGCCCGACAACCGCTATCCTGATCATCCGGCTACATCCCGCCGAACTTCTTCATGAGGCGCTGCATGTTGAATTTCCCGGCTCCGCCCCGCACGCCTTTGAGCGCCCGCTTCATGTTCTTGTAGTATTTGAGGAGCTCGCGGACTTCGTCTGGAGAAGATCCGGATCCTGACGCAATCCGGTGTATCCGGGAGCTCCCGATGACCGAGGGATCATCAAGTTCCTTTCCGGTCATGGAATCCATGATGATACGGTAGCGGGTCATCTTGGTGCTGGTGACGTCATACACGTCCCCGGGAAGGTTGATGTTCCCGAGCGGCATCATGCTCATGATCTGTTTTAAGGGCCCCAATTTGTTGACCGCCTCGAGCTGTTTGTACATGTCCCGGAGGGTGAATTTTCCCCGCATCATGGCATTGACATCGATCTCCCCTTCCGAAACCGTCTCCTGGGCCCGCTCCACCAGGGCTTTCAAATCACCCATCCCGAGAAGCCGGGAGATGAACCCGTCCGGGTCAAAGCGCTCGAGGTCCTCGATGGTCTCACCGCTCCCGATAAAGACGATCCCGGCCCCGGTCTCAGAGACGGCGGAGAGAGCCCCGCCTCCCTTGGCAGTTCCGTCCATCTTGGTGATCAGGACTCCGTCAATACTGATAGCGTCATGGAACCGTTTCGCCTGTTCACTCGCCTTCTGCCCGATGGCAGCATCGAGGACCAGCCAGCGGTGGGTTGCAGCGGTCAGGGTATTGAGGTCAATGATCTCACGGATGAGGTCCTCCTCAAGGGCATGGCGCCCCTGGGTATCGATGATCACCACTTCTGATGATCCCATCGTCTTCAGCCCTTCCGTCACGATCAACCGGGCATCCTTTCCCTGGGGGTTCCCGAAACAGGGGATGTTGATGCGTGAGCAGAGCGTGGAGAGCTGTTCATAGGCTCCGGGGCGGAAGGTGTCAGCACAGATAACCGCGGTCTTCAGGCCTTTCCGCTGGAAGTACCTGGCCAGCTTGGCCGTGGTGGTGGTCTTCCCGCTCCCCTGGAGACCGGCCATCAGGATGGTCTGGGGCCCGAGCCGGACTTCGCCTGCAGAACCCATCAGCCTGACCAGTTCCTGGTATACAATCCGTAACACGTGCTCCCTGACGCTCATTCCCTTCGGGGGTTCCTCGTCAAGCGACCGGGTCTTGATGGCCTGGGAGAGCTGCATCACCAGCTTGACATTCACATCGGCCTGGATGAGGGCACGCTGGAGATCCTTTACCAGCTCCTCGACCGCGGCACGGTCAACGACTGTCTTTCCCGCAAGCTTCTTGAGGGCATCCTTGAGGGAGATCCCCAGACGGTCAAGCATCAGGCAGCCCCCGCGAGCAGATCATCCACCATGCCGCCTGGCGTGAACGGGATGATATCATCGTATCCCTGCCCGGTGCCAAGGAACATCAGGGGTTTTCCAATGGTATGGGCAATGGAGATGGCTGCCCCTCCCTTCGGGTCCATATCAGCCTTGGTGAGGACGACTGCATCCGCCCCGACTGCCTTCTCAAACTCAAAGGCCCTGATAACAGCATCATTCCCCGCCACTGCCTCATCGACATACACGATCAGGTCCGGCTTCATGACCCTCCGGATCTTATCAAGCTGGTTCATGAGGTTCACCCGGTTGTGGAATCTGCCGGCCGTATCGGCCAGGACAACATCGATGTGGTGCGCCCGTGCGTACTCGACGGCATCAAAGAGCACGGCTGAAGGATCGGCACCCTGCTGGTGCTGGATGATCTTGATGCCGATCCGCCCGGCATGGACATCGATCTGCTCCTGTGCCCCGGCCCGGAACGTATCCCCTGCACCGATCACCACGGAAAACCCGTTCTTCTTCAGAAATGATCCGATTTTTGCCACCGTGGTGGTCTTCCCCGTGCCGTTGACCCCGGTAAACAGGATTTTGACCGGCCGTTCATGAGTCCTGATATAGCCGACCAGATCGAAGCCTTCGCCAAGGACATCGAGGAGTGCATCCCTGAGGGAGGTGAGCACGATGGTATCCACTTTTTCCCCGACCTTCCTCCTCTTTCCGGTCAGGTCTTTTCTTATATGGGCAATGATCTCTTCGGCAACCGGGAGGGCAACATCGTTTTCGAGCAGCACCATCTCCAGCTCGTTGAGGGGCACTTCGATATCTTTTCCGGAAATGACCAGCTCCCGGTCGGTGATGAGGACCCTGACCCTGCCCAGAAGATTCGGATCTTTTTCACTTTCAGGGGAAGTGGCTGCAGGCTCAGCGGTTTCTGACGTTATGCTCTGTTCAAAGCCAGCCTGGATCTTCTGCAGCTTCTGTCGGAGCCCGTCAAACATGGGGTAAACCCGTTATTCTTCTTCTTCCGGTTTCTTCCTTGGTTGTAAGGTGGGCATCTGCATCTGGCCCATCTGGGCTGCCTGGGCCTGCTGGTATCCCAGTTCGATGCGGCGGGCAATCTCAGTCATCTGCCCATGGAGCCGTTCAAGGGTCTCGGTAACCTTCTTCTCAGATGCCTCCATCTCGGTGATCCGGTCCTTAAGATAGTCCTGGGCCATGGCATTTGACCGTTCAACGATGACTTCGGCGCCGATATTCAGCAGGACATGTTCGGGATCAGGCACCCTGGCACGGACACTGGCCCCGCCTCCAATCTGGAGGAGAACGGTGCTGTCCGGAGATTCTGCAAGCCCCTTCAGGGACTCGATGGCTGCCAGTGCTTCCATCCTTCCGTTCTCGAGCAGACTCAGCTGCTGGGCGAAGATCTCGGCCTGCTGCCGGTACTCGTTCAGGTAGTGCTGGAGGGACTGGATCTCCCGGGGGTCCACGCGATCCACACTACTCACCATGCAGGGCGGTTACCGTATTTATGGTGATATATTTTCGTTTCAGGCGGTGTTTGCTGCCGATGACTGCCAGGGTCCTCTCTTTAGCCTGTACTTCATTGGGGGCAAGGATGACCTTGGTATAGGGGTGCCACGTATCCCCGGTGTTGAAGGTTCCCTTCACTTCAAATCTCTTGTTTTCCATGTCTATCACTCCAGAAAACCAAATACGTCTTCAATTCTGCCGAGCTCAAATCCGCTCGTTTCCATCCCGGCCAGGTATCCTTCCGGGTTTGCCACCAGGCCGGTACCGACCAGGCCGGTCCCCATGTTCACCGAACCGGTCCCGATCGGGAGGTCGGTGATGCCTTCCAGCCGGGCCAGTTCCTGCCGTGATGTCCGGGGATGCACCAGGATCCCTTTCTTTGTAGCCACCGCGGCCATACCGATGGTCTTGATCCCCGCAAGAGTCAGGCGGGTGACCGGGTTGCCGAGGATATCCCCGATCTCCCTGGCGGTCGCCGTGGGCAGGTCCGGGTGCACACAGGTAAACAAATCCGTGGTAAGGATAATATTGCCGGCTGCATTCATATTCCGTTCGAGCAGGTACACTTCCCGGTACTCCCGCAGGAGCGCTACCTCGGGATCGGTGGCAAGGCCGCTCATGACAAAACCCCGGTTGTTCCCGGTAAGCAGTGACCCGACGATCTCACTCCCCTGGACGGTGGTGACTACCAGATCCACATCGAGGATCTCAGTCAGTGCGTCCCGGAAATTACCAGGGGCAGCTGGCGGTATAACGGCAATATCATCAAATACCCGGGTAAAAATGCCGATATTGGAATCCCCGCCAAAGGAGATCGTCTTCACCATGTCATTCCTCGGCAAGCTCTGCCTGGACCTGTCCGTCGTCAAATTTCATGGCGCGGACCCGGATGCGGGACGGAGGGTTCTCTGCTCCCCGGTCCCAGACCCGCTCATTGATGGTCCGGTCAAGCTTGACGTCACTGCTCTTCATGTGCTTCTCGAGATATTTCCGGATGTCTTTGATCGCGGTATGGCTCCGCTTCCAGCGGGGTGCCCGTTTCGTCGTCCGGAGAGGGATAATGTAGATCTGCTCGGTCTCCTTTTCGGCCATGACTACACCTTCAGGCTGCTCCGTCTCCAGTTACGCCTGCGGGGATGGGTGGTTACCTCGCGTTTGGTGCGGAGGGTCACCCATTGCGGTACCCGCCTGTTCTGTTCACATGCTTTCGCCAGTCTTATCTTGTAACCTTTTGTTGACTTACTCATAGGTATTCACCCCACTTCGTGGGCCCTGTCCAGCACAACCGACTGCTGGTGATCCTTGGGGAAGAAGGCAGGGACATTCAGTCCCCGGTTCCGGAGTGCTTCACGGATCCCGCATTCATAATCACCGTTCGGAACGGTTCCGGTCTCACCCCTGGCGATGACAAAATGCCGGAGGGCAAGGCGGTCCACCTCCCGCTTTCCATACCCGAGAAGAGGGCGGACGTATGAACATCCGGTACGGTCCTGGAGCCGCTGCATCTCTTCCCGGGAGAGCATGGGTATCCGGTCGTCCATCCGGGTACCGTCTGCGACAACCGGGTATTCAGAGCAGAGGGCGATGAGGGCGCAGCGGTGGACCTCCTGGATGGCTTCGTTCGGATACCCGGCGGTCACCACCATATCTGCAATCTTCTCCAGGAATCCCTCCGGAAAGGTTCTTCTCCTCCAGGGAAACGCCAGGGTCCCTGCCGCATGCTCAACAGCCCCGGTATCCTGGCAGGATGAGAAGACAAAGGTATTCAACTCGACATCGTAGTCACGGGAGAGCAGGAGAGCCGCAAGCGCGCTGTCTTTCCCTCCGCTGAATAGTACCCCGGCCTTCATCTTTTCCTTCTGATATTAAAATCACGTTTTGCCGGCTGTATCTGCTGGAGCAGGGTCTTCAGCTGGGCATCAGTAATCTTCTCTTTCAGGCGACCACTCTGGGCAAGGAGAACGAGCTGCTGCTCGACCGACCGCGCAAAATCGGGCCGGGTAAGCTTGATGGTATTGAGCCGTTCCCTGGCATCCGGCTCCAGAATCTGCATGAGGATCATCTGCATCTGCGAATCAGCCTGCTTCTGCCGCTCCATCTCCTCCTGCATCATCTGCTGGTCGATTGCCTGCTGCTGCACCTGTGCCATCCGTTTCCTTCGCAGTTCAGCAAGCTCGTCGTCTCCCATGGGTTTCCCTCACTTATGCGGTCTGTCCGGCCTTTTCGCTGCCTTTTGCCAGGCCGTGGGCAACCATGTCCATGAAGGACATGCCCTTCGGCGAAATTTTCCTGCCGGTCTTGTCGTGGGTGATGAATCCTGCCGCCTCCAGCTGCTGGAGTGCCTTGCGGAGGATCGAACCGCTTCCTTTCCGGAACTTGCTCGGCTTGGAGCCGCGATCCTTTTTTCCACCGTAGAATGTCCTCATTCGCTCAACACCGATGGGGCCGTCAATATAGACCCGGCGCATAATCGATGCGACACGGACAAACCACCATTCGGGGTCTTCCGGAGGCATCTCCTTATGCGCCCCGGTCTTGGCAAACGGGGCCCAGTCAGGGGGTGTTATTTCCGGCCTCGTCCTGAGCTCCTCCGCAAGGGCTGCAATAAAGCGATTGGCCGGGACATCATATACCGTTGTCATCCTGGAAACCTCTCTGTCACCGAATTGATGTAACAGTCTTTACATATTGGTTCATAATACTTTTATATATTTCGAGCAGACTTCCCGCCGCAAGAAAAACAGGTGGCCGGGGGTTACTTCTTCTTTCGCTTGGCGACTACGAACGTCTTCCCTCTGACATCAAGGAGGTCTGCTCCGGCGCGATCTGCAATTTGCCGGGGATCGACTTCGGTATGCTGCAGAACCTTGACCTTCACCATGTCCCGCTTATCAAGCTGGGAAACGATCTCCTGGATAATGGTCCCGGTGCACCCCTGCTTCCCGATCCAGACGGTCGGCCTGAGATCCTGCATCCCGCGATCAGTCTTTTTTTCCTTCATGCCGCTCCTCCAGCGGGATCCGCATCTGCCTTCCGCACTCCCTGCAGGTCATGACCACCCTCCCGCGGTGTATCCTTACCCGCAGGTTATTTCCGGGGACGAGGAACCGGTAGCAGTGCCGGCAGAACTGCCGCCGGAAGCTACGGTCTATCCGCACCCGCTGGCGCATGGATATCCTCCGTGCCAGCTCCACACAGCGATGGCTGATCGAAGGATCCTCGTGGAAGAACTCCCGGGCCCGGGAGAAGAGGATGGCTATCCTCTCCCGGGCTATCTTTTTCGCGTGGGGTGGCGGGGATCGCATAGCCATGTCTGTCGGGTCTCCTGCTCTCTCTCCCAGTACATTTACTCCCGGGAGATATAGGAGGTGGTCCCGGAATGCCGGGGTTCGATCATGGAGGGGGAGATTTTCCCTTCTCATGACGGATGATGACATTCCGGCCGTCTGCAACCAGCCTGCCTTCGCAGAAAAGGCGAATGGCCAGGGGAAGACACCGGTGCTCTTCTGCAAGGATGCGCTCTGCCAGGGTGTCTTCATCATCACCTTCCAAAACCGGCACACATGCCTGGAGGATAACCGGACCTGAGTCCATTCCCTCATCCACGAAATGGACCGTACAGCCGGATACTTTTACCCCGGAGAGAATCGCCTGGCGCGGGGCATGGAGTCCGGGAAAGGCAGGGAGGAGGGCCGGGTGGATGTTCATCATCTTCCCTCTCATGCCATGGACGATCCCTGCACCAAGGATCCGCATATACCCGGCAAGGATGTAGAGGTCGGCTGAGAGTTCGCAGAGAACCGCAAGGAGGGCTTCCTCATACTTCTCCTTGGCGGGATACCGGGAGAAATCAACAATATAAACCGGGATTCCTGCCTGTTTTGCCCTTGTTATGGCATACGCCGCGGGGTTGTCGGTAACGAGCCCGCAGCAGACCGCCGGTATCTCCCTTCGCGAAATAGCATCGATGATGGCCTGGAAATTCGATCCCCGTCCCGATGCGAGCACGGCTATCTTCTTCATGGCGGATCACGGAGCCTGGCTTTCGGATTCGGGGGAAGGGGTGTGCAGGATCAGTTTGATCTTTACTACACGGCGGGAGAGCATCTGCATGACCACCAGCGAGATATGGCTTTCGGGGATATGAACGCTCTCTCCCGGATGGGGGATGTGCCCGAGACGTTCGATGAGGAGCCCCCCGATGGTCTCGTATGATTCGTGCACCGGGAGGCTGATGTCCAGCTTTTCGTTGAGGTCGTCGACCCACATCTTGGCGTCCACGAGGAAGGTCCCGTCACCGGTCTTCTGGATCCCGGGCTCTTCCTGGTCGAACTCATCCAGGATATCGCCGACCAGCTCCTCGAGGATATCTTCGACGGTGACGATACCATCGAAACTCCCGTATTCGTCAAGAACGATGGCAATCTGGATCTTCCTGACCTGCAGCTCCTTGAGGAGTTCATCGATCTTCTTGGTCTCCGGGACGAAGAACGGGTCATACATCAGTTCTTTGATGGGAATGTTCCGCTTCCCGGAGAAAACCGTGGAGAAAACATCCTTGGTATTGAGGATGCCGATGATGTTGTCGACGGCATCGTGGAATACCGGGATCCGGGAAAACCCCGTCTCGTTGAACAGCTGCATCGCTTCATCCAGGGTACGGGTGTCTTCGATCAGGGCCACATCGACTCTCGGGGTCATTATCTCCCGGGTGAGGGTGTCACTGAATTGAAGGACTGAGAAGAGCATCTCCCGCTCTTCCTTCTCGATGGTCCCCTCCTCCTTGCCGACATCAATCCATTCCTTGATCTCCTCTTCGGTCACCATTGCTTCGCCCAGAGCAGCGGCAGTGCCGAAGCGACCGGTGATCTTTTCGACACCCCAGATGATCGGGCTTAATAATTTTGAGAGATAGAGAATAGGCTTCGATACTCCAAGAGCTAGGTGTTCAGTATGCCGGGTCGCATAAATTTTCGGGCCTATCTCACCAAACACGAGGAGGATGATGACGACCACTCCGGTGGCAATTCCCACCCCGATATTTCCAAATATACTGATCGTCACCGCGGTTGCAATGGCTGCCGCCAGCGTATTGACGATATTATTCCCAATGAGAATGGTTGTCAGAATCCGGTGAGGAGACTCTTTTAAGGCCGCGAGAGACTCTGCTCCCTTCCTCCCCTCGTTGACCAGGGTCCGGACCTTTGCCCGGGTGATCGAGATGAGGGCAACTTCTGAGCTCGAAAAGAATGCTGAAAGGATGATGCAGATGACAAAGAGCAGAAGCAGCAAAACAGCCTCAATCATTGGCTCCACGCCGCAGAAGCGGCCGATAACGCTCTATGGTTCATATATGAGGTTTCTAGTAGTGTATCGTGCTTTCTGAAAATAAAACCAGCGTTCACCTGATAATGGACCGGACGAACCGTGCCTGGTCCTGGAGGAGGAGTATTTTCTCTTCGGAAGAGAGATCGTGGTCGAAATTACGATCCTCAATCTCGAATGAGATGACACCGTCAAAACCGGAATCAGCAAGGTGGAGCAGGATCCCGGTGATCCGGGAGCTCCCCTCTACCGGCAGGTGCATGGTCCCGCCATCGGCTTTTCCCAGGTGGACGTGGAGGAGCCGGTCATGGCAGAGGTCGATATACGCCAGGACTTCATCGGTGGATACTCCCAGGGCATGGGAGATGTCAAGGGTAAACCAGAGCCATGGTTCCCGGTCGAGGAGTTCACGAACCCCTTCCGGTGTGCAGAGGAGCGAATTTACCTTCTTTTCCATATTCTCGATTGCCACCCTGACCTGTTTTCCCGCTGCCTCCCGCTCGAGCTGCCGGATATAGTGATCGAACCGCAAGAAGTCCGGGGCGCTGGGGGGGCGCTTTGCGGTCCGCCTCCCGGGGTGCACGGTCACCAGATCCGCACCGACTGCTTCTGCAAGCCTGATTGATGAGAGGGTATCCTGCACAGAGACTGCCGCAACTTTCGGGTTGATGGAACAGGGATTGAGGTCGAGGATGGGTCCATGGAGGGTCAGGGGAGAAAATCCGGGATGGGCGGTTATACAGGCCAGGAGTTCTCCCACAGGCTGCTCTCTTAACCAGAAGTGCGGGGTCTCAACCCAGAATTCCAGGGTATCCATCTCCGCCTCGGCAGTAAAATCGAAGATCTCACCGAGGGGATATTCATGGAAGAACATGCTCGAGACGGCTAGCCGCACCATGATCCTATTTCATATTCCGCCGCCGCCATAATAGTTGTTGCATGGAATGGTACCGGCAACGGGTCAGCCAGGAGAAAGGGGAGCATGGCATCGAGATTTTCAGTGTCTCGATGATCGCGTCCATCATCTCTTCCATCCTCGATGATGACCGGCTGCAGGATATCTGGATACGGGGGGAGGTGACAAACTTCAAGGCTCATGCTTCGGGTCACCGCTACTTCTCCCTCTCGGAACGGAAAGAGCACGGTACGGCTGCAGTACTCCAGGGTGTGATGTGGCGGTCGGATGCCCAGAAACTGGGGTTTGAGCTCAGGGATGGTATCGATGTGATTGCTTTTGGTTCGGTCAGCCACTATGCACCACAGGGACGGTACCAGTTCTATGTCCGTGATCTCCACCATGCCGGAGAGGGAGAGAAACATCTCCTCGTCGAACAATGGAAAGCCATGCTCGCGGCAGAAGGGGTCTTCGCTGCTGAGAGAAAGCGGCCGCTCCCCCGGTTTCCGGCAAGGGTCGGGGTGGTCACTTCAGAGACAGGAGCCGTGCTCCAGGATATCAGGAACGTGATTGCCCGGAGGTTTCCCCTCGAGCTGGTTATCTCCCCGACCGCAGTACAGGGCGATGAGGCACACCGTGAGATCGTCCGGGCCCTGCAGCGGATAGATGGGAGCGTTGATGTCATCATCATCGGCAGGGGAGGGGGCAGCTTCGAGGACCTCTTCCCTTTCAACCATCCGGACGTAGTCCGCGCAATCTCCCGGTGCGTTACCCCGGTGGTGAGCGCTGTCGGCCATGAAACTGATTTCACCCTTGCAGACTTTGCTGCTGATGTCCGTGCACCGACGCCTTCTGCTGCCGCGGAACTGGTGGTCCAGGACCGGTCAGCCCTCCGTGAGACCCTCTTTGAATTCCGGAAGAAGCTCGGGTCATCCCTGGTAGGGAAGCTTGACCGTGCAGCACGGGAGATAAGCGATCTCCGCTCACGGGTTGCACCGGCACGAATGGAGCGCAGGCTGGCGGAACGGCGACAGGACTGTGCAGCCATCACCGAGCGCCTCGTCCGGGCTTTTATAGCGAGGACCGGCAGGGAGCGGTTGATCCTTGCAGAGCTCCAGGCCCGTATCACGGGAAGGGACCCCCTGGCGCTCCTCCAGCGGGGCTACGGTATCATCGAGAGAGCGGGAAGAACCATCAGGAGCGCCAGGGAGATCTCTGCCGGCGATATCCTTCTGGTAAGGATGAAGGACGGGAGACTTGAGGTGCTGGTACGGGGGATTATCCATGACAAAGAGTTATGAGGAACTGATCGGCGAATTAAAAGAAATTGTCAGGAAGATTGAAGACAATGAAACCGGCCTCGATGAGAGCATCGCCCTCTACGAACGAGGTGCTGTTATCATCAGGCAGTGTGAAGAACTCCTCGCTTCTGCAGAACTGAAGATCTCTATGCTCGGACGGGACTGAAGCAGGGGAAACCCGGGCAGGAGCTCCCCTGACGGTGCCCCTGTATGGCAGAAGCTCTCCCCTGATGAGGGCATCATGCGTACCTGCTCCGGCAAAGGCCTTTTCCCCCATTGCTTCACAATATCCGGGAAGGGGATACAAGATGTTTCCCCCACTCCATTCCTGAAGAATCTTGGGAACTCCATTCCTGAAGAATCTTGGGGAGAGTGGCATTTCAGCCGCTAAGTTTTCCACTGGTTTTCGATCACCATCTCGATTAAGACGCTCCTGGGGGTTGCGCCTTCGGCTTACTCCCGCCGCTGTGGCGTCCCCCCATTATGCGATAGGCCGGTGGTATGGAACAGATTCTTTTTTACATTCATACGAATGTTCAGTGACTTTTCTTATGTCGGTTTCAGAACTGGAAACATAACACATTTTCAGTCGTAATTTGATTTTGGATGAGGTGGTCAAATGAGTACTATACCCGAATCTTCTTCCCATTCTGAGGGGAGAAACCTGCCCTCAGTCCTCTACAATAACGGTCATTTCCACCAGCAGATTCCCGCCGTTGCAAAGGAGACTGATGAGATCCCGCGGGAAGTCGCCTGCCGCATAATCGGAGCTGATTCCCACGGTCCTCCCGCACACAAAACTGCTCTTCCGCCACACGAGATCAGCAGGGTGGTCCAGGGTCATGGCACGGTTCCCCCGTGATGTTATTTCCATCACCGATTCCTGGCAGCTGAAGCGGCTGATCAGGATGGCATCATCACGGGCGAGTGCCTTTGCAAAGCGAGGGGAGAGGCCGGACGCCCCTTTATCAGCTCCGATACCGACGATACAGTCACCGTGGGGAGAGAGATGGTCTTCCGTTGTTACCTCGATGGTTGTCGGATGTCTCCCTGATACGTTCGGGTGACCCCTGCAGTGTAGTATCTCCTGGATCTCCATGGCTCCCCGGTACGTCTGTCTACGAGAGGGTGCGGGGAGCTTATAATTCAATGCTTTCCTCCCCAACCCTCATATTCCAGGACGAATCATAGGTAATCAGCGTCTGATCATGGAACAGGAACTCTACTGCCCGGAATGCAGGCACAACGTGGAGCATACCGTGCTCTCAACATCCCGCCAGGTCCGCGTCCGGTGTGCGGTATGCGGGACCGTCCACCTGATAACTCCCCAGAAAGAAAAACCCCCTCTCCAGGTCAAAACCATCGTGAGCGAAGAAGGGAGTTCCCGGATCTGTTCAATCGAACTGGCAGCCGACGAGAAGTGTATGATTGGAGACCGGTATGTTGCCGCGTGCGGTGATGATTTCATAGGAGTGGAAATAACCGGCATTGAACGGGGTCTGCAGCGGGCCAGGAAAGCACGGGCCAGGGATATCACCACCCTCTGGTCCAGGAAGATTGAGGAGGTCGCGGTGAGAGTCTCGGTGCATGACGGGAGAACGACTATCCCGCTCCTGTTGCGGGTTCCTGGCGAGGAACCCTTCGTGGTGGGGGAGATATACCGGCAGGGAAACCGGCGGTTCCGGGTGGCCAGCATGAAGCTGAGGGACGGGGAATCCCTCCGGAAAGAAGGGCAGAAGGCGGTGGCACGCCGGCTGAAGAGGATCTACGGATACCCGTTATAAATACTTCTTAATCGCATCCTCGAGCTGTTCGCGGTGGACCACCCCTTCGAAACGGCCGACAACATTTCCGTCTTTAAGGATAATGGTGGTGGGAGTAACCCGCAATGAATATTCCTCAATCAGGGATCGGTTTTGGAGCGGGTTGATCGCCTCGATATGCAGGGAAAGTGCCCGTTCGACCTCCCTGTTGATGGGTTCCTGCTCCTGGCATGCCATGCAGCCTTCCTGGAAAAATGAGAGTACCCGGATCATAAGAAAAAATGGGTCGGGGAATTATATATGCACTGGTTTATGAACTGCGGGTAAGCCGGAGGATAGTAATATCTGCTCCCGAATAGCCGTAATTGACGGTGATATTGGTATCCGTTTTATCCTTGAGCGTTACGGTCCGGAGGGCGTACTGGGGTGTGTCGTTCCCGGCACTGATCGTCCTGTCCGTCGCAAATCCAAAGATGCTCAGGTCGCCTTCCTGTGACGCGGTGAAATTGCCACCCATCTGAGTATATTCTTCTTTGGAGAGTTCCCGCTGGAACAAGGGGTCAGGGACGAACGTGATCCGCCGGGTCTCTCCTTCCTTCATCCCCGCCAGCCCGGCAGCCACCTGGTTATATTCCGGACCAAGGAAGGCAAAAGAGTCCCAACCCTTGACCGCCAGGTATGCAGGTACAGGCTTCACCAGGTCCAGGGTGGTGTCATTCAACCGGATGATCATGGGTTCGGCAAGCCAGACCGCCCGTGTCCCTTTTTCAAGGCTCATGTTAAAGACCCGCTGGTTGGTAGTAAAGACCGTCCTGCCGAGCTCGTCCTTGAGGGACACATCGACATAGGCAATATCCCCGCTCTGGGCCGGCTTCATGGCCACCAGCCAGCTGGTGCCCATGGAGGTTATGATCATGACCCCCACGAACAGGATACCTGCCATTACCAGGAATATCTTCCCCCACGATTGGACCCAGGTGGACTTTTTGGTATTTTTCCCCTTTTTATCCGATTTCATTCCTGATACATCGCAGTGGCGGGAGATAAACATTCCATTCCTGCCGGTATTGCACCTGTTCTGAAACAAAAATATTTTATATTCAAAACCTTAACCTAAAGATAGCCCACCATGTACTGGTGGAACCAAGGAGGCAGTCAAACATGGTGAATCGCAGACGATATCCTGTCTGGTGGACATGGCGGGACTTGGATGAGGTGATGACCGAGATGGAGAACCGCTTCTGGGGACCGTCCGGCCGGCTCCTCCCCCCCGGAGGGATCACGGACCGCATGATGCCGGCGATCCGGGGTGAGTTCCGGGTCGATGTGCGGGAGCACGATGATGAAATCATCGTTGTCGCTGACCTGCCAGGAGTTGACAGGGAGGATGTCAGTGTATCACTGGTCAACCCGTCAACGCTTGAGATCTCATCAGAGAGGAAGGAAGAGAAGGAAGAGAAAGAGAAAGGATACTACATGCGGGAACGGGTCTATGGTTCCCTGAGCCGGGTTGTCGCGCTCCCCCATGATGTGACCGATGCCGGTGCCACCGCTTCATTCAGGAACGGCGTGCTTGAGATCCGGCTGAAAAAGAGTGCGATGGAGCGCGGAACAACCATCAAGGTCGATTGATCAACCTCCCGTTATCCTTTTTCTCCGATGTCTTGAAGTACTCTGCCGCAGGAATTGTAGTACGATGGATAAGAAGAAGGTCAGGGACTACATGACCTCTGACGTCGTTACCATAGACGTCCACAGCACAACCCGCGAAGTCATCGACACCATCCAGAAGACCGGTCATGACGGTTTTCCGGTCGTAAACGGAAGAGAGGTGGTGGGATACATCTCTGCCCGTGACCTTCTCTTTACCCCACCGGCAACACCAATCGAGAACGTCATGTCTTCCCACCTGATCGTTGCCGATCCTGATATGAGCATCAACGACGCTGCCAGGGTCATTTTCCGGTCCGGTATCCAGAAACTGCCGGTTGTCGACCAGGAGAACCGGCTCCTTGGGATCATATCCAACACCGACGTGATACGGTCCCAGATTGAACACGTATCCCCGGAAAAAGTTTTTAATTTCATGGCGACCCTGAAAAAGCTCCACGGCATCAGCCCCGAACTGAGGCGGGAGGTTGTTCCCATCGACCAGCTCGTCCCTACCCAGTCCCGGATTTACGAGGATGAACTCGAGGGGAGGATCTACGAGATACGGAAAGGGCTCGCCGAGCCGCTGATTGTCATCCGCAGACCGGGAAAGCTGATCCTCGTCGATGGCCACCACCGGGCAATCGCAGCAAAGAAGCTTGGGATCAGGACCCTTGACGCGTACGTAATCGAAGTAAACGAAAATATCGAACTTGGTCTGGAGCGGACGGCAAAGGCCATGAACCTTCGCACCATCGAGGATATCCAGGTCCTCGATTATGCCCGCCATCCCCTGGTGGCCATCACCCACCGGCTGGTCCGGAGGGCATAATCAGTCCGCCCTCTTCTACGAACCCTCGCACCGGCTGTCGTACTTCTCATTGAGGAGATGCTCGGTGACCACGCCGTTGTCGGGCACAACCACCTCCGGCCAGATCCGGGTCCTGGAATGAACGACCGCCCTGTTTCCGATCACCACCCGGGGGCCGATGACCGTGTCATGCTCAATACTGCAATTGTCACCGATCACGGTATCATTGTCTATGATACTCCCGCTTGCCGTACTGTTTTTTCCTATCGTGACATGGTTGTAGATCGATGACGAGAAAACCTTGGCATCCTGCATGATGGTGCAGTTTTCACCGATACTGGTATACGGTCCAATCAGCACATCGTCGCCGATGGTGACACCGGAGCCGATTGCCACCGGGCCGATAATATGACAGTTTTTGCCGATGGAAATGGCGTCGCCAAGCATCACCGGGCCAAGAATCTGGCCGGCACGGATGGAGACATTGCCCCTGATGCTTGAGAACGGAAGTTCATCCAGTTTCCACCGCTCTGCCTGCCGGAGTGAGGCAGGGCTCCCGACATCGGTCCAGTTGCCCCGCGCCAGCCATCCCTTCAGGACGTGGCCGCGTCCCATCAGGAGGGGGAAGAGGTCGCGGGCAAAGTCAAACTTCCTCCCTTCGGGAATGAAGTCCAGAACTGCCGGGCTGCAGACATAGATGCCGGTACTCGCAAGGTTGCTGAAGATCTCCCCGGGGCCGGGTTTCTCCCTGAACCGCCGGATCTGGTAGTTCACATCAATCTCGGCGATACCGTATTCAGACGGTTCATCAATTCCAATCAGCCCTATGGAGACCATCGGCCGTTCACGGACATGCACCCGGTAGAATTCAAGGAGGTTGATGTCGGTGACATGATCCCCTCCAACCACGAGGAAGTCCCGCCCGTCAAGATAATTCCCGGCGTTCTTGACGCTCCCTGCTGTGCCAAGCTTGGTCTCCTCGTGCACATAGGTGATCTCGACGCCGAACAGGGATCCGTCGCCAAGGGCATCCTCGATTAATCTGCCCATATATCCGAGGGTTATGACAACGTCGGTAAAACCGAGGTTTGAGAGGTGGGAAACAAGGTGCTGAATTGACGGCCGGTTGACAATGGGAATGCAGGGCTTCGGCCGTTCAAAGGTGAGGGGGCGGAGCCGGGTGCCCTCTCCCCCGCACATGATGCAGACCTTCATATGAATGTGTTACACGCGATCTTTTTTAACCATACTGAAGGAAAATGGCCAGCTCCTGGCCGGAACGAGGGTGTGAGAACAGATTGAAAAGCATTTATGCCGGTTGCTCCAAAACCTACCTGTTTCAGCATGAAATCTCAGGTATTTCCAGCATGCAGCAGGCGGGATTTGCTCCTGTCCATCGCTGTACCGGCATTCTGTTTCGGGGGCACAGGGGTGGGGATATTCCTTGAGGAGCTGGGATACATCGATAATTCCGGGGCATTTTACTGGGGGTGCCTCATCGGTTCATTTCTCCTCGCCTACCTGGCATGGGGAAAACCGCGGAGGGATATCGTGTCCCTCCTTGCCCCCATGTACGCAGTCATCATTTTCATCTTTGCCGTAGAGATGAAGCCAACTATTCTCCTGCAGCTCCTGTTTGCAGCCAGCCTGACCGTCCTGGTGGTGAGGCTGAACATAAAGTTTAGTGCCCTGCCAGTCAAAGAACAGGGAGAGGATTCTATGGAAAAATACCTGTACGAATATATGCACCGTATCACTCCCTTCTTCCGGATAGTCGACCGGGAGACTGCCCATGAGATAGCATCTTCCGTGCTCTCCTTCAAGTTCACCCTGTATCCCAAGACTGTGGAGAGTATTGACACAGCCATCTCCCGGCTCAAGGGGGAGGGAGCTTTTACCGCACTCCGGAAAGCACTGACCATCATCCGCGACCGGGCAGTGAAGCTTGGAGATTCTGAAGTGAAGGATTATTCAGGACTCACCTTTACCCACGAAGAGGAGCAGTATCTCGCCATCATCATCCCGGAGGATCAGATAGAGAGCATCGAAATCCTTACTCTTCATAATGCACTCCTGCTCGCGTATGCGGTTGCTTACCTCTGTTCACCGGATGACGGACAGATGCTCGATGAGCACCAGAACTTTGCGATCCAGATCCTTGCACCCTACAAGCAGGTGATTGGGCTCTGATAACCCGGTTCCCTTCCCCCTTGAACTATTTCTGGGTATCGTGACATTTCAACCACCGTTTTTTTCACGCATCTCAAGAGTTCCCTGGGCGGGATGGTTATCCCACGCCCTGCATGAGAAATGCTTTATATTCAACGGTAAAATTTCTGGATACCATCCGTCTGTCTGCGGATAATATCACTGCCGATGTGTGATCATGATACGAGTAAAAGACATTCCCGAGGCTACCCGGTGGCTGATGGCCACCCATGTCCTCACCCGCCTTGTTGTAGCCCTTGGCCGGGGACAGGAGAGTATCCCCGATGTTGCATCCTTTCGGAACGCCCTGTTTTCAGAAATGGCTCAGGAGATCCGCGCTATTGCAGACCAGTACAGGATGCCGAGGAATCATGCTGCAGACCTTGTCCAGACACTGGGCGCTATCTCGGTTATTTTATTCGGACCGGAGTTCGAAACGCGGTATATCGAAGGATTTCCCGAGGAATCTGTCATCCGGCTGACCGGGTGCGCAATGTATCGCGAAGAGCGTGCCCGCGGCATATCCCCACAGGAAGTAGGCACCGTCTGCCAGGCATACGTCCGGCATGCTATTGCAGCCCTTAACCCTGAATTCACAATTTCCATATCGCGGGCCCGCTGTCGTGGGGATTCCTTCTGCGAGATGGTCATCGAGAGAAGGAAGCCCTGACGCTTGCAGCGAACCTCTTTCCCTGATGATGAGGTTTTCCGCTCCAGAAAAACATCGAACGGGAGAACGACGATAACGGAGAGAAAATGAAAGATCCAATGATTTCCCTATCGACCCGTTCCCGTGGGATCCTCATCATCATCCTGGTTGTACTTGGTATTGCCGGGAGTCTGGTTTTGTATGGAACGATCCTGCAAAAAGAAGATCAAACAGGAGCCGGCAGTTCCTCGGGGACAACACCACCGGCAAGTGGCGATTATTGTTTTGTGCAGGAAGTGCACCCGGATTACCTTGGAAAATCACTTGTCGTTCATCTTACCTCGGAAGACCTGAAAGGATTCCCCCTCTATGAGATAAATATCAGGAGTGGAGAAAACAACACCCTTGAATGGTATAACGGGCACCGGTTTGTAAGTGACTTTACTGATTATGAGCACAGGTTTTCTGATTTCCAGAATTTATCATGCAGGAATATATCATATGATGACTGTCAGGTACGCGGATTTAATGTGGTATACGAATTTGAGGCACAATATTATCAAGTTGGCTGCTGGCCGGATTTCTCAGGGGCACATAGGACGAGAGATGAGATCCGGTGATCAGATTGTGGAATCATAATCGTAAGTGAAAAACAGTCAATGAGGGTTAAGGAGCTAATCTATATGACAGACATATCAGGATGCGGACTCCTCATGTATCGGCTGCGGGACCTGCGAAAAAGTTTGCCTGTCCAGAAAGATCAGGATGGAAGATAAACGACCTGTCTGGCAGAAGGATGTCTTCTGTTACATGTGTTTTGCGTGTCTCAATTTCTGCCCGAAACAGGCTGTTCAGATCGACAGTATACCGGGAGTAAAATCTTTTACCAGGGAGAATGGCCGGTATCCGCACCCATATGCCGCAACAGATGACCTGGCAGCACAGAAAGATGATGATGGGAAAATATAGAAAAAAAAATTTTACGCCACACCATGCTCGCTCCGGTCGCTGGTCCGCTCCTCCATTCGTCCGGCACTCTCTCAGCTAGACATAACGCCTTACCCGGTTACAATAATCCAAATATTCCAGGCCAAATACCTTCTGCATCTGGTTCTCCTCCGCCAGAACAATAGGATGATGGATAGCAATCACGAATGCTCCCAGAACCATAACAACCGGGTTCAGAGTAGAGAGAACAGATGCAACCACCGTTGCATACATACCGACATACATCGGATTTCTGCTCACCCTGAATAGTCCTCCAACCTTGAGTCTGGTGTGCTCCTTCGGGGTGCCCAGGCGGAATGAACTCCCCATTTCGAGTCTCCCGAAGTAGAGAAATGCAAATCCGAAAAACCATGCTGCCAGGCCAAGTACCTCGATGAGAAGGGGCACTGTAATAACCGATAGGCTGATCCCCCAGAACTGGAGGACCATCGCCCCCCAGATGGCAAGAATCGAGTATTTACTGAGGTAAAACAGGGTTCGGTGTATTGGAGCCTCCCCGTCCTGTTCAATATTATTCCGCAGGAAGTGCGCCCCGCCGCCGAATAAAACAATCAGGAACCCAAGGGGAAGGAGAGTTGCCGCAACAGCCCCAATCATGTCAGTCCCACCAGAATCCGTCCTGTGATCCAATCCTTAATTGATCTTAAAGAAGCCCCGAACCAGGAACCAGATGCCGAGAAGGACGAGGAATCCGGCAATGGCATACGGCCAGAGTACCGCAGGCGCATAGACAAGGCCGATACCGAGAAAGATCAGGAAGGCTCCGATAAGAAGCATCGTCATATCCGTGCTTCCCGGTAGCGTACCCTCACTCTCCACTGGTTTCCTGATGAGGGGAAGCAGTCCCGAACCGAGAAATCCGAGCCCGAGCCCGACAAGAAAGCCGGAAGCCACGTGGTCGACAAGCATACCCACGCCAAGTCCGATAAGGATGCCGGCAGGAATAATGAATCCGTAAGGCTGGTGTTTTTCCCCAGGTTCCGTCAATTCCCTACTCTTGGCGTCTGTGATTTCGGTACAGGTGTTTGTTTTCATGGTTCATTCCTCATGGAATGTCTGATTAAGAAAAGGCAGGCAAGGGTGTTATGATTTGAGCCATACATGTATGGCCATATATTATATCATGTCCCGCATACCAGATCGGCTCATGAAGAAGATGACGGTCAGGCTTTCCGCGGATATCTTCGATTACTGCAAATCCTATGGCCAGGTCATCGAACGGTTCGAGGTGGTCTCGCTCTTCAACCTGGCTGGCGACCAGCACAGCGAAGTATGCAGGTTTACTATCAAGGAAGGGATCCCTGTTGATCAGATCAACTGTAATTATGTCTCGAATCTCATCGTGCTGCAGAACAGGGGCCGTGAATATACCTGTCTTGTCAAGGGAACATTTTCCAATGATATTACCCGGTTTCTCCTCACCTATGGATCCAAGTTCGAGCCCCCGGTTGTCTTCGAGAACGATTGTCTGTCATTCAGCATGGTCGGGGACCCGGAGGACTTCAATACGTTCGTTAAGGATGCCGCGGAGAAAGGGTGGGGGCTCGAGATCCTTTCAGTCAGCGATTATGACCCCCATATAACCGGAATTTTTGATGTTCTGACGCCCAAGCAGAAAACGATCCTGCTCGAATCCTATCACCAGGG
>CAYGWN010000030.1:0-7599 GCA_964353765.1 uncultured Methanoregula sp. | reverse complement strand
ATCTTTGTTCCCGGTAAAACATCCTTTTCAGGCATCAGAAGGGCGGCCTCATCCCCTGCAGCAAGGATCATCCCGTTGCTTTCGATGCCGAAGATTGTTGCCGGCTGGAGGTTGACCACCACCACCACCGATTTGCCGGTTATCTCCTCCGGGCTGGTGAACTGGGCCATGCCAGCCACGATCTGCCGCACTTCACTTCCGATATCTACCTGGAGATTCAGGAGTTTGTCCGACTTCGGCACCTTCCCGGCCGAAACCACTTTTCCGATTCTGATATCAAGTTTACAGAATTCCTCAAACGGTATGCTCACAACGTTCACCGCCTTCCTTCCTGCTTCTATTACCCGCCGTGCAAGGAGATCGTCCATCTCTGAGATAAATGCATCCTCGAGCCTGGAAAAGGCCGGTCGTGGTGCCGGGAGAGGTCCCGGTGAGATGTCATTCACCGCTTCCCGGATGGGATGATCCTGGACCCTGTCGGTATTCCCCATCATCTCCCATATCTCCTGTGCCTTTCCCGGGATGACGGGTTCAAAGAGGAGCGAGAGAGCATGGACCAGAACCAGGCAGTCCTTGATGGCCCGGGCTGCCGCATCCCGGTCGGCCCTGATCAGCTTCCACGGGGCATTGGTCTGGATGTAATTGTTGCCATAGGCAGCAAGGGTCATTATGCCGTCGATAGCGGTCTTGAACTCGTACTCCCGCAGGGAAACGTCGATAGAATCGAGCGATCGTTGTATCTCAACAAGAACCTCTTCCCGTACGGGAACATCCGGAATTCCCCCAAACTCCTTGTAGGCGAAGAAGAGCGTCCGGTACACAAAGTTGCCGAGGGTGTTGACCAGCTCGTTATTGATCCGTTCCTGGAAGACCTTCCAGGAGAAGTTCAGTTCCTTGGTATGGTTGGTGTAGGAGAGGAGGTAGTAACGGAGGTAATCGGCCGGAAGCCCTTTGTCGAGGTAGTCCTCGTTGGTCCAGACCACATAACCCCGGGACTTGGAGAACTTATGGTCATCGACCTTGAGCATCCCGCTTGCCACCACCGCATGGGGGGTACCGTATCCTGCACCCCTGAGCAGGGCCGGCCAGAAGATACAGTGGTGGTAGATGATATCCCCGCCGATAAAATGGGTGATCCGGGTGGGTTCGTTGCACCAGCATTCCTTCCATGATTTCCCGTTCTGCCCCGCCCATTCTTCAGTGAATGAAATATACCCGATCGGGGCATCAATCCAGACATATACGACCAGGTCATCACGCCCGGGAAATTTCACCCCCCAGTCAAGGGTCCTTGTGATACACCAGTCACGAAGCTCATCCTTCACCCACCCCAGAGCGTAGTTCCGTGCGTTCAGGGTTCCGGAAAGGGTGTCGAGGTAGGAAAGCAGGAAGTCCTTGAACTCGCTCAGCCGGAAGAAGTAGTGCTCCTGGTCCCGGGACTCCGCTTTCGTCCCACAGACCATACAGGTCGGCTCCCGGATCTCACCTGGTTCGAGGTGCCGACCGCATCCCTGGTCACACTCGTCCCCCCTGGCTGTAGTTCCACAGTGCGGACAGATGCCTTCGACATACCGGTCGGGGAGGAACCGCCGGCACTTCGTGCAGTAGCTCTGCTGGATGATCTGTGAGTAGACGTGCCCGTTCTCAATCAGCCGGTTCACCATCGAACGGGTCCGCCGGTGATTGGTCGGGTTATCAGTCATCCCAAAATGGTCAAAGCTGACACCCATCCGCTGGAACGTCTGGTCAAAATGGGCGTGGAACTGCTCCGAGAGGGCTCGCGGCGATACTCCTGCATGTTCAGCACTCACGACGATCGGTGTGCCGTGGTTGTCGGAACCGCAGATAAACACCACCCGCTCACCGCTCCGGCGAAGGTAGCGGACATAGAAATCTGCCGGGACATAAGTCCGGAGGTGGCCGAGGTGGCAGGGGCCGTTGGTATAGGGGAGGCCACAGGTCACGAGGACGGGGCTGTCACGCATCACTATCTTTTTTGACGATGATGCTATAAATAAGGTGATTACCATGGGAAAACGGCTCTCCTTCACCACAAGGTCCTTAGGCTCTAACCCTCTGTCCCCAAATCCCCTGGAGATATCCCGGTGGATATCAGAACGTATTGGTCGTGAGGGGGACCTCACCTCTTTTCTCCTGGAACAAGGGATACAGCTCCAGAATAAAGCCGGAATAATCATGCCCTGTGCAGGGGGAATGCATTATCGTGATCGGTGGAAAGCGGCATTCACCGGTCTGACTGAAAAGGTAATAACGGGAGAGCTGGGCGTCTCACACCAGGATATCCGGAGAGACGCAGAGGATCTGGCTCACATCAGGGACGACCTCTGGATATCAGTCCCCGCCCCCCACCTGCTTGCCTTTGAAGATCGCTATTACGGGGATAGTGAGGATGCTGACCATGCGGTCTTCTCTGTCTATAAGACCCTGATGAGGGAGCAGCGGGATACTGGCATCAGGGGGCACGTCCTCATCTGTGAAACGGTTCTCAAAGATGAACTTGAATTCCTGGCCGGGAAGAAAACCTTCTTTTTCTCTCACGATCTGAACGTGAAGACACTCGGTACCGTGCTTGAATACCAGCAGACGGTTGCACTGAATCCGGGACAGATCCGCCTTATTACCGACCTGATGGAAGAGTATGAAATCCACAGCATCGTGCTGCTTGACCCGGATGAACAGGATCTCCGTCAGGTTCTTCAGATCCGGGATCCGGACCAGATTGTCTGTGGAGGGTACTGCCGGTCATCCTGTGAGGAATACTGGAAAAATCTGGTGGAAAAATCCTCGATTCTCAAATAGCCTCGGCAAGCTCCACGAACTTTGAAAATATGGGGGTAGTCCCAAAGAGAAAAAACCGTACCCGGTCCCAGAATGAAAACTCGAAATTTCCACCGGCCGCGTTGGGATGGCCGCCCCCGCCGAATTCCCGGGCGATGAGGTGACTGATGGGAGGAACGGAACGGAGTGAGAAACGTCCGTCTTTTGAAATGAGCACTTCAATATCGGTGGACAGGGCCTGTCGCATCCGTGCAGCCGTTTCGCTGGGATATCCATAGAGATGAGAGAACGCTATCCGGTACCGGGTTCCCTTGATAGTCGCCTTGTTGATGCTCTTCATAATTTTGCCTTCCATGTCAGAGACAATATCCTGATATTCATCCTCAATAAACCGGTCAGTAAATACACCTTCGGTCAAACGGTCCCTGACATAGTCACGATTCTTCTTTCTCTGGAGCACCACGCCAAGGACTGCTGAACGGGGATCTGCATGCCGCCAGAGGTCATAATCACAGACCACCCGGGCTACATCGGCAGCCATGGCATTATCGGGGAGAAGGTCTCTGGCACAGATGCCACACCCGCAGGTAGAGGTATCGACCAGCAGGAGATCGCAGGAAGGACGACAGGCCGCCAGCTCCTCTTCAGACCACCGGTGATGGTCCCGCCATTCGATCTTCCAGCCGGCTTCTCTCACCTGCCTGATCTTTTGCTCTATCCCCCGCTGGTACCCGAGATCGCTGATTGACAGGATACTCCCGTTCCCCTCGACAAGGGCGAGCGTATCAAGGGTGGGAGGAAAACTCCCGATGGAACAGAAAATGCTGGTGATGCTACCGTACCGCATCCGATGGATGGCATCACCTCCGACGGCATCAAGGTCGTTGTGGGTAAGGTGCACCAGGGAATTTTTCCGGGATTTCAGGAGTAAAACAAGACGTTCCTGGTATCCTGAATTATTGCCCCTACCTGTCAAAGCCACTTATTCCACCACCAGTCGAAAAAAGGGTGCATTATACGGGCTATGCAACCTTAAACACCATCTTTTATTAGTCCAAAAGGTGAATAATGTATTCCTCGCCTCAGTAGCTCAGTTCGGGAGAGCGCCAGACTGAAGATCTGGTTGTCCCCGGTTCAAATCCGGGCTGAGGCATATTACGGTTGGATTGGGAAGAGATTTTTCCAAAGACAATACCTTGTTTTTACTCTCCAAAATTCTTTGTCGAACAGGAATGTTAGCAAGGCCAATTAACAAATTTTTTAAAATCGTATATTTCGACCTAGTTCCCTCATCCAAAAAGTATGCCCGTAGGTACTATGCTATAGTAAAGTTTTTTTTAAAAAGTAGGGGAAATGAATTGTATCAATCAAGGATATTTTCTGAAAAATTTGTTTTTCATTTACAAAAAGCATATGACCTTCACATAACTGTGTAGGATTATAAATCCCCAATAGGAAAAGAGAACCGAATACATTATCGTGATGAACAATCTCATCAAAAAAGAATAAGTTCATTCATGCAAAAAATTTCTGAGTGGAGTTTCGTGATATCATGATATCTTTTCATGTTCCTAAACGATTTTTCAGGACTCTCATCGTGCTCTGCCTTATCGCCCTAATCCTATCGGCACAGGCTGGGAGTATCGGTGCAGAGCGAGTAGAAACGTCTGCTTCTGTCAGCGGGAATGGGGCAGTATCCGGCACATCGACCATAAGTGCAGGCAATACCATTGTGCGTGGAGTATCGGTGACGGGGAGTGTCAGCACCGGATCGGATCCGGCAAGTTTCAGTTTCTCGGACAGCGGGCATAATTTTGGCAGCGATGATTTCACTACCGTCGGGTACGGTGCATCCCGGGTGTCGGTGAGCGGGAGCATCAGGGGAAGCGGTTCGGCCTCGGCAAATGCCTCAATCTATGCGAAGGGTGAAGAGGATTCACTTCCGGATCCCAATACGATCGGTCTCACGACCTCCCTGCTAGCAGACACCCTCACTACCACTGACACTGCGGGTTCGCGGGCTACTGCTGCAGCGAGTGCGAGCGGATTTGCGAAGGGAAGTGGTGATTGGAAGAATGTCGGCACCATACGCAGTTCTGCCGAAGGCAGTGTTTCAGCCTCAAGTAACGCCAGAAGTACGACCGGGCCTTCTTCAAGCTTCAGTACTGCGATGATTGGTTCAGCCGCATCTCTCGATAGTGATGGGACATCTGACGTGGATGCATACATCATGGGGGTAACCGGAGCGAAAGGAGAGAACGCATATGCCACGGCGACCGCGAACGGCAATGCCTATGCTACATCGGAGGGTGTGAATATACAGTCAGCCCAAGTGTCGGGGAGAGCAACGGGAACCTCATCGGCACGGAATGGTGGCAGTGCTAGTACGGATGCAATGCTCGTAGCAGGCAGTGACTCATTGGGATCCACTTCGATGATTTATGGCACTGCCGGTTCAGATTCATCAAGTGAAGCATTCTCCGGATCGTTCACAGCATCTGCCAGTGGATCAGCTATGACGAAAGGCCAGGATATGCCTGGTGGTTATGGTACCTTCTCCCTGTCGAAAGGGACGGCAACGGCTACCGGTTCCCAGACCGGATCAGGCCAGATTATGGCTGATTCATTCATCATCGGCACCGTTGACCATCCGGAACAGGGGTTTGCCTGGGATTTTGATATCACTCCATCAGGTTATATCCCCGACGCGGGACTGTACCTCCATGATCTGGATGCTGATCTCTCGGTAAAATCGACCCTGATGAATTCGATATTAATAGGTGGGTCGAGTCCGGCATTCCGTGGTTCCGCATCGACGTCGGTCAACGGCAATGCCATTTCCAAAGCAGAAAAGAAAAATGAGCTCCTGTCGGTGGAGTGTGAAGGATCAGCCCGGGCCAGTGGCAGCGTGAGAAGTCCCGGGATGGCATCAGGCGAATCGGGTTTCGAGAGTATCCTATTCAGGAATGTTCAAAGCGGAACAGCCGGAGCATATCTGGAGACCGATTCGGTCAGTGTGCCGATAACAGGATCAATTGATGGTTCTATCGCTGGGGCCAGTCTGCTGAGCGAACAGTTCAGCGCACAGGGAGTCCAGGCCAGTTCTTCAGGCTCGGTGAAAGGATCAGCACGTTCGTCAGGTTCAGGAACAAATGTCACCACGTATAGTACTTCCGAAGGGACCCTTTCCGGCAGCGTCTCAACCACCAACAGTGCCGGGGCCAATACCGCGGCACTGCTCGGCTCGGTGCATGCTGCAGGGCTGGAAGGCCCGGGGTTTGAAAACAGCCTTTTTGATGCCAGTGTGCTGGTCAGTGAGTCCAATGCTGCGGATGTCATTGACACCACCGGATCCGCAACAGGAACCGTGACGGGGAAAACGAAAGCAAGTTCCGAGCAGTTTGAAAAGATGGTCCAGAAATATTCATCGGGCACTGCGGTGGATGGTCAGGCCAAGACTACAGTACGGGCACAGAAAGGAACGGGTCTTGCTATTGCCGGTCTCGGATCGGTGAGCCTGGTGCAGCCTGTCGGGGATCCCGCAACACCGGACGCGTTTGTCAGGAACGCGGAGGGGGGTGTCAGCTATGCCATTGCTCGGGGAGAAGACCCCACAGCGAGGGTTACCAGTTCATCAGAGATACAGGGGACCGGGTCAAGTGAAGGATCGGTCAAATTCTATGCCTCCGGATACGATCCCTTTACCCTGACCGCGAACGGCAAAGTGACCCTCACAAAGGCAACTGCAGTCACGGATGCAAGGACAAAGAATGAATCTGAGGCAATCGCTTTCGGCCTCACGGCACAGCAGGCGTCATTGACCGGTACGAATGGTGTTTCTGAGGGAGTGGCCGGGTTTGGCACGTGTACTGCCGCAAGTGACAATGCAACGGTCAAAGCAGATGCGAAGATCGACCGGATTGATCTCTCCAATGTGGCACGGGTCGATACGCCGGGAGGAGCCATCACCCCCACCAACATATCGGTGACTTTTATGAATGGGGTATCTACCTCAAAACTCGACCCCTTGAAGAACCTTGGAAATACGACGGTCACAACCTCACCATTTGCCATTACATTCAATCCTGATCCTGATGCGGGAGGGACTGCCGCGGGGACGCTGATTAAGTCGGTGAAGGTGGTTACCGATGATAATCCCAATGTGGCAAACGGCTACATTGAGGGTCTTGCCGGCAGTGCCGGCCTTCCACCGGCGCTGGACCTGAATCTGGCACCGCTGCTCTTCGGGGTTCACCCTTGACCCTCTCTTATTTTTCTGAATCATAAAGTCAGAAACCGTCTCCGAAGATTTCCTTTATTTTCCCATTTCGCCTATGGGGTGGATTCCCCTGGATACGTACTTCAAACCGGGTGAAGAATTTGAGTGAATCTAGACGGAGTTATTAGGGTTGTCAGCGGAGATCCGATTATTGGGCAGAGGGATATCCCATCAGGAAGCTGAAAAATCGCTGTCTCCATTTCTCGAATGGTTGTATCCAGAAAGGGTAGGGGAGATGGTGCCCCTGTAAGGTTAAAGAAAACCGTGAGGATTAATATGCGAATTTAAAATTAATCGGTTTAATTAAAGGAATACCGATATCCTCATATAAATCAAAGAATATAAACATCTTTATCCCTGCAAGCGTTCAATCAGCAGGACCCCCGTTTCTCTGGGGGGTAACCGGCCAGTACTCGTGATATGCCGCACGGGACGCGAAGGGGGGAGGTACAAGTGAATATGACACGTGTAACCAGGACAATTATTTTCCTGTTCATTATCACAGCCATGGTTGTCACTGC
>CAYGWN010000029.1:0-3027 GCA_964353765.1 uncultured Methanoregula sp. | reverse complement strand
AGGTAGCGTTCGCTCCCTGCATATGCCGGTGCGGAATCGAAGTACCGGATTCCGCTGTCGTATGCTGCACGAAGCACGCTGAGTGCCTGCCCTGTTCTTCCTTCCGTGCGGAGTACTCCCTCACCGCCGAGACCGACCCGGTAGCCATTCCCCAGGAGCGTGCGGAGCCTGCTGTTCCCTGCCATCATGATCAACCTGTTTCCTGCAACGGAAAAAAACCTGTGGGAAGACCGGTCAGGGGTCCGGTCTACACCCCTAACTTCCCCGGCAGTTCTCTCGCCCAGGTCGCAATTGCATCCCAGTCCCGGAAATCCCCCTTCGGGGTTTTGACCATCTCGGTCATCTTGCGCTGGAGAAAGGAGAGCTTCCCGGGGTCAAGGTTTCCGGCAAACAGGGTTGCTGCCACCGGCTGGAGAGGGACGAGCGAGGTGGTGAGTGCTTTCATGCTGTCTTCCCGCTGCTTTGGGTCATTTGAGACCGGGGCCAGTCCGACGGCAAAGGCCGCCACCGGCCGGACGGAAAGCTTCTCCCTGTGCCTGCCGACAAACCTGGCAATTTCTATAACCTTTCCCATGTAGACCGGTGCCCCGATGACGATGGCATCGTACCCCTCGACCGTGGTGATGGCCTTCATCTCTTTTACAACCGTGGTGTGACCGGCACGCTCCAGTTCCTTTCCGATGGCGTCCGCAATCCCGGCTGTCGAACCGTTCCGCGTCGCATATGCGACAAGAATTCGTGCAGGCATGATCCTTCCCTGATCGTACAGGGTGCCGGGATCCTATCAAGCTGGGGGTGATATGGTTCTTCTGAAGGTGAAGAAGAGAAGTACTTTTCAATATTTTCAGGAGCAGGCAACCGGGAGAAGGGAAAAGCCATAACCCTCCAGCCTGATAATTCCAGGAGGAAGAGATCGTGACCGTTCACCAGGACTGTCTCCAGTGCGGGAAGTGCTGCGAGCGGTGGGGATGGGGGCAGAAGGGGATCATCGAGGACCTCATCCCCTGGCTGGAAGAGGACCGCCAGGATATCCTGCAGCACGTGGCCATCCGTTTTTCTGATGGATCGCGGGTCAGTGGGAGAGAGATCACACCAGGCGATCTGCCCCGGATCCTCTCCATCCACTACTGGCAGGATACCGGGGGGAGACTCTTGCGAAAATGCCCGTTCTTCAGGAGATCTCCGGAAGGAACAGCGCTCTGTGCCATCCACGAACTAAAACCCCGGGTCTGCCGGGAGTTCACCCCCTGGACCTGGCAGAACCACGAATTTTATGGCAGCTGCCCGGCCTGCAGGGACAAAGCCCCCTGATGATGTTTTTTAAAAAAAATTCAGTCAAAAGGGAAAAAAGATCTATCTCCTGATAGCCCCGGAAATGAGGCCGCCAAGGCCCCCAAAGAGCGCCAGATACAGGGTGAGGGTGATGAACAGGAGGTAGCCGGTACTCAGCTGGGGAATGTACCCGGCAATCGAAGCCGATGCCATCCCTGCCACGATGACAAGGGCGATGACAATGGTCGCCACGACTCCGGCAACGAACCCTGCCTTGCCGGCATTCATGGTATCTCCTTTCGCAATGAACCCTGCGATGAATCCCCCGAGGAGGGGGCCCAGGAAGGGTACCAGCAGGTTAATGATGATGATGATCACGGCCCCGATCCCGGACCCCAGCCAGAAGTTCTTTTGCATTTCATCCATGGACATGGTCACCTGGACAGAGATGGAACTATTACTGATATAAAGATGAGGGCCGGGGGAACTTGGCAGTGTTACAAGTGTAGTATAAAAGGATTTTAAGAAAAATTCACCTGCCCCTCACTTCTCCGGAAGAGCACCAGCTGGTACAGGAGAATGAGGATGATCAGCCAGAAAGTGCCGATGATATAGCTCCCGATAACATCGCTCACCCAGTGTTCTCCAAGGTAGATACGGGAGGGGCCGATGAGCACGATCAGGGCAGTACAGATGGCGATGACGGACCACCGCATCCAGCCGGCGAGGTGCTTCCAGGCGAGGAACGCCACGAAGCCAAAGAAGACCACGAAGAACATGACATGCCCGCTGGGATAGGCGTACTGGTTGAAGGACTGGAAGATATCGTTCGGGTTCAGGGAGAAGCTGGGTGGGCGGGAGCGGCCGACCAGCATCTTGAGCACCCCGGCAAGAATACCACTGCTCAGGGTGGCGACCACGAATACCGCCTCAACCCACCTCTTCTTCAGGGCACAGACAGCTGCCACGGCAAAGACCAGGACCACCGGCATCCACCCGTCCCCGAGGAAGCTCACTGCCGTCATGACAGCAGCAAACACCGGGTCGCCCTCTCCCCGCAGCGCGAAGGCAACCTTCAGGTCGAAGGGAAATACACCGAAATAATAGGCTGCAAGGGAGAATCCGATACCGCTGACGAGCAGCAGCACGAGGATGAAAGTCAGCCTTCGATCCATGATCCGTATCTCTGCAGTGGTTGATTCTTTTTGGTAGTTAAGGGAAGCGGTTTCCCATGCCTTCTCTTCCCCGGTGCGGTGGCAGGGTGACCGTCCGGATTCTCTGCATTGACGGGTGTATTTTTTTTGGGTATAGTGGCATTTCTGCCACTATGTTTTCCACCAATTTTAGATTGCTATCTCGATTAAGACGCTCCTGGGGGTTGCGCCTTCGGCTTACCCCCGCCGCTGTGGCGTCCCCCATTATGCGATAGGTCGGTGTTATGGAACAGATTCTTTTTTGCATCCCTACGAATGTTCAGTGACTTTTCTTATGTCGATTTCAGAACTGGATGCATAACACAATTTCAATCGTAAATTGATTTTGGATTTGGTGGTCAAATTGGTACTATACCCTTTTTTTATGCTGTCGGAAAGAAAGGAATTTTCCATCTTCTTTCTGCCCGGTCGATTATATACCCGGAAGGCAGGGAGAAGAACACCAATTGAAATATTACCCTCCAGATGAAATCCTTGAGAAGTATCAACCGGACGGTTCTGATCGTGTCACGTCTCGATGAATTCCTGGGGCCCCTTCACC
>CAYGWN010000028.1:0-13461 GCA_964353765.1 uncultured Methanoregula sp. | reverse complement strand
GCATCAGGAATGTGCATGGGTTCACCTTTTCATAAGATTGGTAATATTCGTATGAATTGATAGTTAAAAAAGATTTTTATTTGATAAATTGGCGTACTCCTGATTTGAAGAGTATGCCAAGAACCGGATACATTTTTGGATTTTTCAGAATGCGCCTGATTATTGCTCCCGGCCGGTCCATATCACCGTAGGTAAGGATATCCTCCCTGACCGAAGGATCGTTGAGCGCCCGGACCAGCCGGTCGGTATCCCCGGGAGAGATCTGCTGGCGGAGGCGGAAGAACCGCAGACCGGTCTCAAGTTCCCGCCCGAAATCAGACTTCCATCGGCGTTCGTAGTCCTTCAGGACCCGGTCTGAGGTATCGTTCCGCTGACATGCCTCGCATGCAACGGCTGCCGCATGACGGGCAGACCTCACCCCGGTATAAATCCCCCCGCCCGATGTCGGCTTCGGAAAACCGGCCGCATCCCCGACAAAGAGCGTCCCGGAGCCGTAGGTTTTCGGCATCACCCCGAGAGGGATGGTCCCGGTCACCAGGCTCAGGGTCGATGCAAATCCCTGCTGCCGGAAAAATCTCCGGAACCGCCCGGGGACATCCGCCAGCCCGGCAAGCCCGATTCGCGCCCGGCCTCTTCCTGAGGGGATGATCCAGCCGAAAAAATCAGGGGAGGCATCCGGATAGAGTTCGACAAACCGGTCGTCCATGTCATGGGGAATTTCAGCCTGGAGACCGGACAGGTACCAGGGCGAACGCTGCAGGTGGAGGGAGCGGGCGACGGTGCCCCGGGGGCCATCGGCCGCTATCAGTACCCGGAACGGGATCTCGGCCCGCCCTGAAACACCCCTGGTGACGATCACCGGTCCCGAACGGCTGACATACGCGGTCTTGAGCCTGATATCTGCCCCTGCCGCTGCTGCCCGCAGCACCATCTCGCGATCAAGGGCTCCCCGGTCCACGACCACCGCCCGCGTCCTTCCCGCATCAAAGACCAGTTCTGACCCGGCCGCGGTTCTGATCTTTGCCCCGGAAACCTCCTGGATGACCAGCCGGTCTGACACCTCGCACTCCCGGAATGCTGCATTCGAGAGGAGCCCTGCGCACTGCACCGGGAACCCGACCCCTGCATGCTCTTCGATGAGGCAGGTGGCAAGGCCCTGTTCAGCACAGAGGCGTGCACTGGTGCTGCCGGCCGGACCGCCGCCAACCACCACCACATCGTAGTGCCGCATTGAGGAACTGCCCCGGTTTCTTCAGATCTCCTTTTTCATTTGTCAGGCTATCAGGGTTTGGCAGACTGAACTTCTGGAGACGAGCTTTTTGATAGCCTGGAACAAACCTGACTGCACCATGGAGAAGGGTCCGGTATTTGAATGGAAGCAGTGCCTTGTCATCCGCTCCGACCTCAGGATGAGCTGCGGCAAGATGTGTGCACAGGCCGCCCACGCATCGCTGCTCTCCGCGGAGAAGGCTGCTGCGGGAATACGGAAAAAATGGCTGGCTGAGGGGCAGAAGAAGGTGGTCCTCAAGGCAACAGGGGAACGGGACCTGTTCGAGCTGAAATCTATCGCCGAGGCGGCCGGGATCGCTGCTGCACTGGTCCAGGATGCAGGGCTGACGGAAATACCTCCCGGCACGGTGACGGCACTCGGCATCGGCCCGGCAAAGGCAGAGGACATGGACCGGATTACCGGGTCGCTCTCCCTGCTATGAGAGAGAGCTGGTATCCCCTCGAACGTGCCCTTGGCATGGACTACTATGCCAGCGATACCCCGGGGATCGGGGGAAGGCTCCGTGAAGTCGCGGAAGACTTTGTGGTCGATGAAGTTCTTGATGATATCGGGAAAGAGGGCCCGTTCCTGATCTGCCGGCTGACGAAGCGGGACTGGGACCAGCAGCGGGCCATCCGTGAGATCGGAAAGAGGCTCGGCATCTCGTACAAGAGGATCGGGTTTGCCGGGACCAAGGACAAGCATGCCGTCACCTCCCAGTTCATCTCCATCCAGGGAATTTCAGAGGAGGACCTGGAACGGGTCGATCTCCGGGATATCCGGCTGGAAGCAGCAGGGAGGGCCCAATCCCCGGTAACCCTCGGCTCCCACAGGGAAAACCGTTTCTCGATCACCATCAGGGATGTCGCCGTCCCGGACCCTGCCGGAATCGTCGATGGGGTGACCGGCATCTGTAATACTGCTGTCCCGAATTATTTCGGGATCCAGCGGTTCGGGGTCATCCGGCCGCTGACGCACATCATCGGCCGGTTCATCCTCTGCCAGGACTACGAGAATGCGGTCCTGCACTACACCGGAGAAGCTTTTCCCGGTGAACCTGATGAAGTCCGAACCGCCCGTTCTGCCTACCGGGAGACCCGGGACGCCCGTTCCGCTCTCCGGGAATTTCCGCTTCCCCTCAGCTACGAGCGCACCCTCCTCCATCACCTCGCTGCCCATCCCGTTGACTACCGGGGAGCCCTGGCAGTCCTCCCGCCAAAACTGTTATCCATGTTCGTGAGTGCCTACCAGTCGCACCTGTTCAACCGGGCCCTGTCCCGGAGGATTGCAGGCGGGGGATCCCTGCTTGACCCGCTCCCGGGAGACCTCCTCCTGTTCGCAAACGGGCGGGAGGACCGGGTCACGGAACAGAACCAGGGGAACGCCTGCCTCCACCTGAGAAGGGAACGGTGCAGGATTGCCATCAGGATGCCGGGGTGCAGCGACAGCGGGCCGGTGTGGCGGGATAACCGGGAGATGGATTGTCTCCTTGAAGAGGATGGGGTCAGGCACGAAGATTTTTGTGCGGTCAGGGACCTGGTGAAGATGCGGTTTGAGGGAGCATCCCGGCCGATCTCCCTTTCAACCCCTGTTTCTGCAACAACCGGTGAAAATTTCGTCCATCTCTCGTTCCCCCTCCCCCCCGGGCAGTATGCAACAACCATCTGCCGCGAATACATGAAAGCCGACCCGCTGATGATGATCTGAAACAGCCTGTCATGCGAGGGATCGGGCCCCTTCTATTGCGTCGTGGAGGTTTCCTATACCGGAATACCCTGGTCACAGGAGTAATCATGGAGGAGGAGGGCAAGGCCGGCTGCGGCAAGTATGCCAGCAGTGATCAGGATGATGAAGAGCAGCCGTCTAGTCCCGGGAGTCCGGCCCTATCTGCCGGTTCCGGCAGCATCTCCCCCGCTCCCTCCAGGATAGAGGACATCATACTCGGTCACCAGGTTGGTTCCGCAGAGGTAGTGGTTCTTCAGAACCAGCCTGATCATATCCTCTTCAGAATCGATGTGCATCCCGCCGACCAGTGAGGGGGTATCAGAACCTCCGACAATGAAGGGGAGATGGATGAGCCGGATCTCATCGACCAGCCGGTGATGAAGCATATGCCAGTTGAGGGTGGGGCCTCCTTCAATCATGAGCCTGCGGACCGCGAAATCGTGACGGAGAATACGCATGAGTTCAGGGAGGTGGACCTGCTCTTTTCCGGAACAGACCACGCGGGCACCCCTGGTCCTGATCGCCGCCACCCGATCGGGAGGGGCCCGTTCCGACACGGCAATGATGGTCGGTGCATCCGGAGAGAGCACGTTGGCATCGAGCGGTATATCAGCCATGCTTGACGGGATCACCCGTACCGGGCTCTTTCCCTCGACATGCCGCACCGTGAGAAACGAGTTGTCGATCTTTATGGTGTTTGAGCCGACCATGATGGCATCATACCGTGCTCTCGTCTCGTGGAGAAGTATCTCGGTGGCGGGATCCATGTATTTCATGAGGATCTTGCTTGAACTTCCCTTCTTCAGGGTCAGTTTCCCGTCAGCAGTTATCTCTGACATCATCAGCACATGGGGCCGGTCGGGTGATTCTGCCACGTTTATTCCCTTTCCGAAAGGTTCGTCATCATAGATGATATCCTTGTCTGAACTGCCGGTAACCGCGGGGATCCGTCCCTGGCAACTATTTATTCTCTGCGAAGTTACTTAGATGAGGCATGAATATAACCGCCCTCCGGCCACGGTTCCTCAGGTATATCGAGCCGATTGGCATGCTCTTTTACCGGGCCGGGGTCACGCCGAACCAGGTGTCGCTCCTCTCCCTCCTGTTCGGGATATGCTGTGCGGTCTCCTATTTCTACCAGATGTTTGCCCTCGGCAGTGTGTTCCTCTTCATCTCTGGGGTCCTGGATCTGGTGGACGGGAGTGTTGCCCGGATGGCCGGGACCGAGACCCGGTTCGGGGCGGTCTTTGACTGGATCGTCGACAAATACGTTGATGCCCTGGTCATCCTCGGCATCGGGCTCTCCGGGATCCCCATCTTATCGCAGTTCGGCTCACTGCCGCCTGTGACCGATTCTGCGATTGTTGCTATCGCTATCATCGGTTCCCTGATGAACACCTTCATCAAACCGGTAGTCTATGCAGAAACCGGGTACCAGGAACGGGTTGATGGAAAGATCGAGGACCCCCTGGAAGGGGTAGGCTTTTTTGGCCGTCCCGAGACCATCCTGGTCCTCATCATCGGGGGATTAACCGGGTTCATCTGGGTCTCGGTCATCCTGATCGCGGTTGGGACCAACCTCTCAGCACTGCAGCGTATCATCTATCTCTATGGAAGACTTTCCTGATCTCCCCTGAGTAGAGCTCGTAGAGACCGGCTGCCAGATCCGCAAGCCCCGGGATGATCCTGAACAGGGCGGAGGCGATGACCACCAGCAGCAGCAGGGCGAGGAGCTCTGCTATCACATTGTGGGCCCAGAAAAAACTCTCATACCCGTACTCCCCGTTTCCGGCAATTCCGGGAAGGTAGGGGAACCACTGTTCGGTATACGCAATGATCACGGCCGTATTCCGGACGAGGTTCAGGACAGAGATGGTCGGCACGATCAGCAGGAACGCGAGGATTTTCTGACGGGTGGTGGTCGGGACAGCTGCAGCCACCCCGAGCATGATGGCAATGGCCTGGATTCCGGTGCAGGCAAGGATGATCTCGACCCGGAACCCGTTCCTGATCACCATGTTCCAGGCAACGAGGACTGCATCGTAACCCAGCAGGTTGACGAGCCAGAGGGTCTGGCCAATCACGACGGCGATAAGCCAGTCGCCAAGCGGAGTATAGGCAAACGGAGCGTAGATGAGGAATGCCACGGCAGCGGCCCGTGAGAGCTGCTCGACGCGAAGGTCTCCGGCGACCAGGTATTTCGCGGTGATGACGAGGAAGGGTACCGAAAGGACTGCAAGGGTCGGGTAGAGGTAGTTGTTGATGGAGAGGTAGTAGGGCACCTCTGAAAAGAGGAAGAGTATAATGGTCGTCCACCCAAGGATGGCAAACCAGTTCCTGATCCTTGAAGGAACGAGGAATGCGAGGAAGAAGATGCAGGAGGCAAGGACAAGGTACCCGCTCATTCCCATAATAATCGGTGCCGGGCGGAAAAAGGGTTGTGATGGGGCACTCCGTGCATATACCTCGTTATCACCGTTATCCAAGCCTTAATCTGCCATGTAAGCACATGAGATCTGCAATGTTCTGTCCTGAGTGTAAAAGCCTGATGATCTCATCCGGCGGCCAGCTGAAGTGCCGGAAATGCGGGTACCTCAGGAAGATTACCGATGAAGACCAGCTCCAGAGAACGAGGAAACGGAGCGAGAAGGAGATCGTTATTGTCGAAGAGGAGGGATCCATCCGGACGCTGCCCACCGTCACGGCCAGGTGCCCGAAGTGCGAGCACAATCTCGCTTTCTGGTGGATGCGCCAGCTGCGGTCTGCGGATGAAAGCGAGGTCAGGTTCTTCAGGTGTGTTACATGTGGTCACACCTGGCGTGAGTACGATTAAAATACTCCCAGCAGAGGGGGAGCCGGTTGAGCGCCCTCCCTGCTATCCTCCAACATTCCAGCTCCCGTGCAGGGACCGGGTCCATTCCAGGCTTTGCATGATATCCTGATATCCCTTCCTCGTCAGGTTTCGCATCTCCCATGGTCATACCTGTCGCAAGGGTTGCACGGTTTTTTGCCTGCGGGCCATTGTCCAGGGACTTCCGGGCATGCCCCTATCACCTTATTATCACCAGTGTCCTCTCCTCTGTATGGCGATCGTGGTCGGTTCCGGGGCAGGCGGGGCAACCGTGGCAAAGGAGCTCGCCGCCTCGGGACACAGGGTTCTGCTCATCGAGAGAGGCCCGGAGATCCAGGAGCAGGATGCCCACCGGTACTATGCGAACGTGGACGCGGGGGTGAAGCTGATGCGGACCTGCTGCCTGGGCGGCACCACGATGGTCTCTGCCGGCAACGCACTCCGATGCCTGGAGGAGGACCTGCAGGCGCTCGGCATCGACCTCTCCGCAGAGTTTGCAGAGGCCGAACTGGAGCTCGGGGTGCAGGAGCTCCCTGACGATCTGATCGGTGAGGGGACACGCCGCCTGATGGATGCTGCTTCCCGGCTCGGGTTTCCGGTCAGGAAGATGCCGAAGTTCATCAATCCCCATGCGTGCTGCAGGGATGGCCGCTGCAGCCTCGGCTGTCCCGTATCAGCACGGTGGAACGCGGTCCGTTTCGTGGAGACTGCACGGGAGAAGGGGGCTGAGGTGATAACCGGGCGGACCGTTACCGGGGTGCTCACCAGGAACGACCAGGTGACCGGTGTCCGGTGCGGGTCGCAGGTCTATTCTGATGATCTCGTGGTCATCTCAGCGGGAGCACTCGAGACACCGCGGCTGATTGGCAGCCTCGGGATTCCCACATCGCCGCTCTTCTGCGACACCTTCGCGACCATCGGGGGTATATGCCCGGGCATCGGGTTCAACCTGGATGTCCCGATGGGCGCGTACCTGAAACATGGCAGCGGCCTCATCATGCCCCACTACTCCCGGCAGCTCGTTGCCATCCTGCAGGAAACCGGCCGCCCCGTAGGAGAGGGGGATATCCTTGCCATGATGGTGAAGATCGCGGACGATGACGAAGGTTCTGTGGGTGAGACCGTGGAGAAGGGGGTGACGGGAAACGATGCCCGCCTGATCTCGGGCGGGTCATCGGTCGCCGGGGCGATACTCGGGGAGGCAGGTGCGGATCCCGTGACATTCGCGACGGCTCCCCTCCGGGGCTCCCATCCCGGCGGGACGGCACGGATCGGCATATCGGTGGACACCACCCTCATGACGAGGGTTGCCGGCCTGTATGTCGCCGATGCCTCGGTCCTCCCCTCTGCACCGGGTGCACCCCCGATCCTCACCATCGTCGCACTCGCCAAGTACGCTGCAAAGAGGATGTAGGGGCTGCCGGAGCAGGGATATCTTCCCCACTTCCGACAAACCTGATTTCCCCCTGGTCTTCTGCCTCCCCGACTGCGAGGTGGCACTCTCCTTCTTCGAACGAATGGATCCGGACCAGTTTGGGGTCCTGATCTCCCTCTCCCCGGCCTCTCTCATCCCGGGCTCGTAACGGGGGAAGCTCAACCAACTGTTTATATACTGCCCAGAGGCATTTATAACTATGAAGGTCAAGCCAGAGGACTCTCTCAAAATTGAAAATATTGTTGCCTCAGCGAAGGTGACGGATTACCTGGATCTCCCGGCGCTTGCTTCCCAGATAAAGGATGCCGAGTATAATAAGAAGCGGTTTCCGGGCGTTGTGATCAGGATGCAGGACCCAAAGATCGCAGCGCTCGTCTTTGGATCCGGAAAGGTGGTGCTTACCGGCGCAAAGAGCATTGAGAGCCTCTCTGAAGGACTCGAAATTCTTGGAAACCTGCTCCGTGGCCTTGACATTGACATCCCCCAGAAGCTCAGTTACAAGATCCAGAATATCGTTACGTCAGCAGACCTCGGGTCAGGTATTAACCTGAATAAAATTGCTGTCGGGTTCAACCTCGACCGGATTGAATATGAACCTGAGCAGTTCCCGGGCCTCGTCTATCGCCTGGAGAACCCGAAAGTTGTCGTGCTCCTGTTTGGCTCGGGCAAGCTGATCATCACCGGCGGAAAGGAACCGGATGATGCAAAGAAGGCTGTCCAGAAAATTCTCAACGACCTCAAAAACCTCGGACTGCTCTGATCAGGCAGTTCGAATAATTTATTCTTCTCCTTTTCCCACAGTTATTCTCTTTTATGGGATGTATAATTTAGAATAATAATACTTTTATATATAAAATTTGTATAATAGTGATATCCAGGTGTCAATGGATGAGAACCAAGAACGTGATGTATTTTACCCAGGACGAAGAGGAACTTGCAGATCTCCTGATGAAAATCGGACTCAAGAGGAATGTGGCCCGCGTGCTCATCTACCTCACCCATAATCCGGAAGCCACCTCCCGTGAGATCGAGAGGGGTACCGATCTCCGCCAGCCGGAAGTGAGCCTGGCCATGGGTGCCCTGATCGATCAGGCATGGGTGGAGAACCGGGAGATCAAGGCTGAAAATAAGGGGAGACCGGTGAAGATATACCGTCTTTCACGCCCCTTTGGTGAAATCATCGATACCGTGGAACGGGAGAAACGCGAAGAGGCAAATACCCAGCTCTCCCTCATCCAGCAGATACGGAATTATATCCAGTAATACTCTTTTCCGGAATGGTGATATTGCAACCACCGGTGTTCCATCACATGCACTGGCTCGTATCCTTCAAGACGTTCCAAGGGTTGGATTTTTCGCTCCACCCGCTGCCGTGGCGCCTCCCTCCTTTGACAGGCTGGTATCAGGCGCAGGTTTTTTCTCCGGCCAGCTTACCGGGTCAGTTCCGTGCAGCCATCTGTTCTTCCCACAATGACCGTTGTCTTCTCAACGAACTCGCAGAAGAGGCCGCAGGAGAGAACACCGGGCATCAGCGAGATCAGCCCCTCCAGTTGGTCGGGATTGGCGATTACTCCGAACGAACAGTCAATGATGACATTCCCGTTGTCGGTGATGACCGGGCCGTCCTTCTGAACCCCGAGGCGCAGCACAGGTTCCCCCCCAACCGCCCTGATCCCCAGCATAACCGGCCGGAGGGCGAACGGGATAACCTCGACCGGTACAGGGGCATCCAGGACTCCGGTGCATTTTGAGGCATCGATTACAATAACCAGCTCTTTAGCTGATGCGGCAACGCATTTCTCCCGGGTCAGGGCAGCACCCCGCCCCTTGATCAGACGCAGGCGGTCATCCACCTGGTCCGCTCCGTCAATGGCCATGTCCAGTTCCGGATAATCATCCAGGGTGGTCAGGGGTATGTGGAGCTCCCGTGCCCGTATTTCAGCCTGAAAAGAGGTCGGGACACCCTGGATCCGGAGACCTTCCTGGATGCGGTCCGAGAGGCGTTCCATGGTATACCCCACGGTCGATCCGGTGCCAAGCCCTACCACCATGCCATCCCCGGCCATGTCTGCAGCATAGTACCCTGCCTCCCGCTTCATCCGGTCAGCAGGCTTTTCCTCCCTGCCAGGACTCTGTGTATCGTGTCTCTTTCCCATTCCTATCGGTTCCTCCTGGTACTGCCTGGCTGAAGTCCTTCCAGGAGCCGGTTCATCTCGGCCGAGGCGACGGGCGCGGTACAGTCAAGGGTTATCGGGGTAACAGAGATGTTGCCCTTCCGTATGGCGTGGACATCTGTCCCCTCCGGAGCATCATCGATGAGCGGCCCGTTGATCCAGAAGTACGGCCGCCCCCTCGGATCAAGACGTCGTTCAACACCGGTCAGAAAGAGCTTGTCGGAGAGGCGGGTCACCTCGTAACCCCCCTTCACCCTGGAGGGTATATTGACGTTTATCACATCGGCTCCGGAAGGGAAGGGGCGGCCAAGGAAGGTGCGGCAGATCTCCTCCACCACCCGCCTGGCGTCATCAAAACTCTGGCCATGGAACCGGGGGTCATCAAACTTATCGCCCTGGTCTTCGACCTGGAGGGAAAAGGCGATGGCCGGGGTACCCTGGTTTGCCGCCTCGAGGGCTGCCCCTACAGTCCCGGAGGTCATGATCGATTCGAAGGAGAGGTTCTCTCCGATGTTGATCCCGCTCACCACCAGGTCAGGACTGAGGGCAAGCGCATAGAGACCGATGATGACCGCATCGGTAGGTTTTCCCCCGACCGCATATGCCTTCACCCCGTTCTGGACGATCTCATGAGCCCGGATTGGTTCAAAGATGGAGATGGACCGGCCCACCGCGCTCTGCTGGGTTGCCGGGGCGACAACCGTCACTTCAGCCAGGGGTGAGAGGGCATCATAGGCCGCCCATAGTCCTGCCGAATTGATACCATCGTCGTTTGTGAGCAGGATTCTCGCTTTCATCGTTCACCATGACTTGGCAGGACAGCATGAAATACTTGACCGATCGTCAGGGTAAAGTCAGAGGCGGGGTCATTGATCATGGATGAGGGTTCTGCTCGCTGAATATGCCGTTGCCCATGATCCTTCGCTTGCTCCCGAGGGTGCTGCCATGCGGGGTGTGCTTTCGGAAAGTTTCGAGCGGTGCGGATACGATGTCGTGCATCCCGAAGCCGGTGATTTCCTGGCAGAGATAAAACGTCTTGCACCGGAGTGCGATGCGGGCCTGGTCATCGCCCCCGACCCGCTCCTCTTCCGGTATACCGCAGCTCTTGAGAGCCTGACCCATAACATCGGCTGTGGGAGCATGACCGCCGCGGTCTGCGCCAACAAGCAACAGACAGCGGCAGTCCTCTCCCGTCACGGAATTCCGGTACCCGATGAGACCGCCGCAGGGAGACGGGTCATAAAACCGGTACAGGGATGCGGAGCAAAGGGCGTCCGGTTGTCCACTACCGGACCGGGGCCCGGAGAGTTCTCCCAGCAGTTTATTGACGGTGAACACCTGAGCGTGAGCATGGTGGGGAGCCGCGTGGTGGGCAATGCCTGCAGTTATTATACCGGAAAACCACCGCTCTTGCTTGCGGTCAACCGGCAGTACATAGACATCGATCCCGACGGCCGGTTCACCTACCTCGGTGGCGAGACCCCGGTCCTCCATGATCGTCATGATGAACTTGTCAGAACTGCCGAAAAGACAATCACGGTTCTCGGTTGTCAGGGATATTCCGGTGTGGATATTGTCCTCGCGGACCGGGCCTATGTCGTCGATGTAAATCCGAGGATCACCACCAGCATCACCGGTATTGCGGCCTGCATGGAGGAGGAGATCGCTGATATTCTGGTGGAGGCTTCGAAGGGCGGGGGTCCTGAGAGGGTCCACCTGGCGGGATCGGTGCGATTCGACACCCAGGGGAGGGTGGAACGGCTGTGATCGGAATTGATGTCGGCGGGGCTAACCTGAAGGTCGTTACGGCAAAGGGCACGTTCATCCACTACTGCCCACTCTGGGAAGAAAGTGCGCTCGGCGATATCCTTCGGGAATACCGCTCCTCCGCCACCCGTGCAGCGGTGGTCATGTCCGGAGAACTTGCGGACTGCTTCACCTCAAAATCGGAAGGGATACGGTTCATTGTTGATGCAGTCAGGGATGTATTTCCCGATGCCCTGTTCTACGGGACTGATGCAGAGTTCCACGATACGGCCGTGCCCGAGCTTGCTGCGGCGAACTGGCTCGCCTCAGCTGATTTCCTCATGGAACGGTACCGGGGTGACCTTCTCGTTGATCTGGGGAGCACCACCACGGATATCATCCCCCTCCTCTCCCTGGATGCCCTGAAAGGACTGTCAGACCTCCGCCGCCTCCAGAAGGGATACCTGGTCTATAGCGGTCTTCTCAGGACAACACTGCCAGCTCTGGTCCGGGAGGTTTCCCTGTCCGGAACCATGACCCCGGTATGCCCGGAATATTTCTCCTGCAGCGCCGATGTCCACCTGGTGCTCGGTCATATCACTGAGGAAGAGTACACCATCACACCGCCGGACCGGAAAGGAAGGGACAGGATCGCGGCACTGCAGAGACTCTCCCGGGTCGTCTGCGCCGATCTCGAAGATATCGGAGAAGAGGGGGCGCTTGCCGTGGCCCGGGCATTCTGGGATGCCCAGCGGTCACTCTTCTGCTGTTCGGTTGAGAGAATCAGGAGGGGATGCGGAGCAGGAACCACCCTCTGTGCAGGTATCGGGGCCGGTCTCCTCACCGGCCTGTTTGGCGGCAGGATCCTCGCCCGTGACCTGGGTGATGCAGCCAGTGCCCTGCCAGCTTTTTCGGTCAGGGAGGTGGCATTACGAGATCGTGGCAGCTGTTCGTAATCCTCCTTACAGGCTCCCTTGCCATAACCCTGCTCCTTTTCAGCCTCGGGCTCCCGTTCTTTTTTGTTTTTCTCTTCATCCCCCTCATCCCCTTCTTTGGAAGGGAGAAGCAGGTGAAGCGGTGCCCGGTCTGCGGCTGGGAGACGACCGATAACCGGATCGCATACTGTCCTTATGACGGGACATCCTTAGGGATTCCTGAACGCTACAAGGGAGAGTGCCACCACTGAGCGGGGCAGGAGGAAGCCAAACATCTCGGTGGTCGGGATTTCACCGAAATCTTTTCCTTTAAGGTTCCGGACCGTCCCCCGGTCCACGAGAATGCCGAATGCCTGCAGGGCAGCTGCCGTCCTTCCGGGGGACAGGGACCGGGAGAGGATGAGACAGAGGTCTGCCACCGGAGACCCGATCCTGGTTCCCGGGTAAAACGGGGCTCTTGCCGGGGAGATGGTACCGCACTGCCGGCACCGGAACCTCCGGACATAGACCATGATCTCCCTCTGCCTCCCCTCATCGAGCACCGTGGCAAACTTCCGTTTCTTCCGGTCATACCCCGTGACCTCTCCCCCGCAGACCGGGCATGCATCCAGCTGGGAAAATTCTCTCCCGTCCGCCGCGGAAAACCCGGTCTGGACCAGTGCCTGGAGCATGGGGGGAACCTTTACCGGGCGCATGGCTGCCGCACCTTCCTGCCGCAGGTATATTCACGCAAAAAACCGGCCGTTATCGTAATACATGATTCAAAACCTTTCTTTCTACGAAGGGGATACATCACCACACTCCTCTTACCCACCAATAATCATCAATTTCCCCGATGTTAATCATTACTGTTAAATACGGCCGGGTCCGACATTTTTCTGTTCGAGGTTTCTACCATGGACGTAAAATATATTCCAACAACATGCCCGTACTGCGGTACCGGCTGTGGTTTCAACCTTGTTGTCAAGGATAACAAGGTCGTCGGGACCGCACCCTGGCACCGCAACCCCATCAACCAGGGCAAGGTCTGCCCTAAGGGGAACTATGCGCATGAATTTGTCAACAGCCCTGACCGGCTGACGAAACCATTGATCAAGAAGAACGGAACATTCGAGGAAGCGAGCTGGGACGAGGCCTATAAGTTGATCGTGTCCAAGCTGAAGTCCTGCAAGCCCGACGAGGTGGGGTTCTTCTCTTCGGCCCGTATCTCCAACGAAGAGAACTACCTGGTGGCGAAGTTTGCCCGTGCGGTGGTCAAGACCCCGCACATTGACCACTGCGCCCGACTCTGCCATGCTTCGACCGTTGCCGGGCTGGCTGCGGTC
>CAYGWN010000027.1:0-12859 GCA_964353765.1 uncultured Methanoregula sp. | reverse complement strand
TGTCTGACAGGGAAACGGAGGCCGTATTGGGGTTATTTGGGGGATGGAAAGATGAACTCGAACTACGTATGAAAAAGTGTTTTAAATGGTAAATACTCAAATCCATCACGTCGAGTTAGCCATCCTTATTGATATGAATTCCATGAGCAGGCGGGTACCCTTGATTCGGTAAAGATCAACTATTTTTTATATATTTACTTAAGACAGCTTTGGGAATTCCCCCCCCATTGGGAACGATCTGGCCAGAACCAGCTTCACGGGATCTCTAAGAAGTGGGAAAGATTGTTCCCTCTGGACAAAAAAATTCAACGCTCGTTTTCCCTTCCTTTTTCCAAATGCTTGCTAATCAATTCTACCGTATTGCTCGTAAAAACTTGGAGATAGTTATTCATCTCCTTCGTGAATACCATGGTGTTCACCCCTCTCCGAACCTTTTGTGCAATAAGGGTATTCGTGATATAAAATGCATTTTTCCAGTTCGAGAAAATGATATTCCATTGAGCTAGATCCACACGGTTTTTCTGAATTTTTTACGGGAGCACTTTTATGCAGAGCAATGACGGAGATTAAGGCCCCGGATGATCCGATCAGTGCATTGAATATGGCATCATATCCTTCCATAAGGAGCCAGACGGAGAGGAATATTAGGAATAATCCGATGAAGAACTGGTTGATGAACATGATCAGGGAGATGTTGAGACCCGTTCGCTACACCCCTGATTCAAACGAACATATCCGTAGTATGAGATACCTACATTAATTACAGGTAACCGAAAGGCACATTTTGGACTTTAAACTGTACTTCCCCTTCAATTATAGAGACCCCGATATACGTGACACTCTTCAGGACAAACGCAATTGAACCCACGATCCGCTCTTGCGGTAGTGAGACCTCCAGGCTTGCGGGTCCTTCATCTGTCTCAAGTTCCACTGAATCCGCAAGTCCAATTTGAGTTCTCGTTTTCAGATTATTTTTACGATAAATCCTCTTGCCGTTCAACCGCATGAGGACCGTATTATTTCGGAAACCATCCTGGAGCGCAATATGGAGAAGGACCATATGAGAATTCACCTCAAATGTTGTTTATGCAAAAGCATGGTATAGCCTTGAAAAAAAATTATCTATATTCTCCTCTACCTTTTTGCAGTGTAGGCTGCCTTTTTATCCTCTATTCCCTGGAGGACACTATCGAGGACCTTTCTTCCATGCACTCTTCGGGCCGCCAATGTGTCGTAGAGGACTTCCTGGGCATGGATAGCAGCGCTGATCTTCCTGTGCCCGGAAAGCCAGTCACTGTACTTATCGGTATAGTATTTATAGTCAATATGCCCGAATGATTCGACAGCTGTCTTCGTATTCTCTATCAGTGATTTCCTCAAGAGGATTTCCGCTTCTTTGGGTACTGCCTTTTTGATATCGAATGCCAGCCTCCCCTCCCCCCGTGTGGTTAACACCCTGGAGTCTGTTGCGACCTCATTGCCCAGAATATAATTCGCATGCAGTCCAATCCGCCTGTTGCCCAGTTGGTCACGCACTTTTCGTAGCGTGTCATTCCCTGACGTTAATACATGACTACCATCGAATGCTAGAATCCGACCAACGGAGTCCGTGAAAAAATCTCCTGATAAGAGTGTCTCTGCCTCTCCCTTTGGAGGAGAAATCTGGACATGCAGGGGATTCGACAGGAGGTCGCCGTCTCCTAAGTGTAATGCAACCTGAACCATGTAATTTCCCGGTTTTGCGATGTCCCACCCATTCGTTCCCGAATAAATATACAGCGATTCATACAGGGACTCTTCAGGATCCAGGACTATCATGCCTGATGACCAGCATCGATGGGCGTAAGGGACATACTCCCTCGAATGCCCATCCGGACCTTGTACGATGACCGTCATTTGGTCACTATCAGACAGTATCTGCTCCTTCACCACTTGAGGTTGATGCGTCACATTGGTTAACTTCAATTCGAGAGTTACCGGTTCCATATATTCAAAGACATTGACATCCCTGTTTGCCCGTAATACCAGGTTGAATTTTGAATTGACCAGTTCATTTGCCCCTTCAAAACCGTGGTTATCAAACCACGCAGCATTACCTGGCTGTACGAACGGACTTGGGGCATGACGTAAGAAGAGCAGTTCCTGGTCACTGAAACGATATTCGAAGTCGGAGAAGAAGGCCTGTTCACCCCCACTCACATTATAGGGATAGTTCATGAAGCTGCGTGCTTCGTCTTCGTCTGAGAGCGGGATCCACGATGCATCAAGTGATTTCTGCCAGGAGTGGGCAAGATTGAAACAGTGGCCCATCTCGTGACAGGCAGTCCAGAAAGCCATCCTCTGCTTCCACGCAGTGGGATTGGGATCTCCGGAGGGTGCCAGGGAGATGAATGACTTGCCGAAGATAGCACATCCCTGTCGATGATTCGGTCCAATTTCATCAAACATGATCCCCCCAAGAGATGACCCCATGTCGTGGAGTGAGGCAAAGAATACCCAGATACTCCACTGCGGTTTGTCCTTGAAGGCGGACCAGTAGCTCTGCATGGCATCGTGCAACTCAATATCGCTCCATTTCGCATTCGAGCCGGCTTCCGAACCGGGGACAGCACCCCCCTCGTGTTGGGTTGCATTGAAGCCAGCACGCTGATAGACCTTCTGGATGGTAAGGGTCTCATGTGCAAGGGTATCCGGTCTGTTTGGATGAGCCCAGGTCTCTATCGAGGTCGTGGGGGCCTCATTCTGCTCCCAGTCAAACTCGAACTTTGCCGGATGGAAATACCGTGATTTAAGCTTGTAGGTACAGGTCAAATCAGATGATCCTTGCCCCGAAAAGATCACACGTGCAACGGGAGTAGTTCCCTCAATTGTCAATTGTACTTTCTTATAGCGGAATGCATGTCCGTCGGGGTATTTATACCATATGTTCCCCGTCCAGGAGTTGGGCGATTTATCGGCTTTTAATTGTGCGATCCAGTATACAACGGCCTTGATTCCCTGGGAGAAAGATCCACTTACCGTCATCTGGGGATAATATCCATCGATATCGACACTGATCGTCCCCTTCACCTTCCGTTTCTGATCAGGGAGTTGGGGGATTTCGGGGATGAATGGAGAGACAGGTGGTGAAACACTCGTGAGTGAGTACACACCGCTGATAATCTGACTCCGACCTGCCATCCGATAATCGTAGGGAGTAATATCCAGATCATCGTCGTCGTTTTCACGAGTCTGACTCCCCGGATCTTTCATCATTCCGTGTCTTGTTCCTTTTCTTTCGTCAATTCTTCCTTTCCTAGGCATTCTATTACCTCATTCTCTGAAATACGTCAGGGGTGGCTTCAACCATCCTCTGAATTTTTTTTTTTGGTTGCATTGCTCCAGAAGAGGTACGTTGAACCTAGACGAGCGTCACCGGCACGATCATATATCCTGGTACTCCTCGACTGGGAATCGGAATTGAAGTTGTTGTCAACAAATCTCCGTGCTTGACCAGGTCACTGTTACTCAGACTAATATGGATACGAAGCTCCAGGGAGCGGGTTTCAGAGACTTCAGGGACCCCCAGCGAGAAAGGCACGAAACCACCTGACCTGATATTCACGCCTTTCAGCCGCCTTTGTACAACGACGAGCGATGGTGCATCCGCAAGTGAGACGTCCCTGACCTCGATCAGGACAACTGCTTCTCTGAATTCAGGACAGTTAGCAGGCAAAGCAATATCTCCGATAATCGTCCTCACGTGTTCCTCCTTTGTGACTGATTATCATGAAGGAAGACGAGCAGGTCGGCCATGGCCTGGCTAACCGGCAACCCTGTCCGTTCCTCCACGAAGAGCCATTGGCCGGCTGGATTCACTTCCAGGAAGAAAAATTCATCCTTGGCGGTGCGCCTCATGTCAATAGCACCATAGGTTAATCCCATTGACCGCATGAAACTCAGCAGCAAATTCCGTACTTCTAATGGTAATTCGATCGGACGGACGATCGCTTCGCCAAGAGACATGCGCATATCTACCGGGTAGCTCGTTTCTCGAGCATCTATTTCGGCTGTGAAGATTTGATTACCGACGATAATGATGCGGAGATCGATCCCTTCGATGTATTCCTGGAAGATTACCGGGGCATACCGGATTGAGTCCAGATGCGCCATGTCCTGAGGTTCTATTAAACGGGTCTCCCGCCAGGCCTCCATCATCGCCAAAAACGCCTTGAAGACCGTTTTTCCGATGCCAACCTGCTCAATGAAGTGACGAGCAGCATGAGGATCGTTTGTCACAAGAGTTCGTGGAAGGGACAATCCAACCCGTCTTGCTATTTCCCACTGGAAAGGTTTGCGGTGTGCTGACTCGTCCGCACACCGTGGATTTACCCACGTGCAATCAAGAGCATCAAGTGCACCGTTCACTGCTTGCGATGTCTCGCTTTCAGAAAAAGCACGCTGGGCTGGATCCCGGATCCTTGGCTCTATGTCAAAGGGAAGAACCCTTCTCCACCATGCAACCCGAACTGCCGAGAGGTTTACCTGGCAATCGGGTCCCTCAACGGTGTAGATCGGCTCTCCCTTCGGTGACCAGGACAGGGTCAAGGTTGCCCGGGCCGGGAAGTCAGAAAGCTTCAGGATCCTAACATCCTGACCCGCCCTCTGGAGGAGGTCGACAACCTTTACGGTATGATCTTCATCAGGATAGGAAATGACAAGGATCACCTAGACCTGCCCCCCCTGGAAAAGCACCTCCAAGTTCTTGACAAGTTCACCATATGAAGCCATTAACTCTGCCTGTTGCTGTTCAATTACCATTATCAGCTCCTGCACATATGCAATGGCCTCAGTTACCGGATCCGCCATTGCCTGAGGCGCCCGGCTTGGAATCCCAGTGATAAACGGCTGAACCGGTCCCGGCATCGGCTGAATCGGTATTCCCGGTTGGATGGGATCGTACCCGGCTGGCTTAGTTCTCGTATCGATAATCGGATCCTTCCGAATTTCTTTTATCGTATCACGAATCGGATCCTTCCGAATTTCTTTCATCGTGCGTGGTGGATCATGAATCGGATCCTTCCGAATTTCTTTTATCGTGCCTGGTTCAAGAATCGGATCCTTCCTTGCCTCTTTGAGAATTTTCATCCCACAATTATACATTATGCGAACTGCATCGATATCTCCCGGAGATAAGCCGTTCCGCTGCCCGATACTGCAACCAGCAGGAACAGGCTGTAGAGCTACAATAGTCGGCTGGCCGTTGATAGAGAATGCCGTCACCCCATAATGCATGATCGAACAATAATCATAGGATCCGAAGTCATCCCCGTCCGCGATATGCTGGTTGAAGTTGTGCTGGGCACTCGGATCAATATTAACCCATTCAATTCGGACAAAGGTGTCCCTGTCTTCCCGGCTTTGTTCATGCCAGAGGCCGACAGCGTGGCCGATTTCATGGATTGTATTCCCGGTCAGGCAGCCGCCGCTCAGCCCGAGGTCCTGTCTTCCACCGCGGCGTCCAACGTACGACCAGCAACCATCGCTCGGTATGAAGTGGACATAGTCCGGATACTGGCTCTGGTTGGCAGATGTGCGTTCGACGAACCGAATGCAGGTATTCGCCTGCCAATGGGCAATCGCATCGGTCACCCGTTGCTTGTTCGGCAGGGCAGGGTCGATATCATACGGGATAGTGGCATTCGGCCAGCGATACTGTGCACCGGTTATTCCACACGCGTATTGCGGGAGCTGGCCATCAGCAGCCGCTGTACGCATTTCTGCCACGGTGCCCAATGCAATATCCCCCTCAAAGATCGCAAGGCCATTCACCTCGGCGTATTGCAAACCCTTCAGATCAAATGTTATTCCTTTCACAAGTGCTGTCCCGGCCACAGGACCAGTCCTATACTCTCCGCCTATTTTCGCGGGACCCTTGTCCAATGTCTTTTTTCTGGAGGTATCTTTCATAATTTCACCCCTTTTTCGATATTATTTCCTGAATGAGCCAAATCCAATATTCCTTGATCGAAATGGCTTTACCAGGCTGGTGTTTTTCGTGAATCGTAAGCATAAGAATAGGCTTTTATGCTAGAATAGCCCACAATTTTACGCCTACGGGCAGTAGGTGTCCGGTGGTTCCCCTCAAAGATCTGCCGGCCCCCTACCCAGTATCCTCCTCTGATCTCGCACGCAATATTATTTCTTGAAAATAAGATTCATCACTCTCATGAATCACGGGAAAATTGTCCAATATCGGGTTTATCTGGCTTATTTTGTCCATAAATTGAACTTTCAGGCCCAGCGAATCAACCGGCCGATTCAAAATGAGTCCATAATAGTATGAATGCAACGTTTGGATAAAAACAGATTGCAGGAATTATTACTGAAACAGGTTTGTGTCTGCCAGGGAAACAGAGGCCGTATTGGGGTTATTTGGGGGGTGGAGAGAGGATAAGGTGAGGGGGAGCAGGAAGTTTACCCTGGATAAATCCCTGGAAAATTCGTGTTTTTCAAATTTTATCATGCATAATTCTATCTATTTTTTGTGCATTATGAGTTATTGTTTATGTCAGCCCGGGATATTCTCCTCATCCGCAGAGGGAGATGGGTGGGAGATTGAAAGAACGCTACGTCGAACGTGATGTACTCCTGAAGGGCCTGGGATCGACAATCATCACAGTTGTAACCGGCCCCCGGAGGGCTGGCAAGTCTTTCTTTACGATGCGTAGACTCCAGGATGCAGGCACCCCGATCGTCTATATCAATTTTGATGACGAGCGATTGATCGCTCTGAAAGACAATGATGAGCTTATTGCAGCGATTCATTCCCCGTAACAGATGAGGTAGTAGCATGTCCAACAGAAAGGAAGCATCGGCATATTCAAGAAGGGCAAACAAGGCCCTCGTTGACTCTCCTGATCTAGACTGGGAGGATAATATGGATTTCGAATCGTCCCATCGTGGTTTCATTGCCAAATTGGAGGACCCTTCGATTTATAATGCGGAGGGCCGTCTGGTTTGGGACCTGAACGCATATTCATTCCTGGATGATCCGAACGCTCCGCCGACGGTCAATCCGAGCCTCTGGCGGCAGTCCCGGCTGAACATGGTCCATGGTCTTTTCAAGGTGACGGATCGGATCTATCAGGTACGAGGCTATGACCTGTCTGTCATGAGCTTCATAGAGACCGATGATGGGTACATTGTCATCGATCCATTAATCTCGAACGAGCCTGCAAAGGCTTCCCTGGACCTTGTGCTCGAACATGTGGGCAAGCGGCGAATAGTGGCTGTCATCTACACCCATAGCCACATAGACCATTGGGGAGGCGTCAAGGGCGTGGTCTCAGAGAAGGATGTCCGGTCTGGCCGCGTGAAAATCATCGCTCCAGCTGGATTCATGGAGGCGGCGATCAGCGAGAATGTCCTGGCTGGAAATGTGATGAGCCGGCGTGCCAGTTATATGTATGGAAACCTTCTGCCCAAGGACGCCCAGGGGCAGGTCGGGACTGGCCTTGGGCAATCCACGTCCTCTGGCACGACTTCCTTGATCGGGCCAACCGAGATCGTCACGGAAACAGGTAGCACCATGGACATCGACGGGGTAGAGATTGTATTCCAGCTGACCCCTGACACCGAAGCCCCATCAGAGTTCAACTTCTATTTCCCGGAATTCAAGGCGCTATGCATGGCGGAGAACTGCACCCATAACCTGCATAATCTCTATACCCTCCGCGGGGCGCAGGTACGCGATGCCAGGGTCTGGGCGCATTACATAGATGAGGCCATCGAGCTGTTCGCCAGGAAGACCGATGTTATCTTCGCGAGCCATCACTGGCCCACATGGGGGCGCGAGCGATGCCTGGAGTTCCTGAAGCGACAGCGCGACGCCTACAAGTTCATCCACGACGAGACTCTGCGCCTGGCGAATCATGGGTACACCATGCTGGAGATTGCGGAGGTTATACATTTGCCTCCTGGATTGGCAGGGGCATGGTATAACCGTGGATACTATGGAAGCGTGAGCCACAATGTCAAGGCGGTATACCAAAAGTACCTCGGATGGTTCGACGGCAACCCTGCCAATCTCGAGCCGCTGCCGCCTGTGGAGGCGGGTAAGAGATATGTGGATTTTATGGGGGGCCCGGAAGCCCTGTTAAAGCGTGCGAGGGCTGCTTTTCAGAAGGGCGAGTACCGCTGGGTCGCGCAGGTCGTGAACCACCTGGTATTCGCAGACCCGGAAAATATGGAAGCGAGGAGGCTGCAGGCGGATGCCCTGGAGCAATTGGGATATCGGGCGGAATCCGGGCCTTGGCGCAACTTCTATCTCACCGGAGCTTTGGAGCTGCGCCATGGCGTCAAGGTCGTTCCCGTGCCCAAGTCCCTGAGCCCCGATGTCGTCAAGTCCATTGAAGTGGGCTGGTTCCTGGACCTTTTAGCGGTTAGGTTGAACGGCATGAAGTCTGCCGATAAGGCCATCTCGATCAACCTGGAGTTCACCGACATCAAGCAGAAGTACGCACTGGTGGTGGAGAACGGTGTATTGAACCATTCGTCCGGAAGATTGCTTCAGGAGGCGGACGCGACCCTGACCCTGACCCGTAAGACGCTGGACCAGGTGTTGCTTGGTGAGTCCACCTTCGGGAAGAAGGTCCTGTCAGGAGACATTACGGTCAAGGGAAGTAAAGTGAAACTGAAGCAATTCTTTGGCCTGCTGGACGACTTCGAGTTCTGGTTCAACATCGTAACGCCATGAGGGTCAGGTCGATACGGTCCGATGGCATGGGTTCGGGTCGCAGCGGCAGCTATTCCTTCCTTCCCATAAACCAATCATCGATTACCATCTGCACCGACATTCCAGGATTGAGCTCTCCGAACTTCGAGTTCAAGCCTGCCTTCCTGATTGAATCGCGGCAATCGCCCGTAGCCTCGGCCAGCTTGAGAGAGGTGCCGAGCCCACTCAACTCATCATGGAGGGTCGAGAGCATATCCATGGCCTGGAGGTCCGCGTACGGGGCGCTGCGCATGCTGAGCACCACCAACTCTGCCTTCCCCGACTTCCTGACAAAGTTTAGGATGTCCTGTCTCACCCTGACTACGTTGGGGAAGACCAATGGCCCATCGATGCGCAGCACCAGGATACCTGGTATGGTCTCGTTGTCCGGGCTCCTGTCCAGATCGGAATATTCCGTGGAGCCAGGAATGCGACCGAGCTGCTTTATGTCCGGTTCGGAGAAGCGGTACAATAAAGCTATCAGAGTGAGAGCAACACCGATGAAAATTCCCTGAAGGAGACCGATGAAAAGCACGCTGAGCATCGCTGCCACGGCGAAGATGAACTCAAGCCTGTCGAACGCCAGAACTGCCCTGAGGGCTTTCATGTCGACGAGGGAGACCATCGAAGAGATGATCACCACGCCGATGATGGCACTTGGCAAATTGCTGAAGAAGGATGCGAAGAAGAGCAGCACGAGAATGATGACGATGGCAGCGAAGCCCCCTGAGAGCTGAGTCTTACCGCCGCTCTCATAGTTGATCGCGGTATTGGACACGCTGCTGTTCAACGGCATGCCCTGGAAGAAACTGGGGACGATGTTGGCTGCGCCATAGGCAACTAATTCCTGGTTGGTATCGACCTCGTAACCGCCCTTCCGGGCGAAGCTCTTACTGATCGAGATGCCCTCGATGTAGATGATGAGGAACAGCCCGACGGCGATGGTCATCAATGACTCAAGGGATTGCCCCCCCAACGAGGGCAGGACCAGACCAGGCAGGCCATCAGGTATCTCCCCGACCACGGCGATCCCTTTCTCCACAAAGGGCAGGAGGATGGCAGCGATCGTGGCCAGGATAATGAGAGCGAACTTCAACGGCAGCTTCTTGAAGTGACGCTTGCCCAGGTAGAGGAAGGCGAACCCGACAGCAGCCAGCGCCATGGTGGCAAGGCTTGCCTCGGTTATATGCTGGATGTAATAGATGATAAAATCCAGGAAATTTCCGCTGGCGCCGCTTATCCCGAGGACCCTGCCAAGTTGAGTGGTGATGATGAATATGGCCAGGCCGACCTGGAAGCCGAGGAGCACGGTCTGGGAAATGAAGTTGACGATAAAACCGAGCTTGATCAACCTGGCGATGATCAGGAGCAATCCAGCCAGGAGGGCGAGCATGGCCACGGCCGCGATGTACTCGTTCTGGTCGGCGAAATATAATCCCGCCAATCCCGCACCGACCAGAGCTGCCGGGCCTGAGGACGGGACTACGATCAGGTGTTTCGATGTGCCGAAGATGAAGTAGGCGATGAGCGAGACCATCGCCGCATAGAGACCATAGACCGCGGGGACCCCGGCGACGCTGGCCCATCCGAGAGCTGCGGGAATGACGACCATGCCTGCGGTGAGGCCGGCCATGATGTCCAGCTTGAGATGGCTGCGTTCATACCTGGGCAGCCAATCTAAAATGGGTATGTTCGCCTTCGCCCAATCCTTCGCAATCCTCTTCATCCTCACTCAATTCTCCATGACAATTAAGAATTTGAGAGGTTGCGCTGCGAAAGTCCCTCCAAATCCCTGTATTCTATCCATTAAGAATCATGCGCATTAATAATAGTTGTAGGGGAGAGCATCGATCCCGGCGGTCGATCAGAGACCCTTTCGGGCATGAAGCGGGACTGGTGATAATAAAAAAAGATTCCTGATTGCTTCCCCGATGACCTCAAAATTGCGGATGACGGCATCGATTCTCATGGCGTCCCGGGTAAATTCCTCGGACGAAGATCCCTTTTGTATCTCTCTCGATCTTCTCTGCGGAATCAACAATATCATCAAGGAACTATATGCCTCCCGGCGGTATTCTATCAGGCAGGCCTTGGAGTCTGTTGCAGGATGAAGCCCGTGTCACCTGATGTTTTCTTCACAGGCTCAGCAGATCAAGAAGCAGATTATTGACAGTCTGTCTGAGTCGTTCGGACAATTCCCCGATTTCTCCGACAACAAGACTTTTCTCAATGGTTGCCATTTTGTCCACCCTGATCGATGAGGCACATTTCAGTCCTGTTGTGAGATAATCAGGATCATCCGGCCCAACCGTGACCGTCCACCGGTCCTGGTGTTCCGGAATTCGTGACGAGATAAAGGCAACGATAATATCATTTCTGCCTTCGTGCAGTACCAGAGCCGGGCGTAGTTTCACCGCTGTAAGATCGGTGAAAGGAAAAGGTAAGAGGACGATTCTGCCTTTCACCGGTAAACAACCCTGCAATCACTGACGGTATAGATATCCGGTTCTCCGATAAGAAAAGATGAGAGGGAGCGCTCAGATATCCGCATGATCCCATAGAGCTCACGGTCTTCCATGAGAATATCGAGCTTATGGCTGATTGCACGGATTTCCTTTCTAATCTCTTCCATCTCCTCCATGATTTCTGACATGGGTCCTTATTCCTTCCCACTGGCATTTAGCTCTCCATAATAATCAATAAATCGGAGATTCCCTCCCCAGGGATTGCTGCTCCCTGCTGATTCCAGGAAAGCGTGCGGTTTTTTCTCTCTTCCCGGATTTGTTCTTTCTTCCAAAATTAAGCGTTGTTTTTTGAACGAAAGGATATTTCAATTGTTACGAAAAACAGTTCAATTGGAATAAAATATCGTTCGGACGAGCTTCGTTCATGGTTTTTAGCCAGAGGGATATACGGGGGGCAACAATATTATCAAACGCCAAAGTAAACTGCATTCTATCATACATCACTTGTTTCTCATTTGGAAACAATTTGTTTCTGAAATAGCAATAGTTTGTATCTCTTCCTGTACCAATTCCAATCATCATCGCGGGTGACTTTCTCGTGCCGAAATCAACGGGACTGAATATATTCCATGAAGGGAATCGAATCTCCCCCCGGGTCGACTGAACTGAATGTCCAGTGTATTTCCAACAACCCCCCTGTAATACAAATCTCCTTATAAAACACCCCATATAAAAAACAGGCCATTCTCCGACGATATTTAAACGACCTTCACAATCGCGTTCTGTTGGCAGATCTCGATCGTGATCGATAGATAGGACCCCCTCATTTTCCCCCCTGTTGCAGGCCCGCTAAAGAGCAATTTTTTATCCGTTTTATGGGGTTATTTTGCGAAAATAGTTGATTTTAGAGGATTATATTTTTGGGTGAGCTGTGTTTACCGTGGAGGGGGTGTCTGACAGGGAAACGGAGGCCGTATTGGGGTTATTTGGGAGGTGGAGTGGATCCAAATAGAGGTGTTCTTTCGGGAAATTATGTATTCATATTTCCATGGATAACCTCATTTATTCCTCAAAAATTATATAAAGTCGGATAATTCTGTTTATTAATTATGGGGGCATTACGTCATATTGGCGATTTTCTTAAGAAAATTGATTACCATACATCAAAAGATCCGGAGGTAGTAGGCAGGCGATTTGAAGATCATGTTCAATCATTATTTCCGGAAAAAATGTTCACTTTACTGGAAAAGACTCATTCATATGATACCAATAAAGAAAGATACGTCCAGAGCAGTCTTGATCCGGATTTTGTATGGAAGCACAATCAAACGGGAGATGTATTTGCTGTCGAATGTAAATATCGAACACCTGGATCATATGATGAGTTGAAGCGGTTAGTCTGGTGCAATAACGATCAATTGAATCGGTATCGAAGTTTTCAAATAAAACGAAGGATTCCCGTTTTCATAATTATAGGGTTAGAGAAGACTTATCGTGATTCATACGGGGATGAACACAGCAGAAAATTTATGTTCAATATCCCGTTAGATGATGCAAAATACACTGCATTTTATTCAAGTTACCTAAAAAAATTTGAACGGGATTATCATGGAAATTTCTGCTGGCTTGATAAGAAACT
>CAYGWN010000026.1:0-3237 GCA_964353765.1 uncultured Methanoregula sp. | reverse complement strand
CGGACAGGAACCGGTCTGCAATAATCCTGCAGACCATCCGGCTTTCCGGGAGATACTCTCTGCTCTGTGCAAGAAGGTATGACTGTTCCCGGGCCGGGCGATCACCTGTCCAGTCCCGGATCATTTCGATGGTAAGCTCAGGGTGGAACTGCAGGCCCAGTGCACTGCCGATACAGAGTCCCTGGCTTGCCACCTTCTCTCCCTGATAGACCAGTTCTGCCCCGCGAGGGATATCAAAGGTCTCCCCGTGCATCTGGAACACCCGGAACTGTCCGGGCAATCCTGGAAAGAGATCTTTGTTGACCGCGGTGACAGATGACCATCCCCGTTCCTCCTCACAGGGGTAGACTGCAGCTCCACGTGAAGAGGCTATCAGTTGCGCACCGAGGCAGATCCCAAGGACCGGCCGTCCTTTGATCACCCACTCCCGGATGACCTGCTTCTCTGGTTTCAGCCAGGGGAGATCTTCTTCGTCATTGACACTCATCGGACCGCCCATTACGAGGAGATGGGTGGAATTGATGGGCGGGACTTCGTTTGTTTCATGCAGCGGTACCCGCAGGAGCCCCATCCCCCGCTCCCTGATATATTCCTCAAAAAGGCCGCCGGATTCGTTTTCCGCGTGCTGGAGGACTGCTACTTCCCCTCGCTGCATGGCAATCCAGATCCCGTAGAGTACCTGTCTCGATAATTCTTGCGGTTCCCCCTGTTATCTGGTCTACCTCTCCTGCAGGTTCTGCTTCAGGCTCGCTGCAAACTCTTCCGCATTTTTGAGGTCTTCGGCATTCGGTCTGCCCTTGTTCATCCCCCCGAATAGTTTGAGAAAGCTGTTTGTGTTAAAACCTCTGCAACTGAATTCACCAACGATCATGTAACCTTTGGACTGCAGTTTTTCCCTGAGCAGCGCGTGATCCTTGGCGACCTTGGCTTCCCCTGTCATTGCACTGGTTGAGAAAATGAATGCTTTTTTGTCAATGATCTCCGGCAGGCTGTCGGCAAGGTCAAGCAGATCCTCATGGTGCTTTGCCCCATATATCCCTGACCCGAAACCTATCAGGCTATACTCCTGGAGCTCTTCGGGGTTTACCTGCTGCGGCGTTTTTATTGGTGCATCAAGTACTTTTGCAAAGACCTGAGCGATTTTCTCGGTGTTATGGTGGTGGTAAGAAACCAGGACCAGGAGCGATCTCATTACCATAGGTACCATTCGTTTCACCTATTTTTTTATTATTTCATTCATTGAAGGTTTCCCGGCACGTGCTGTTATTGTCTTCCCTGGATACTTCCTGTCCTGGTTATGATGCGGGACCCGGTGCCGGAAAAACGGAAGATGACAGGTTTCATGGTATCACTCCCGGGTCCTGCAGCAGGTCCTTTCGTATCTGCCTCGCCGAAATCCATTCAACAACCATCCCGATTGTATGATACAGGGGATTGACCGGGACATCGACGAAATATTTCGTGCTCCTTTCAAGCCACCCCTTCTCGTTCCAGTACTGGTAATCGGCAGGGGACTGTTTCTCCAGCTGCGAGAACGCTGCCCGCTGCCCGTGGAAGATCACCACGTCCATCAGGCCCGGACTCTTCCGCACCCTGCGCCGGAGCGCAGCGGTAAATTCCTTTGCGGCTTTTGCGATCGCCTTCCTGTTCCCCTCGACCCGGTGGCGGGGGAGGGGAATGGGGGTTACCAGCCCGACCGTTCCCGCGATTTCGAATCCCCATACCCGGGCAACCGTGTCCAGGTACTTCAGGACATCCTTATGGCCGAGTGCACCGGTTGTTGTCAGCAGGAGGGCTTTCTTGTCAAAGAACCGCGGGCGGTGGAAGATGTAACAGAACCGGTCGATGAATATTTTCATCTGGCCGGAAACGTTCATGCCATAGACGGGAGTAGCAAAGACCACGCCATCGGCCTCCCGCATCTTCTGTTCTATCAGGGGGGCATCATCGTGGTTGGGGCACTGTTCTTCCCCACGGGAAAAACAGGAAAGGCACCCTTTGCAGGGAAGCAGGTTCGCGTCTTTCAGCCAGAGATACTCGAATTCCACCGGGAATTCCTGCAGCAGGATCCCGCGGAGTTCTTCAGTCGCCCGGAACGTGTTACCCTTCCGGGGACTCCCGAATATAACAAGTATTTTTACCGGTGTCATGGTCCAGGTCCCTGATTGTGTCCAGAAGATATGCGCTCAATACCAATATAGGGTGACATAGTCTGCCGCAGGGCAGGGTTTGGAGGTAGCAGTCAGCCTGATTTTTTCGAAAAATGCTGCAAGTCCCGGCATAATATCAGGGACCCCGTCTATCGAAGAATTACATTTTGGTCTGAGTACTTCCTGGCCCTCCCGGCATACATGCGGCTTTAATCCAGGGGGAGGTCCTGGTCCGGCCCGGAGGACTGTCCCCCGGGACTGTCCCCTTCCTCCCGGTGTTTCCGGACATGCATCCGGACGTCGACCACGGTTTTTACCCCGAGGAAAAATACCAGGATGATCATGGACAGGTTCACCGAGAAGGCCATGGCGACCATCGAGACAAAACCCCCGAAGATGATGGTGGCATGCAGGGGGATGATGCGGTGGTAGGGGTAGGAGAAGGTCTCCTGCAGGTACTTTCCGGCAGGTCCGGTATTTTTCCGGTGATAGAAGAACGAGTAGGCATGGTGGGCAAAAAATGCCCCGCAGGCGAGCAACAGGTAGGGATCGGTGAGGCTGACCCCGGCAAGGAGGCCAAACGCTGAGAGGAACTCATAGTACCCGAAGTGGAAGAACCCGTAGTGGAGGGTGAAAAAACCGGCCATGAAGATCTTGATGGCGAGAGCTGCCAGGGCCGGGTTCCCTGCCTCTTTTCCCTTCATGACCTTTTGAAAGGAAGGGGAGTCCGTGATGAGGTCGGTCCGGTACATGAGAATACGGAGGACGGCAAAGAGGCCGATGACCAGGCTCTGGACCCAGTAGATGAAGAGGGTCATGCCGAGGTCCCACTGTTCGAGGACCGCGATCACGATCGTGAGCAGGTTTGCCGCGAGGAGGGAGAGAATGGAGATGTCGGAAGGGATAGGTATCCCTTCTTTCCAGGGCAGCATGTTCACCAGTGCATTCCACCTTCCCGAAACGATTCCGGTACCGGCACACCGGTCCTGTGCAGCCAGCCAGGGACGGGGAGGTGGTGAGCCGGGTCACCGGATTCGCTCAGGGAACACTCACCGGCAGACCAGATAAGGGTATACCGGTCTCTCCC
>CAYGWN010000025.1:0-11494 GCA_964353765.1 uncultured Methanoregula sp. | reverse complement strand
AAAAATAATCCAAAAGGTTTAATAACCATTCGTATCCATTCTATAGCAGGTGTATTAGTGTCCAACTAAGTCACCGAATGAACGTTCAGTCCATTGGTTGACGTCCTGCCCGCAATCGGGCAGGGCCGAGACCTCCTGATGATGCCACCTTCCCCAAAAACGGCGTTGTTTTCTTTTCCCTCTGTTCCTTCCAGAAGTCACACATCCGATCGTTTCCACAGGAACAGATCAGATACAGATCAGATAAAAAAAATCATCAAATCGCGCAATCCAGAGGGCGATACTGTCATTGAGTACAGAGGCCGATTCCCTGCATCACGATATACCTGTTCGGGTGATATGATACCCTTCACTGATAGTCTGTGTTCGGAAAATGAAATTGCCCCAGGAGGTATATCACCAGGAACCTGTGTTCGGCCCCATACGACCGCGTTTTGAACATTCTCCGGACTTCCGCCGTTTTATCCGGTGAATTCGTAGTAGTACGGCATCATGTTCCTTTGACATCTGTCCGGCCCCGGTCAGGGAATGTTTTTGTCACCCGTCCATCGTCCAGCCGTTTGGATCCGACAGATTCATTCCATTCCGGCATTGTGCCAGTTGATCATTTGTTCGGCCCAGCGATCTGATGTCTCGGTCACCGGAAGAGCGTCAAGCCGTTTTGATCTCCCGGTTCATCAGTCCGCTGCACGTTTCCCCAGCCTAATCCTCTCTGAGGCAACACCTAGTAGTAAGTCATATTATTTATAATTTCCTTATTTTTTTGTTATTAAAGTCACTGATTGTTTATTAATATCTGGATTCGCGCAGGTTATCACGATACAGGAAAAACCAAAAAAAAAACGGTAAAATGATTTTTTTAGAGTATATTTAAATCTTGAGTTTTTTACCTAGAGAGTGAATTTGTATCTTTCACTCCCGTTTTCCATTACCTGCCGCACCCCCATGCAGGGAGGTGATGTTAAAGGGGTTCCCAAATCACCTTGAGGGATGAACCCCGCAGTCTGTCTTATTTACCCTGAAAGATGAATTTCTGCGGCCGGCAGCCGAATAACAATCTTTATTTTCCTCCGTATACAACATGTCATGCTATAACATAGCATACTCAGGCAGGAGTACCATGAAGAAGGAACTCGCACTTATTTCTATGCTCTGTATCAGTCTCGTCCTGCTTGCCGGGTGCACCGGCCAGCGGGCAGCGACCGATGAACTGAAAATCGGCGTTGTTGCATCGATGACCGGGCCCGCAAGCACAACGGGAAAAGACATCTGGCAGTCTGCACAGCTTGCTGCCGAAGAGATCAATGCCAAGGGGGGGGTTTATATAGCGGATCTGAACAAGAAAATTCCGATCCGGCTTGTGCAGGGTGATGACGAATCCACCCGGGAAGGTGGACAGAAGGCAGTTTCCAGGATGATCACCCAGGATAATGTGGATATTCTTGTCGGCGGCTTTTCAAGTGCTGTTGTCTCGGCACACCAGTCAATTGTTGCTGAAAACAAAATCCCCTACATCATTACAGGGGCATCAAGCCCTATTATTACACGTCGGGATGATGTGAATACCTCATACATGTTCCACCACGCACCGACCACTGATGATTCCGGGAGTCAGATCACACTCTTTATCGATGACACTATCCGACCGGCAATCAATGCCAAGTTCGGGTTCCCCTCTGAGCGCCCCCTGAGACTGGCAATCCTGTACCAGGACAGCCCGTACGGGAAAGGTCATCAGACGGCAATAAAAGATACTATTGCAAGGAATAACCTCACCATAACCATCGTTGCTGAAGAAGCATTCAAGATGGGGGAGAGCGATTACCGGACCGTACTCACCAGTATCAAGAATGCTGATCCAGATGTCGTGTATGTGGCAGCCTTCCTCAACGAACAGATACCCATCGAGACCCAGGCTCGCCGGGATGTTGGACTGAACAAGATAATCACCGCGGTTGAACCCAACGATGATCCTGATTTCTATACCGGTGTAGGGACCTATGCTGATTATTCCATTGTCCAGAGCCGGTTCTCACCATATACGGTTCCGAAAGGCCCGACTGAGGCAGCTTACAACAAGTTTGTCACTGATTTCGACAAGAAATTCGGGGGCTTCCCGGGAATGATGGGGGTCGCAACCTATGAAGGAATATACATTGCAGCACAGGCTGTCGAAAATGCCGGAACACTCAATAAAGATCAGGTCAGGGGCGCAATAGCGCAAATCCAGATGCCCCAGATGGTTGAAAACATGAAGAACCAGACAATCAGCTTTTCACCCGATTACAGGGAGAGCAAGTTTGACCTTACCATGGAACAGCTCTCCTGGAATGAGAGCATGAAGGAGACACGGCCAAAAATCGTCTGGCCGGACGAGCTGAAAGAGACCAGTTTCGTCCTCCCTGAATGGTTCGAACCAGGCCAGGGATAAATCCTCTCTCTTTTTTAATTCAGAGGTTGAGGTTCATCTATGGTGGTAAGCAGTGATGTAATAATCCAGGTCATGATCTGGGGGCTGTATGCAGGTTGTATTTACATCCTTCTTGCCATAGGACTGAACCTCATCTTCGGGGTGATGAAGGTAGTGAATTTCGCCCATGGCGAACTGCTCATGCTCGGTGCGTATGTCACCTTCACCTTCTATGCTCTCTCCGGGTTCAACCCGTATGTCCTGCTGGCAGCATCGATACCGGTACTGGTAGTCGTTGGTGTGATTATCGAACGCATGTGTTTCCGTCCGATTCTTGGAACCGGGAAACTGAACGAGATCTTCATATCTATCGGCCTGATCTATATCATCCAGAATGCAGTAGCCATGATCTGGTCAGATGAATGGCGGATCATCCAGAGCCCTTTTGCGCATATCACGATCAAGGTATTTGGCGTGAATATGCCGCTTGATTACCTCATTATCATCATAACAACCGTTATCACCCTCATCCTCCTCTTCCTCTTCCTGCGGCGAACCCGGCTGGGGAAAGCAATGCGGGCTACCAGTCAGAACCGGAAAGGGGCGATGCTGATGGGCATCAATGTGGAGCGGATGGACATGCTTTCTTTCGGAATCGGGGCGGGCCTTGCCGGTGCGGCAGGAACGCTCTGGGTGGTAAGCGGCCAGGTCTTTAATCCATATATGGGCTCTATTCCGGCGGTCAAAGCATTTGCTATTGTTATCATCGGCGGCCTCGGCAGTATTCCTGGCGCGATTATTGGCGGGCTCATCTATGGTATCGCAGAGAACTTCGCAATCCTCACCCTTGGCGGTGCATGGAAGGATGCAATCTCATTCATCATCCTGATCCTGGTGCTCATCGTGAGGCCTACCGGTATCTTCGGGGAGTCGGCAGAATGATCGATATGAATAAAACCCTGGGCATTGGATCTAAGAGAATCAGGTTCTTTGGTACCATTCTCCTCATGGTCCTGGCAATCGTGCTCCCCCTTATCTCCGGAATGAATCTGTACCTGCTGACCGTTCTCGTCCTGATGGTCATCTTCATCATTTATGCCTCATCATGGAATTTCCTCACCTACACCGGGCAGGGATCTCTTGGTCATGCTGCATTCTTCGGTCTCGGAGGATATGCCTCTGCCCTCATCGCAACAGCAAGTGGTCTCTCACCCTATATTACCATCCTTTTCGGCGGTGGTGCGGCAGCCCTGGTGGGCCTCTTCATCGGTGCTATCTGTGTGAGGCTGAAGGAATGGTTCCTCGCTATGGTGACTTTTGGATTTGCTATTATCATCCAGACCCTGATGGTGAGCCAGTTTGCCGGGGTGAGTGGGGGATGGGACGGGGTTGCCGCACCGCGCCTTGTTCCATCGAGTGTTCCAAACTATCAGCTTATCGAATACTACTCCGTTGTCCTCATTGCGATCCTCGTTATCCTCGTATTCTATTTCATTCTCAGGTCTAAAATCGGCCTGGCTTTTGCCGCTATCAGGGAGAACGAGATCGAAGCCCGGGCTGCGGGGATTGATCCGGTCAGGTACCGGCTGTTTGCATTCCTGGTAAGCGCATACTTTTCCGGCGTGGCAGGAGCACTGGAAATTCATCACCTTGGATACATCACCCCTGAGATTTTTGGGGTTGATATCTCATTCTGGCCAATAATCTACTCTATTTCAGGAGGTCTCGGTACACTTGCCGGCCCGATTGTCGGAACGATCGTCATTACACTAATCTGGGACGGCCTTCAGTCTTTTGGACTTACTTACCTGCGGTTTGTTATTATCGGGCTTCTCCTGGTCCTCATCATCATCTTCCTGCCAAAAGGGCTTATCTCTCTGCCTGAAAAGATCAAAGGATATCTTGACAAGCGGAAAAAAGCATCATAATTTTTTGGTTATAGTGCTATTTCAGCCACCAATTCTTTCATTCACCAGAAAGATTGTATCTCTTTAAGGACGCTCCTGGGGGTTGCGCCTTCAACTTACCCCCGCTGCTATGGCGTCCCCCACAATGCGATAGGGGGGTATTTAAGCACAAAATAAATTCTTCGTTTGGATGAAGTGGTTTGTTACTTTTTTTGAAAAATTTTAGAACTGCAAATATGGATATTTTCAGCCGTTAGTTACGAACAATGTTAGGGGTGAAAATGACACTATATCCATTTTTTTCATCTGATACAACACAACAGTGTCAGCCCTGGATTCCTTGGTAGTGTACACGAAGTGATGTAAAATTGGAAAAGGCCCTGTATCCTACTCAGATTAGGTAACAGGAGAATACAGGGCATGGATCTAAAGGAAGTCGTACTAAATTATCTTACCGATAACGACGAGGGAATGAAGCATCTCATCACCTGGTTTTTAAACGAGGTGATGCAGGAAGAGGCGGATCAACAGGCCGGTGCAGGGAGGTATCACCGAGCACGGTCAAGGAAAGCGTACCGGAATGGGAACAGGAGAAGATCTCTCAAAACGAGGCATGGAGAATTAATCCTCAATAAACCTCAGTTACGCGGAATTCCATTCCAAACGAAAGTATTTGAACGATATTCCCGGACCGAGAAAGCCTTGGAGAATGCAATCCTTGAGTCATATCTCCAGGGAGTCTCCACGAGGAAGGTTCAGGATATTGTCGCACATCTTGGGGTTGATAAGGTCTCAGCATCCTATGTTTCGAGGATCGCTTCTGAGTTGGATCAGAAAGTACATAAATTTCTCACCCGTCCAGTAGAGACCTACATCCCTTATCTCTTCGTCGATGCTTCATACTTCAAAGTCAGGGAGGAGATTAGGTATATCAACAAAGCTCTTCTCGTTATAGCTGGGATTCGGAGTGATGGGTATCGCGAGATCCTCGGTGCCCGGATAGCTGATTGCGAGGACGAATTAACCTGGGAGGATCTCTTCTCCGAGTTAAAGGAGAGGGGATTACTGGGACTGACCTGATAATCTCCGATGGCCACCAAGGAATACAGTCGGCAGCTGAACGACTATTCCCCGGGTCCAGCTGGCAGCTGTGTCACGTCCACTTCATTCGTGCGGTTCTTCGAAAACTCCCCAAAAAGCAGCATAAGGAGGTTGCACAACTTCTCAAGGACTCACTCTCCGATCCACGGAGACTCCAGGAATGTGCGGATGAACTCGATATCCGCGGCTTCCCTCGTGCAGCTGATACCATTGAACGCTTCATTCCCGGCCTGCTGAACTACCGGATCGCTCATCAGGATCACTGGAGGAGGATACGAACCACGAATATGTTAGAACGACTCAATAAGGAGTTAAAACGAAGATCCAGGGCCATTGGTGCGTTTCCTAATGATGCGTCGCTCCTCCGTCTTGCAGGTACTATCCTCATGGATATCAATGAGGAGTGGATCACAAGTCGGCGATATTTATCTGGATCTGATGTGATAGTATGTCAGGATACTGGGTCAGAAACTACAGCAGTTTAGATACACTGCCGATTCCTTACCTTATGGTCATGTTCCCCTTGCGGAAGATTCCATGGAAATAATGCCCGAGTGACAGCGGGAACCGAGGAAACAGGAAGAAGTTTGGTTATTCTGCTGCACCGCGGCTGTTACATGTCATGGCCGGGGATTCAGGCAGAAAAACCTCAACCTGTTATGAGAGTGTTTTCTAAAATGGTTCGAAAAACAAACGTCCTTAGCAGGACTGCCCCCTTCCTGCTGTCCTCCTCATATCCCCAGATACGACGCCTGGATCTGGTCATCGTGGAGGAGTTCCGAGGATGGTCCCTCCCTGACAATCCTGCCATTCTCAAGGATATATCCGCGGTGTGACATTTCGAGGGCATGCTGGACATTCTGCTCAACAAGGAGAATAGAGAGCCCTTCCCTGTTCAGCTTTGCAATGGCATCGAGGACTGAAGTGACGAGAAGCGGGGAGAGCCCGAGAGAGGGTTCATCGAGAACAATCATGGAGGGTTTGGCCATAAGGGCACGGGCAATAGCAAGCATCTGTTGCTCCCCACCTGAAAGGGTTCCTGCAAGTTGTCCTTTTCGCTCCTGCAGAATAGGAAAGAGTCCTAAGATCCCCTCAACGTTTACCTTCTCATCAGTCTTTGAATATCCGCCAAGCTCCAGGTTTTCCTCAACGGTCATTTTGGGGAAGAGTTCCCGCTTTTCCGGGACCAGCGAGAGGCCACGTTTGACCACCTCATATGCCGGGAGTCCGGTGATATCCGCACCATTAAAAAATACCTGCCCTTTCCGTTCCCTTGTTAGTCCAAAGACACTCTGGACGAGCGTAGTTTTACCAGCCCCGTTGGCGCCAAGGAGGGTGACAATCTCCCCCTGGTTTATGAAAAGCGATACATCCCAGAGTACTTGGAGACCTGAATAAAAGACTGAGAGCTGCTGGATTTCAAGCAGCGGTGAAGCCTCCCTGGTCATGCGTATCGTTCGCCAAGGTACGAATCGATTACCCGCTGGTTCCGCACCACTTCATCCGGGGTTCCTTCTGCGATCTTCTCTCCCCTGTCAAGTACAACCATCCGGTCCGAAACACCCAGGATCACCCGCATGACATGTTCAATCATGACGATGGTAACCCCATCGTCACGGAGTGATTTGATGAGTGCAACTGCCTCAGCGCTCTCACTCGGGTTGAGTCCGGTCATCAATTCGTCGAGAAGAATGATTTTTGGACGTGAAGCAAGTGCCCGGGCAAGCTGTGTTCTTCTGAGTTCGATCACGTTCAGGCTGGAGAGAGGCATGTCAATCCGTTCAAGGGGAAAACCGATGCGTCCGAGTAGTTTTTCAGCCTCTGCTGACGCCTCGCCCATATTCGCGTGGTGCCCGTTCCCAAAAAGGGATCCGATCATCACACTCTCCCGGGCAGTGAGACCGGGGAAGGAGAGGGTGTGCTGGAATGTCTTTGCGATACCCTTCCGGCAGATCCTGTCCATCGAGAGGCGTGAAATGTCTTCACCACAGAACTGGATAGATCCCCCGTCAGGCCGGTATATTCCGGAGATGAGATTCAGAAGGGTCGTTTTTCCTGCACCATTCGGTCCGACAAGCCCGAGGATCTCGCCTTCATTTACCTGGAGGTCTACGCCGTTGACCGCGACAAGCCCTCCGAATTTTTTTGTTACCCCCTCCAGCTTGAGCATGATAGTCTCTCCTCCGCTAGTCACTGCTATATCCTTGCTACTTGTTAGCAAGTAACAATAATAAAAGTATCCATCGTTACCGGAGAGGAAATGAGGCTGGGGGAATAGGTGAACAGAGGATAAGAAAGGAATGTATATGATGTGTTATGTCCTCATGGTGATGGTGGAGAACACTGGGCCCTATGGTAGTTTGTCCAGGAGCCGACACAAAGATAAGGGAACTGGAATCCAGAGACAATGCTGTCATGGGGTATGAAAGAACGCCGCATATCCACGTAACGAGGCAATATATGAACAACAGAGAATTCTTCTCTGACAATCAGGGTGGGGAATGAGTTTTTTCTATGCCGGAAGAGATCAGAGACCTCATTGAAAAAATAAATCAGGAAGGAATCAAAGCGGCCGAGGAAAAAGCTCAGAACATCGAGTCACTGGCAAAGCAAAAGGCCGATGATATCCTTTCTCAGGCACGGCTCGAGGCAGAGAAGATCATTGCTGCCGCGGAAGACAGGGTTCGCCGGCAAGAGACAGCAGAAAAAGCCCTGCTTGCCCAGGCAGGACGGGACTTGCTTCTCTCATTAAGAAAAGAAATCAACGCCATGCTTGACCGCATTGTGGTTTCAGACATCCAGCAGGCCCTGACCCCCGAAAGATTGTCCGGCCTCCTGTCAGAGATTGTCAGGAACTATGAAGGGGTGGAAAGCAGTGATATTACCGTTTTCCTTAAGAAAGAGGACCTGGAAATTCTGGAGAAAACTATTTTCCAAAAACTCCGGGAAGAAACGAACAACAAAATCGTTTTGAAACCAACGGAAGAAATTTCCGGAGGATTTACCATAAGTTTTGACAGTGGAAAATCATGCTATGATTTTACCGACCGAGCCCTGGCAGAATACATAGGCGTGTACCTCAAACCAAAATTGAACCAGCTCCTTCTGGATGCAATGATGGAATGACATAAGATGGCGGATTTTTATCCTTATCTGATCGCAAGCCTGCCGATGCTGCATATCGGTATGAGACCCCCCTTTCCTTTTAAACGGTTTCTTGAAGTATGTCACGAGTTTATTCCGGAAAAGGACTTTCGGGTGTTAAGTAATCTGCCACAAACTGAACAATATTCCGAGAAAGACAAGAGACCCCCTATTATTCAGAAATGGATTGAATTCGATAGCGCCTTAAGGAATGAACTGGTAAAAATTCGCGCCGCCAGAAAACATGCGGACCCTGCAACGTACCTCCACCCAGATAACTACAGCGGTTCGTCTCTCAATACTATTGCCTCGGCAGTAAATGTCAGTACTTCTATTCTTGAGGCAGAGAAGATGCTCGACGAGGCACGGTGGAAAGCTTTGGAGGAGCTTGCAACAGGACATTATTTTGATTTGGATTTATTGATAACCTATGCCCACAAGTTATTGATACTCCAGCGCTGGGAGAATATACGAAATGCAGAGGGATCAGGTCTGCTTGAAGAGGTTTTACAATCGTAACGGGGAATGAATGACAGCTCCAAGGATTGGTCGTATTACAAAAATCAGTGGCAATATGGTAACTGCTATTTTCGATACACCTGTCATGCAGAACGAGGTGGCATATATCCTGCACGGTTCAGAACGTTTAAAGTCCGAAATCATCCGTGTACGGGGCAACCTTGCAGAGATGCAGGTCTATGAAGCTACCGGCGGTCTAAAAATCGGTGAAGAGGTCGAGTTCACCGGAAATCTTCTTTCTGTTGAGTTGGGGCCGGGAATGCTCGGCCAGATATTTGACGGCCTTCAGAATCCTCTGCCAGAGATTGCCCAGCAATGTGGCTTTTTCCTGAAACGTGGTGTTTATCTCGATTCCCTTTCAGATGCCCTGACCTGGGATTTTACCCCCCTTGTAAAAGCAGGGGATAGTGTACGTCCCGGTGATAAAATCGGATTTGTTGTGGAAAAAATATTCAAACACTACTGTATGGTTCCCTTCTCATTGCAGGGAAATTTTGAAGTTGTTTCGATTGAAGAGGCCGGTAAATTCACGATACGCGATGCGGTTGCCTACCTGAAGGACCAGAACGATAAGATCCATCCTGTTTATCTAAGCCAGAACTGGCCGGTGAAAATCCCTATCAGGACATATGCAGAGAAGCTCAAGCCCGGCGAGCCGCTGGTTACCAAGATGCGCCTCATTGACTCACTCTTTCCAGTAGCCCGGGGGGGTACATACTGCATTCCCGGTCCTTTTGGAGCAGGGAAAACAGTATTGCAACAGTTGACCAGCCGGCATGCCGAAGTAGACATCGTTATTATTGCAGCATGCGGGGAGCGTGCCGGAGAAATAGTTGAAACCCTGAAAACATTCCCCACGTTACGTGATCCCAGGACCAACCGGCCTTTGAGCGACCGGACCGTTATTATCTGTAATACCAGCTCCATGCCGGTAGCAGCGAGGGAATCGAGCGTCTATACCGCGGCAACAATCGCTGAATATTACCGCCAGATGGGTCTTCAGGTGCTTTTACTTGCAGATTCCACCTCCCGCTGGGCGCAGGCCATGCGTGAGATGTCAGGCAGGCTTGAAGAGATCCCCGGAGAAGAGGCGTTCCCAGCATATCTGGAGTCGCGTATCGCCTCCTTCTATGAAAGGGCTGGAGTGGTTCGGTTATACGATGGTTCAACCGGTTCGGTTACCATCGGTGGAGCAGTCAGCCCTGCGGGTGGAAACTTTGATGAACCGGTAACCCAGGCGACATTAAAAGTAGTTGGTGCCTTCCACGGTCTTTCCCGCAGTCGTTCCGATGCCCGAAGATACCCGGCCATAGACCCGTTAATCAGCTGGAGCAAATATACGAGTTTTATTGACGAAAAACAGAAAGAGCGGGGGCACAGGATCCTGCGGAAGGGTTTTGATATAGCGCAAATGATGAAAGTTGTCGGAGAAGAAGGTACTTCGATTTCCGATTATGTGGACTACCTGAAAGCAGAATTCTTTGATTTTGTCTATCTCCAGCAGAATGCCTTCGATCCGGTTGACGAAGCAACCTCAAAAGAACGGCAGATATATATCTTTGATTTTATTTACAACATTTTAGAATCGGAATTTATCTTTGAGGATAAAGATACGGCTTTACATTTTTTCCAGCAGCTGAGACAACTCTTTAAAGGCTGGAACTCCGTTCCATGGCAGAGCGAAGAATTTGTAACTATCGAAAAGGAAATCCGGGTGTTCCTGCTCGAGCGGTTAAAGTGAGATGAGTATGCAGAAATTATATTCCAATATAAGCCAGATTGTCGGAGACGTCATAACTGTCGAGGCAGAAAACGTTGGCATTACCGAGCTCGCCCAGGTAATCACCGCCCGTGGAACTTCCCTGGCTCAGGTCATACGACTTGACGGGAAAAAAGTATTTTTACAGGTTTTTGCCGGAAGCCGCGGCATTTCCACGGGTGACAAGGTAAGGTTCCTGGGACACCCGATGCGGATTGCCACCGGCACGATGCTGCTGGGCCGCATTTTTAACGGAAGCGGTATGCCCCTGGATAACGGGCCGGAGCTTTCCGAAAATCTCAGCGATATCGGCGGGCCATCCGTAAATCCGGTAAAAAGAATTATCCCGAACAAGATGATCCGGACGGGCATACCCATGATCGATGTATTTAATTCTTTAGTTGAATCCCAGAAACTCCCTATCTTTTCCATCGCCGGCGAGCCTTTCAATGAACTGCTGGCCAGAATCGCAACCCAGGCAGAAGTCGATATCATTATTCTGGGCGGCATGGGGTTAAAACACGATGATTACCTTTTCTTCAGGGACACCCTTGAAGAACACGGCGCACTTTCCCATTCAATTGTGTTTATGCATACCGCAGCTGATCCGGTTGTGGAGTGCCTGCTTGTTCCGGATATCAGTCTGGCGGTGGC
>CAYGWN010000024.1:0-24361 GCA_964353765.1 uncultured Methanoregula sp. | reverse complement strand
GTCACTTCCGGGCCGGGACCGGTTCCTCTACCAGGTAGTTGATGACGTTTTCGGAAATATCCCCCGCATATTCGCCCGACCTCCGGATACTCTCGGCTATGTTGCGGAGCGAGACGGCCAGGACCGGGTCCTTTTCCAGGGCAAGGGTGTTGATATTCTCACAGAGATCCTCGAGCTCACGGATATGCTCAATGTTCTGGTGAGAACCCTTGAGATCCTTCTTGAAAAACAGGACAATGCTCTTGTCAAAGATTGAGAGGGCGAGCTTGGCTGCCTTCCTGATTGCGGCCAGGATATCGTCATCAATGGATACCGAGCTGATCTTCTTCTCGTTCTCCATGATCCGGACGGCGTGGTCACCAATCCGTTCGATGATCCGGCTGATGACGTAGGTATTGACCACCATGTTGGTGGAGATACCCATTTTCCGGGCCAGGCTGGCATTCTTGAGGATGATGTTGGTCTGCCGGGCTATCAGCCAGTGAAGCCGGTCCACATCGTTGTCCCGGGCGATCACGTCCTCGGCAAGACCCTGGTCCCTGCTCTCCAGGGCGTTGATCGCATCGAGCTGCATGTTCTTGACGATCACGAACATCCGCCGGATGGTGTTGTCAAAGGGCATCTCGGCCGGGTTCAGGAGGTCCTTGAGGATGATCGTGCTGTCGGTCTCCTCCACGACCTCCGGTCCGATGGCCATCTGGGTGAAATCCCTGACCACCATGCTGACCGATGCCGTCAGCCGCGATTTTGAAGTGATCCTGATGGTGGTGAAACCTGCAATGTATGACCCGACGAGCATCCTGAACAGGAGGGCCGGCTCCTCCATGCTGGTGATATCGAAGACCTTCTCCCGCTGGAACTGGCCTTCGGTGATATCCCGGGTGACGAGCAGGGTCCCGTCCGGCTGGACCACCAGCCCCAGCGGGTCATTCTTCTTGATCTTCTGGCCCTCCGCCCATTCCTTCGGCAGGGTTATGACAAACGATGAACCACCGGTAATCTGAACTTTCCTTATCTCCATTTCACAAAAGCCCTCCCGTCCAACTCTATCATTAATCCTTACACTCTATAAATATATAGAGTCTCTATGGGGAAACGACATTATGACCACCACCCAATACTTACAGCATGGCAGAACATTCACGCAGATTCTCATATGCCATGGTAGGACTCATTGTAGTCCTGGTAGGTGCACTCCTCTTCGCAGGCTGCACGCAGCCGCCGGACGGCGGAGGGACACCGACCCCCACAATTCCCCCCCAGAAGACCACCCTCAAGGTCACCGGTTCGACCACCGTCCTTCCGATTGCCCAGAAAGCAGCCGATGTTTACATGAACGACCATGCCAGCACGGACATCCAGGTGACCGGCGGAGGGTCATCAGTCGGGGTCCAGGCTATTGGTGAGGGGACAGCTGATATCGGCATGTCCTCCCGCACACTGAAGAGCGAGGAGAACACGAAGTACCCGAACCTCCAGTCAACGGTCATCGCTAATGACGGTATCGCCATCATCGTCAACAAGGCCAACACGGTCAGCGGCCTGACGCTCGCCCAGCTCAGGGGTATCTACAATGGCACGGTCACCAACTGGAAGGCAGTCGGCGGTCCGGACCAGGTCATTGTCGTGGTGGGCAGGGACTCCGCCTCGGGGACCCGCGAGTTCTTCTGGGAGAGTGTCATGAAGAAGGAGAACTTTACTGCAACCCAGCTCGAGAAGAACTCGAACGGGGCCATCAAGCAGACCATCGTCCAGACACCAGGTGCCATCGGATACGTCGGCCTTGGGTATGTTGATGCCGAAGTCAATGCCGTTCCGATCATGGTGAACGGAACTCCGGTGGATGCTACAGTCGGGACCGTGATCTCCGGCAAGTACCCGATCTCACGCCCGCTGCTGATGATCACCAAGGGCCCGCCCGCGGGTGTTGCCAAGAGCTATATCGACTTCATCCTCTCGCCTGCCGGCCAGAAGATCGTCACTGACGAAGGTTTCGTACCCCTCGCGTGACCATGAAGGCACGAGGAGGACCGACCGGGGAAGATCCTTCCCCGGACTCTTTTCCGAACCCTCCTCCCGCAGTGCCTGCTGAGGCCGGTCCTGTGAAAGACCATTCCGCCGCACGCCGGTCCGGGAGAGAGACCGGTATCAGGGCCGTCTGGTTCCTCTGCGCCCTCTTCGCCGTCATCACCATCTTCTTCATCTTCGCCTTCCTGCTCTTCGACGCGTACCCGGTCTTCGAGGAGATAGGGGTATGGAACTTCCTCTCCGGGCCGGTCTGGAACCCGACCGGAGAACCTCCGGCCTACGGCATCTACCCCCTCATCATCGCCACTCTCCTCGCCACCTTCCTCGCCATGGCCATCGCCATCCCGCTGGGGGTCGGGAGCGCGATCTACATCGCCGAGCTCGCCCCCTACCGGGTGAAGGCCTGGGTGAAGCCGGCCGTGGAGCTGCTGGCCGGCATCCCCTCGGTTGTCTTCGGTTTCTTCGGCCTGGTGGTGCTCACCACCTGGATCCGGGTCTCCTTTGATGTGCCGACCGGGGAGACGTGGCTGGCAGGGTCGATCCTGCTCGCCATCATGGCCCTCCCCACCATCATCAGTGTCTCCGAGGACGCGATATCATCGGCCCCCCGGGAATACAAGGAGGGATCGCTTGCGCTGGGTGCCACCCACTGGCAGACCATCAGCCGGGTCCTGACCCCCGCTGCTCTTTCCGGCATCACTGCGGCCATCATCCTCGGCATCGGCAGGGCTGCCGGGGAGACCATGGCAGTGCTGATGGTGACCGGGAACGCCCCGGTCATCCCGGACCCGATCTGGGACGTCCTCTCCCCCATCCGGACGCTCACCGGGACCCTTGGTATCGAGATGGGGGAAGTGCCGGTAGGAAGCACCCACTACCATGCCCTTTTCGGGGTGGCGGTGGTCCTGCTGGTGATCAGCCTGATCATCAACCTCTCGGCAACCATCATCCTCAACCGGATCAGGCGGCAGCAGGCCCCCCCTGCATCAGCTTGTGTTCCGAAGCAGGTTCCCAAGACCGGGTGGAGAGATCGGGCAGGGCTCTTTTTCCGGGAGCACCGGATGCCGATCACCTGGGGCCTCGTCGCCATCGCCCTCTTTGCTTTCCTCGGGCTCACCGGCCTGGGTATCGTGCTTGCCCTCTACCTGGCGGTCCGGTATATCCCCGGGAGCATCTCGCCGCGATGGGCACAGCGGATAGCCTTCACCCTCGCAGCACTCTGCATTGTCGGCGTGATGCTGGCGCTGGGCATCATCCTCTTTGACATCCTCGCAAAAGGCCTCCCCTACGTCACCTGGGAGTTCCTGACCAAGCCCCCCTCCGACCTGGGGAGAGCGGGAGGCATCCTCCCGGCCATCGTGGGGACCATGTACCTGGTCCTTGGGTCGATCGCCATCGCGCTCCCTATCGGCATAGGGGCCGCCATCTACCTCACCGAGTACACCCGTGAGGGCCGGCTGGTCGGCATCATCAGGACCGCCACAGACCTCCTGAACGGCACACCCTCCATCGTCTTCGGCCTCTTCGGCTTCGCCTTCCTGGTCATCTACCTCTCCTTCGGGGTCTCGCTGATCGCCGGGCAGATAACCCTGGCCCTGATGGTCCTGCCGACCATCATCCGGACCACCGAGGAGGCACTCAAGACCATCCCCGTGCCGGTCCGCGAGGGGAGCCTGGCGCTGGGGGCATCGAAGTGGCAGACCATCCGCCGGGTAGTCCTGCCCCCCTCGGTGCCAGGGATCCTGACCGGGACCATCCTCTCCATTGGGAGGGTTGCCGGCGAGACTGCCCCTATCCTCTTTACCGCGGTGATCTTCTCCACCCGGTTCCTGCCAAGCTCGCTCTTCGAGCCGGTCATGGCCCTGCCCTACCACCTCTACATCCTGGCCACCAATGTGCCCGGGGCAACGGGGCAGCAGTACGCCACTGCTGTCGTGCTCCTCGGTCTTGTGATTGCCTTCTATGCCATCGCCATCGTGATACGCCACCGGTCATCGGTAAAACACCGCTGGTGAACAACCCATGTCTGAAACCACCATCATAACAACCGAGAACCTGAACCTCTGGTACGGGGAGAACAACGCCGTGATTGACGTCACCATGCAGATCCCTGACCGGAGGGTGACCGCCCTGATCGGCCCGTCCGGGTGCGGGAAGTCCACCCTCATCCGCTGTTTCAACCGCATGAACGACCTCGTCAGTTCCTGCCGGATTACCGGAATGATCGAGTTCCACGGGAACAACATCTATGCCAGGGATGCAGACCCGGTGGAAATCCGGCGCAAGATCGGGATGGTCTTCCAGAAGCCGAACCCCTTCCCGAAGTCCGTGTATGAAAATGTTGCCTACGGGCCGAGAATCCACGGGGTAAAAGACAAAAAGAAGCTGGACGAGATCGTGGAGCGGAGTCTGAGGAACGCGGCCCTCTGGGATGAGGTAAAGGACCGCCTGGCCGATTCGGCGATGGGACTTTCCGGCGGCCAGCAGCAACGGCTCTGCATTGCCCGGACCCTGGCCGTGGAACCGGAAGTCATCCTCATGGACGAGCCCTGCTCGGCGCTGGATCCCATCGCCACATCGAAGATCGAGGTCCTCATCGATGACCTGAAAAAGAAGTACTGCGTGATCATCGTCACCCACAACATGCAGCAGGCTGCCCGGGTGAGCGACTACACCGGCTTCATGTACATCGGGAAACTCATCGAGTTCGGGGATACAACCCAGATATTTGAGCACCCGCGGGAAGAGCTGACTGAAAACTATATTACCGGAAGGTTCGGATAGGTAGAGCAATGAGTGAAAAATTTCACAGCGAGATGGCGGAGACAAAGCAGCAGGTCATTGCCCTGGGACACCTGGCGGTCAGCATGCTGCGGGATGGCATGGGAGCCCTGGAGACGGATGACACCGATCTTGCATCAAGGGTCCGTGAAAAGAAGAAGGAACTGTCAGACCAGGTCAATTTGCTGGAAGAGGAGATGTACCGGCTCATTGCACTCTACCAGCCGGTTGCCAAGGACATGCGCATGATCGCCTGCTCACTCCGGGTCATTTCGTCTTCCGAGCGTATCGGGCGGTATGGGAAAGATATTGCCAACGTCGTCCTGAACACCGCCTCCGATACACGGTTCCCGCACCTCATCACCGGACTCTCGCTCCCGCTCATGGCCGATCAGGTAATCTCGATGATCAACGATTCCCTGGAAGCCTATGAGACTGAAGACCTGGACCTCGTTGCCAGCCATTCGGAACGGGACGACGATGTTGATGCCCTCCGGCACACCATCTTCCGCGATGCGATAACCTACATGATGGAGGACCCCCGTACCATCACCAAGTGCACCAATTACCTGATGATTGCCCGTTACCTCGAGCGCTGCGGTGACCACGCCTGCAAGATCGCCGAGAAGGTCCACTACATGGTGACCGGTGATCATATCGATATACGGTAGAACCTATCTCCAGACAATCAGATATTTTTTTTATCTGAAAGCAGAGTTCTCTCCGACAGGTTTCCCATGGAAGTTCTCACTTATGAATAAATAAATGATGAAAAAGAGGAATCAGGCCATGACTAGGCTTTTCTTCAGGGCTGGCGAATGCCTTCTTTCCTGCTCTCACTAACCCGGTCAAATCCGGGCGACAACTCCCTGGTCTGCCCGGTCTTCTTCGTGATATAACTCCCCTGCCGCTGCAGCATATCCTGAAATTCAGCCGAGTTCACCACGTTATCATATCATCATCTCATCATTTAACCATTAAGTATTAACATGTTAATAATATTAAATAAAAACATTTATAATTAAACAAAATAATCTAGTTTTGCATCACAGGGAAGTCCTTTGGTGCATATGTAAGTGCAATCTTGGCCGCCCAGATATCCTGGGAGGGTGCCGGAAGAACGGCATGATATGAATACGTCCATGGTATCAATCACGCTGTCTGCCGGCACCACGCACCGGTCATGGTCATGGTTTTGATAAGAGAGTTATCTTTCAGCCATGGATTCTGCCACTGGTGACAAGCAGGGTTCGCTGATTGACGTGTTCATCAATCCCTGGATGGGGTCATTTTATGGCATGAAGTCCTTCTGCTCATCACCAAGATACCCATGAAAAATAAAGACGAGCTTTGATTCCAAGCGCAGTTTATTAATTCTCCAGGACCTCAAAGAGAGACGGTCTGCTGAAAGGAATTCAGACAGGGAGGCAATACACCATGCATACTCCCTCCAGGTACCAAGGTTATGAGATGGATACCCAGATACAGGCGTTCCATTCTCAAAATATCAGAATCAAAATATCAAAACCCGCTGGTGACTGGCAACAACCCCTCCCGGAAGCTGGAAGAAGATCTGTGCGAGCAGGGGAGTGTCTATGAGCTGGACACCTTTCAGTGACAGATTCCCCTGAAGCCCCCTCTCCCGGAATGAGGGGATATAGGCATAGCACTCAAGGTTATCCCGGCTGGAAACCTTCGTAATGACTGATTGGAGATTGAGACAGGGGGCTGTCTCACCCAGAGCATGGCGACCAAAGAAGGTGTATACCCCATCCTCTAAAAATATCACGCGAGTGGCTATCCCCTTGTGAGCACAGGCTGAAGCAAAAGTGATTGCGCCAGCGGATAGTTCATTGCCATAGGGACTATGGGTTACAAGAACGATGAGCGGGGGAGGATCAGGACTTGCTTCCGGTTTGATTGTAGGTACCCTAGGATTTCTCGGGACCTGTATCCGGAGGGCCGAATGAGAGAGGATGGGGTATGGCTTGCAGAAACGGGCAGCAATTTCGGAAATATCCCTGATTTTAACCTGGGGAATGGTACAAAAAGAGACGATCTTCCTGTTCTCACCAGTGAAGGTGCTGAAACCCCGGGCTGAAGCGCTCTGGGAACAGAGAAGAAAGAGGGGGTAAAGACCTTTTTTATTCGCTGCACTATTCACTTTCATCAGTGAATCACCAGCATTTTCGCACATTGTCGGCTGCTGGTTATGATGCATGGCGTATATACCATCCAGATATCCATACCACTCGGGAGATACCCTCTCTCTGATAGCTGCATGAAAGAGGTCTACTACCCCTTGGCCTGAAGATCCCAGGTATGGAGATTCCAAATACAGGAATCCCAGTGAACGATCTTCAGAATCTGGCTGGATGACCTTTCTCAGGATTGCTCCAGCGAAATCTATCGAAGCTCCATCGTGTCCGGGAGAAACGGGGATGAACTGATCAGGACTCCTTCGTTGGAAGGGTTCAATCGAAATCCCCCGCATCAGGAGGTCCCGGGTATCAAATAAAAACCTGATGTGGGGTAATCGGAAGAGGATTTCCCAGAGATGGGAGTACTGACGATTGATAAGACTGTAGCAGGCATCACCAGAAAAAAATATGGAGAAAGAGGGAACTTGGGTTCGTGGGTGGTGGTGGAAGCTCTCAGGATAATGGTGAGAACAAAACAGTTTCAGGAGCTCGGTGATCCAGGTGAATCTCTCCAGCGTCATCTTCTGTGTCGAGTAATAAATGTTCTCATAATTCATGAGAACCGCCCGGTAGGTCAGAGGCCGGAGGATTTTTTGTTATAAGTGGAAAAACCCTGACATAATGGGAGACCGGTCCGCCTTTGAAGTTCCGTACCAGAACCACAGGCAATTCGTTCATACACCATCCTGCTGGATAATTTTAATATTCCGGTTGAACTTTTCCCACCGCAGCAACGTACACCGGCCACTGGGATTCCTGATTAAGGTCAGCGAGTTGGTTCATCATCTGGTCATGGAAGAGGTCAATGGGGTGAACTCTGCAGCCGATGCAGGCCGATGCCATGATCAGGGCCTGGCAGATATGACCTGCCTCGATGAAGACACTCCGGTATCCCCTGTTTCCGAGCGCCCAGACCGAACGGTAGGGAACGGCCACCCACAGGAACGTAACTGCAGCCCGGGTAATGACCTTGAAATTCATGCTGGCAGTTCCCATGGCGAAGGGGAGATCCGAATCCTCCCTGAGTAGGATGATACCATGATCATCGGGAAGATACCGGTACAACCCTGTGGGGAGGCCTTCGATTTCGCCGGCTACAAAAAAGGTATCGATGGGATACCGTTTACCGCTGGAAGGAACATTCCGGATCGTTGTCTGCGTCCCAGTTACATTCCTTATCCCTTGGGTGCACCAGAGAAGGAAGGAGAGTTCTTTTTTGGTCAAGGATGACCGGGAGAAAAATCCCACCGGCTCCCAGGATTCAAGTGCATCACGTACCGATACATCCGGAATCTTGATGCGCTGTGGCCTGGGAAGCTTGATAATTTTTACTCCTTCAGGAATGGGGAGCATGGGAGAGGGCTCCGGAACTCTCAATATCATATCAACGGTTGAAAAATCCGGATACCTCGTCTTCTCTACAAATTCTCTGCCGGGATTTGTCATGGATATTTGCCTGGTAGGTAATGAGTGTTAATCAATCGTATTATACATAGACCTGGTGTCAAGGGTGGAAAAAAGGAAGGGATCTGTTCATTATGCCAGGACATAGAGATTACCATAGATCTCTTTTCCTTTTACCTTGGGATGACGCTCACCGAGATCTCCGATATAGTGGGTAAAGGTAGCGGTTTTTCCATCAACTTCCCGTTCTGTCGTTCCCACGTCCTTGAATCCGGGAAGCATGTACTGGACCCCGCCAAGCACGTAGATATCACCCTTCACCATCTGACCGCCGACACGTCCCTGCACATCACCTTTGATAATGACAGTCCCCCCTTCTGCATGGGTTGAAACGTGGATAAATGCATTTTTCTCGATGATGATGGTACCGCCCAGCATGAAAGTTCCGATATCATTTCCGGCGTTTCCACGGATACGGATTGTTCCGCCCCGCATACCCCGCCAGTCCCCGCGGTAGGCACAGCCGACATAATTCTCGGCATTTCCATCAACGAGGATCTCTCCCCCTTCCATCGCTATACCGCAGAAGGAATGGACATTGCCGGTGACATGGATTTTTCCGCCCTTCATCCATCCGCCAACATACATGTCTGCATTGCCTTCTACAGTGATGGTACCTGCAGTCATCTTGTTGCCGATATACTTCACCCGGGAACAGTCACCGGTGATACGGATATCGGTTTCTGCAGGAGTCTTTCCCGGAGTCCCGGATACTTCGAAGTAATCCCCCAGCTTGACCCGGGTTTTTCCCTCGCGCATTTCGAGTTCAGCAATCTCAGCGGAAGTCTTTCCGGCAAAAACGTCTGGTGAAATATTGTAACCTTCGAGATAAAGCTCGGGGGTTTTATAAGGTTTCAGGGTTATAAGAGCCATCGTTCACCTCAGGCCTCCACATCGACATCAATTACATACGGATTGGGGGCAAGGTAATCCCATACCGGGTAGTTGCCGAGACCAACGGTGTAATCTTTCAGGAATTTTTCATGGATGTCCCGGATAACCTGAGGATTCTCCTTGACCTTGGCATTCACCCAGAATGTCCTCTTGTTCCCATGGCTCACGATCGCGCCATCCTTTACGACAATTTCCCCTGACTTGATAAACCAGAGGGCACGGGAGAAGGCACGCTCAATCTCGTCCGGGTTCTTGGGCATATCTTTGTAATTGAGGTCGAACACTGCAACGTTGGCATCCATTCCTGGGGCAAGCCCGCCGAAAACGTGGGAGAGCCCGAGGGCTTTTGCTGGTCCGGCCCTTGTCATCTGGGCTATTTCGAAAAGGCTCCGTTCGGTATCGATTGAATGGATATTTGTTGCATCAATCACCTTCTCCCGGTACTTGAACGATGCAAGGGTTTCCTCTCGCGCTTCCTTGCTCATCAGCCATTTGATGATGCGGGGGTAGCGGATGAACGGACCGGCGTTTGGATGATCGGTCGTGATGAAAGTCCGCATCGGGTCCTTGGCATAGAGCCCCAGTTCAAGCCCAATCGCCCACTGGATTCCGCATACCTTGATGTCCTTGTCGTAGACATACGGGACGACACCGGCAGCAGTCTCAAGTTCAACATCAGTATTCGCCCACTTCAGGTGGTTCAGGCTGTTGAGGTGGTGTTCAAACGGACCATCAGCGGTCATGGTCGTTGTCTCATCGAGCGTAACACAGCCGAGGTCAATGGTGATATTCTTCTGCTTGTTGACGTAATCCATGATCTCCTTTGCCTTGGACTCGAAGTTGCCCCAGTTGTCCCCGCCGTATGAGTGGAACTGGATATGTGTTGAATGCATCACCGTATCCCGGGAAAATTTGTTCTTTGCCTTCATACCTTCGGCCAGACGGAGTGAATCCAGGGTTATCTCGTAGTTACCGGGGACTCCAAGGCTATTCTGGTGAATGTGGATGGAATGCGGCAGTCCGAGGTATTCATTGGTCTGCATCAGGCCGGTGATAATTTCAGCAGGTGTTATGTCAAAGTACGGGACCGGGTCATTGAGGGTCAGACAGTTGAGACCCCATGCCCACGCAGCGGTGCCTCCGGGATTCACCAGTTTGACGCCATACCCCTTGGTTGCGGCAAGAAGCCACGCAACATATGCAGCACTGTTCTCCAGTTCTCCTTTCTTTAAGTATTCGAGGACAAACCAGTTATTTGCGAAGACCGGGAGTGCCCCCTCATCGATAATGGGGGTATCATGGATCTCTTCGTGCACGTGGGGAGAGTGAAGGGGCGGCATGGCAGCTTCCATGACAAAGGCATACCCCATCCGGGCATAATCATATCCGGTCTTGAACGTGCTGGGGATTGAGAAACCACTCTCGATACGATAATTTTTCTGGGCATCAGGACTCTTGAAGAGCTTGTCTTCGGGTCTCATCAGGCGGCCGACATTCACTTTTGGTCCGGCAACATGAGCATGGATATCAACACCACCGGCCATCACCACCTTACCCCGCGCATCGATCACTTTCGCATCCGATCGTACCTGTTCGACAATCCGGCCATCCCTCATGGCGATATCCGTAACATCGCCATCAATGTTACGGGTCGGATCGATGACAAAACCGTTTCTGATCAGAATTTCGGCCATGCTCACTGCTCCGCGGTGGTAGGTGCTTTCGCGTGCTCTCTGGCAGTGATCCAGATAGGTTCGGTCTCGGTAAGCTCACACATCCGCTCGTATACTTTATCGAAGAGCTCTTCGTCACTGAGGACTCCTTCCGGTCCATCAACAACTTTCTTAAACTGAATAGGCACGTTGTCCATCCGATAGACGACTCCCGGCTCTTCCACGCCGACAACACGCACAGGGATATGGAGATCCGAGATTTCACTTGCCATGCAGATATTGGGATCGACAGTAATGAACGGGTGCTTTTTCAGGTGCTTGACTGCATCAATTGGAAAATGGGCACCGGCATCTGTTCCAACGTTCACAAAGCAGTCCACTTCATCCCTCATGGCAAGGTCGATTGAACTCGTTTCACCAGGATTCATGTGGGCATGGGTTCCCTTGGAGAGATCAATGCAGTATGGGAATCCAAACTGCCATGACCAGACCTGGCCAGGTCCCGCGATGTTGTAATGGCCCCGCATAGCCATAATCGAAGCCTTGCTGAAGCTGTTGATATCCCGGGTGAGGCTGATCGCAATATCGACATTGTGATTGCGGCCATCGGTATGGGTACAGCCCATTCCGAAGAAAATCATGACAAACCGGGCCTTTCTGATCTTCTCAGCTGCCTCGAGGATCAGCTCCTTCTTGATCCCTGCAACTTCGGCAGGTATGTCATGTCCCCGTAGTACTGTCCTGAAAGCATCGAAAAGATCGTAATCATGCCCCTGCTTCACCATGAGGTGGATATCAGCCAGTTTGGCAGTATCAGTCTCCCGCGGATCGATAGAGATGACCGTGCGCTGCATCTGCCCCTTGGTGGTAAAGAATCCCCGGGGAAATATTGAATAGCGCGAGGTATGGCGAGGGTGTGCATGCATCGGATTGCAGCCCCAGAACACGACAACATCGGCTCGGTTCTTGACCTCGCCAAGGGTACAGCTCGGGTAGCCGTTATCGAAGATAGCAAGGAACGAGGGGCCATGGCAGATAGAAGCACAGTTGTCAAGCACTGCACCAGCTTTTTCAGCCACCCGGGCAACGGCACTCATTCCCTCGCAGTTGGTGGAGCCGAAGCCATAGATAAGTGGTTTTTTTGCCTTCAGCAGGGTCTTTGCGGTATAATCGATGGCTTCATCATACGTTATCTCCTTGTAACTTCCGTCAGGTTGCCGTAACCGTGGTCTCTTCGGTCGGGTTGGGCTCGATGCGTGGTGGAAGATTTCATTTCCAATAACACAGGCATTTCTTGTTTCGAGCACTTTCTTGCCGTCATCTGATACAAGAACTTCAAGGTCGTCACAAGACGCCCCGCAGTAGGGACACCCCACCTGGGTGATCCATTTTGGCATTTAGTTACCTCCTTTCCAGAGTCCAACTGCCCCCTGAACCAGTTCAAGGGCACTTTTTATTCGCTCATTCATTGCAGGCTCTATGGTCACAGGGAACCCGCTGTACTGCGGTGTTCCTGTTGACTGGGTCCTTGGCGGAACAACCTGGTTTGCCCAGACACCCTGCCTGATATGCGCAAGTCCGGGGGGACAGAACTGGGTTGGCTCAATTGCTTTTACCACGACACTCCCGACCTCGCTGGTAACACGGACATTTGTGTTTTTCCATATACCGAGTCTTTTCATGTCTCCCGGATTCATCTCGACAATAGAACAGGCTTGAAAATATTCGGGGGTAGTCTTTCCCTTTTCCATGGCCTGACCTTCTTCAATAGAACGCTGGGTGATCATATTCAGGACGATCTTTCTTTCCATAGGGAAACCTCACAAGTTTTTTTCTTGAATTTTCGGATCTTCTTTCTGCTTAAATAGTTCAGGTGACGGTTTCAGACGGGAACATTCCGCGACCTGAAAGCGAGATCACACCATACGGGCACGCTCCGATGCATACGCCGCATCCGGCACAGAGCTCGGACTTGAAATCAAGACTGATTGATTTTCCATCCCTGACCGAATAGATCTTCTCTTTCGTCACTGGATCAACGGTATAAATTTCAAGAGCATTGACGGGGCATGCCGCAACGCAATTGCCGCACCCTGTGCAGCGTTCGATGTTTACATGTACACTAAAAGCCATGTGAAATGTGGGTTGTCGTCAGAATATTATTAATTATTTGATCTTGTTAATCAAATTTAATAGAATTTGATTAACACAGATTTTACTTTTTGCATACCTGTTTAACTTATGGGCACACAAATAAGGGCTAATGACAGGTAATCCAAACACATTCGAGGGAAACGGTCTGCAGCCATTCAATTCGTTTGTTGGGATAAATGTACATTGTTTCAACCCTCCCTTCAATCATCATGTTTTGTCCATGACTGATTAATCCCCCCATCTATGGGAAGGATTTGTGATTTTCATATCATGGTTCAATGTTTGAATTTCCAAATTCCTGGATAATACGCTTTTGAAACGCGGAAAACTTCATCTTCTCGAGCTGGTCGGTCAATGTGGTTTCACTATATGCAAACCTATATATCCAATCCACAACACGATCAACGACTTCTACGGCCTTATCTTCCGAATCAACCCTGATCAATTCCCTGCCTACTACAGGATGGCGCCCCCGTTTCCCACCTACCGTGATCATATAATGCGGTACGGTTCCTCTGATAATGTGGAAAGGGCAGGAGTCAATGCACATTCCACACTGTACACAAAGATTGCTATCCAGAATCATGCGGCCATTAACCATGGATACTGCCTTTTCCTTACAGGTTTGCGCACACGTCCCACAACCGGTACACAGGCCTTCATCGCGGATGGGTTTCCTGAGCCCGGTGATTCCGATTTCGCTCAACCGCTCGCTCGTGCACCCGTTTGGACAGGCCGAGATGGCGATGCGGACCCGTACCGGCATTTCCTTTCCGAAGTGGATTGAGTCCAGCCGCGTAAGGAAATTGGCGGTCTCGATATTTGAAAGCCTGCATCGATCGGTCCCGGGGCAGGCAGTGATATTGACGACCTCTTCGTGCTCCGCTCCCAGCGAGACACCGGACTTTTCGAGAGATTTCAGCAGGGAAGGGATTTTCTCCAGAGGGACATGGGGAATTTCAATGGTCTGGCGTGTTGTGAGGTGCAGGTTTCCAATCCCGCGTCTGCGGACGTGTCTGGCAATTCCAAGGAGCTGATCGGCTGAGATAATACCGCCGGGAATGCGCAAACGGATTGTGCAGAAACGGTTATCCAGCTCGGGAATGACTCCTCCCTTCTGCTCGAGCATGTGGATAATCTCAGGCCTAATCCGCATTGTCATCCTACTGAAGCAAGTGCCCGTTCAGGTTCTGGCGGCACATCCCGTGATAGTACATCAACCCAGGACAGGTCGCGGAATGGAATGACTTCATCAGTTCCGGTAACCAGATGATGGATTTCAGGAAGCGATATAGGACGATATCCAATCATTTCAGCACTCACATTTACGGTCCGGGAGTGAGGATTGAAAAAGGGATAATTGGTCAAATCCTTGTTGTGAACATGGCCATGAATCACCCAGCCATCAAATGGCTTTACCAGTTCATCGGGATTGTGGATGAAAAGGTATGGTATTCCCCTGTATCGCATAAGCAGGCAATGCGACATGAGGGAAGCAAAGGGATCATGGTTCCCTTCAAGATAGAAGATTCTTCCTTGGAGGCGTTCAAGATATGATTCGGGCAGTTTCTTGCTCATGTACGAGAGATCCCCGAGAAAGATTGCAATGTCATTATCCTTCACGGTCCAGTTCCAGTTCCGTATGAGAACGCGATCCATCTCACCGGGATCACTTATTAAAAACGGTCGTTTGTACCGGGGGATACTGTTTGCGTGACCAAGATGGAGGTCACTGATAACATATACCTGAGGATTCGGGCAATACCGGGACCCGGTCAGTTGGTATCCTTTCCTCATCCGGAATGCGCGGAGAGACTGCCGTGCATTCTTTCTCCTGGTTGATTCTGATGAGGAGAACCACGATTCCATAGAGGTATCATATTCTGCTATAGGGATTCCTTTTTTCCGAAGCACAATCCTGAGGATCTCGATGAAAACGGGGCTGTCCTGCCCGTCCTTCCGATAAAATCCCGACCGAGTACGACTTTCAATTTTCGGCCCGGTACCGGGCGGATGGCCTTCATCTCTGACGAAATCACCGGATTGTGGTACCATATGACTATACAGGTTTGGAAGAACTACGGGTAGGGTAGCTGGTGCACCCCTGGCCATACTTTCAATGAATGATCCCGGCCGGAAAATAACCGGACAGGCCTGGAAGAGATGGAGAACAAATGAATAGAGTCCCGGGGAAGGACGAACCTGGTAGGAAGAAAAATCCTTCAGGGGTATTGCATTGGGAAGCGGATTAACCGATACCATAATCGGTCCAGCTTCCGCAACGCAACGGGCTATTGTTTGCATGACGTCCTGCTTACCACCCCATTCACAGGAGGAGATTTCTGCTAGGACCATGTATGGGTGGTTATCAGGGTCCCTGCATAACCCGGAGTCACCAACCCATCGTTCAAGTGCCCCTGGTATCTTTGAATGAGAGATGCCCAGCTTGAGATCGATCCGGTAGCAGGAGGAATCACCATCTAGCAGGCTTTCTGTTGCTCTCATGTATTCTGCCTATTAAGACCTTTTTGTTAACTATTATAAAAATACATTTAAATTACTTTACATTTCGGCAGGTAAACCAGTTCATGCAAGGGTTGTTATTCTGCATTCAAGTGGAATCAGCAAAAATGGGAATAACCTGTCCGCTCCTTTCTGTGCAATAACCGCCGAGGTGGCTGATTGCCGTTCTGAACTGATCTGATTTCAGCACCGTAAGGATTTCGATTGTGGGGGTTTCCTCCATGGCCCTCAGGGGGAACAGGAGGTCATACGATTCATAACCAAGGGGGGTCCAGCACAGGTCAGCTTTCTCTGCCGTCCTCTTCCGGCAGATCCCCGTATCAGCAGATCCATTCTTTATTGCCGTGATAACCCCGCCTTCGTTTCTGGCCGCAGGGGAGGCATATCCCGGAACCTTGTCAGGGGCGATATTGTTCCGGTCCAACAATTCATCGATGAGAATCCTTGCCGGAGTGCCCCTCGCCCTGTTCATAAACCGGAGGAGGGGAAGGTTATCGATTGTCACGCTGTCCCTGGATACGAGCCCTATTTCGGCCTCGGCAACAGGTATCCTCATAAGGTTCAGCCCCTCCATCATTCGGGGGAGAGCCCCCCCCTCCCAAGCTCCAATCCGTACCAGGCTGACCGAAGCTGCATGGCACATCCCTTTCTTCAGGGTTTCCAGAGCGCTGATATCAGGAATGCTGCAACAATGCAGAAAGAGTCTCCGGGGGCTGAGAAAATTACTGAGAATATGAATACATTCATCACGAATTCCGCAAATCAGGAGACTGTTATCGACATGCATGGGCGGAACAGTGAGATGAACCTGGATCTCATCACCTGCCTCATATCCTTCATACGATGACGGGATGCGCACGAAACCGTTCGACCTGACGATTGACATCTGGACCCCGTTTCCCCGTGAATGGGGCATGACAGAGATCCTGTCACCGATTCTGGCGGCCGATACCTGGACGAATTCTTCATAGCCGAGCTCGGAATGGATCCGCGTTGCAAGGTGGGCCCGAGTGGGAAAGGTGGGATAAGGAGGAAGTCCCCACCACTCAAGGAGCCGTCCGGCAAATTCCCTGATCACACATGCTGCTGCGACGGGGAAACCGGGTACACCGATAACGGGGATTCCGTCGCAAGAACCTGCCATTGCCGGAGTGCCGGGCTTCATCCCCACGCCATGGAAGAGGAGCGTTCCGCATGATGCGATCACCTGTTCAACATAATCTTTTGTCCCCGCGGAAGACCCGCCAAACAGGATTATGAGTTCATTTTCATCGAGAGCACGGTCCAGCATATCAGAAATCAATTGCATGGTGTCCCGGGTAATCGGGTACCGGTTACAGGCTGCCCCCATACCCGTGAAGTATTCGCGGGCAAACAGGGTGTTACTCTCGGGAACAATTCCGGGTCGCGGTCGTGCACCGGCCGGGATGAGTTCGTCTCCAACCGGGATGAGCCCGACGGAAACGGATATCACCTTCAGGCTGGAAATCCCGTAGGTTGCGAAGGCCCCGATATCAAATGGCCTGACCACATGCCCGCGGGGAACGATTAGGTCTCCTTCCCGGATATCTTCACCTGCAGGCCGGATGAACTGCCCGGGAAATGCTGACTTTCGTATCCTGCAGTCAGGGCCGTCCCGCCAGACATCCTCGATCATGACCACTGCGTCACAGCCTTGCGGGATAACATGCCCGGTATTGACCAGCGTAAACTCATCAATCTTCAGGGGGTTCCGCTCCGAAGCTCCCTTTGTATCAGCACTTCGGACAGCAATACCGTCCATGCCAGCCAGGTTTACCTCAGGGACAGAAAAGGGTGCAAAGACCGGTTCAGCGGTTACCCTTCCCACTGCCTGCTCAAGGGATATACACTCAGTTATACCCGGTGAAGGGAACGTATCCTTCAATATCCTGACAGCTTCATCAAACGGAATAAGGGAGAGGTACCGGCGTTTCATGTGAACAGTCCGGGAGCAGGACCGGGCACTGAATGTTCCCGGCAAATCCTGTTCCCTGTAAACTACCTCATATTAATTTTTTTGAAAGATAAATTATTTTATTGATAACGGGTATCATGGAAAGCCCTGGTTTGTTCAAAAAAAACCGGATAATTCATTCTTCACTTATTCTGGATTTTAACAGAACAGTGGTTCCTGCTATTGTCCAGATGTGACATTTCTGCGTAATTCGGAGGAGTCCTTTGGTGCTGCAGATTCAGCGTTGGACGTCCTCACTTACGCTGCCTTAATATCCTTCCTACCGATCACAGAACTTTGTCAGCTGAATTGAAGGTTTTGAGGGTGTGGCGGGTCAATCCAGAGCGGCCATTCAGGAGAATTTCTGTGATCCCCTCTTTAACCTGTTTGGAACAGGTAATAATCATCGCTTACTAATCGGAAATTTTTTACTCATTTTGATTGATAATACTCTATGCAGAATATCCCTGAATATTCAGACCGTGAAGTAACTGAACGACTTGCCATCCTGGGAATCGATCCGGAGTTGCAGGAAAATTTTAAGAAGTGCATCGATTTTCACACCTATGCCGCCCCAGGTCTTTTGATCGGGGTCTTCATGGTGGACTATGCCCTCGACCTTCTTGGGAAAAAGAGCCAGGACAAAATTTTTGTAACCTGTGAAACACACAAATGTCTTCCTGACCCTCCCCAGGTCATCATGCATGCAACGACCGGTAATCACCGGCTGCGAATCGTCCCCATCGGAAAATTTGCCATAACCCTGACTCCATTCTCCACCGGGGATCATGCGGAAGGTGTGCGGGTATATGTCGACCGGAAAAAACTCGATAAATATCCGACCATTGCCCTGTGGTTCGACAACAGTCCTGAATTCAGGGCAGTATCCATGAAGCGAAAACTGGTGGACGAGATCCTTTCTGCCGGGAGGAACATCTTTTCATTTGATCGTATCAGGATGAAGACCACCCGCAAGCAGAAGTGGAAGCCGGTACTCTGCCCTTCCTGCGGAGAACCGGTACCCGAAGACATGATGGAAGGAGACCGCTGTGCAGGGTGTGGCAGCATGGCTTATTATGAGAAGTGCCGGTAACATTCCCTCACATGACCAGGGAAGCTCCTGACCCGGAGAAGACAGTAACGGGCGTCCTTGAGCTGATACCGGTAGGGGCCATTCATTCTTCCATCAGGAAGAAGGAAGATATGCCCTTGCAGGGAGTACCTGGGACAGTTGAAATCTATCCTGATTACTGGAAAGCCCTTGACGGGATCGAGAGCAATTCCCACCTCATCCTCCTCTGTTGGATGCATCGAGGGGGGAGGGACCTGCTCGTGGCCCGGGCCCGGAAAATTTCTCCCGATCTTCCAGAAAAAGGTGTCTTTGCCCTGCGATCTCCCTCCCGGCCAAATCCTATCTCCCTGAGTGTTGTCCGGCTGGTAAAGAAGCGGGAAGGAGGATTCCTTGAAGTTGACCTGCTTGATCTCATAGATGGAACCCCGGTGATCGATATCAAGCCCTATCAGCCGGGATGGGATGCTGTCTTCTCTGCCACCACCCATGACCGGTCAGGGAAGATCCTGAAGATGGGTGCTGTCCGGTATCGCGAGAGCCTGATCCGTGAGGCTGTTAATTATCATGGGGAGTGGTGTAGTGGAACGGCGATGGCAGTGAGGATTGGAGAGAAGATCACGGAAATACTGGGTGGAGATCTGCGGAGAACAGGAATTTCCCTGGATCCGGGGATCAATCCCTGCCTGGCCGATGCCCTTATCGGCATCACGGGAGCCCGGCCGGGCAACAGGCGCCTCACATTTCGCAGGCCCCGTTCTGCATCCCGGAAGGCGGATGAAATCAGGTTTATTTCACCCGGCAGCACCTGCACGGTTTCCTTAAAGCCGCTCAAACTCTCCACGGAAATGATCCTTACCGCAGATGAGGAAGACCTGTTTTCCATTCGGTTGAAGTCCCGGCAAAATCCAGGGTAAAAGCTCTCTGATATGAATCAGGCTGAAAAAATACCCTCTCAGTCAAGTACCGAAAATTCCGGAACGAATCACAAAGAAATACAGCTTTCTCTTTACCTCTCCCTCTCACCCACCAATAATCAACAATTTCTCTCAATAAAACAACTAAATTTATTTACAAATACATGATTATAAGTTGAACATTTAACCTATTTGGAAAAGTTAACCAGTTATTATCTGACCACCGTTGTTAGATGCAGGAGAGAATTTGATGAACAAACTATCCGAACCATCATTGAAATACGTACAGACGACCTGTCCCTATTGCGGGGTAGGATGTGCACTGAACCTCGTTGTGCAAGGCGGGGAAGTTGTCGGGGTTGACTCCTATCGGAGGAGCCCGATTAATGAGGGAAAACTCTGCCCGAAAGGTATGACCTGCTGGGAATTCATCCACAGCCCCGACCGGCTCACGAAGCCGCTGATCAAGAAGAACGGGAAATTCGAAGAAGCCAGCTGGGACGAAGCCCTCGACCTCGTGGCAAAGAAGTTCAAGGAGACCTATGATAAGTACGGCCCGAAGTCCCTGGGATTCCAGGTCTCCTGCCGGACGCCGAACGAGGACTGCTACATCATGCAGAAGTTTGCCCGGGTGGCGTTCAAGACCAACAATGTCGACAACTGCGCACGGATCTGCCACGGCCCCTCGGTAGCCGGGCTCTCCCTCTCGTTTGGCTCCGGAGCAGCAACCAACCCGTTCGAGGATGTCCTGAACTCCGACTTCATCCTCATCTGGGGTTCGAATGCTGTGGAAGCACACCCGCTTGCCGGGAGAAGAATCGCCCAGGCGAAACTGAAAGGCATCCCGATTATGGTCGTTGACCCGCGGTTCAGTCCGACAGCAAGGCTGGCTGACGACTGGATCCGGTTTAACCCGTCTACGCACATTGCCCTCATCAATTCGATGATGTACTGGATCATCAAGGAGGGGCTGCATGATAAGGAATTCATCGAGAAACGGACCAAGGGATTCGAGGACCTGAAAAAGACCGTTGAAAAGTATGCCGATGTCGAGAATGTAACGGGCGTCCCTACAGAAAAGGTCAAGGAAATGGCGCGAAAGTACGCCGCAGCAAAGAATGGCGTCATCATCTATTGTCTCGGCATCACCGAGCTGACCACAGGGACCGACAATGTCCGGTCGCTCGGGAACCTCTCCATGCTCTGCGGGAACATCGGGCGCCCGGGTGTCGGCGTCAACCCGCTGCGTGGCCAGAACAACGTACAGGGTGCCTGCGACATGGGTGCCTACCCGAACGTTTACTCCGGATACCAGAAATGCGAGGTCGCGGAGAACCGGGAGAAGATGGAGAAGGCGTGGGGTGTCACCGGCCTGCCCGGTGAATACGGGGTTACCCTGACCGAACAGATCAACCAGTGCGGTGACCCGATAAAGGCGATGTACTTCCTCGGGTTAAACCCGGTGGTCTCGTATCCCGATTCAAATCATGTCATGCGGTCGCTTGAGAAACTGGACTTCCTGGTCATGCAGGACATCTTCCCCACTGAATCAACACAGTATGCTGATGTGATCCTGCCTGGAGCCTGTTTTGCCGAGAAGGACGGGACATTTACCAGCGGGGAGCGACGTATCAATCGTGTCCGCAAGGCCGTCGATCCGCCCGGTGATGCCAAGGCCGACTGGGAGATATTCGTCCTTCTGGCAAAGAAGATGGGGCTCAAGGGCTTTGACTTCAAATCGGCCGAAGATGTCTGGAATGACATGCGGGCAGTGACACCGTCCATGTTCGGTTGTACCTACCAGAAGCTTGAGAAACCGGAGTCCGTGCACTGGCCCTGCCCGACCATCGAGCACCCTGGCACCCCCATCCTGCACAAGGAGAAATTTTCTGCCCCTGACGGCCTCGGGACGTTCTTCGGGATCGAGTACCGGCCACCAGCAGAGGTTGCCGATGCCGAGTACCCCTTCACCCTGATGACCGGCAGGTTGATCTTCCACTACCACACCAGGACCCAGACCGGGAGATCGAAGGTACTGGATTACGAAGTCCCCGAGGGCTATATCCAGATTAATATCGAGGATGCGAAGAAACTCGGGATTACCGAAGGGGAGATGGTCAAAGTACGCAGCCGCCGGGGGGAATCCTTCCCCGTTGCCCGGGTTAGTGATGAAGTGGCTCCCGGAGTTCTGTTCATGGCGATGCACTTCCCCCAGGGGGCCAACGCACTTACCAACACCGCGCTTGATCCCATGTCCAAGATGCCGGAACTGAAGCATTGCGCGGTTGCTGTCGAGAAGATTTCAGGAGGGAACTGAGATGGTAAAGAAGGGAGACATGTTCTATGCCTGGACCACTGACGCCGCACTGCAGAAGAAAGCAGAATGCGGCGGCGCCGTGACCCAGCTCCTCAAATTTGCCCTGGAGAGCAAGGCGGTTGATGCTGTTCTCGCCGTTAAAAAGGGGTATGACATCTATGATGCTGTCCCCACCATCATCACCGATCCCAAGGACCTGGACCAGACCGCAGGGTCCCTCCACTGCGGCACCCTGCTCATGTCGAAACTGGTCAAGAAGTACCTCGATGGTGCAAACAGCATGAAGATCGCCATGACCGTGAAGGGCTGCGACATGATGGGGCTCTACGAGCTTGCCAAGCGCCAGCAGGTCAACCTGGACAACATCCTGATGATCGGTGTGAACTGCGGGGGTACTGTCAGCCCCGTCGCCGCCAGGAAGATGATCGAGGACAAGTTCGGGGTCGACCCTGATACGGTCCATAAGGAAGAGATCGACAAGGGCCAGTTTATTATCGAGTATGAGGGTGGCCATAAGGGGATTTCCATTGACGAACTCGAAGAGGCCGGCTATGGGCGGCGCACCAACTGCCGCCGGTGCAAGCTGAAGGTCACCCGCCAGGCCGATCTCGCCTGCGGCAACTGGGGGGTCATCGGTGACAAGGCAGGAAAGGCTACCTTCGTCGAAGTCTGCAGTGAGAAGGGTGCAAACCTGCTCAAGGCAGCGTCAGATGCCGGTGCAATCAAGATAGAAGCACCCATTCCCAAGGGAATCGAGATCCGGGCGAAAGTCGAAGGGGCCATGTTCAAACTCGCTGACAAGTGGCGGAAGCATGACTTCGAGGGGCTCGGGACAGGAAGGGACAGGCTCAAGAAAATAGTCGGGGATACTTCCCGCTGCATCAAGTGTTACGCCTGCATCGAGCAGTGCCCCATCTGCTACTGTGTGGAGTGCAGCACCAAGAAACCCTACCTCGTTGAACCTGGAAAACTGCCGGTCAACTTCATGTTCCACCTCATCCGGTTTGCCCATATTGCGGATTCCTGCATCAACTGTGGACAGTGCGAAGAGAACTGCCCGATGGAGATCCCGAACTCCCGTTTCATGCATGCCCAGCAGGTCGAACTCGAAAAGATGTTCGGGCATGTACCGGGTATTGATATGCAGCTGCCTATCTTGGCCCTGGTCGAGGAGCGACAAGAGCGTGACCGTCTCTCGGCAACGGGCAGTGACCAGATCTTCGATATTTTCAAATAATCCCGGCCGGATTATTCACCTTTTTTACCGGTCGTGGAAGTGGAATACTCCCTGTCATTTGAGGGGAGTATCTCATAGTAGGACATCGATCCACAACCCCGGCAGTGATTGCCTTCGAGAAACGTATTGGGTACCATTTCACCGCAGGTCGTGCAGGGGACGGACTTCCATGATTGTTTGGGGGGGACCTTGATACGGACGCGCTGGTAAGAAAGGATATCCCTTCCTGCTTTCAGGATTTGATCGATAAGAGGGAAGACCATGGTGGCACTCTTGAACCCGCGACTGTGGGTATACCAGGCCTCGATAATCGGGTATTTTTTCAGTTTCCGCTGGTCCACGTATACCCGGACGCCGTCGGTGACATCCTTTCCGGAGGGACGGTTCATGGTGATGGCGAATTTCCCGATAGGGATGACCTGCAGGCGGTGGTTGCCAAAGGTGCAGCCCGCAATAATCTGAAGAGGATCCGGAATACATTTGTAGGTTTCTGCAATGGCATAGAGCTTTTCGCCAGCCCGGGCGCCGAGAAGCTCAAGAGCATAATCAACCATGAAGACTCCGATGAAAAGGCCTGGGGCGCTCACGGTATGAAACGCAATACACCGGGTAAATAATTTCTGAAGATACGGATTGATCCCATACGCATCCATATTTTGTCGCAGGTCGCCGAAAGATTTGGTGTTACTCGGATATTGCATGATCAGCGGAAGGTAGTGCTTTTAAATAAGCATTGTGAAAAAGGTGAGACCACGCCTAATTTTTAAGTAAACTACTATGAGTTAACACATCAACTGGATTTATCAATATTTAAGTATTAGGAAGTCGAGGCTGTTAACTGTAACAAAAAGTAAATCAAGATCCGGTTTTTCGCCGGAGATCTCCGATAGGGGGATTGTAAATGAGTACTAAAAGTGATGAACCTTTGAAGTATGTAACAACTACCTGTCCCTACTGTGGGGTAGGGTGCGCACTCAACCTGGTCGTGCAGAATGATAAGGTGGTCGGTGTCGAGCCATCCCGCAGGAGCCCGGTCAACGAGGGGAAACTCTGCCCCAAGGGAGCGACCTGCGATGAATTCATTCACAGCCCTGACCGGCTGACGAAACCGAAGATCAAGAAGAACGG